>CAZNUA010000009.1:3318-93350 GCA_964576115.1 uncultured Gemmatimonadota bacterium
GGTGACCGGGCTTTTTTCACCCGTGGATATGCAGCGCGAATCCTGTCGGCTCTGTCTTATCGGCTCTACCGGCCTTCGTCGCCTCCCGGAGCGGGCGTGACCATGAATTGCTGGGTGCGGCTGTACTCGGTGTCGGTAATCAGATCCCTCACGGTCAGCGAGAGCAGATACAGACCCGGTTTGGGGGCATCGAACTCGAGTTGAAGCCACTTGTTTTCCTGGGCGCTGATGCCGTACTCGACATCGAGTTCGATCGCGACCGCTTGACTGCGCCCGATCCCGACCAGCCGTCCCAGCCCCCGCCAGGCCGAAGCCAGGATATTCTGCCGGCGGCTCTCATCGGCCGGTTCGACGCTGTAGGTGACCTGGAAGGCGGTCGTGCCGAATTCGTCCTTAGCCAGGTTGTAGAGTTCGTAGTAGATGTAGATCTCCTGCTCCAGAGTATAGGTCCGGGTGGGCAGGGGGATGATCTCGACCCCCTCGCGCCAGAACCGCCCTCCCCGCCGCTGGCTGATCCGGCCGGCCATCTCGATGTCGCTGATGGCCAGACTGCGGCCGGCGAAGTCCTCGACCACCAGACTGTCGCGCACCACCCCGATGCGCCCCGAATTCATATCGGTCACGCTGATGGCGAAGTTGTAGGAGCCGGGCAGGGTGCGGAGCATGTTCATGTCGACCATGACCGTGCCCTCCATCTGCTCGACACTGCCGGTCGACTGGAACTCGCGGATCTCGTTGGTCCTCACGATCTCGTTCCAGTTCTCGTCGAACATCCCGATCCCCAGGTCGACCCGGGCGCGCTGTCCCTCGCCGTAACGCTCGAGTTCGAGTTCGAGTGTGGGCACGCCGTAGTAGACCTCGATCCGGGTGTGCCCCTGCATGTCCTTGAAGGCGGCGGTGTAGAACTGGAAGGCCAGCGGATCGACGGGATCGATATTGGCATAGCTCGAGGTGCTCTCGATCACCGAGACGTCGCGCATGACCTCCATCTGCTCGTCCTCGAGCATCTGCTCGAGCTGGTTGTAATCCACACTGGCCACCTCGACCCCGCCTCCCGCTCCCTGGGCGTTGCGGATCAGCTCCTCCATCTTGTTGGCGATCCGGTCGTACATCGGATCGATGATGGCGCGCTCGCGGTAGATGTTGATCGGGATCTGGTCCATGGTGAGTTCGGACGTTTCAGGCTGAGAACCGCCCTCGGGCACCTCGGGCATGATGGTCAGTGGCGTGCGCTCGGAGGCCTCCATCAGGCTCATGACCTGCTCGAAATAGCCCTGGCCGCGGTCGACGAAGTGGATGATCAGCCGCTCGTCGCGCCCCGACCAGTAGACCCAGCTGATGTTGGGTCGGGTCTCGGCATCACCGGCGGGGAATTCGACCGTGTCATCGGGCGGTCCGTGTTTGACCCATACCCGGCCCCGGTCGTCGTACCCGCCGGGGTGCACCGGGCTGCGGAAGTACTGCCGGGCGTAGCGCAGGCGGGCGTAGTGCTCGACCATCCGGGAGTTGTTCTCGGGATTGGTGGGATCGAAGTCGCGCTTGCGCCAGAAGCGGCGGAAAAAGTCGGTCATTTCTTCGAGCGGGGTTTCCCGGTACTCGCGCCGCTCGGCGTCGGTGGCGATATCGACCACGTCGCGCCAGAGCCGCTCGGCGGTCTCTTCGTCGGTGAATTCACGGTACGACATGAGGTAGAGCTGGTTGGCCCGGGTGTAATCCTCGACCGCCAGATAGACGTCGGCCAAAAGGAGCATGGCCGGCACGAAATCGGGGAACTGGTTGACCATCGGCAGGAGCATGTTTTCGGCGTCGCTGTAGCGTTCGGAGAGAAAGTACACCCGGCCGAGTTCGAGGCGGTTCTCGCGGTGGTTGGGAGTTAACCGGTACTGGGCCCGGAACTCCTCCTCGGCTTCTGTAAGATCCTCGGCTTCGATGGCCAGCAGGCCGAGGCGGTAGTGGACGTCGCTGAAATCGGGTTCGATGGCCAGGATGGCCTCAAAGGCCTCGCGCGCGCCGCGCATGTCATCCATTTCGGTGCGGGTCGTCCCCAGGTTGTAATGGGCCTGCAGGTAATCCGGCTCCAGTTCGAGGGCGCGTTCGAAACTGCGCAGAGCCTCCCGGTGCCTCTGGGAATCCTTGGCCAGGACCATGCCCCGCCCGTTGTGTGCTGCGGCCAGGCGCGAATCGAGATCCAGCGCCCGCTCGAACGAGGCCAGGGCCAGGGTATCGTTCTCGCGCTGCAGGTAGATGTAGCCCAGACTGGAATGGGCCAGGGCGTAGCCGGGATTGAGTTCGAGAACCTTGCGGAAGGTATTGATGGCGTTCTCGATATCGCCTTCTTCGAGCTGGGTCAACCCGAAGCGGTAGATGGAATCGACATCCTGGGCCCGGGCCGGTTGGAGCGGCAGGACCAGGACAGGCAGGACGAGAACGACGCCCAGAGCAAGGCGTCGAGCAGAGGAACGCAGGGTGGCGTGCAGCATGAAAATCGGTCTCCTTCCGGCCTGAGGCCGCCGGTGATGCACAGCCTCGCCGCGGAGCGTAAAATGCCAGAGGGCTGTATGCCCCACGTTTTCGACGAAAAGTGCGTCGGGGGCGTTTACTGTTCCCGATGACGGTTCCTGTGGGTCGGATCGTCCATTCGATAGTATAGTATACGGGTGCCCCGGGGGTGAGTCCATGAATGCTGTCGGGACACAGCGATCTGCGGGACCGCTGCCGGCCGTTCGGCTCGCTGCTTGACACGGGCGGGGGCATTCCGTTTGTATACAACATCTGCTTCACGGGACGTACGTAAAGGAGCGAGATCACTCATGCGCACAATCACTCCCCGGCATGCGACCGGAGTCTGCGCTGCTCTGCTGGCCGTGGCCGTACTCACCCTCGCCGGCTGCGGCGGAGGTCTTTCCACCACACTGACCGAGCCGGAAGAGGGCAAGGTTCTCGTCATCGGTTCGATCATCATTGAGAACGTCGTCGGTATCGGGCCCCACCGCGAATCATACACCTCGGGTACCGAGGTCCTGATCATGGCCGATATCGAGGAAGAGGGCAGCATCACGCGCAGGGGCTACAACGTGTGGGCCGATGAAGACGGCTACTTCTGCGTCGAGAACCTGCCCTACGGCCGCTATACCCTCAAGGGTGTTCGCAACAGCGGTAACCGGGGCGGCTCGTGGACGATCTGGAACGAGCTGCGGATGCCCAACGAACGCTGGGTTTACACCGGCAACCCGAACCATCCGCTCTCCTTCACCGGCGAGTACTTCCACTTCACCGAGAGGATGAACGTCTTCAACTTCCAGCACTCCATTTTCAGTATCATGGGCGGTGGGGTGGTCTACTGGACCCCGCGGCCGAAGCTGGAGAACGAGTCGTTCCATATCGAGGAGAGCTACACCCGGCCCTATGTCGAGCAGTACTTCATCGACCTGTATCCCGATTCGGGGTGGGTGCCGATCCTGCAAGCCATCATGCCCGTCGACCGCTGAAGCGGGCAGGAGAGACGGCATACAGAAGCAGGTGGGCTGATCCTGAGGGTGAAGGAGAGCCGAGTATGGCTGAACCTGTTCATGTGACCGACACCTCTTTCGAGGCGGAGGTCCTCAAGAGCGAGGTGCCCGTGGTGGTGGATTTCTGGGCCGAGTGGTGCCTGCCCTGCAAGCAGATCGCACCGATCGTCGCGGATATCGCCGTCGAATACGAGGGGCGGGCCAAAGCGGCCAAGATGAACGTCGACACCGATCAGAACGTGGCCGCCTCGTTCGGTATCCGCAGCATCCCCATGCTGCTGTACTTCAAGAACGGCGAGCTCGTCGACCAGCTCATCGGCACTGCTCCCAAGAGGGTCGTTACCGAAAAGCTCGACGCTCTGCTGTAATCGAGGAGGATCCGGGGATGCCCCCGCGAGCCCTCGCCCCCGATCGTGAGATGCCCGCGCGCGCCATGCGGCCGCGTCGGGACGGGTGCGGGGGCATCGTACGTCTGGGGGCCGGAGCCGTCCTGATCGTTCTGGCGGCCTGTGCCTCGGGCGAGGGCGCCGAACAGGCCGCCCAGCAGGATCGTGACGTGCTCAACGACGCCCGCCTGCGCATGGTCGAGCGGCAGCTGCAGCCGCGCGGCATCAGCGATCCCGAGGTGCTGCGGGCCATGAGCACCGTACCCCGGCACGAGTTTCTCCCCGCCGGCCAGCGCGCCCTGGCTTACACCGACCAGCCCCTGCCTATCGCCCACGGGCAGACCATCTCCCAGCCCTATATCGTCGCCTTCATGACCCAGGTCCTCGAACTGGAGCGGGGGGACAAGGTGCTCGAGATCGGTACCGGCTCGGGGTACCAGGCCGCCGTTCTGGCCACTCTGGTCGACAGCGTCTACTCGATCGAGATCCTCGAACCGCTCGCGGTCCAGGCCCGCGAGACCCTCGACCGTCTGGGGTACGGCCGGGTGCGCATCCGGATCGGCGACGGCTACCGCGGCTGGCCCGAGCACGCCCCCTTCGACGCCATCATCGTCACCGCCGCTCCCGACCACGTGCCGCAACCCCTGGTGGACCAGCTCGCCGTCGGCGGCCGCATGGTCATTCCGGTCGGCACCTACTACCAGGAACTGATGCTTTTTACCAAGGATCCCGACGGCACCATCACCCGCGAAGGGGGTATCTCGGTCCGTTTCGTACCGATGACCGGCGAAGCCGAGAACCCTCCCCCGCCGTGACAGACCGCCCTGATCAGACCGGTAGTGACGAACTGTCGCTGACGGACCGCCCGTGACGGAGCGACCGTAACGGAGCGCCCGCAACGGATCCTCGCCCTCCTTTCACTGCCAGGCTGGAGGCCACGTGATGAATCCCCGAGTTGTTCCCCTTCTTGTCGCCGTCGTCCTGTTTTGCGCGGCGGGGTTTTTCATGCTCGTCCGCTCCTCCCGTCCCGACCCGGCTCCCGCCGGCATCCCGGAGGCCCTGTGCGTCAAGCAGGCCGTAATACCGCCAGGTTCGAGCCCGCCGGTCGGCCCCTACACCCCGGCCGTACAAGTGGGGAACATGCTCTTTCTCTCGGGTCAGATCGGGCTCGATCCCGCCAGCGGGGAGATGGTCGAGGGGGGAACCATCGGTCAGGCCCGCCAGGCGATGGAGAACCTGCGCACCCTGCTCACCGCCGCCGGCCTGGATTTCAGCGACGTGGTGCGGGCCACAGTCTACCTGGCCGATCTGGATGAGTACGCCGCCTTCAACGCCGAGTACGCCCGCTACTTCTCGACCCTGCCCCCGGCCAGGGTCTGCATCGAGGTCGCTCGTCTGCCACTGGACGCCCGGGTCGAGATTTCGATGATCGCCGTCGCATCGGATGCGGCCGGGTGAGAAGCGGTCGGCTGAAAATAGGCCCCGGCGCCCTGGTCGCCGCCGCGTTTATCGGACCCGGTACGGTCACGACCTGCTCGCTGGCCGGCGCCCGGGCGGGTCCCACCCTGCTCTGGGCCCTGACCTTCTCGATCATCGCCACCCTGGTTCTGCAGGAGATGAGCCTGCGACTGGGCGTGGTGGGGCGACTGGGCTTGGCCGAGGCCATCAGGGCCGAATTCGCCTCACCGGTGTCACGCTGGGTGGTGGGCGGGCTGGTGCTGACGGCGGTGACCTTCGGCTGCGCCGCGTACGAAACCGGCAACCTGCTCGGAGCGGCGCTCGGTCTGGAGAGCCTGGTGCCCCTCTCGCCCCGCCTGCTGGTGCTGCTGATCGGGCTCGGTTCGGCCGCGCTGCTTCTGACCGGCAGCTATCGGGTTCTCGAAGCGTTGCTGATCGGGACCGTCCTGCTGATGAGCCTGGCTTTCGTATCCACCCTGCTGATCACCGGCTTTGCGGTCCTCCCGGCCCTGACAGGAGCCCTGCGGCCCTCGCTGGCCGGGGGGGGCGACATCTATCTGGTGATCGCGCTGGTGGGCACCACGGTGGTGCCCTACAACCTCTTTCTGCACGCGGCGGCGGTGCGCGAGCGCTTCGGGCGCGGCGAGCTCGGCTTCGCCCGCACAGATGCCGCCGTGAGCATCGTGCTGGGGGGCCTGATCTCGGGCGCGATCGTTCTGACCGCAGCCGGAGCCTTCTGGACCGGTCCCGGCTCCGGAGCCCAGATCGCCAGTGCGGGCGACATGGCGGTGCAGCTCGAGCCCCTGCTCGGCCGAACCGCCACCATCTTCTTCTCGATCGGCCTGCTCGCGGCCGGTCTCAGCTCGGGTCTGACCGCCCCGATGGCGGCAGCCTGGGCCACAGCCGGAATCGCCGGCTGGGAGCCGACCCTGCGTGCCCGGCGCCCGAAGGCGGTGGCGCTGGCGGTGGTGGCGACCGGCATCATCTTCGGTACGGCCGGGGTACGTCCGGTACCCGCGATCATGATCGCCCAGGCGGCCAACGGTCTGCTGCTGCCTATCGTGGCCCTCTTTCTGCTCCGGGCCGCCAACAACCGTTCGGTGCTGGGCGAGCGGGTCAACTCGCGCACCGCCAACGCTCTGGGAGCGGTGGTGGTGGCGGTGGCGGCCGGATTGGGGCTCTGGGCCCTGGCCCGGCTGGCGGGACTGGCATGAGAACCCGGGTCGGGCTAGATTAGTTCCCGTCCGGAAACGGCTCTTTTCCGCGATCTCGGCGTCAGTCGGCCGGGTTTCTTGTGCGGCGTACAGTCAGTACGCCTCCGCGCAACCCGTTGACTTCCTTGACCTCGCGGAAAATTCCTCGTTTCCGCCTCGGGAACCACAATCGTGTCCTTCCGGAGTTTCCGGATGGACACTAGATTATGCCCATCCGGAAACTCCGGACGGGTACCGGTACGGTTCCCGCATCCGTATCCCGATCCCCTGGTGCGAGTGACGCAGTGATGAAACGCGGCCCGAGTCGCCGACAGCGCCTGATCAACAGCACCATCCTCATCGCTGCGGCGGTGGTGCTGGTCGTCGTGCTCTGGATCGAGCACCGCTATTACGTGACCGCTCCCCAGATCTATCACTGGTGGGTGGAACTGCTCTTCGTGGCCACTGCGGTCTTGCTCTTCATCACCCTGTGGCTCTCCCTGAAAGGCCGGCGGGAGTCGCGCGAGAAAGACCTGCTCTTCGAGATCGGGCGCCGGATCTCGGCCACTCTCGATCGCGAGGAACTGCTCAACCTGATCCTGGACGGCCTGCAGGAGGTCGTGGGGTTCGACGCCGCGGCGATCTTTTTAGTCGATATCGAATCGGGGGAGATGGAGTACAACCTCACCCGGGGGTACGATCAGCGCTATCTCGACCGCCTGCAGCTCAAGGTCGGGCAGGGGCTGGTGGGTTTCGCGGTCGAAAACAACGAACCGGTCATCGTCGACGACGTGCGGGAGAATCCGCGCTACATCAACGCCCGCTCTCGGACCCGCAGTGAAATGTGCGTGCCCCTCTCGTGGGCGGGGGAGATCGTCGCCGTGATCAACCTGGAAGCCGATGCGCGGCGGGCCTACCGGCGGCGCGATCTGCGCCTGCTCGAGGCCTTCGGAGCCCAGGCCGCGGTGGCGATCGAGAACGCCAGCTGCTACTTCGACGCCCAGGAACGTCGCAACCTGGAGCAGGAACTGCAGATCGCCGGCGAGATCCAGCGGGCCCTGCTGCCCGCCTCGCCCCCCGAGGTGGAAGGGCTCGAAGTAGCCACTTTTTTCAGACCTTCGCGTAGCATCGGGGGCGACCTCTACGACCTGGTACCGCTCGGGGAGGGCCGTCTGGGGGTGGCGATCGGCGATATTTCGGGCAAGGGCACGCCGGCCGCCATTCTGATGGCCAGCCTGTATGCCTCGTTCCGTTCGCTGACCCGCAAGGGGCTCTTTCTGCCCGAGATCATGCGTCAGCTCAATAACCTGCTGTGCGAGAACTTCGGGCTGGGGCGCTTCGCGACCTTTTTTTACGGCGTCATCGACACGCCGGGCAGAACCATCTACTACTCCAACGCCGGCCATTTCGCGCCCCTGCTCATCAAGGCGGGCGAAGAACCGGAGACGTTGAGCGACGGCGGCATCGTGCTGGGCTACCTCAGGGATTCCGAATACGACGAGAGCCGCCGCCGGCTGGATGCGGGCGATATCGTCCTGCTCTACACTGACGGGGTCATCGAAGCCGAGGGCCCCGGGGGAGAAATGTTCGGCGAGGAGCGGCTTGTCGATACCGCCGCCACTCTCATCGGCCGCAGCGCGAAAGACGTGCTCGACGGGGTGCGCAACGCAGTCATGAACCACTGCCGTCAATGCGAGCAGGCCGACGACATCACCCTGGTGGTGGTCAAGGTCCTCTGAGTCTAAGGATCCCCGGCATGGTCGAACTCACGGTCAGCGGGCTCGAGAAGAAGTACGGCCGCCGCACGGTTTTCCGCGACCTGGAGCTGAGGTGCGCCGGGGGCGAGATCGCGATCGTGACCGGTCCGAACGGAAGCGGGAAGAGCACTCTGCTACGCACTCTGGCCGGTCTGGAACGGCCCGATGCCGGGACCGTGCACTGGAGCGAGCACGGGCGGACCTGGGAGCGGGCCGAGCGCCGGCGCCGGATCGGTTTCCTGAGCCCCGACCTCACGTTTTACCGTGAGCTGACCGCGGTCGAGAACCTGCGTTTCTTCGCCCGTCTGCGGGGCCGGCCGGTCGCTGTGGCCGAGATCGACACCCGGCTCGAAGAGGTCGGTCTCGGAACCCGGGCCGGCGACCGGGTGGCGGAGTATTCGACCGGCATGGTCCAGCGCCTGCGCCTGGCCTTCGCCCGGCTCGGGTCCCCCCCGGCCCTGCTGCTCGACGAGCCGGGGCAGAACCTCGATCGGGCGGGGACCGCCCTGGCGCTCGAACTCATTGCCGTGGCCCGCAGCGAAGGCTGCGGTATCGTTGTCGCCACCACCGTCGAAACAGAGAGGGAGCTGGGCGATGTCGAAGTCCGTCTCGGCTGAAGGGCGTCTGGCCGGCGCGGCCCTGGCGGTGCTGGTCAAGGAGGTGCGCTGTGAAGTGCGGGCCGGGTCGGCCCTGCTCACCATCGCCCTTTTCGCCCTGGTGACCCTGACGGTGGTTTCCTGGGGAATCGGCGGCCGCAGCCTCGAACCGGTGGTGCAGGCCAGCCTGCTCTGGACAGTGCTCTACTTCGCCGCCTCGGTCGGTCTGGCCCGGACCTTCGTGCAGGAAGAGGAGACCGGAACCGCCCTGGCCCTGCGTCTGGCGGCCGATCCGCCGGCCGTGCTGGCGGGCAAACTGTTCTTCAACATTCTGTTGCTCACGGCCCTGACCCTGCTCGTCACCCCTCTCTTTCTGGCCCTGCTCGCCGTTCCGGTCCTCGCCCCCGGTTCTTTTCTGCTCCTGCTCGCGATCGGGATCGTCGGCCTGGCGGGGGTCTCGACCCTGGTGGCGGTGATCATCGCCCGGGCCCGCCTGCGGGGGCCGCTCTTCGGGGTGCTGGCCTTCCCGATCCTGCTCCCGGTGCTCCTGGTCGCGGTCCGCGGCACCGAACTGGCTCTGATCGGAGCGCCCCCCGCTACGCTCGGTCCCTATCTGGGTTCACTGGCCGGTTTCGCCGGCGCCGCAGTAACGATAAGCTTCCTGCTCTTCACCCCGATCTGGGAAGGATGAGCCGTGCGTCGCGGGCTCACAACAACCGTCCTGCCGGTCGTGACCGGTCTCTGGCTCGCGGCCGCCATAGCGGCCGCCTTCACGGCCGTGCCGCCGATCCGCGGGCTGGGCGAGCTGAGCCGGATCGCCTGGTTTCACATTCCCGCCGCCTGGGTAGCGGTGCTGGCTTTCACGGTGGCCACGGTCAATTCGGTCCTCTACCTGCTGAGACGTCAGCGTGCCGGCGGCCGAGCTGCAGGAGCCGACGACCGGGCCGCGGCTGCCGCCGCCCTGGGTCTGCTTTTTGCGCTACTGGCCACTCTCTCGGGCGCCTTCTGGGCCCGGCGGGCCTGGGGGGCGTTCTGGAACTGGGATCCCCGTCAGGCGAGCATCGTCATCCTGCTGCTGCTCTACGGAGCCTACTTCGCCCTGCGGGCGGCGGTGGATGAGGAGCGCCTGCGGGGCACGCTGGCCGCGGCCTACAACATTCTGGCTTTTCTGACCGTGCCGTACCTGATCTTCGCCGTCCCCCGGATCATGGACACCCTGCACCCCGATCCGCTCTTCACGACCGGTTCGGGAGGCGGTATGGCGGGCGGCATGCTGCTCGTTCTGCTTGCCACCACGGCCGGTTTTACCCTGCTTTTCTTCTGGATGTTCTCGATCGCCGTCCGCCTGCGGCGGCTGCGGCGGGAGGTATGTGATGAGTGATCTGACCTGGGCCACCCTGACTGTCCTCCTCATCTGGGGAGGGATCTTCGTCTACCTGCTGGGCCTGGACCGGCGCCTGCGCCGGCTCGAACGGGCCCTGACCGACACCGGAGAGGACGCGAGCGCATGAGCGAGCCCTTCCCCCCGATCCCGGCCGGCCTGCCGACCGGAATCGCCAAGCCCCATCTCTTTACCCCCGGTCCCACCATCAGCCTGCCGGCGGGCCGCCTGGCGGCCCTGGCAGCCGAGTGGCACCACCGCACCCCGTCCTTCGAAGCCGCCTTCGCCGAGAGCCGGGAGCGCCTGGCCGCCCTGATGGGTCTGGAGGGTCCGGTCGCCCTGATCGCCGCCTCGGGTACGGGCGGCATGGAAGCCGCCCTGGTCAACACGGTCGGACCCGGGCAGGAGGCGATTGTCGTCAACGCCGGCAAGTTCGGCGAGCGGTGGGGGGAAATTCTCGAAGCGTACGGCGCTGTCCCCCGGGTTCTCGAAGTGGAGTGGGGCGCATCGGCTCAGCCCGATCAGGTGCGCGAGATACTGGCGCGCTTCCCGGCGGCGCGAGCGCTCTGCGTGCAGGCCAGCGAGACCAGTACCGGGGCCGCCCACGACCTGCCGGCGATGGCGGCCGTGGCCCGCGAGGCCGCCGACTGCCTGCTCATCGCCGATGCCGTGAGCTGGATGGGAGCTGCGCCCCTCACGGCCGACGAGTGGGGCGTGGACGTGGTGGTCGGGGGCTCGCAGAAAGCCTTCATGATGGGCCCGGGGCTGACCTGGGTCGGTCTCGGAGAGCGGGCGGTGCGGCGCCAGCAGCAGGATGCGGGAGCGGCGCGGTTCTATTTCGATCTGGCCCGGCAGGGCAAACCGGGGGGGCGCAGCGCCTTCACCCCCGCCATCGACCTGGTCATGGCGCTCGTGACCGCCCTGCGTTTCATCCAGGACGAGGTGGGCGCCGAGCGTTTCATCCTCAACGCCCTGCGCCAGGCGACCGCCTTCCGGGCGGCTCTGCCCGAGCTGGGTCTGGCCCCCTTCGCCGCTCATCCGACTCCTTCGCTGACCGCCATCAAGGTGCCCGAAGAACTCGACGGGGCGGCCCTGCTCAAACGGCTCGAGCACGCCTACGGCGTCAAAGCCGCCGGCGGACAGGCCCATATGAAGGGCAAACTGCTCCGATTCGCCCACATGGGCTATTACGACCTGTACGACACCATCGGCTGTGTTTCGGCGCTCGAACTGGCCCTGGCCGATCTCGACCATCCGGTCGAACCGGGCCGCGGCCCGGCGGCTGCCCAGCGGGCCGCCCACGCTTTCGACCGGGATCACGCCCCGGCCGCGGGCGGAAGACCGCCGGATCCGGACTGAGCACACCGCTTCATACATACGGTAGCGTATCGAGAGGGCCGAGGTGTCCGGCCCGCAGCCGGAACCGGAGAGCCCCGATCAGGAGGGCGCCGGCGAACAACCGGGGGAGGGGAGAGTGAATGTGAACCAGCCCGCCCCGACCGTGGTCATCTGCGGCCCCTTCGATCCCGCCGGGCGTGCTTCTCTGGAACAGGCCGGGCTGTCAGTGCGCGCCTTCCCCGATTTCACCCCCGAAGCCGAACGAGCGGCCCGGGGCGCCTCGGCCCTCATCGTACGCAGTCATACCCCCGTGACCGCCGAATTGATGGACCGCTGCCCGCTGCTGCGGGCGATCGGCCGGCCCGGCTCGGGCACCGAGCGGGTCGACACCGCGGGTGCCGAAGCGCGGGGGATCGCGGTCGTGAGCGCTCCGGGCGCCAATGCCCCGACCGTCGCCGAGCATACCCTCGCTCTGATCCTGGCCCTGACCCGGCGCCTGGCCCCCCTCTTTGAGGGCCTGCGCGAAGGCCGATGGGAGAAAGCCGGGTACGAAGGGAGCGAACTCGCCGGGCGAAACCTGGCCCTGATCGGCCTGGGCCGGGTGGGCCGGGCGGTGGCGCTTCGGGCCCGCAGTTTCGGGGTCCGCCTGCGGGCCCACGATCCCTGGCTCGAGCCCGACCGGGCTGTTGCGGCCGGGGTCGAACTGACCGGTCTCGAGGATCTGTTACGCGAGGCCGACATCGTGAGCCTGCACGCTCCTCTGACACCCGAGACAACGGGGCTGCTCGACACCCGCCGCCTGGCTCTGCTGCCCCGCGGTGCTCTGGTCGTCAATACCGCCCGGGGAGCCCTGATCGACGAAGCGGCCCTGCTCGCCGCCCTCGAGAGCGGGCAGGTAGGGGGCGCAGCCCTCGACGTGCATGCCGAGGAGCCCCCCGGCGCAACCGCCCTGCTGACTCATCCCCGCGTCATCGCCACCCCCCACGTGGCCGGCACCGGTCCCCGCGCCCGGGCCGAGGCCGCCCGGATCGTGGCCGAGCGGCTGATAGAGATTGTCGTGCCCTGAGCCACGAATTCGTCGTCATTCGTACTCTGCTGCATCCGCATCGGCGGCGTTGCGCCTCCTCACCACAGCCACCGCTATGGTGTCGTCGCCGCGCCCGGCCGCAGCGGCGCAGCGGAGCCGGACCCGGAAGCGATACACGGATCGGCCGGCGGAACGTCGGTATGGGTGCCATGATTCATTGACTTGCCGGGGTACAATGGCGAGAATAGTGGGGTTGATTCCAACGGCTACCGTGGAGCGGCTCGTGCCGAGCGGAGGGTATCACGCGTGAAGATTAACGAGACGATGGAGGGCAACGTCGCCATCATCACCCTGAAGGGGAAATTGATGGGCGGCCCCGAGATGCAGGAACTCCACGATCATATCAGTGAGCTGATGCAAGACGGCGTCAAGCAGGTCGTCTGCGATCTGAGCAAGGTCAAGTGGCTGAATTCTTCCGGCCTCGGAGCGCTGATGGGGGCACTGACCACCCTGCGCAACAACGGCGGAGACATGAAACTGGCCCACGCCTCGGACAAGATCCAGAGCCTGCTCATGATCACCAAGCTGATGTCGATCTTCGATACCCACGAGGATGTTGATGGCGCGGTGAAGTCCTTCGGGGCCGCAGAAGAGTAATTTCCGGAGTCGGCGATGCAGGCTCCGGCCTTTCTCGATGGGGTCATCGTTCCGGTGGTGACCCCTTTTTCGTTGGCCCACGACGTGGACCCGGCGGCCCTGCGGGCCCAGCTCGACTGGCTCGGCGGGCGCAGCCTGGCCGGGGTGGTGGCGCTCGGATCGACCGGTGAAGCGCCCTTCGTGACCGATGACGAACGTCGGCTCGTCTACGACACGGTGGCTGAGGCCCGGGCGGCCGGTCAGACATTCATCGCCGGCACCGGGGCCGAGAGTACGGCCAGCACGATCGCCAACGCCCGGCTGGCCGCCGCAGCCGGCGCCGACGCCCAGCTGGTCATCAATCCCTGTTACTACGCCGCGCAGATGGATACCGCCGCCCTGGTGGCGCACTACACCGCTCTGGCCGACGCCGTCGAGCTGCCGGTCATCCTCTATAATATCCCTCAGAATACAGGCGTCCCGATTCCTCCCGAAGCGGTCGAAACCCTGGCCGGGCACGAGAACATCGTCGGCATCAAGGATTCCTCGGGCGATCTGCGCACGATCCAGCTCTACCTGGAGCGGACCCCGCCCGGGTTCGGGGTTATCACCGGCAGCGCCCTGCTTGCCGTCCCGGCCGCGGAGGCCGGAGTCTGCGGCGCCATCCTGGCCATGGCCAACGTCGTCCCCGAACTCTGCGGGGCGGCCTTCGAAGCCGGGCAGGAGGGCCGGGTGGAGCAGGGGCGGGCCCTGCAGGTCGAACTGAACTACCTGACCCGGGCGGTGCAGGGACGCTTCGGTATTCCCGGAATCAAGGCTGCCGCCACCCTGCTCGGCGGTTCGGGAGGCCTTCCCCGGCCGCCCCTGCGCGCTCTGAGCGAGGGCGACGAAGAGGAAGTCCGGGCGGCGCTCGCCGAGGGCGGGCTGCTCGAACCGCAGCCGGCCGGCGACTGACCCGTGGGGGGGCTGTACCGGCCGGGCATCGCTTCCCTTCCCTCCTCTTCCGCCTCCCCTTCCTGTCTCTCTTTCAGGCTCCGTTTCCGCCGCGCGCTCGATTCGCCCGGGCTTTCGCCATCCCCTGGCGTCCGCATTCACGTCCTGCCCGTTCTCTTCCTGTTCCTGGCCGCCGCCTGCAGTTCCGGCGAGCGCGGCGCCGAGGGGCGTACCGTCCTGCGGGTGACGACCTGGGCCAGCCAGGAGGAGCTGGCCATCATGGAAAGCTCGGTCGAACTCTTCGAAGCCGCTCATCCCGAGGTGGACGTGCGCCACGAGCCGGTCACGGTGAACTACAAGGAGAAGATCATGGTCAGTCTGGCGGGGGGGTCCCCACCCGACGTGATGCTCCTGGATTCGGACGATCTGCCCGCTTTCGCCGATCGCGGCCTGCTCATCAACCTGGCTCCCTACGCCCGGCGGGTCGGGCTCGACCTGGATCTCTTCTACCCCCACGTGCTCGATATCGGGCGGCGCGGCGAGGCCCTCTTCGCCTGGCCGAAGGACTTCACTCCCATGGTCATCTATTACAACCGCGACCTGCTCGAGGCGGCCGGGGTGGCTCCCGAGGGGGTGAACTGGAACTGGGAGGAGTTCCTGGCGGCGGCCCGCGCGGTGCGGCGCGACGTCGACGGCGACGGCGAACCCGAGATCTACGGCGCCTACGTCGGCCGCTACTTCTACACCTGGCAGCCGTGGATCTGGGCCGGGGGGGGTGCCGTCTTCAGTCCCGACGGTACCCGGGCGGTGGGCTGGACCGATTCGGAAGCGGTCAACCGGACCATCGGTTTTCTGGCCGATCTGCGGCGGCGTTACGCGCTCAGCCCGCGCCCCGAGGTCTTTCGGGGCACCTCGGGAATGGTGCAGAACCTCTTTTACGTGGGGCGGGTGGCGATGATCGAAAGCGGCCACTGGTGGCTCCCCAAGCTGGGGCAGTACGTACAACAGGGGCGGGTTCGGATCGGGGTGGCCAATATCCCCCACGCCGAGGGAGTCGACCCGGTCACGGTCATGTACGAATCGGGGTGGGCGGTCCCGGTGGGGAGCCGGCACCGGCAGTGGGCCGTGCGACTGGCCGCCTTTCTGGCCGATGAGCGGTGCCAGCGACTGCGCGGCGAGCTCGGACTGGCGATTCCCGCCATGCCCCATATCGCCGAAGAGATCGTTCGCAACGACCCCTGGGGAGTGGGGGACGCCTTTCTGCGCATCATCCCCACCGCCCGGCCGAGCCGGGGCACCCAGATCGACAACTACCGGGTAGCCGCCCGCCAGCTCGAGGAGATCTTCGACCGCATCTACGCCCGGGGCGAGAGCGTGGCCAAGGCCACCGCGGCGGTGGCCCCCAAGGTCGAGGCGGCCCTGCGGCCGCGTCCCGGTTCGCCGCCCGGCTCCGGGGGGGAGGAGAACCGGCGATGATGCGGCAGCCAGCCGGTTCCCCGGCCTCCGGGCGCGGCTTTGCCGGGCGCCTGCTCGCCCGGCTGCGCCGACACCGCACGGCGGCGGCCGTTCTGGCGCTGGCCCTGCCCCTGGCCGCCGGGGCGTTCGGGTTCGGGCCCCTGCTCGCCGGGCGTCTGTTGAAAGCGTCCGAACAGGTGCGCCGGGAACGGGTGCTCGAGATTGCGGCGGCGGTCGCGGAAGTGCGCGACGAGGCCCGGCGGGAAGTAGCCCGCGTCGTGGGGAGCGGGAGAGGGATCGAAGCGGCCGCGGTCCGCGTCGCGCTGGCCCGGACCGGGTGGGAGACGGTACCGGGGATCTTCACACCCGATGACGGTATTCCCGGCGACGCGACGCCGGAGCTGAGCCGGGTCTTCCTCGACGCGGTCGACCGCGAGGGAATCGTGGCCGCCTATCGTTTCGACACCGCCGGGCCGCAGCTCATCATCGGCGTGCGCACGGACGCCGCCGGAGCGGGCCCCCCGGGAGCGGGCACCGCCCCGCTGGTGGTGGCCGTCCGCCCGGCCCGCGCCCCCCTCGCCCGGGCTCTGGGCCGCGCCGGCGATCTCGGAGCGGCCCTCTATGTCGAAGGCCGCAGTCTCGTCGTTTCGCCCGCTCCCCTGAGCGCCCTGCTGCCCTCCGATCTGGACGAGGAACTGATCGTGGCCGTCATTGGAGAGGAGCAGCCGCGGCCTTTCGCAACGGGCGGGGGAGATGAATTTCTGGGCGCCGTGGCGCCGCTGAAGGATTTCGAGTCCTGGGATGTGATCGGCCTCGTTGCGGCCGGCGCGCCGCGGTCGGCCTGGCAGGGACTCGAGCGCCGCGGTGATGGATTCGCCCTGCTGCTGCTCGCTCTGGCCCTGCTCGCCGCCCTCGCCCTGGTGCCCGCCGTGCGATCGACAAGCGGCCGGGCCCCCTGGCTCGCCCTGCCGGCGCTCATTCCGGTCGTGGCCGGAGGCCTGCTGATGCGCAGCCGCCTGCAGGCGGGTGTCGAAGACGTGCTCGGCTCGGGACCGGCGGCGGTCCGGCAGGCTCTGGCCGCGGGGGGGCTCGTGGAACGCTACACCTTCGGGGCCGAACTGCTCCTGCTGGGCGCTTTCGTGCTGATGGTCTTCTGGGCCGCTCTGGTCCTGCTCACGGCCGCCAACCTCGACCGGCCCCGCACCCTGCGCACCACCTTCACCGCCTGGGCTTTTCTCAGCCCCTCGGTGCTCGGCCTGCTGGTCTTCTTTCTGGGTCCGATGCTCTTTGCCCTTTTCATCAGTTTCCATTCCTGGAGCATCGTGGAAAGTGCCAAACCCTTCGTCGGCCTGGATAACTACACCGAGCTGGTGGCCAACGCCGATTTCCGCCACTCCCTGGCGATCACCTTCCTCTATACCCTGCACGTGCCGGTCTCGATGGCCCTGGCCCTGGGGCTGGCCCTGCTCCTGAACCGGCCCCGGCGGGGTGTGGGTCTGTTCCGGACCCTGTTCTTCCTGCCCTCCATCACCAGTTTCGTGGCCATTGCGATGGTCTGGGAGTGGATCTACAATCCCGACTTCGGCCTGGCCAACGTCGCCCTGGGGCTCTTCGGCCTGGACGGCTCGGGGTGGCTGACCAATCCCGCGACCGCCCTGGTGAGCCTGATGCTGATGGCGATCTGGATCAGCATGGGCTATCAGATGGTGATCTTCCTGGCCGGCCTGCAGGGCATTCCCCACACCCTGCACGAGGCGGCGGTGATCGACGGGGCGGGACCGGTGCGCCGGTTTTTCCGCATCACTCTGCCCCTGCTCAAGCCCACCATCTTCTTCGTGCTCGTGACCAGCCTGATCGGTTCCTTTCAGGTCTTCACCCAGGTCTACATCATGACCGACGGAGGACCGGTGCGGGCCACCGACGTAGTCGTCTACCATATCTATTCGGCGGCCTGGGATCAGTTCCGGATGGGCAGCGCGGCGGCGATGTCGTGGGTGCTGTTCGTCATCGTCATGCTGCTGACCCTGCTGCAGTTCCGTCTGGCCGGGCGGGAGGTCTCCTATGTCTGATCGGGGGGTCGAACTCGCAGTGGTGCGCGGGCCCCTGGCCCGGTTGAGCGACGGCCTGACCTACGCCGTGCTCGTCGTGGGCGGTCTGACCATGCTGGCCCCCTTCCTCTGGATGGTCTCGACCAGCCTGATGGACTCCTTCGAGGTCTTCAGCTTCCCCCCCCGCCTCGTGCCCGAGATCGTGCAGTGGAGCAATTACCCCGAGGCCCTGACCGCCCTGCCCTTCGGGCAGTTCTTCCTCAACTCGGCCATCATGGCGGTCTGCATCGTCTCGGGACAGCTGCTGATCTGCTCGCTGGCCGGCTACGCCTTCGCGCGGCTCACCTTCCCCGGGCGCGACCGTCTCTTCGTGCTCTTCCTGGCCAACCTGATGATTCCGGTGATCGTGCTCATCATTCCCCGCTTCCTGCTGGTGAGCATGGCGGGGGGGGTGGACACCTACTGGGGCCTGATCGTGCCCGAACTGGTGAGCGTGTACGGGATCTTCCTGATGCGGCAGTTCTTCCTGACCCTGCCGCGCGATCTGGAAGACGCGGCCCGCATCGACGGGGCGGGGGAATTCACCATCTGGCTCAGGATCGCCCTGCCCCTGTCCAAACCCGCCCTGGCCACCCTGGGGGTTTTCAGTTTCGTGGCCACCTGGCAGTCGTTTCTCTGGCCGCTGATCGTGACCCGCAGCCTGCAGATGCGTCCGGTCGAGGTGGGGATCGCTTCCTTCCACGGTGCCTTCGAGACCAACTGGCCCTTCCAGATGGCGGCCGCGGTGACCGCGGTGGTGCCTCTGATTCTGCTGTTTCTCTTTACCCAGCGCTATTTCGTGCGCGGCATCGCCCTGACCGGCATGAAGGGGTGAACAGCGGGCCGGTTACCGTCGATCAGTCGGCAACCTCCACCGGCTCACCGCCGTTGATGGTATAGCGGTGAAAAATCTCGGCCCCGGGAATGAGCGACTGGCTGACGATGCAGTAGGTGTCGCGGCTCAGACGAATCGCCTTCTCCAGTTTGTCGGGATCCAGATCGGAGCCGGTGAAGTGATAGAGGACCGTCAGGGTCTCGAAACGCTTGGGATAGGAATCGGGCAGGGTGGAGGTGACCTCGACTTCGAAGGCGTCGAGCTCGATTTTCATCTTGCCCATGATATGGATCACATCCATGCCGGTGCAGGCGCCCAGGGCGATGGGGAGCAGCTCGGTCGGGGTGGGACCGGTTTCGGGATCCTCGCGGTCCTTCCACCCGTCGAGGCGGATCGGCTTGCCGGTGTGACTCTCGGTTTCGAAGTGGTACCCCTCGACCCAGCGGCAGCGGGCGTTTCTCTCCATGGATCGTCCTCCCTGTGCTCGGTTCAACTCGGCGGCCACCAAGGTACGGTCTGTCGGAGGCGAGCGCCAGTGGGGGAACGACCGCAGGGGTACCCGAGCGGCCTGTCTTGACGTTGCCGGAAGGGCTCCGTAACGTTTCGGGTTATGCACACCATCGCCCGCAGCGACAAGTGGTACCTCGGGGGCGGAGATCGCCTGCTGTGGAGTCCCCCCTTTCCGGTCTGGCTCCGGCATCCCGGCCTGTGGGATGAGGTGCACTACTTCAACCGCGCTCTCTTCCCCTGTTTCACCTGGACCCTGCTCGACGCCCGGGGCCGCCCCTGGCCGCTGCAGCGCAGCCGGCTGGCCTGGTCGCCGGCCGGTCTCTCGGCTCTGCTCGAACCCTCCGGCCTGTCCCTGCATGGCTCGCCCGTAGACGACGGCTTCACCGGCGGCGGTCGGGGCGAAGTCACCGCCTGGGAAGCCCTGGCCGTGACCGAGGAGGACCTGCTCTGTGCCGAGGTCACCGTCGAGGGTGACGACGCGGCCTGGGAAGGAGGGCTCTGGCTGGTGGTGTGGACCGCTCAGCCCGATACCGGCGGTCTCTACGTTCTGCCCGATGGTCAGGAAACCAGCGCGCGCGATTTCGCCGCCGGAGAGTGGGGGGTGCTCTGGACCCGTACCATCATGCCCGCCAACCACCCGCGGTTGGAACTGCGCTGCCGCCTGAGCCTGGACCGTCCCGCCGATTCGTGGGCGGTGCAGTTCTCCGAAGGGCGTCCGGCCCAGCCGCACTGGGGTCTGACGCCGTGGTCGGGGCCGTGGGAGAAACCCGGTCTGCCGGGGGACGTGCGTCAGTCGGGCAACGCCCCCCACGGACTCTACTACGCCGGTCTGGCGGTCGAACTCGAGGGGGTGGGTGACGGGCGCGACACCGTCCTGGCGGCCTTCGACGTGCTCGGCGAGACGGGGGAAACCGCCGTCGCGAGCGAGCGGGTCGAGGCGGGCGCAGAAACGGTGCGCGACCATCCGGCCTGGGTCGAACTCATCCAGGCCGAGCGGGAGAGCGTCGCGAGCGCCGAACCGGATGTTGAAGGGCCGGTACCTTTCGGAGGCAGCGTGCCGGGGGTGCTGCTGCGGCACAGCGCCCGCAGCTGGGACCGCTCGCTGGCCGACAGCCCGGTTCTGGAATCGTCCGATCCCTGCCTGGCCGCGGCTTTCAGGCACCGCTGTTACGCCCTGCGCCTGCTCGAGGGCCGGGGCGGACACGGGCGCCAGGAGCAGCCGCACGTCTGCGAGGGAATCGGGTACTTCCGGATCCCGATCGCCTACTCGGCCCACGCCCACATGCGCGATCTGCGCTGGCGCCGCTCCCCGACCGCGGCGCAGGGCAGCCTGCTCAATTTCATCGCCAACCAGCTCCCCGACGGCTCCTTTCCCGGTCGCATCTATCACAATACCGACCGTAAAAGCGATTTCTACCTGGCTGACTGGGGGGCGGCGGCCCTGGCCGTGGACGCCGTCCATCCCGATCCGGTCTGGATCGAGCGGATCTACGAGCCGCTCGGCCGCTACGCGGCCTTCTTCGACACCGAACGCGATCGGGAGCAGTCGGGGCTCTACGATATCGTCAGCCACTACGAGACCGGTCAGGAGTACATGAGCCGATACATGGCGGTGCATTCTGAGGCCGACACGGTCGGGTGGGTACCGAACATCAGGCTCAAGGCGATCGACGCCACCGTTTATGTCTACCGCCTCAAACGCGCCCTGGCCCGTTTCGCCCGGCGCCTGGGGCGGGAGGCAGAAGCCGACGACTGGGACCGGGGGGCCGACCGGATCGCGGTCGCGGTGCGCGAGCGGATGTGGGACGAGGACGAGAAGTGGTTCAGCGACGTCGATCCACGCACCATGGAACCGACCGGGGTGAAGGCGGCGGTCGGCTTTTATCCCTTCATGACCGATATCGCGGGGGTCGAGCACACCGTCGCTATCTGGGAACATCTGCTCGATCCCGACCAGTTCTGGACCCCCTTTCCGGTGCCCGCCACCAGCGCCGACGATCCCTGGTTCGACCCCGACGCGCGCTGGAAGGGGAAGCGGATGAACTGTCCCTGGAACGGGCGGGTCTGGCCGATGACCAATTCCCACGTCTTCGACGCCCTGCTGCGGGCCGCCCGTACTCTCGATGCCGGCCTGGCGCCTCACGCCGCCCACTTTCTGAAAAGATTCGTGACAATGCTCTTCACCGACGGCGATCCCGAACGGCCCAACACCTTCGAACACTATCATCCGTATACCGGCCGGCCCTGTTTTTACCGCGGTATTGACGACTACCTGCATTCATGGCTTCTCGATCCCATCCTGCAGGGGGCGGTGGGACTGCATCCACCCGAACTCGAGGGGGCCGATGTCGAGGCCGCCGCCGAGAGCGGGCTCGAACTCGACCCCCTGCCGACCGGGATCGAGCGGCTGCACTGCCGGGGCATACCCTGGCGCGGTCACCTGCTCGATGTCCAGCTCGAAGGCTCCCGGGCCCGGGTTGCGGTCGACGGCGCCGTCGTCGCCGAAGGGGATCGTTCGGCCGGACTCGTCATCCCGGTCCAGACCTGATGCTGAGGGTCGGATTCATCGCCCCGGGCGCCGGGCTGCGCAGCCTGAGCGAATCGGAACGCTACGCCTACGGCTGGATCTGCGAGCGGTCCGGCATTGCGGCCCGGCTGCTGCCCGTCGCCGAGGCCGGCACCGGCGAGGTCGACATCCTCTGGTGGCATGCCGCCCGCTCGCTGCCCCCCGACACCGCTGTGCTGAAAACCGTCACCGGTATGCTGGCCGAAAGGATCGAAGCCGGTACGGCATTGCTGCTCACCGGTACCGCTCTGGCCGCTCTGCCCCTGCTGGGGCTCGAAGAGGAGCCCCCCCGCTCGAGCCCGGGCGAACCGTACGCCGGTCCGGTCGGCGAGCACGAACTGCGGGGGCACCTGACCTTTGCCGGGCATCCCGCCTTCCGTTCGTTCGGGACCGGGGCCTACACCTGGAAACCGGCCGCCGGAGTGCCGGTCTGGGACGCCTGGTACGAAGCGGCCGCCCCGCCGTGCGGACGCATCGTCTGCGTCGAACGCCGCTACATCGGTCTCGATCCGACCCGGTTCACCGGACTGTCCTGGGCGCGGGAGAGCAGCCGGGTCGGAGCGCTGGGAACCCACCTGCCTTTCCACGACCGAGCCAATCCATTGCGCAGCCACCTCGAACTGCTCGTCGAAGGCTGGCTGCGCTGGCTGGCGCAGCCACCCCCGGACCGCTCCGCCGGGGGCGGTCCCGGTGCCGGCGAACCGGACACGTTCCTTTATGCCGGCTTCAGAGCCGAGCAGCGCGACCGGGCCTGGCCGGTGCCCCGGCCCGGGGTGTGCGAGACCGCGCCCGATCCCGTCTGGGCCCAAAGCGATCTCCCCGCTCCCCTGTCTCCTCCCGCCCCGGGGGCCTTCGACGCGATCTGGAAGAGTGAGGCGCCTCGGGGGTGCGAGAGCGTGACCTCAGAACCCGGCGACGATTTCTTCGATGTCGTCGGCCGCCGCCACATCGTTCTGGGCCATGCCCGCTCCGGGGTGGCCGAAGCCTGGACCGGCGGATTGCGCCTCTTCCGGCGTCTGGCGCTGTCGTGGCAGGCACCCGGGGGCAAACCGGTCCTGCTCGACGATCCCCGCCGCTCCTGCTGCCGCCGCACCGCGCTACGACCCGGTTCGTGGCGCCGCGAACTCGAATTCCCCCCCGACGGCGCCGAGGCGGGCGCCGGCGGCGAGCTGCGCCAGATCGTGGTCGCTCATCCCGAGTTGGGGGGCGGCGGCACCCTGATCGAGGTTTCCAGCCCTTCCGGCGGCACCCTGCACCTGGAGGGTCTGGCCGATCTGCGCCTGCAGTGGCCCCTGCCGGCCGGGATTCTCGCCCCGCTGGCCTGCAGTCATCCCGCCGGGGGCATTGTGGCCCTGCGGGGAAGCGAACGCGACATGGGGGGCGTCCTGGCCCTGACCGGGCCCCGGGGACCGGGCCGGTGGACCGCCGCTCCCGCCTCGGCTCCCGACCCGTCGGGAGCCGAGGAGGTCGCCGCCCTGCGTCTGCTCGGCGAGGTCGAACTGCCCCCCGGCCGGCACACCGTCTGCCTCGCCTGGGCGGCCTCGACCTCGGGCCCGCGTCCGCTCGAACGGGTTCTGACGGAGCTCGTCGCCGATCCCGAACGCGTGGTCCGGCTCGCCGAGCTGCGCCTGAACCGGCTCACAACCGAGCGGGTGCGCCTCGAAACCCCCGACCGCGACTTCGGTGAGGCATTCAACCGGGCCGTGGCGGGTCTCGACCCCTTCCTCTTCACCTCCGACAAAATGGGTTCGTCGCTGCTGGCCGGATTCAATGTCACCGGTCGCGACTGGCTGTCGGGCCGGCCGGGGTATGCCTGGTTCTTCGGTCGCGACTCGGTCTTCACCGCACTCGGTCTGCTGGCTCTCGGCGACCGGGAAGCGGCGCCCGCCACCCTGCGTTTTCTGGCCGCTCACCAGGAGTTCACCGGCAAGATCCTGCACGAGGCCACCCTGAGCGGCGTGGTGCACTACGACGCCGCCGACGCCACTCCCCTCTGGCTGATCCTGCTCGGCGCCTGGTACCGGGCGACCGGCGAGAACGGGCTGGTGCGCGAGCTCTGGCCCGCCGCCCGCCGGGCCTTCGATTTCTGCCGGCGCACCGACACCGATCGCGACGGTCTGATCGAGAATACCGGGGTCGGGCACGGCTGGATCGAGGGGGGTGCGCTCTACGGCGCCCACGTCACCAGCTACCTGGCCGGAGTGTGGGCGGCTGCGGCCGACGCTTTTGCGGATTGCGCCGAGGCCGTGGGCCGGAGCGACTCAGCGAGCGAAGCCCGCCGCCTGGCCGGGCTGGCCCGGGGAGCGTTCGAAGACACCTTCTGGATCGAAGCCGAAGAACGCGGCACCGGCAGTGCGGGGCATTACGCCCTGGGGTTGAACCTCGACCGCTCGGTGCAGCCCGATCTGACCGTCATGCCCACCGTACCGATCGGGCTCGGTCAGACAGATCCCGTTCGGGCCCGCGCTCACCTCATGCCGCTGGCGGGCGAAGAGTTCAACGCCGACTGGGGAATGCGCATGGTCGGGCGCTCGCATCCCCATTTCGATCCCCGCGGCTACCACTACGGTTCGATCTGGCCCCTCTACACCGGCTGGACGGCCCAGGCCGAATACCGCACCCACCGGCACGAATCCGGCCTGGCCCACCTGCAGGCCGGTCTGGCGACCCTCTTCACCCCGCCCGCCGGCTGTCTCGAAGAGGTTCTGCACGGCGAGATCTACGGACCCGCCGGGGTCTGTCCCCACCAGGCCTGGTCGCACGCCACCCTGCTCCAGGCTGCGGTCGAGGGACTGATCGGCTGGCGTCCCGACGCCCGTCCCGGGGCCCGGAGTTCGCTCGTGCCCCACCTGCCCGAAGACTGGCACTCGCTGCGCTGCACCGGCCTGCGGGTGGGCGAGCGCCGCCTGAGCGCGGCCGTCGAAGGCGAGCCGGGCCGGCGCACCTGGCGGCTCGAGCTGGCGGGGGGAGAGGGACCCTTCGAACTGCGATTCTCGCCGGCCCTGCCACCCGAGGCGCGCCTCGAACGGCTGACCGTCGACGGTTCGGCCGAGCACGCCATCATCAGCGACACCACCGACGGCCAGCACCTCGAACTCGACCTCACCCTGGTCCCGGGCCGGGCGGTCGAGATCGGGCTGGAGTATGTCTTCGACCTGGTCGTCGTCATTCCTCCGCCCGCTCTGGAGCCGGGCGCCCGATCGAGCCACTGGCGTCTGGTCGACCGCTGGTGGGAGGGTGGCGAGGGATCGACCGCCGCCCCCCCCGAGGCCTGCCGCCTGATCCTCGAGGGCCCCCCCGGTTCGCGGGCCGCGATCGACTGCCTGATGCCGGGGCGGCGGCCGAAGGCGGTGCTGGGAGCCGAATGGGCCGAACCTCCCCGCCGCGGCCGCGGGCGCCTGCTGGTGCAGTTTCCCGAAGCACCCGAGCCCCTCCACGACGGTCCGGCCGGCGCCGTCGATCACGCCGGAGCCATCGATCCCGCAAACGCTGCTGGTCCGGCCGGCGCCCCAGACACCACCGTACGCTATACCGCGGTCGTGGTGCAGGTCTCGTTCGGGTGACGATCAGGAACGCTCAGCGGGTATCACGCCGCTCCTGAGGTGGCGTTCAGATATCGTGTAAAGAGTAACTCGTGCTCCGTCCCCCCTCGGGATTCTTTGTCAGAACTCCCCGGTCGACGAGATCGGTGATATCCCGCCAAGCAGTATCCTGCGAGCAGCCGGCCATCCTGGCCCATTTCGAAGAGGTCAGCCGGCCTTCCAACCCGTCGAGGATACGGTTGAGCATGGTGATCTGGCGTTCGGTAAATGATTCGGCGGCGTATTGTTCCCAGAAGCGTGCTTTGCGGGTGCTGTCCATTAAGGTCTCCCCGGCTCGCTCGATCGCCCGGGCAAAACAGGCCAGGAACCACTCCAGCCAGGGGGTGATATCGAGCGATCCCCGCTGAGTCGACTCCAGCCGGTGATAGTACTCCCGGCGTTCGGCTCTGATCTGGGATGACAGGCTGTAGAACCGGCGTTCGTTCTGCTCGCCGCGGGCCAGAACCATCTCGGCAATCGCCCGGGCAATCCGACCGTTCCCGTCCTCGAAGGGATGGATCGTAACGAACCAGAGGTGTGCGATTCCGGCTTTGAGAACCGGATCCGGGTCCGCTTCTGATTCGAACCACTCCAGAAATCGCTCGATCTCGGATTCGATCCGGTCGGCCGGCGGGGCCTCGAAGTGAACCTGGCGCCGGCCGATCGGCCCCGAGACGACCTGCATCGGACCTGACCTGTCATCCCGCCACTGACCGGTCAGGATAGATTGCAGGCCACTGTATTGCGTCGGGAAAAGAGCTGCCTGCCAGCGCTTGAGACGTTCGGCCGTCAGGGGACGATTGAAAGAATGAGTGGCATCGAGCATGACCTCGACAATCCCCTCGACATTGCGTTCGACCTGATCCACGCCGCCGATGTCGATCCCGAGCCGGCTGGCCAGGGAAGAGCGGACCTGGGAGGTCGAGATGATTTCACCTTCGATTTCGCTCGTACTGACGACTTCCTCCGTCAGGGTGGCCAGGACCGACTCCTGTTGGATCGTAAAACCAAGCGCCTGCATTCGTCCCAACAGTAATCCCTGCTCATGCCGGGTTCGGGCCAGAGGTTGAGTGAGTCGAGACGTGTCGAAAGTGACCTCGGGCCAGTTCGCGCGCTGCCACAGATACATGGTACCGTCTCCCTGCTGGACAGTGATAATATCCGTAATTTATGCGGAGATTATACTATGCTGGGGAAGAAAATCAAGCTATTATTCGCATATTTTGCGGAGAATGGATGCATATTCTCCGCACGGGACAGTTTCAGCGGACCGGCCGGATGGAAGGGAGAGGAGACAGATGTCCGATGGGACGATCTCTCAGCGGTAGAGGGGAACGTCGCGTTCGGCCCGCAGGCGGTTGTAGAGCAGGATCTCGGGGCGGTATTCGAAGTGGATGGTATCGAAGCGGGCCCACTTGCCCCCCCACACGAAGCCGTGCCGCTCGAAGATTTCGATGACCGCCTGCGGCGGGCTCCAGCGCTGATCCAACGGCAGGCGGTCCCACCGTCCGTACCAGACCCGGGTCCATTCCCAGAAGACCTGCCGGCGGCCGTAACTGCGTGGTTCGAGATCGAGCGCCAGCCCGTAGGCGTGAAAGCTGCTGATGCCGGTATTCGAGATCGAGCGGGTCTGGAAGGAGTAGACGGTCCTGAGTTCCTCGATCCAGGTTTGCAGGTCGGGATCGGTGCGGGCGGCGGCGAGCAGTTCTGCTTCGATGGCCGCCAGTTCCTCGGCGCAGAAGGTGTTGATGAAAATGCTGTGCTCGAGGAAACGGGCCGAACGGCCGTGGGTGCGCCGTTGCGCCTCGTTGCGGCCGAAGATGGCATCCAGAAAATCGGAGGCGATCCGGATTCGCTCGCCGGCCCAGGGCACCGGCTCGGTCAGCGGATCGAGGGGGTAATCGTAAAAGATCGAATCATAGCGGTGGGCCCATTCCAGGTGGCCGGGTCCCAGCAGCTTGCCGTCCTGGAAGTGAATTCGCTGGCGGCCGATCGCAAAGACGACGTCATCGGGAGTGGTGATCAGGGAATCGATGAACTCGCCGTAGGTCCGTTCGAGGGCCAGCAGCTGCAGTTCCCGCTCGTCGCTGGTGAAGGACGCGGGATCGGCCGCGGCCGGGCCCACGGTTCCGGCCTCGGCCGCTCCGCTCGAGGGCGGCGACAGGTGCAGTGTCAGCAGGCCGGCCAGGCCGACCATGATCAGGGCCAGCGCGAGCGCCGCCCGCCGGGAGTACGGGGTCGCTGTCATCGCCGCGGGCCCCCGCGGCGAGCTTGATCTAAGTATCTTAGGGCAGACATCAGATCCTGATACGCGGCAGGATCGGAAAGGTTCCGGGGCCGGGACCGCGATCCCCGCAAGGCGCCGTGTCCGTCCGGGCGCCGTCGCATCCGGACGGCGGCCGTGACCCTGTATTGACCCTGACGGGGCGGCAGTCTATCGTGCGGCATGCGTTCGGATCGTCCTCCGGCCTCGGGGCCGGCTCCCGCCGGCACCCCTCTCAAACGTTCGACCCGTCCCGCCCGGGAGTGGTTCGAGCCCGCCGTGGCCCGGGCCGTGGCCGCCGAGATCGCGGCCGCGGGCGGGAGCGAGGTGTTCTTCGTCGGCCGGCTCTCGGATGCCGGCGTCATCGTCGAAGCCGAAGTGGCCGCCCGGGGCAGCCGCGAAGCGGTCCCCGTCATCGCCCGCGCCGTCCGGCCGGGCGAGATCGTTCTGCACAACCATCCCTCCGGTTCGCTGGCGGCCTCGGGCCCCGATCTCGAGATCGCCGCCGCCTTCGGAAGCGACGGGATCGGCTTCGCTATCATAGACAACGACTGCCGGAATATCTACGTGGTGGTGGAACCGGGCCGGGCCGACGAGATCCGGCCGGTCGATCTGGCCGAGGTCGAAGCGTTCTTCGCCCCCGGGGGCCCCCTGAGCCGGACCCTGCCGGGGTACGAACCCCGGACGGTTCAGAGCCACATGGCGCTGGCGGCGGCCGGTGCTTTCAACGACGGCCGGGTGGTACTCGTAGAAGCCGGCACCGGGGTGGGCAAGAGCCTGGCCTATCTGGTCCCGGCCGTGCTGTGGGCGTGCCGCAATCACCGCCGGGTGGTGATCTCGACCAATACCATCAACCTGCAGGAACAGCTCCTGGGATCCGATCTGCCGGTCCTCGAAGAGGCGGGGCTGGAATTCAGGGCGGTTCTGGTCAAGGGCCGCCGCAACTATGTCTGCCTGCGCAAGGTCGACGAGGTACGGCTCGAACCCGATCTGTTCGCCGAACTCGACGGCGATGTCACAGAACTCGAGCGGCTCATCACCTGGGCCGGGCGAAGCGAGGACGGCAGTCTGGCCGACCTGCGCCCGCCTCCTCCCGAGCGGGTCTGGGAGAAGGTGGCCACCGAGAGTGACGACTGCGCCCGGGCCCGCTGCCCCTGGTTCAACGAGTGCCGTTTCTACCGGGCCCGCCGGCGCGCCGCGACGGCCGATCTGCTGATCGTGAACCACCACCTGCTCTTCACCGATCTGGCCCTGCGCCAGGCCCTGGGGCCGACCGGCAATACGGCCGTCCTGCCAGCCTACAGCCATGTCATCATCGACGAGGCCCAGCATGTCGAGGAAACCGCCACGTCTCACTTCGGCACCGACATATCCAGTGTCGGGGTTCAGCGCCAGATCGGACGGCTGCAGCATCGCACCCGTTCCACCCGGGGACTGCTCCCGGTGCTGCAGCGCGTCCTGCTGCCCCTGGTCGAAAAAGATCCCCAGGCGGCCCGCGCCCTGGACCGGCTCGAAACCGCAGTACGGCCTGCGTGCCGGCAGGCCGCCGAAGAGGTGGCGGCCCATTTCTCTCATCTCGACCGGGCTCTGCAGCCGCTGCTCACGGCCTCGGGACCCGAGACCCGCCTGCGCCTGACCGAGGCGGTCGAGAGCGATCCCGCCTGGGGCGAGGACGCCCGGGTGACCTGCCAGGCACTGCGCCGCGAGCTGGCCAGGCTCGTCGAAGAACTCGAGAAACTGCTGCGCGACATCGAGCCGCTGCGCGACGAATACGCCGACGACCTCGATTCTCCCCGCCTCGACATCGCCGCCTCGACCGGCCGTCTGAGCCGGGCCGCAGCGGCCCTGGCCCGCTTTACCGAACCCGACGATAGCGACGCGGAGAGCGTCCGGTGGATCGAAACCTCGCCCCGGCGCCGCGGCACCGCGCGGGTGGTTCTGGCCACCGCTCCGATCGAGGTCGGCCCCCAGCTGGCCCGGGCCTGCTTCGAGACCGTCGAGGGGGCTCTGCTCTGTTCGGCCACGCTGGCGGTCGACGGTGACTTCGGGTATACCGCCACCCGTCTCGGGCTCGACCGCCTCGAATCGGGCCGCGTCGTCGCCGATCTGCTCCCCAGCCCTTTCCGCTATGACGAGCAGACTCTCTTCATGGTTGTCGACGACCTGCCGCTGCCCGATCAGGAGGGGCAGGAGGAGGCGATGGCGGACCTGCTGACCGAGGCGATTGCGGCCGCCGGGGGGCGCACCCTGGTACTCACCACCGCCTGGGGCGCCCTGCGGCGCCTGCACGAGCGGCTTGCCGAACCCCTGGCCGCGCGGGGGGTGACCCTGCGGCGTCAGGGCCAGGCTCCCCGGGCCGACCTGCTCGAATCTCTGCGGACCGGAGAGGGCCAGGCTTTGCTGGCCACCGATTCGTTCTGGGAGGGAATCGACGTACGCGGCGAAGCTCTGAGCCTGGTGGCGCTGACCCGTCTGCCGTTCCGGGTGCCCTCCGAACCGGTTCTGCAGGCCCGCGCCGAACGGCTGGAACGCGAGGGGGGCAACGCCTTCACGGAATTGCTCCTGCCGATGGCGGTCCTCAAATTCAAGCAGGGCATGGGACGGCTGATCAGGCACCGCAACGATCGCGGGATCGCCCTGGTGCTGGATCCCCGGATCGTGCGCCGCGCCTATGGCAAGACCTTTGTCGCCTCGCTCGGCTGGGGGGCGCCCGAACCGGTCCCGGCGCGCGAGGCGCTCGAACGGATCAGGGAGTGGTTTGAAGAGGAGGCGCGTCCATGAGCGGCGAGCAGACACTCACTGCGGTCGAACGGGCGCGAGCCGGACTTCGCCGGCTCAAGGTCGAGGCCGAACGTGAGGGCTGGCGGGCCGGCGCGGCGGTGCGCCTCGGGCTGGCGCCGGGACGGGTCAACCTGTTGGGCGAGCATGTCGATTACAGCGACGGCTGGGTGATGCCGGTGGCGATCGACCGCCATGTCGCGGCCGCGTATGAGCCCGGCGGCGGGACGCACCTGGTCGTGCACAGCCTCGATTTCGCCGACACCTTCCGCATCGATCTGACCGAACTCGAAGCCGTGGGCTCCGAGCCCGACCGGTTCGAGGCCCTGGTGGGCGGAGCCCATACCCGCTGGCGGCGCTACGCCGCCGGGGTCGTCCTCGAACTCGCTGCGGCCGGCGATGTTCCGAGGCCGGGTCTGATGGCGATCGCCGGCGATGTTCCCCTCGGGGCCGGACTCTCTTCTTCGGCCGCGCTCGAGGCCGCGCTGTACACCGCCCTGGCCGCCGACCCCGCGGCGAGCCCGGAAGCGGCCCGGCTCTGCCAGCGGGCCGAGAACCGTTGGGCGGGGATGCCGTGCGGGATCATGGATCAGTTCGCCAGTTTCATGGGCGAGCGGGAGAAGGTGCTCTACCTGGACTGCCGTACCCTCGAATTCCGCTGTCTCGCTTTACCCCCCGGGCTCGAACTCACCGTCGTCGACAGCGGGGTGCGGCGCGAGCTGGCAGCTTCGGCCTACCGCGGGCGCCGGCAGGAAATCGAAACGGCGTGCGAACTGATCGGCCGCTTCACCGGCCCGATTCAGACCCTGCGCGACGTGCCGGCCGGATCGTTTTCCGCGTTCGAGGACCTGCTCCCCGAACCGTTGCGCTCCCGGGTCGAACACGTGCTGGGCGGTTTCGACCGGGTCCGGGAGGGAGTCCGGGTTCTGGCCCTGGGGCAGGGCGAAGCCTTCGGCGAGCTGATGACGGCCTGCCACCGCTCTCTGGCCGAACTCTATGCGGTGAGTATTCCCGAACTGGATCTGATCGTCGCCTCGGCGCTCGAGGTCGAGGGGGTTCTCGGGGCCCGCCTGACCGGAGCCGGTTTCGGCGGCTGCTGCGTCGTGCTGCATCGTCCGGATTGCACCGCCGAGCTGACCGGGAGGATCTCCTCGGCCCTTCGCGAGCGCTTCGACATCGAGCCGCTCTGCCATCATCTTGCTGTCGCCGACGGAGCCCGCCGGCTGGAACCGGAAGGAGAGGGCGCATGAGCATGCGGCTCATCGGGGTGGATACGGGAGGCACCTTCACCGACCTGGTGGCCCTGACCGCCGGGACACTCGAACACCACAAGCTGGCCAGCACACCGGCCGATCCCGCCCGGGCGGTCCTGGAGGGTGTCGGCGTCCTGACCGGGGGGGCGGGCCCCGATCCCGACGATCGGGTGGCCCATGGCACCACCGTCGGCACCAACGCCGTTCTGACCGGACAGGTGGCGGCGGCCGTGCTCGTGACCACCCGCGGTTTCGAGGACGTGCTCGAGATCGGGCGCCAGGACCGGCCCCGGCTCTACGACCTGGAGGTCGAGCGGCCCCGGCCGCTGATTGCCGCCGGGCGGCGGCTGGGTATTGCGGAGCGGATCGGTCCCGAAGGTCAGGTGGAGCAATCCCTGGCGGCCGGCGACCGCGCCCTGGCCGGATTGCTCGAGGCGCTGGAAGCCCTCGATCCTCCCCCCGAGGCGATCGCCGTTTCGCTCCTGCACGCCTACGCCAATCCGAACCACGAACGCCTGATCGGGGCCGAACTCGCGCGCCGCTTCCCCGGGATTCCCCTGACCCTTTCGAGCGAGCTGATTCCCGTCTTCCGGGAGTACGAACGGACCTCGACCGTGGTTGTGAACGCCGCCGTACAGCCGGTCATGAGCCGATATCTCGGGCGGCTGCGCGAGGGATTGGGCTCGCAGCGGCTCACCATCACGACCTCGAGCGGGGGCTCGGTGTCGGCGCGGCGAGCCGCCGAGGAGCCGGTCCGCACCCTGCTCTCGGGCCCGGCCGCAGGAGTGGCCGGAGCTCTGGCCGTGGCCCGGCGGGCCGGGTTCGAGAAGGTTCTGACCTTCGATATGGGCGGGACCAGCACCGACGTGGCCCTCTGCGACGGCGCCATCCGCCTGACCGCCGAGGGAGGGCTGGAGGGCTATCCCCTGCTCGTCGACCAGGTGGATCTGCATACCGTCGGAGCCGGCGGGGGAAGTCTGGCCCGGGTCGACCGGGGGGGCGCCCTGGTGGTCGGACCGCAGAGCGCCGGGGCCGATCCGGGACCGCTCGCCTACGGCCGCCGCACCGCGGGCGAGGCCGGCGAGGGGGTGACCGTCACCGACGCCAACCTTCTGCTCGGCCGGCTGCCCGCCGCCGGCCTGCTGGGGGGCGGCATGGCCCTGGACGACGGGGCCGCGCGGAGCGGACTGGAGCGTCTGGCCGCCGCGGCCGGCCGGGTGCCCGGAGCGCGCCCGATGACTCCCGAAGAATGTGCCGAGGGAGTGGTGCGGGTTGCGGTCACGACCATGGCGGGGGCCCTGCGGCGGATCAGTGTGGAGCGGGGCAAGGATCCCCGCGGCTATGTGCTGGTTTCGTTCGGCGGGGCCGGCGCGATGCACGCCGCCGCCCTGGCCCGGGAAATGGGAATCGACACCGTCCTCATTCCCCGCGAGCCCGGTCTGCTGTCGGCCGTGGGAACGCTGGTGGCCGGTATGCGGATCGACCGGGCGCGCACGGTGCTCGGGCTGGATCCCGGCACCGACGCCGGAGCCGAGCAGCTCGAATGTGCCTGGCGCGAACTGGAAGATGAAGCCGTCACCGGACTCGACGAGTCGGGTGCGGAGCAGAGCGGTCGCCGGATCGAACGCTGGGCCGACCTGCGCTACCGCGGCCAGTCGTTCGAGCTGACGGTCGAGGCCTCGACTCCAGCCACATCCGGGCGCCAACCGCAGCGGGCGCCGGGGGATCTCTGGACCGCACTGCGGGAGCGTTTCGCCGCCGCACACCGGGAGCGCTACGGCTACGATCGGCTCGAGACGCCGGTCGAACTGGTCTCGATCCGGGTGGCGGGTCACGGCCCCCCGGCGGCCGGCCTCGACACCCTGCTGCCGCCCCTGGCACAAGAGAGCGAAGAGGGCGGAGCGGCCTCGCCCGGCGCGGCCACCGGAGGCCGGGCAGCCGCCGCGGCCGGGGAACGAGCGCCGGCGCAGGATGCGTATCCGCGGCGGGATATGATCTGGGAGGGGCAGATGTATCCGACCCCCCAGATTCCCCGCTCGGCGCTTACGGCCGGGACCAGCTTGCGCGGCCCGGCCCTGATGTACGAATTTTCCGCTACCACGATCGTCCCCCCCGGAGCCCGGGTCGAGATCGACCCCTGGGGCGATCTGATTCTGAAGGTCTGAGAAAGAGGAGTCAGAGGGTGAGCGAGGAGACCGACCGTAGCGACACACCCGGCCGCAAAGCCATTCCCGACCGCAGCGACATCTCCAGCCGCGCCTTTCCGACCCGCGCCGTGCACGCGGGCGAGGGCGACGATCCCGCCACCGGAGCCGCCGCGGTGCCGATCTACCAGACGGCGCCCTTCGGCTTCACGACCGCACAGGGACTCGAGGATGCTTTTCTGCGGCCGCGGGGCGAGTACATCTACACCCGGCTCGGCAATCCGACCGTGCGCGCGCTCGAAACCAAGGTCAGCGCCCTCGAGGGGACCGAGGATGCCGTCGCGGCCGCCTCGGGTATGGCGGCCATTTCCACGGCCATGTTCACCCTGCTTGAGCCGGGAGGGCGGCTGGTAGCCTACCGCGATGTCTACGGCGGCACCTCGGGATTCTTCCAGCGCCTGCTCGAGCCATGGGGGATCGAGGTGAACTGGGTCGAGGCGGGAGCCGAAGCCGGTGAGGGCAAGCGCCTGCGGGCCGCCCTGGGGAACGGGGCCGACGTTCTTTACCTGGAGTCGCCCACCAATCCCACCCTGAAGATCTGCGACCTCGCCGCCGCCGCCCGGCTCGGGCACGAGGCCGGTGCGGTGGTGGTGGTCGACAACACCTTCGCGTCGCCCGTGCTGCAGCGCCCTCTCGAGCTGGGGGCCGACCTGGTGGTGCACTCGCTGACCAAGTTCCTCGGCGGTCACGGCGACACCACCGGCGGAATCGTGGCCGGAGGGGCCGAAAAAACGACCGCGATCCGGAGCCGGCTGGTCGACCTGGGAGGCATCATGGATCCTCTGGCGGCCTTCCTGCTGATGCGCGGCATCAAGACGGTCGCGGTCCGGGTCAGGCAGGCCTCCGAAAACGCCCTGGCCCTGGCCCGCTGGCTCGAGGAGCACCCCCGGGTGAAAAAGGTCAATTACCCGGGGCTCGAGAGCCACCCCGGACACGCCGTGGCTGCGGCGCAGATGAGTGCCTTCGGGGCGATGCTTTCCTTCGAACTCGAAGCCGACCTCGAGGCCACCCGCCGGGTGGTCGACACCCTGCAGCTGATCAGAATCATCCCCAGTCTGGGGAGCGTGGAAACAACCCTGCTGTTGCCAGCGGTCTCGTCACACTACAAGTTGAAGAAAGCAGAGCGTGAAGCGATCGGGATACCCGACGGACTGATCAGGATTTCCGTGGGTATCGAAGAGGTGGATGATGTCGTGGCCGATCTGGAAAACGGCCTGGCGGTGCTCGCCTGACGTTCACGCCGCACCCGGGGGCGCGATCCGCCGCCGGAGGGCGATAGAGGGATCGACGACAGCATGAATGCGAAACGGAAATCGAGCCCGCCGCGCAGCACGCGCGAGAACGCAGCTGCCGACGACGGCTGCTGTTCGAAGGCCGATGTGGTCGGCCTGGGGACCTGCACCGTCAACTACGAGGCCCTGGTACCCAAACTGGGCTGGCAGAAACCGAAGGTCTTGAGCCAGGGCTTCGAGGTCGCCCCGGGGGGAGCTACCGCCCTGAGCCTGATCCAGCTCGCCCGGCTGGGGGTCAGTACCGCCTGGCTGGGCATTCTGGGCGACGACGAGGAGGGGGAGATGATCCTCTCGGCCTTCGAGGCCGAGAATATCTCCACCACCTGCATCGAGAAGCGGCGGGGCCAGCGCTCGCCCTTTTCATGGGTCGCCGTGACCCCGAAAGGGGACCGGGCCACGATCGTCTTCCCCAACGTGCTGAACTATCTCACGCCCGAAAAGGTCGACGCCGCCATGGTGGGCTGCATCGACTCTTCACTGCACTTTCACACCGACGTGGCCAGCGTGCCGCTGCGGACCACCCTGCAGGCGATCGAGGTGGCCCGGGCCGCCGACTGCTTCGTGTTGACCGACCTGGACACCGAACCCACCTACCTGGTCGAGGAAGCCGGTCTGGGCCGGCATAAGGAACTCGAGGCGATCCTGAAGAAGAGCGACGTGGTCAAGGCCTGCTTCGCCGCCGCCACGGCTCTGACCGGAGCCGGGACGCCCGCTGAAGCCTGCCGGATTCTGCATTCCACCTATGCTTCGCGCTATACCGTGGTGACCGCCGGCCGCGAAGGCAGCGTGTTGATGTACAACGGCGAGACCTGGGACATTCCCGCTCTGGGACCGGCGGTCGACCCCACCGGTGCCGGCGGCGCCTACTTCGGCGGTCTCTCCTACGCCCTGCTGCGGGGCCTGACCGGCGAGCAGGCCGGTTACTTCGCAGCCGCCTGTGCCGCCTATGCCTGCGCCCGTGTCGGCTCCCTGGCCCTGGGCACACTCGAGGATATCGATGTCATCCTCAACGGCACTCTCCAGGTCGAGGGGGCCGAAGACGACACCTGACATGACACTCGATCCCGTCCTGCTCGAAGTCTACAAGCACCGCTTCGCCGGGGTGGCTGAAGAGATGGGCGCGGTTCTGCAGCGGACCGCGTCCTCGCCCAACATCAAGGAACGCCGCGACTACTCCTGCGCCCTCTTCGACTCCGCCGCCCGGGTCGTGGCCCAGGGCGATCACCTGCCGGTCCATCTGGGAAGCATGCCCCGATCGGTGGCCGCAGCCCTCGCGGGGGGGCCGCTGCGTCCGGGTGAGATCGTCATCCTGAACGATCCCTTCGCCGGCGGCACGCACCTGCCCGACATCACCATGGTGGCGCCGGTCTGCGTTCCCGACGCCGCTCTCGCAGGGGTACAGGCCTCCGACCCCCCGCAGGGCTCCGGGGCCGGGAGCGCTTCCGGTCAGGATCGCTTCGAACCGCCCCGGTTTTACGTCGCGGCGCGGGCCCATCATGCCGATGTGGGCGGCATCGCGCCGGGATCGATGGCGGTCGCGACCGAGATCTACCAGGAGGGCCTGCGCATTCCGCCGATCCGCCTGCGCCGCCCCGGACAGACCGAACCCGATCCCGACACCGTGGCGCTCCTGCTCGCCAACGTGCGGACCCCGGCCGAGCGCGAAGGGGACCTGCGGGCGCAGATGGCGGCTCTGGACGTCGGTGTGCGGCGGATGAACCAGATCATGGCCGAGCGGGGCGCCGGGGAACCGGTCCGCTACGCCGGGCATCTCATCGACTACGCCGAACGGATGACCCGGGCCCTGATCGACGCTCTGCCCGACGGCACCTACAGCTTCTCCGACGCTCTGGACGACGACGGGCGGGGGAGCGGGCCCCTGCCGGTCACGGTCGCCGTCACCGTGGCGGGCGACAGTGTGACGGTCGATTTCACAGGCACCGCCCCGCAGTGCGCGGGACCGATGAACGCGGTCGAAGCGATCACCCTCTCGGCCACCGTCTATGTCTTCCGCTGTCTGCTCGATCCCTCGGTGCCGCCCAATGCCGGTTCCTTCGCGCCGATCAGGCTCGTGGCTCCCGCCGGCTCGCTCGCCAACGCCCGTCCCCCGGCGGCGGTGGCGGCCGGGAACGTGGAAACGAGCCAGCGCCTGGTGGACGTTCTCTTCGGGGCCCTGGCTTCGGCCGTGCCCGACCGGGTGCCGGCGGCCAGCCAGGGGACCATGAACAATCTCTCGATCGGGGGCACCGATCCCCGCACCGGAACGAGTTTTGCCTATTACGAGACCACCGGGGGCGGCATGGGAGGGCGGCCCTCGGGACCGGGCCCGGCGGCGATCCACTGTCACATGACCAATACCCGCAACACCCCGGTCGAGGCGCTCGAGCACGCCTACCCCTTCCGGGTGCGCCGCTACGGCATCCGGGCCGGCTCCGGCGGGGCGGGGCGGCATCCCGGTGGAGCGGGGATCGTGCGCGAACTCGAAATGCTGGCACCGGTCACCGTGAGCCTGCTCACCGAACGGCGCGTGACCGCTCCCTGGGGTCTGCAGGGCGGCTCGCCCGGCGCGGTGGGCCGCAATACCCTGCTGCGTCCGGGCTTCGAGCCCGAGGATGCGGGCGGCAAGGGCACCTGGCAGCTCGAACCGGGCCAGGCCATCCGGCTCGAAACCCCCGGTGGAGGCGGGTGGGGAGCAGGAAAGTAAGCCCGGACAAAGAGGCCGGGAGCCGGTTCGACCTCCCCTTTTGTCGGGGGTCGCTGTAGGATGGTATCTCGATGAGCTTCCTACCCCCCCCAGAGCGAGGATCTGTGATTGGACGCCTGTCTGGTCCTTGAAGACGGCCGTGTGTTTCGGGGCAAGGCCTTCGGTGCCGTGCGTGACGCTCCCGGGGAAGTCGTTTTCAATACCGCCATGACAGGGTACCAGGAGATCCTCACCGACCCCTCCTACGCCGGTCAGATCGTGGTCATGACCTACCCCCTGATCGGAAACTACGGCGTGACCCCTGAAGACGCCGAATCACGCGGGGTGTGGCCCGAGGGATTCGTAGTGCGCGAGTACAGTGATCTCTTCTCGAACTGGCGGGGACGACAGGACCTGGTGCTCTACCTGCGCGAGCACCGGGTGGCGGGCATCACCGGGGTCGATACCCGGGCCCTGACCCGGCACATCCGTTCGGCCGGCGCCATGCGCGGGATCATCTCGACCGACCCCGACACCGACCGCCTCCTCGAGGCGGTCAGGGCCAGCCCCGAGATGTCGGGGCGGGACCTGGTCCACGACGTCACCGTCGCCGAAGCCTACGGCTGGCACGAGCCGACCCCGATCCCCTTCGGCATCCACGACGAAACCCTCGCTCACGAGGCGGTGCCGGCCGGGGAGCCCCCCCTGCCCGCCGGCGAGCTGCGCGTGGTGGTGATGGATTACGGCGTGAAATACAACATCCTGCGGCGGCTGGTGGATGTCGGGGGGACGGTGACGGTCGTGCCCGCCGACACGAGCGCCGACGAGGTGCTGGCGCTGCAACCCCACGGGGTGGTCTTTTCGAACGGTCCCGGCGATCCGGCCGCCCTGCCCGGCATCGTCGAGACCGCCGGTCATCTGGCCCGGGCGGTCCCCTGTTTCGGGATCTGCCTCGGGCACCAGATCCTGGGCCAGGCCTTCGGCTATCGAACCTTCAAGCTCGCTTTCGGCCACCACGGCGCCAACCATCCGGTCCGGCGCCTGGATACGGGCCGGGTCGAGATCACCAGCCAGAACCACGGCTTCGCGGTCGATCTCGCTTCAGGGGGCTCGGGGCTCGTCGAGACCCACCTCAACCTCAACGACGGCACCAACGAGGGCTTCCGGCACGCCGAACTGCCCGTTTTCGCCGTGCAGTACCATCCCGAGGCTTCGCCGGGACCGCGTGATGCGGCCTACCTGTTCCGGGAATTCGTCCGTGCCATGGGCACCTGCCGCGATTCGGGAGGGCCCTGAAAGTGCCCCGCCGCGACGACCTGGAGCGTATCCTCATCATCGGTTCGGGGCCGATCGTCATCGGCCAGGCCTGCGAGTTCGACTACTCGGGGACCCAGGCCTGCAAGGCCCTGGCCGAAGAGGGCTACGAAACGGTTCTGGTGAACTCCAATCCGGCCACCATCATGACCGACCCCGAGTTCGCCACCCGGACGTATATCGAACCGCTCACGCCCGAAGCCCTCGAGCTGATCGTCGAGCGGGAGCGACCCGACGCCCTGCTGCCCACCGTCGGCGGCCAGACCGGCCTCAACCTGGCGGTCGAACTGGCCGACCGGGGTACCCTCGACCGGTTCGGAGTTGAGCTGATCGGCGCCCGGCTCGACGCCATCCGGCTGGCCGAGGACCGCGAGCTCTTCAAAGACGCCATGGAGGGAGCCGGCCTGGAGTGCCCCCGGTCCGGCTATGTCAGTTCGATCGACGCGGCGGTCGACCTGGCCGCCGGAACCGGCTATCCGGTCATCATCCGCCCCAGCTTCACCCTCGGTGGCTCGGGGGCCGGGGTGGCCTGGAATGTCGAGGAGCTGCGCCGGCTGGTCGAGAAGGGGCTCGACGCCAGCCCGGTGCACCGGGTTCTGATCGAGGAGTCGGTCATCGGCTGGAAGGAGTACGAGCTCGAGGTCATGCGCGACCTGGCCGACAACGTGGTCGTGATCTGCTCGATCGAGAACTTCGATGCCATGGGGATCCATACCGGGGATTCGATCACGGTCGCTCCGGCCCAGACCCTGACCGACCGCGAGTACCAGCGCATGCGCGACATGGCTCTGCGCACCATCCGTACCGTCGGGGTCGAAACGGGGGGAAGCAACATCCAGTTCGCCCTGAATCCCGCCGACGGCCGCATGCTGGTGATCGAGATGAACCCCCGGGTGAGCCGCTCGAGCGCTCTGGCCTCGAAGGCGACCGGTTTTCCGATCGCCCGCATCGCCGCCAAGCTGGCGGTCGGCTACACCCTCGACGAGATTCCCAACGACATCACCCGCGAAACCCCCGCTTCGTTCGAGCCGACCATCGACTACTGCGTGGTCAAAATTCCCCGCTGGGCCTTCGAGAAGTTTCCCAACGTGGACCAGACCCTGACCACCCAGATGAAATCGGTCGGCGAGGCGATGGCGATCGGGCGCACCTTCAAGGAAGCCCTGCTCAAAGGGATCCGATCGCTCGAGATCGAGCGGGCCGGTCTCTCCGACGGGGCCGCCCGGCTGGATCCCGAGCAGCTGCGCGAGCGGCTGCGGGTGCCGAACTGGGAGCGGCTCTTCTACATCCACCTCGCCTTCCAGTCGGGGCTGGATCTGAGCGAAGTGAACCAGCTGACCGGCATCGATCCCTGGTTTCTGCGCCAGATCGAACAGCTGGTCGACTTCGAGGGGCGCCTGCGGGCCTTTTCGCTCGTCCGTCTGCCCGCCGAACTGCTGCTCAAGGCCAAACGCTTCGGCTACTCCGATCTCGAGATCGCCCGGCTGACCGGCGCGGCGGAGGCGGCGGTGCGCGCCCGGCGCTCAGAGCTCAACCTGCGCCCGGTGTACAAGCGGGTCGATACCTGCGGGGCCGAATTCGAAGCCTACACCCCGTACTTTTACTCCACCTGGGAATCGGAGGACGAGACCGCCCCCACCGACCGACGCAAGATCGTCATTCTGGGGGGCGGGCCGAACCGGATCGGGCAGGGAATCGAGTTCGACTACTGCTGCTGTCACGCCTCTTTCGCCCTGCGCGAGGAGGGCTTCGAGACCATCATGGTCAACTGCAATCCCGAGACGGTCTCGACCGATTACGACATCTCCGACCGGCTCTACTTCGAGCCTCTCACCCTCGAGGATATTTTGCATATCGTCGAGACCGAGCGCCCCGAGGGAGTCATCATCCAGTACGGCGGTCAGACCCCCCTGCGGCTGGCCATGGCCCTGCAGGAAGCGGGAGTGCCGATCATCGGCACCAGCCCCGATTCGATCGATCTGGCCGAGGACCGGGAGCGGTTCGGGGCCCTGCTGACCCGCCTGGGCATTCCCCGGCCCGCCGACGGTACCGCCACCGACATCGAAGGCGCCCTGCGGGTGGCGAGGCAGATAGGATATCCCGTTCTGATCCGGCCTTCCTACGTCCTCGGCGGGCGGGCCATGGCGGTGGTCTATTCGGAGAAGGATCTCGAGGGCTGGATGCGGGGCGCCGTGGAGGCCAGTTTCGAACACCCGGTTCTGATCGACCGCTTCCTCGAAGGGGCTACCGAGGTGGATGTGGATGCCGTGGCCGACGGCGAGCGGGTCGTCATCGCCGGCATCATGGAGCATATAGAGGAAGCCGGGGTGCACTCGGGCGATTCGGCCTGCGTGCTGCCTCCCTGGAAGCTGCCGGCTGACGTGATCGAGACCATCCGCAGCCATACCGTACGTCTGGCCGAGGCGCTCGAGGTACGCGGCCTGATCAACGTGCAGTACGCCGTGCAGCAGGGGGACGTCTACGTGCTCGAAGTCAATCCCCGGGCCAGCCGTACGGTCCCCTTCGTATCGAAGGCCACCGGGGTGCCGTGGGCCAAGGTCGGCGCCCGGGTCATGGCCGGCACGAGCCTGGCCGGGCAGGGGCTCGCCGGCGAGGTCGCCGTGGCCGGCCGTTTCGTGAAGGCGGTCGTTTTTCCCTTCATGAAGTTCCCCGGTTCCGACACCATCCTGGGGCCCGAGATGCGCAGCACCGGGGAGGTCATGGGTTCGGCCGCCGGGGTGGGGCAGGCCATCGGCAAGGCTTTTGCCGCGGCCGGGATGAGTCTGCCGGTCGAGGGCACGGTTTTTCTGAGTGTCTGCGACGGCGACAAGCCGGCGGCGGTGGCGGTCGCCCGTCGTTTCGAGGCGCTGGGGCTGCGTATCATGGCCACCGCCGGGACCGCCGCCGCGCTTTCCGCCTCGGGCATCGCGGTCGAAGAAGTCTGGAAAGTGGGTGAAGGACCGCGCCCGCACGTGGTGGATCGGATCAAGAATTCTGAGATCGACCTGATTATCAACACCCCGGTTGGACGGGGTGCGCGAACCGACGATACTATGATTCGCACCGAAGCCGTTCTGCACGGCGTGCCCTGCATCACCACCATGAGCGGAGCGGCGGCCGCCGCCGAGGGCATCGAAGCCCGACGTGAAGGAAGATTGCAGGTCCGCAGTCTTCAGGAATACCATGGGACGGCAGAGAGCACCGGTCTCGACACAGGCGCGGAACGAGTGTGAACGTTACCCCCGATCCCGAAACCGAACAGTTGACCGAGATCGACGGTCCGACCCCGGATCAGGACTCCAGGGCTCTGATCCCCCCGCCGGGGGAGGAAGGGGACGGGCTGCGCGACGGCCTGCTGGTCAAGGACGCCGAACCGGAGACGATCGTCCGCCGGCGTTCCGAATACCTGCAGCGGGCCTATCTGATGATCCGGGGCCGGTGGATCGCCATTATCGTCCTGGCGGTCACAACCGTCCTGGTCACCTGGATCGGTCAGTTCAAATACGATCTGAGGTGGCCCGGTCTTGTCCTGGTGGCAATGGCCCTGTACAACGTTTTCTTCGAGATCGATTTTCACTTCCGGGAGCGGCGCGAACTCGACCTCAAGGGACTGGGGGCGGTCTACCGCTCGGGCCTGGTGCAGATCGACCTCGATCTGGTCGCGCTGACGATTCTGATCTATCTCACCGGGGGAATCGAGAGCCCCTTCGTCTTCTTTTACATTTTCCATACCCTGGTGGCGTCCTACACCCTGTCACGCCGCGAGACCTACTGGCAGGCCACCCTGGCGGTGGGGCTCTTTCTCTCGATGTGCCTGCTGAACTACGATCCGATCACGCTCGATATCATCAACGCCGAGGTCCTGAAATTCATCGGCATCTACACCGATTACGAGATCGCCATCAACCCGACCGGCGATCCCCTGCTCGATCCCCGCTATCTGAACATCTCCTTCATTCTGGCCTACAATTTCGCCCTGGCGGCCGTGCTCTATATTTCGGCGGCGATCGGCTCCTCGCTCTCTCAGCGCTACCGCGAGAAAGAACAGGCGATCCGCGAGCAGGCCATCACCGACGGCCTGACCGGCCTCTACAACTACCGCCACTTCAGCTCCCAGCTCGAACTGGAGTTCGAGCGGGCCCGCCGCTACGGACACGAGATGAGCCTGGTGATGATCGACATGGACGGTCTGAAACGCTGGAACGACATGCACGGACACCTGCTGGGCTCGCAGGCCCTCAAGGAGATTGCCGAGATCCTCAAAGGCACCACCCGCCCGGTCGATGTCGTCGCCAAGTACGGCGGAGACGAATTCGCTCTGATTTTACCCGAAACCGGTAAGGAGGGGGGAACCCTGGTGGCCGAACGGATCCGGCAGGAGGTGCAGGATCACAATTTCATGGAAGCCGACCGCAAGCGCACCGGGCGGCTCTCGGTTTCGGGCGGGGTGGCGGTCTTTCCCGACGACGCCTCGGCCATTCGCGAGCTGGTCGATGTCGCCGACAGCTGTCTGTACGCAGCCAAACAGGCGGGGCGCAACCGCATCAAAGTGGCCGGCCGCGAGGGCTTTCTGGGCGGGGATGTCGACGGGATCGGCCGCGAAGGACCGGCCGCGGTCCCCGATTCGGGTTCCTGATAGCGGGAACAGGCTCATCCTCTCAACCGTCATACTTTTACCGTGATGAAACGTCTGCGACCGACATATGACCTGCGCCCCCGGCGCCGAACGGCGGTTGCGGTTCTGCTGCTGGCGGGGCTGACGCTCACGACTGCCGCGGCGTCGCCGACGGCCGACCGGCTGCCTCAGGAGCCCCCCGACGACATGGCGGCGGCCATGGCCGAAGGAATCCGGGCCTTCGGGCTGCCCGATTACGACGCCGCCCGGGACGCCTTCCGGCGGGCCGCCCGTCTCGATTCGCGCGCGCCCCTGCCCCACGTCTGGCTGGCCCGCTGCGACATCGCCGAACGAAACGACGATTTCGATCGCGACGACCGTCACCGCAGGGCCGAGCGCGAACTCGATCGGGCCCTGCGCCGCGACCCGGGGAACCGCGAGGCGCGGTACTGGCAGGCCCGGCTGCTGACCATCATGGGGGGCAACCGCAACCTGGCCGACGCGAAAACCCTGTACCGCGAACTGCTCGACGAAGCCCCTCTCTACGAAGATGTCATGCTCCGCCTGCTCGAGATCAATATCGAGTCGCGGACGCTCGACACCTACCTGGTCGAACTCGACGAACTGGCCCGTACCGATCCCGACGATCCGGTGAACCTCTACCGCTACGCCGATGCCCTGCGCATGAACGGCGATTTCGGACGGGCCGAGGCGATGCTGCGTCTGATCGGGCGCCGGTGGCGCGACTTCGCGCCCGGCTGGGTCAGCTATTCCCTGGCCCTGACCCTCTTCGAGCTCGAGGAGTGGGGCGAGGGTACGGCCGCGTACCTCGACGCCATCACCTTCATGGAGAACCCGGCCCTGGCCCGCACGATGTGGGAGGATATCCGCTACATCGCCAACCTCTATGAACTGGCCCGCTTCCGCCGGGCCTCGACGGTCGAAGAGTACCGCGAGGCCCTGCGGGCTTTCTGGAAGCGGCGCGATCCCACCAAGACCAGCCCCGACAATGAGCGGATCGGGGTGCACTATCAGCGCCTGAAGGTGGCGTGGGAATCGTACCGGCTGGCCGGCCTGCGCACAGCCTACAACGATCCCGATACCGACGGTCTCCTGCGCAAACCGCCCACCTACGATATCGAATCCCCCTTCAACGACATGGGCCTGGTCTACCTGCGGCACGGCGAGCCCGACGAGACCTCGCATTCGCACGATGTCGAGGTGGACAACATGTCGTGGGCGTACTACGAAGAGGCGGGGCGGCCGGAGATGTTCTTCCACTTCGAGCAGCACTCCCTCGGCGGAAGCTGGCGTCTGGTCCCCTTCCCCGACCCTGCCTATGCCGAATCGCGCACCTCGATGGATCCCAAATTCGGGCTGCTGATGCGCGGGGTGGACCCGCAGATCGAATCCATGTTCGCCGCCGACGCCAATGCCGACGTGCAGGAGGGCTTCACCACCGACACCTATCTTCCCGAACGGGAGGTCATCCCGCTCACCGTCTTCAACGATGAGGCGACCTTCAAGGCCGCCGGCGGCTTGAGCCGCCACGAAGCCTACTGGGCGATCCCGATCGTCGAGCTGCTCACCTCCGAAGCCCTCGAGCGCGGCTCGGTGACGGTCAAGGTCAGCCTCAGCCTCTTCACGGATGACTACCGCGAGGTGTACCGCAACGAACGCCTTCTGCCCCTGCGGCTGAGTTCCGATATGGCGGCCGGGAGCATCACGGTCGACCAGGAAGTCATGGCGGTTCCCCCGGGGAATTACCTGCTGGCCCTGCAGGTCTGTGACGAGAGCGAAGAACGGATGCAGATCCAGGAGATCGAGACCGTCGTCGACGCTTACCCCGAGGGCGAACTGCTGATCAGCGACGTCGAGATCTGCTCCCAGATCAGGGAAGGGGTGTTCAGCGGCCCGCTGCGGGCCTTCGCCAAAGGAGGGGGGACGGTCATTCCCCTGCCGACCCGGATTTATCCGCCCGATCAGCCGGCTCTGATCTACTTCGACATTTACGGGCTGGCCAAGGACGAGTACAACGCCACCCGCTATCGCATTTCCTACCGGCTCGACCCGGGCAGCGGTGAGCAGGGGCGCATGGACAGGGTGCGGATCGGCGGCCGGGAGGGACGCTCCCAGGAGACCGGCGGGATCATCGTGACCCTCGACGAGGAGTCGGGTATCTCGAGCGATGAACACAGGACCTTGACCATCGACCTGGGTGAGAGCAGCTTCAGAACGTACACCCTGCGGATCACGGTCGAGGATCTCGTCTCGGGCCGCGAGACTTTCCAGACCACCTTCTTCAGGGTCAACCGGGGCGGGTGAGCGGACGTCGGCGGGATGGCGCGGGTGAGCCGACGCCGGCCGGGCGGCGCGGGCGCACCGCCCCCGGAGCGAAAACGGACCGGATGAGCACAAACCCCTGCACGGGAGCCGAAGCGATCCTCTTCGATGTGCTCCACACCCTGGTGGATGACGACGGCTTTCCCCGCTATCAGCTCCGCGAGATGCTGGCCGCCGAGGGCCACGAGGCCGACCTGCCCCTGTTCGAGGAGGTCTACCGCGAACTCACCACCCGCGAGTACGACTGGGAAACGGCGGCCCGCGAAGAGCCTTTCCGCTCGATCCACGACCGCCATCGCAGCCGGCTCACGACGCTCTACCGTCACTACGGTCTCGATCGCGACCGCGATCTGGAAAGCGACATCGCCCGGCTGTGGGAACGGATAGGGGAATCCTCGCTCTATCCCGAGGCCGCGGACGTGCTCCGGGCTCTGGCCGCACGAGGCTACCGGCTGGCCCTGGTCAGCAACGCCGACGAGGACGATCCGGTCCTCGGCGCTCTCGGTCGGGCCGGGCTCGAAGTCCAGTTCGCAGCTGTGGTGACCAGCCAGGGGGCCGGGGCCTACAAACCCGCCCCGGCTGTCTTCGAACAAGCTCTGGGAACTCTCGGTATCGAGCCCGCCCGGGCGGTCATGGTGGGAGACAGCCCGGCCTCGGATATGCTCGGTGCGCACCGGGTCGGGATCCCGACGGTCTGGGTCAACCGGAAGGGCCGTCCCTACCCCCCCGGGTACCCCGAGCCGGGAGTCGAAGTCGCCGACCTGCGGGGACTGCTCGATATTCTGCCCGGTCCGCCGGGAACCGGGGGCGGTTGAGGGTACGATACCCGGCATCATTTTCGGAGGAGGCGAGGAATGCGTTTCGTCGGCACGCTGATCATGGGATTCGTTCTGGTGCTCATCATCGCTGCGGTCGGATTCCTCTTCGTCGGCGGCACCGAGCAGGCGGTGATCGAGACCGAACCGGGCCGGATCGTGATCACCTTCTTCGGCCGCGAGGCTCCCGGGCATGTGAAGAATTTCAAGAAGCTCAGCCGGGACGGATTCTACGACGGGACGGCCTTTTTCCGGGCCGTGCCCGGTTTCGTGGTCCAGGGAGGCGATCCGCGGACCCGGGACGACAATCCCTACAACGACGGCACCGGCGGGCCGGGGTACACGCTCGAACCCGAGTTCAACGAGATTCCTCACCAGCGGGGTATCGTCTCGATGGCCCGGGGGGAACGGCTCGATACCGCCGGCAGCCAGTTCTTCATCTGTCTGGACCGTCTGCCCGCGCTGGATCGGCAGTACACCGTCTTCGGTCAGGTCGTCGAGGGTATCGAAGTCTGCGACGCCATCGCCGCCCGGCCCCACTACAGCGACGATCCCATGCTCTACGAGCACCTGCGCGAACCGGTCGTGGTCCGGTCGGTCACGATTCAGACGGTGTACCGCCTGCCCCTGATCGGGGAGTTCACGCTGTAGAGAACGTCCCCGGGGGGCCGGAACATCGGCGGGGGAACAAACATCGGCGGGATTTTCTCGCGGTGAAAGAAACCCCCCGGGCTGCGAGCCCGGGGGGCGGGGGGTGGCGGTGAGGGTGGCTTCTCACCGCCGGTCGGAAGGTTTCTGGAGTTGCGGCCGGATCCGGGCGGGCGGAACGATCGCCCGCGGGCAGGACCGCTACTCCGGCTTTTTATTGGTCACCAGCCGGTTGTAGAGCCACTCGGGGGCGTCGGCCTGCCCGGCGGCCTGGCGCACGTCGCTGATGCGGGCCTGGACCAGGAAACGGCTCACCCCCGACTGCAGCAGGGCCGCACCCGAACCCACGTCGTAGTTGATCCCGACCCATTCGTCGTCGTCCAGTTCGGTCAGGGTGGTGCCGTAGGTGGCCAGGATCTCGGCGGTCTTGTGCATCAGGGCCTCGAGGTGCTCTTCGAGCCGGGCCCGCGAGGCCTCCGGATCGTCCAGAACGGTGCGCAGGGGGCGAGCGGTCCGCCGCTCCGAGGTCGGAAGGTCGGGCTCCGGTACGGCAACGTCGGTCTCCATCATGACCACACTGCTCATCCGGGCACTGCGGTTGAAGATCACTCCGTAACCGGGCAGATAGCGGGCGCGCGAGCCGCCGCCGTACACGCTCCAGGAACTGCCCCCCCCGATGACATAGGTCTGGGCCAGCATGTCATAGGCTTCGGCCGCTTCTCCCTCGCGCCGGGAAGTAAACCCCCGGAAGGACTCGGCGATGATCTCATTCATGATCTGGACCTGGGTCCGCAGCGCCTCGCTCATGTCGTTGGTGCCGCGCGAGACCTGCACCGCCTGCCGGGCCCGCTCGATCTCGCCGGGGCCGCCCAGCCGGTCGCGCTCGACGGTCAGGGTGAGGTTGTGCTCCTCGTCATCGCCCTGTTCGAAGAGGATGGTGATGACCTCGTCGTCGGCGGCCTGGTGCAGGGTGTGGCCGTAGGTGGCCAGGGCGGTTACCAGGGCGTCGAGGATGCGATTCTCGTACTCCCTGCGCCACTGAGCGAACAGTTCGCTGAGGTGCTCGGACCGCTGCCGGCGTTCCTGCAGAGTCGCCTCGACCCGCTGTTCGGTTTCTTCGTCGGGCACGGTCTCGGTCCGCCCGCTCCGGCCGGCGGCGGCCCGGCTATCCTGCCGTCGGGCGATCAGGTCCTCGAGCTGGCGGTTCTGCTCCTGAAGCTGCAGCACCAGGTTGCCGCCGTCGGATACCAGACCGATACCGCCCGAGCGCAGCGACCAGCGGATGGTGAAGAGGTACCCGTAGCCGTTCATGTAGAAACCCGACACACTGCTCGGGCCCGAACCGGGATACCGGAAGTAGTTCACGGGGACATCTCTTTCCAGAACACGGCCCTCGCGCAGGAAGTAGGCGGAAAAGGTGTTCGCTCCTTCGGTATCCACCAGCTCCTCGGGCACATCGGGGGCTTCGACCGCCGACAGGGTGGTCGAGAGAATCCGGTTCATGATCCGGATCTCGGGTGATTCCTGCGGGCCCTCGCTCACCCCGATCTGGGGGTAGTAGGCACCGGCAAGCTGGTCGTACATAACCAGGTTGGAGCCGACGGCAACGTACGTTTCGTCGGGGGTGGTAACCTCGGCGACCTGGGCTCGGGCCCCAACCGCGCCGAGCAACAGAGCGGTGCCCAGACCGATCAACAGGGGGCTGGAGTACCGTTTCATGATCATCACTTCCTTTCCTGGAGTCCGCCCGGCTGGAGCAGAGCAGCCAGGATGGCGTTGGTCTTCTGAAGTTCGCTTCCCGTGATGTCGTAGAGGTCCTGGTAGGCCAGGGTGAGGTTGGCCAGGCCGTTGCGCAGGGAGGTGAAATCGGTTGCAAAGGCGTTGTCCACGGCGGTCAGAAGCGACTCGGTCAGGCGGGCGTCCCGCCCGTCGAGTTCCTCCTGCAGGGTGGCCAGCAGAAGCTGGCGGTCACGGGCCCGGGTGTTCTGTACCAGGTCGGTCATGTATCCGGCCATTTCCTGCATGGCCAGGGTGAACTCCTCGCGGCTCACCGGGACGATCTCCTCCCCGGCGTTTGCCTCGGTCTGAGCCATTTGGGTCGCTTCGCTGACGGATCGCGGACCGAAGCCCACCTGCAGGACACCTTCGGGGGTGACCTGGAAGCGGACGGTCGCGGCCGCGATCACGATGACGATCACCCCGGCCGCCATCGCCAGGGCCGGGCGCAGCAGGGCGCCGGCGCCCCGGGAACCGAATTCGCTCAGGCGGCGCCACAGGCGGGCCGCCCCGCGATCGGTGTCGGTTTCGGCGACGTAGACGATCCGGGGGGCGTTGGTCACGTTCGGCCAGGCGGCCAGCATGTCGCGGGTGCCGAGGAGTTCCTCGTACGCCTGGCGGCATTCGGCACACTCGGCCAGGTGGGCCCGGGCCGCGGCCAGTTCGGTCGGATCTCCATCCTCGTAGAGGAGAGAGATCAACATTTCTTCCCGGTTCTCACAGGTGGCGTTCATGACATTCCTCCGCTGCCCGGCATACCGAACAGGCCGGTTCGCTCCAGGCTCTCCCGCATCGACCGCAGGGCGTGGTAGAGGCGGGACTTGACCGTCCCCTCGGGGACATCGAGAACGTCGGCGATCTCGCGGAAGGTGAGTTCCTGGTATTCCTTGAGCAGGATCACGATCCGCTGTTCCTCGGGCAGAGCGCTGAGCAGCCGGCGGACGGTTTCTTCTCGCTCGGCCGTCAGGAGCTCGGCATCGGTGCGGGCCCCGTTATCGGCGACCCGGTCCTGGACGTACACCGTCTCCCCCGCGGCGTTGGCGTACGCATCCTGCAGGGACACCATCGGCAGTCGTTTGCGCTTCAGGTGATCCTTGCAGAGGTTGACGGCGATTCGGTACAGCCAGGTACTGAAACTGCCCTGGTGCGTGTACCGGGCGATCGATTTCAAGACCCGCATGAAGGTGTCCTGGACCAGATCTTCGGCCAGGGTCGCGTCCCCCACGTACTTGTAAATGAAGTTGTACAGGGGCTTCTCCCACCTCCAGACGAGCAGGTTGAAGGCGGCGGCATCCCCCTCGCGGCAGGCCGCGATCATGCGGGCTTCTTCCGCCGAGCCGCCTTCGATCCGGTGCACGCTCAACGCTTCAGTGGCTGCGCCCATGTTCTCGCTCGTGCTCGGGGTTTGGTTGCTTTCTCTCTTCATTGCTCTCAAACGATTTCGGCCCGTGATAGTTGAGGAAAAATGGCGGTCTTCATTCTCGGCTTACCGGCGGGCAAAGAAAAGCCCGATCGGAGATCGGAGTAGGGTGGCAGAACGCCGAACGGGTGCATACCTTGCACCGCAGAGGTATCTGCCGGCCGTGCCCATCATCACAGATTCCCCACGGGATCTGAACCAGGAGCCGTGATATGCCCGAAGTGTCCCCGGCCGACGTCCACGCCGTCTTAGCCAAACACATGCTGGTGGATGGGTACCCGCTGGTTCTCGATCTGGAGCACAGCACGCCCTTCGTCATCCGTGACGCCCGAAACGGCACAGAGTATCTGGATTTCTTCACCTATTTCGCCTCTTCCCCCTTCGGGACCAACCATCCCGACCTCACCGCGCCCGAATTCGTGGAAAGAATCGGCCGGGTGGCGGTCAACAAACCCAGCAACTCCGATCTGTATACGGTCGAGATGGCCGGGCTGGTCGATATCATGTCGCGGGTGTGCATTCCCGACTACCTGCCCCACCTCTTTTTCGTTTCCGGCGGAGCCCTGGCGGTCGAGAACGCCCTGAAGGTGGCCTTCGACTGGAAAGTGCGCCGCAACCTGGCGGCGGGTACAGCCGGTGACGAGACAAATCCCAAGGGCAGCCGGGTGCTTCATTTCACCCACGCCTTTCACGGCCGCACGGGTTACACCATGAGCCTCACCAACACCGCCGATCCGCGTAAATACATGTACTTCCCCCGTTTCGACTGGCCCCGGGTCGAACCGCCGATCCTGCACTTCCCCGTCGACGACGGTCTGGCCGAGATCAACGACACCTCCGCACTCGAGGCGGTCGAAGCCGCGCTGGCCGCCGACCCCGATGACGTGGCCGCCCTGATCATCGAGCCGATCCAGGCCGAGGGCGGGGACAACCACTTCACGGCGCGCTTCCTGCAGGGACTGCGCGAACTCTGCGACGCCTACGACGTCATCTACGTCATGGACGAGGTGCAGACCGGCATGGGTCTGACCGGCCGCATGTGGTGCCACCAGCATTTCGCCGACGCCCGTCCCGACATCATCGCTTTCGGCAAGAAAGCGCAGGTGTGCGGGATCATGGCCGGGCCGCGGATCGACGAGGTCGCCGGCAACTGTTTCGAGGAGTCGAGCCGCATCAATTCCACCTGGGGCGGCAATCTGGTCGACATGGTGCGCTTTGCGCGCATCCTCGAGATCATCGAACGCGACTCCCTGGTCGAGAATGCCCGCACCGCGGGTGACTACCTGCTCGAACGGCTGCGTGAACTCGACGAGGAATTCGATCAGGTCTCCAACGTGCGCGGCCTCGGGCTGATGTGCGCTTTCAGCCTGCCCGACGCCGGAGTGCGCGACGCCGTCTTGCAGGGCGCCATGGCCGAAGGTATGCTCATCCTCGGCTGCGGAGAGAACTCGGTGCGATTCCGCCCGCCGCTGCAGACCACCCCCGAGCACGTCGATGCGGGTATCGACGTTCTCAGGAGGGTCCTCGCCGCGCTCTGAGTCCCCCCGGGGAGAACCCGATGAAGAGGCGTTTCTGGAGACAGGAGACCGACGCCGATATCACGGCCCTGCGTCTGGAGCATTTCTCGGCCGTGCTCGAGACCCTGCTCGTCTTCGCGGTCTTCTACCTCATCCAGCAGCTCCTGGCGACCCAGGACTTTTTCGAGCGGACTCTGGCCATGCCGGGCACCGTCGGCCATCTCTCGACCCATCTGGGCTGGATCGTGGCGACGGTGCTGGGGCTCTTCGCTCTGCCCCTGTTCCTGCGGTGGTTCGTCGGTTCCTGGACTCTGCCCGATTTCGGTTTCCGGACCCGACCGGGGCGGCGCGACGTGGCCCTGGCCGCCTATCTCGGCTGCCTGCTCGGATTCTGGTTCGCGATCGGTTTCGCCCTCAGGCCCGAGGCCGTCACCGGCGCCCGGGCCTTACTGACCGTCCGCGATCCCGCGGATGCCGTGGTCTACATCCTGTACGTCGCGCCCTTCGTAGCCGCTCTGCGGGGCGAGTTCTTCTACCGCGGCTACGTGCAGAACCTGCTCATGCGTGAGTACGGTATTTCGTGGGGAACCCTGCTGGGGTTGATCTTCTTCTGTTTCAGCTTCTTCTGGATCGGCTGGACCCACGTGGCCGCTCTGCTCCTGCCGACCGGTTTCGGGGCGGCCATTCTCTTCAACCGCCGCCGGAGCGTGTGGGGTCCCTTCATCTACCACGCCCTGGTGTTCGTGCTCGGTTTTGCAGCTTTCGCCCTGCTCGAACTGACCCGCTCCGGATACACGCTCTTCACCGCCGGACTGGGGCTTGCGGTGGTGCTCTGGACCATGCGGATGATCGTTCCGCTCCAGGTGCTCTGGCGCGACATCAAGCGTTTTTTCAACGGGCTGCGTTCGAACTGGATCCGCAACGGAATCATCGCCGTTTCCTATGCCGGAGCGGTTCTGCTGCTCTGGCGCACGGCGCACACCAACTTGCAGGCGCATACGGTCTTCACCGTTATCCTGGCGGCCGTCTGCCTGATCTACAAACTGAGTCAGCGCTACTTCGAGCTCAGACGCGTGCTCGAATACTGATCGATCGTTCCCCCTGACGCCCCCCGGCTGTGCCCCCCGAACCCCCGTACTGCGTCCCGCGCCTTCGAGTTCTCGGGCGCAGATACCCGCCCCCGCCGACCGCTCCCCGTGGAGGTATCCATGTCCGATCCGGTCGTGCACACTCCTCTGAGCCAATGGCCCACGGGCGAGGGGCCGCGCGAGCGCCTGCTCGCGCACGGTCCCGCCTCGCTCTCGACCGCCCAGCTTCTGGCGGTGCTGCTGCGTACCGGCGGCCGGCGGGGTCAGACCGCTCTGGAACTCGCTCGCCGGGTCATCGCCCATTTCGGCGGCCTGGCCGAGCTGGCCCATGCAGGTCCCGAGGAGCTGCAGGCGATCCCCGGCGTCGGTCCCGCCGGAGCGGCCGCCGTCGCCGCCGCCCTGGAACTTGCCCGCCGCGCCGATCCCGCCGACCGCCGCCGCCGGCCGGTCTTCGCCTCGGCCGCCGAGGCCGCGCACTGGCTCATGCCGCGCCTGGCCCATCTGCGCAAGGAGCACTTCGTGGCTCTGCTCCTGGACGGCAAGAACCGGCTCATCCGGCAGGTGCGTATCTCCGAGGGCAGTCTCTCCTCCTCGATCGTGCATCCCCGCGAAGCCTTTCTGCCGGCGGTGCGGGCTTCGGCTGCAGCGGTGATCTTCGCGCACAACCATCCCTCGGGAGATCCCGGCCCGAGCCGGGAGGATCTGAGCGTTACCGAGCAGCTCCGTCAGGCCGGAGGCATCCTCGGCATCGCCGTGCTGGATCATATCATTATCGGCGCCGGCGAGTTCTACAGCCTGGCTCAGAACGGACGGCTCTGAAACCGCGGGTAAGGGGGTTGATGCGGGCCGGTGAAAGGAGCATCTTTCCGGAGCCGGAACTCTGCCGGGACCACCAGCACAGAAGAGGAGCTGACTCATCATGAGCACCCAGTATCAGAACTACATCGGTGGCGCGTGGGTCGACGCTCTCGGAGGCCAGACCTTCGAGAACCGGAACCCCGCCGACTGGGAAGAGGTCATCGGGCTTTTTCCGAAGTCGACCAAAGAGGATGTCGACCGGGCCGTCAAGGCCGCCTGGGAGGCCCAGAAAGAGTGGCGCAAGGTACCGGTACCGATTCGCGGTGCCATCATGCAGAAAGCAGCGGATCTGCTCGCCGAGCGCAAAGAGGACTATGCCCGTGACATGACCCGCGAGATGGGCAAGGTTCTCGATGAAACCCGTGGCGACATCCAGGAAGCCATCGATACCGGCTACTACGCCGGCGGCGAGGGTCGGCGCTTCTTCGGTCACACCGTACCGAGCGAAATGCGCGACAAGGTGGCCTTCACGGTCCACCTGCCGATGGGGGTGGTCGGGGTTATCTGCCCCTGGAATTTCCCCATGGCGATCCCCTCGTGGAAGATCTTCCCCGCCCTGCTGGCCGGGAACGCGGTGGTCTTCAAGCCCGCCAGCGATGTACCCCTCTCGAGTCACAATTTCGTGCAGACCCTGATCGACGCCGGCGTACCGCCGGGAGTCGTTAACCTGACCCACGGCACCGGGGGAAGCGTGGGAGGGCCGATCATCGAGCACCCCGACATCCGGGCGCTCTCCTTTACCGGCTCGACCGAAGTGGGCAAGTCCCTGGCCCGGTCCGCGACCGACAACCTGAAGCGGGTCAGCCTCGAGCTGGGCGGCAAGAACGCCCAGATCGTCTGGGCCGACGCCGATCTGAACCTGGCTCTGGAGGGCGTGCTCTGGGGCGCCTTCGGTACCACCGGTCAGCGTTGCACCGCCACCAGCCGCCTGATCCTGCACGCCGATATCCACGACGAGTTCGTCGAGATGCTTACCGCCGCCACCGAAGCCCTGACGGTCGGCAACGGCCTGGAGCCAGACGTACAGGTCGGCCCGGTGATCAACGAAGGCCAGCTCAAGATCGACGACGATTACGTGAAGATCGGCCAGGAAGAGGGCGCCACCCTGGTGACCGGCGGCCAGATCCTCTCCGACGGCATCCATGCCAAGGGCTTCTTTTACGCCCCGACCATTTTCACCGGCGTGACACCCGAGATGCGGATCGCCAAGGAAGAAATCTTCGGCCCGGTGCTCTCGGTTCTGAAAGTCTCGAGCTGGGACGAAGCCGTGGCGGTTCACAACAACACCAGCTACGGGCTGTCCTCGGCGTTCTACACCAACGATCTCAACCTCTCGTGGCACGCCGTGGACGAACTCGAAGCCGGGATCACCTACATCAACGCCCCCACAATCGGGGCCGAGTGCCACCTGCCCTTCGGCGGTGTGAAGGAGACCGGCAACGGCCACCGCGAGGGAGGATGGGGACCGTACGAGTTCTTCACCGAGAACAAAACGGTCTACGTCGATTATTCGGGGGCCCTGCAACGGGCTCAGATCGACACCGAAGAGGCCTGAGCGAGGGCCCGGCGGGTGGCGGAAGCGCCTGTAGCGGGAGAGCATACGGCGGGAACGCAAGGAGGAGAAGCGCGGACCGTCCTGGCATCCGTGACAGCCAATCCCGCCCGTCTCGCCGAACTCGAGCAGAGGGTGTCACAGGTCTCTCTGGAGACCGGGCACCCCCTGAGTCTGGTCGCCACCCGCGAGTCCACAGAGGTCCGTACGGTTCTGCCCGAGGCCGCGATTCTGCTCACCTACCGCTTCGATCCCGACCAGCTGGCGGCCGCGACCGCACTGGAGTGGATTCACTTCGGGGCCGCCGGTATCGAACACTCGATCTTCCCCGAACTGCTGCACAGCGGCGTGCGGATCACGACCGCCAAGGGCATCCACGGCGATGTCATGGCCGAGTACGTCGTGATGGCGATCATCGCTCTGGCCACGGGATTGCCGCAGAGCGCAGCAGCCGCCCGCCGCCGGGAGTGGATCGGCCGGGAACTGCGACCGCTGCATCATTCGATCGCCGGGCGGCGTCTGCTCGTGCTCGGGCTGGGGCACGTCGGCCGGCCGATCGCCCGGCTGGCGGCCGCGCTGGGCATGAAAGTGCGCGGCGTCAGGCGCCGGGCGGGGGAGGGAATCCTGCCCGACGGAGTCGGATCGGTCCATACCCTGGCTGAACTCGATGACCTGCTGCCCGAGACCGACTACCTGGTCATCGCCATGCCCCGCACCTCCGAAACCAACCGCCTGCTCGACCGGCGGCGTCTGCTGGCTCTGCCGGCCGGGTCCGGAATCGTCAACGTGGCTCGGGGCACTCTGATAGACGAAGCGGCTCTGATCGAGGTGCTCGATTCCGGTCACCTGCGGGGTGCCGTGCTCGACAGTTTCGCAACCGAGCCTCTGCCGGCCGAGAGTCCCCTGTGGGAACATCCGCGGGCGATCGTCACTCCGCATATCGCGGGCAACTTTGATGACTACACTCGGCGGGTCATAGTACAGTTCTGCGAGAATCTGCGTCGGTACCTGACCGGCGCCGAACTGCTCAACCCCTACGATCCCGAGGGGGGGTACTGATGCGCCGACGCTCGTGTGCCGTTGCGGCCGGGGGGGCGGGCGCTGAAGAACCGCTTCGATTCGGGGACTGACGATCAGGGAGAATCACGTGGAGTTCCCTTCTGAACCGTTCAAGATCAAGGTCGTGGAGCGGATCCGCATGACCACCCCCGCCGAGCGGGAGGACATTCTCCGCCAGGCGGGCTACAACCTCTTCATGGTCCGGGCCGAGGACTGTCACATCGATCTGCTGACCGATTCGGGCACCTCGGCCATGAGTGACGAGCAGTGGGCGGGGATGATGCGCGGGGATGAATCCTATGCCTCGAGCCGCTCTTTTTTCCGCTTCGAGTCCGCGGTGCGCAATCTGACCGGTTTCGAACACATCATCCCGGCCCATCAGGGCCGGGCGGCGGAGAAGATCCTGTTCAGTATCCTCGGCGGACAGGAAAAGGTGGTGCCGAACAACACCCACTTCGATACTACCCGTGCCAATGTCGAGTACTCCGGCGCCCGGGCTCTCGATCTGCCGGTTCCCGAGGCCCGCGTGCCGGCCGCCGAACATCCCTTCAAGGGAAACATGGACCTGGAGGCGCTCGAACGGGTCATTGCCGAGGTCGGGATCGAGAATATCCCCCTGGTCATGATGACGCTGACCAACAACACCAGCGGCGGTCAGCCGGTCAGCCTGGAAAACCTGCGCGGGGTGCGGACGATCTGTGACGAGCACGGCATCCCCCTCTACCTCGATGCCTGCCGCTTCGCCGAGAACGCCTTCCTGATCAGGGAGCGGGAAGAGGGCATGGCTGACCGCTCGATCAGCGAAATCGCCCGGATGATCTTCGACCTGGCCGACGGCTGTACCATGAGCGCCAAGAAGGACGGATTGGCCAACATCGGCGGATTCCTTTGCACCCGGGACGCCGAGCTGGCGACTCAGGCCCGCAACCTGCTGGTGCTGACCGAGGGTTTCCCCACCTACGGCGGACTGGCCGGGCGCGACCTCGAAGCGGTCGCTCAGGGCCTGGAAGAGGTGGTCCACGAGGACTACCTGAGCTTTCGCATCAACCAGGTCCGCCACCTGGGCGAGATGGTGAGCCGGACGGGGGTGCCGATCATGAAGCCGGTGGGGGGACACGCGGTGTACCTCGATGCGCGGGCCATGCTGCCGCACATACCCTCGCTCGAATATCCCGGGCAGGCCCTGACCATCGAACTCTACCGGGAGGCCGGCGTCAGGGGAGTGGAGATCGGCAGCGTCATGTTCAGCCGGCGCGATCCCGAAACGGGGCGGGAACTCCCGGCCGACCTGGAGCTGGTCAGACTGGCCATCCCGAGGCGGGTCTACACCTGGAGCCACATCAACTACGTGGCCGAAGCCGTGATCCGGGTTCACGAGCGGCGCGAAGCCATCCGGGGGGTACGGATCGTCGAGCAGGCCCCGATGCTGCGGCACTTCACCGCCCGCTTCGAACCCTTAACCGATAAATAAAGCTCGGGTGACATACGTTTTGTAAGAGAAGGAGGGCGCGGGTATATTGGGAGCTTTCCGAGGCCCGGAAGCACGTGTCTCCGATACCCGAAACCCGCGTGATTGACAATGAGAACGGGAAGAACCGAGCAGGTTACGAAATCGAAACAGGTTGCGGGAGCTGCGGCGGGCCTTGCTGTACTGCTCCTGCTGGCGGTTCCCACTCTCGTGCTGGCCCAGGGCGAGGAACAGGAGGGGCCACCTCCGCAGTTGCTCATGAGCAACGCGACGACCTACTACACGACGGCCACCGACAAGGTCCAGACCGGGGATGGTAATCCCATCAACGATTACCACGAGGCTATCCGGTACTACCATCTCTACCTCGATGCCGTGCCCGACATCGCCTTCGAAGACTCGGTCTCGATCTATTCGAAGATCGCCGATTCGTACTGGAAGCTGAGCGATTACGCCTCCAGGAACAACAGTGAGGTGGAGTGGACCGAAGCGCTGGAGTACTACCAGTGGCTGATCGACCGCGATCCGCCCCAGGAGGACCAGAGCTACAATTACTTCCAGGCCGGATGGGCCAAGGTCCAGCTCGAGGGGTACGCTCCGGCCATGGAGTACTTCGAGACCTACCTCGAGTTGCGTCCTGAAGACCTCGAAAAGCAGGTCTGGGTAGCCCAGATCTACCTCTCGATCACCAATCCGAACAAGGCTCTCGATCACTTTCTCTATGTCTTCGAGCGAAATCCCGATTACCCCGATATCGAGCAGCAGGTTCTGAACCAGCGCCTGCGGCTCGAGTTCCGTTACGAGGAGATCACCTCGCTGCTGGTCGAGAAGCGGCCCGAGACGCCGCAGTACGAGTTCGATCTGGCCCGCTACTACCTGCGGCAGGCCCGCTTCGACGAGGGGCTTGCGCTGCTGCAGTCGTATCTCGGGAAGCGTCCCGACGACATCGAAGCCCTGAACGCTCTGGCCGATGAGTACGTCCGGCGCGGCAACTACGCCGACGCCCACGCCCAGTACGACCGGATCCTGGCCGTCGAGCCTCAGAACATCGATGCTCTGTGCGCCAAGGCCTATGCCTATCTGCAGCAGAACGACATCATGGCCACCATCCGGTTGGCCGACCGGGCTCTGAGAGTCGACGCCGATCACCCCTATGCCAACCGGCTCATGGGTGACGCCGGTCAGCAGTGGGCCCTGCGCAAGTTCGCCGAAGACTATCCCGAGCGCGACCTCTCGCTCATGACCTACGATTACAAACTGCTCATGAAGCGGTTCGCCGATGAGTTCTACGAGAAAGCCAAGGCCGATCCGTCACAGCGCTCGCACGCCAACAGCCAGATCACATACCTGCAGCAGTTCTTCCCGCAGCCGCAGGACCAGTTCATGTGGGACCGCAACAAGGATCCGGTCATTCCCTTCCCGCCGCCGTGCTGAGCCCGACCTGATCAACAGAGCGTGAATGAGAAACGGCCCCGGAAACCCGGGGCCGTTTCTCATGGGAGGACGATAATACTTCCGCTCCATACCGGACTGTCGCGTTCTATCGCTGTCTGTCGTGTACCCCTTTCGTCTCGTGCTGCATAGACTGCGTCTCCGGCGCGTCGGGCGCCGCCGGATAGCACTATTTCCGGTCCCACCAGCGCTTCCAGGCCTTGATATCCCAGCCGAATTCCTGACCGGTGGCTTCCTGCAGGGTCTCGATGGTGCGGCGGTCCCACATGGTCATGCTGTAACGACGCCGGCGTTGGGTACCGTCGCGCGAAGTGACGACGCCGGTGAAGTCCTGCCAGGCCTGGTCGATCAGGGTGCCGATGAAGTGCCGGTTGCCCTCTTCGACCATGATCCGGAAGGCTTGTAGCGCGTTCTCGGAACTCATGAGGTAGTAGTGACCCTGGTACTGTTCGAAGTACTTGAGGACGATCCCGTTGTACTCGGGATGCCCCCGATAGGCCAGGACGATAGCGGCCCGGAAGCGTGCCGTACGTTCCTCGGTTTCGTCCCGAGCAATCGCCGCGAGCAGTTCGATCCCTGGGTCGCCGAGCCGGGAAAAGAGGGGAATAACAGTCTCTCCCCGTGGATGATACCAGGCCCGCTGCTGAACCTCGAGGCGCATGAAGGGACGGCTCTCGGTCCAGAAGGAAATGGCGTTCTCCTGGCGCGCTTGAACAAGATCGGTGAGGTAACGCCCGAGCGCTTCCTGTGCCAGTGAGTATATGCGTATGGCTTCGCGAATCCTCCCCGAGAGATTCCCCCGGTTCCCTGTCCTGGCCCCAAAGGGGATCTCCTTGAGTTGGTCGTAATACTGCCGCATTGTCGCCAACTCGGTCCGAGCCGCCCGCCAGAGAGCGGCCGGGTATTCAGGTGCGTCCCAGGCCTTCAGATAGGGGAGTATATCCATGTCCGCGGGAGTGGATTCAGCCCGCTGGTGATGACTTTGATCCAGCCAGAGGGAACGCCTGACCAGATCGGCATCAGCACTCGATCCATGCTCCCGGAACCAGATCTGAGCCACATTTCTTTTATACCCATCGCTCCTTCTATACCAATCCGTGCGATCATCGGGATCGACCAGGAGCCACGTTTCCATCAGGGAACGGACCTCGGATCCGAAGTCGATACCCCACCGAAAGTACCGGCTGCTGAATCGATAGATGACAGAAACGTCATTGTAGGTGAGAAGATCGTTCTGCAGGCTTTCCGTTCCCCGTGGATCTTCCCGCGCAAAAAGCACCGTGGCGGCCATCAGGCGGACGGTGAGGGAGGGGCTCTCGAGAAAAGAGGCGATCATCTCGGTGTGTTCGGGATGGTTGGCGACCCCGGCCAGGTGCAGGGCGGTCAACCGGTGCAGGTCGGAGTGATCGGGTTGGGCGGCGACTGTCAGGCAGCGCCCGATCCAGTTCCTGCTCCGGTGCCTGGCGGCCAGTTCCTCCAGCTCGGTGATATCATCGACCGGCGATCTGTCCCGCAGTGTCACCGGTTCGGGTTGATACTCTTTACCCAGCAGGGTGTGAGCCGTACGAATGTAATAGTCGTCAGTATAGCTTTGAGGAGAGCGGATGTAGGTGCGCCAGATGAACTGCCGTGCGATTGCGGCCGGTTCACCCTCGTGCATTGAGGCCCGGGCTTCGATGAACCGGTCGAGCAGAACCTGAAGACTTGCCTCGGGGGGGCCGAGACGGATGGTGAGGTGGTTCAGGTAGCGGCGGGGCTGCTGCCAGGCGACGCCGGGGGGGATGAAGGTCACCGTCCAGAAGACGACGGCGTAGATGAAGATCGCCAGGCCGCCGACGAATACCGGCCGGCGTACGAGGAAGCCGCTTTCTCCTTCTCGGTCGGGCACAGCCACCACGACTGCGGCCACGGCGACGAGCAGAGGGATGAGAATGTCGGCGATCCATCGCCGGCTCGGTTCGGTGTCAGTTATGGTGTCAGTTATAAAGAGCAGCTTGAGAGGACTTATGGTGAACAGCACGTAGCCGGCGACGATCACGAGGGCCGTTACCAGAAGTGCCTGAGTCTGCCGGCCGAAGATCCTGCCGAAATAGAGACCGAGGCTGAGACCGGCGGCGGCGATCATGAATCCCCCCAGCCACCGTTCGAAGGCCCACGGCGCGGGGATATTCCACTCGATCGGCCAGGCCCCGGTCCAGATCTCGATGACGCCGAGCACGATCATGAAAATGAAGATCTCACCCAACCGCACGCCGAGCTTGGTGGCGAAGATGTCGTCTTCGGGGATCGGCTTGGCCAGCAAGGGAGTCAGGGTTTCCTGTTCCTGTTCGACGGCGTAGGCGGTCACCCCGAGACAGATGGCGATGAAGAGCAGGACGGTGATGACCGAGGTGTGGAATCCGATTCCCCAGATGTAGGCGCTGAATTCCACCGAGTTGTACAGCGTTCTCTGGGGCGTGCTCATTGCCAGGTGAACGATCATGAAGAGGAAGGCCAGCGTGATGAAAAGCCACGTTTCTCTGACTTCCTTCCACCACAGTTTCTGCTGCTGTTGGAGCCACCAGTGCTTCATGAGGTACTCCTTGTCACTTCACCGCGGGCGAAGAACACCGCTGCCAGTGAACCCGAGATCACGATCAGGGCGATATGGGCCCAGAAATAGCGCCAGGGCGCCTGGTAAAACGGGATCTCCCAGATACCGAGAAAGATCGGCAGGGCCGCCAGGGCGGTGCCGAGAGATCCTCCCACGATGAGAGCGGTGCTTTGATACGGCACCCGCACCGAGACTGCCGCGGTGACGAGTACGATCACCAGTTGCGCGGCCAGAATCGACAGGGTGGCGTACCAGATCGCGTAGGGGGGCGTCCAAAGAAAGAGGGAGGGCACCACCGCGTTCAGGCGGATGAGACCGATGGTGGTGAGCGTCACACTCAGGACAAGAGTGAGGACGAGCCGCAAGCCGATCTTGGCCGCCAGCAGGCGAGTTAGCGGAATCGGCTTGCTGAAAAGGAACTCCTCGGTTTCCTCGTCGCGCTCTCCCACGTGGGCATCCATGCCCAGAATCATGGGGATGAGAATCATGGCCACTCCCCAGCCCAGGATGGCGAGCGGTAAAGTGGTGAACCAGTCGGTGTAGTACGAACTGATCTCGCTCCCGATGGGTTCGATCGGCATGAGGCTGATGGTGACGAGGTAGAAAGCTGCCAGAACCAGGAACCGTGTTCTGATTGCCCGCCACTCCTTCCAGAAGATCATGCCGTCACCTCCCCGGGGCCGTTTTCCTCTGAGCCCCCTCCCTCGGGCACGGCCGCGGTCTCCTCCCCCGGCAGGTTCGGCTCTTCGACCAGCGGAACGTAAGCTCCGGCTCCCTCGCCCGGACTCGAGCCGAGGACGATCTCGGCGAAGATCTCGTCCAGACTCAGGCTGTGGGTCTCCAGGCTCAGGGGGGCGTAGGCATCGCGCAGGCGGCTGACGATCACACCCGGTTCGCCCCGGGCGGTCAGAATCAGGTCGCGACCGCTGGAAGACAGGCGCAGCAGGCCGTCGAGTTCGATCGAAGTCGGGGCGGGGCCCTCGAGAGTGAGTTCGTAGCGTTTGACGCTGGCCTTGAGTTCATCCACCGGCGCGGCGGCCCGCAGCTTGCCTTTATCCAGGATCCCCACCCAGTCGGCCACCTGCTCGAGTTCCTGCAGGATGTGGGTCGAGAAGAAGACCGTACGGCCCTCTTCCTGGATGGCCCGGACGATGTCGCCCAGGAACTCCTGCCGGCTGATCGGATCCAGCCCCATGGTGGGATCGTCGAGGATCAGCAGGTCGGGTCGGGGGGCCAGGGCCAGCAGGAGGCTGAGGCGGGCGTTCTGGCCCTTGCTCAAGGTCTTGATTTTCGCCTCGGGATCGAGTTCGAAGCGGTCGCGGAATTTCTCGGCCAGATCAGTATCCCAGACCTCGTAAAAACCGCTGGTGAAGCGCATGATCTCGCGCACCCGCATCCAGCCGTACATTTTCTGTCCCTCGGCTACGTACCCGATTGTCTGGCGCATCGGCACCGGGTCGGCCTGGGGATCGTATCCCAGCACCCGGGCCGAGCCCGAGGTGGGGCGGATGAGGTTCAGCAGAAGCTTGATGGTGGTCGTCTTGCCCGAACCGTTGCGGCCGAGGTAGCCGAAGACACTGCCGCGCGGTACGTCGAGGTCGAGCCCGTCGAGTGCAGTGACCTCGCCGAAGCGACGGGTCAGTCCGCTGGTGGTGATAACCGTCTCCATGATCAGGCGTCTCCCTTCATAGTCTCGGCGTCGAAGAGGGCTTTCAGACGCTCCTGGATGAGTTCTTCGAGCTCGGCCCGGGGCAGCCGCAGGTGTTCTGCCTCGACCAGGGCCAGGTCGAGTTTCTCGGATACCGCCTTGCGGCGTTCAGATTCGGTGATCGATACGTCACCGTCGGCCACGAACGTCCCGATCCCCTTGCGCGTCAGGACGATCCCTTCGCGTTCGAGCAGCTGGTAGGCCTTGGCGACGGTGTTGGGATTGACAGTCAGCATCTCGGCCACCTCGCGCACCGACGGTACCTGTTCGCCGCTGCGCAGGCTTCCCAGGGCGATCGAACGTTTGATGGCCCGGGAGATCTGGAGGTAAACCGGGACGCCGCTGTCAGGGTCGATTGGGAACCGCATCATACACCCCCCGATTGGTGTCTGCTGATGTAATACACCAGACACCGGGGGTGTGTCAAGGGTGATGAGGGAGAAAAGGCGATTGCTGGTCAGGTCATTGTTACATGTTCTCGGAACCAGTGTGCTATGGTGGCCAATCTCATGTGGGTGGTGGCCACCTTCAGGGTGAATGATTGCAGAACCGCATTGCTGACGGACAGGTCGTAACCGTTTATCTGCAGAAAGAGCACCGCCGCCCCGACAGCCGTTCGCTTGTTGCCGTCGATGAAAGGATGGTTGCGGGCGATCGACTCCATCAGGGCCGCCGCATTGTCGAACAGCTCCGGGTACAGATCTCGGCGGTTGAAAGTCAGCCATGGTCTCTCGACCGCTGCGGTGAGGGCTCCCAGATCGCGCACACCGTGACTGCCCCCGGTCTCGGCTATCAGTCGGGCATGCAGGAAGAGTACCTGGGACACTGTGAGACGTTTCATCCCCGGTTGGCCAGTTTTTCCAGCGCCGGCCGGTACTCCTCGATGAACTCGGCAACCTGGCTGGCGAATTCACGATCGATATCGGTCGGATAGGACGGGCTGAAGGTCACCAGGATGCGGCGGCTTTCATGGTCCACTTCGACCTCGGCTTCGCTACCTTCAGTCAGACCGAGCTGTTCCACTACGTCTCTGGGGATCGAGACGACCAGGCTGTTCCCGGCTTTGAAGACTTTACGGGGCATGTGATCCCTCGCGTATCTGTTATAACAGTGTTATAACATCATAATGGCAGCCAGACCGCGTGTCCACCCTGTTCAGATCGGGCTGTGCGATGAAGATCGGGACAGGCGGTCGGAAGAGCCCGAACCCGGCTTGTGAGCCGGCAGGGGGGAGGCGTATATTGACGGTTCCCGTCGCGGCGAACGTATCCGGGTGAGCGCGTGCGGGCGGATGCGCAGGCGCGAATTCATTCAGGCTACCGTATCCGAGCCAGCGCATCCGGGCGAACGCATACGAGCGACTGCATCCGAGCGACTGCATCCGAGCGAACGCATCCACACGAGATCGAGAGAGGTACCGGACGGCCGGGAGGCAGGTCCGGGACACGAGCGCGAAAGGTGATACAAAGATGGCCGAGAAGTACGTCTACGCATTCGGAGCCGGGAAGGCTGATGGGACCGGGAAGATGAAGGATCTGTTGGGCGGCAAGGGCGCCAACCTGGCCGAGATGACCCGTATCGGCATCCCCGTGCCACCCGGCTTCACGATCAGCACCGAGGTCTGTACCTACTATTCCCAGAAGGGCGGTACATATCCGTCCGGCCTGAAGGGGCAGGTTTCAGCGGCCCTGAAGATGGTCGAGAAGATCATGGGACGGCGTTTCGGTAATCCGGAGGAACCGCTCCTGTTCAGCGTGCGCTCGGGCGCGAAATTCAGCATGCCCGGCATGATGGACACCGTCCTGAACCTGGGCCTGAACGATCGCAGTGTGAAGGGCCTGGCTGCAGCGGCCGACGGCGACGAGCGCTTCGCCTGGGACTGCTATCGCCGGGTCATCCAGATGTACGGCGGGGTCGTGCTCGAAATCGACGGCGAGCACTTCGAGGAGATCATCACCGCGCAGAAGAAAAAGCGGAAGGTCGCGCTCGACCTCGAACTTACCGCCGCCGACTGGAAGGCAGTCGTGTCGGCCTTCAAGAAACTGGTTCGCACGAAATCGGGCCGGGCCTTTCCGCAGAAGCCCGAAGATCAGCTCTGGGGCGCCATCGGAGCGGTTTTCGGATCGTGGGATAACCCGCGGGCGGTCAAGTACCGCGAACTGAACAACATCCCCGACGATCTGGGCACGGCCGTGAACGTGCAGGCCATGGTCTACGGCAATCTGGGCGAGGGTTCGGCGACCGGGGTGGCTTTCACCCGCGACGCCGCCACCGGAGAGAACATCTTCTACGGCGAGTGGCTGCCCAACGCCCAGGGCGAGGACGTGGTGGCCGGCATTCGCACGCCCCTGCCGATCCGCAAGGTGAAGGGCGCCACGCTGCCCTCGCTGCAGGAGGAGATGCCGAAGATCTACAAGCAGCTCGAGGGCATCAGGGCCAAACTCGAGAAGCACTACACCGATATGCAGGACGTGGAGTTCACCATCGAGCGCGGCACGCTCTGGATGCTGCAGACCCGCACGGGTAAACGTACCGCCCAGGCTTCGCTCAAGATAGCCGTGGACATGGTGCGCGAGAAACTGATCACAAAGGAAACGGCTGTACAGCGGATCGATCCGGGTCAGCTCGATCAGCTCCTGCACCCCTCTTTCGAGGACAAGGCCGAGAAGACGGTCCTGGCCAAAGGGTTGCCGGCTTCGCCCGGTGCCGCGGTCGGCCAGGTCGTCTTTCATGCCGACGTGGCCGAGAAGTGGGCTGCCGACGGCAAGGACGTCATCCTGGTGCGGGTCGAGACCAGCCCCGAGGATATCGGCGGTATGGATGCCGCTAAAGGTATTCTCACGGCTCGCGGTGGCATGACGTCTCACGCCGCCGTGGTGGCCCGCGGTATGGGCAAGTGCTGTGTGGCCGGGTGCGAAGAGATTCAGGTCGACTATCGCAAGAAGCTTTTCAAGGTCAACGGCACGAACTTCAAGGAGGGGGCCTGGATCAGTCTCGACGGCACCACGGGGCAGGTCATGAAGGGCAAGGTTCCGACCCGCAAACCAGAGTTGAGCAAGGAATACAATCAGCTCATGAAGTGGGTCGATGCGATCCGCCGCCTCAAGGTGCGCACCAACGCCGATACGCCGGGCGATTCGAAGGTGGCCCGCGAGTTCGGGGCCGAAGGGATCGGTCTCTGCCGTACCGAGCACATGTTCTTCGAGGGTGAACGCATCACCCGTATGCGCGAGATGATCCTGGCTTCGGACGAGGCCGGTCGCCGGGCGGCCCTGAAGAAACTGCTCCCCGTTCAGCGGCGCGACTTCGAAGGCATCTTCCGTGCCATGGACGGCCTGCCCGTCACGATCCGCTTGCTCGATCCGCCCCTGCACGAGTTCCTCCCCCATGAGGATGACGCCGTGAAGGCGGTGGCGCGCGAACTCAAGATCAAGCCGGCTGAAGTGCGCCGGCGGGCCGAGGCGCTGGCCGAATTCAACCCGATGCTCGGGCATCGCGGCTGTCGGCTGGCGATCACCTACCCCGAGATCTGCGAGATGCAGGCCCGAGCCATCATCGAAGCTGCCTGCAACGTGCAGAAGAAGGGCGTGAAGGTTCTGCCCGAGATCATGGTCCCGCTCATCGGCACCGAGCGGGAATTCACCCTCCTGCGCGATATCATCGTCGAGGTGGCCGAAGAGGTCGCCAAGCGCAAGAGCGTGAAGGTGAAGTACCTGGTCGGGACCATGATGGAGATCCCGCGGGCTTGCCTGGTCGCCGACCGGGTGGCCGAGACGGCCGAATTTTTCAGCTTCGGCACCAACGACCTGACCCAGATGGCCTACGGTTACAGCCGCGACGATTCGGGCCGCTTTCTGGACGAGTACATCCAGAGCGGGGTTCTGACCGGCGATCCCTTCCAGAGTCTGGACACCGTGGGGGTCGGACAGCTGGTCGAGACCGGAACCCGCCTGGGCCGGGAGCAGAATCCGAAGCTCAAGGTCGGGGTATGCGGCGAGCACGGCGGCGACCCGGCCAGCGTGCATTTCTTCCATCATGTGGGGCTGGACTATGTTTCCTGTTCGCCTTACCGTGTTCCCATTGCGCGCCTGGCGGCCGCCCACGCCGTACTGGGCGAGCAGGAGCGCGACAAGTAGGACACAGGCCGGAGGAACCGGAAGAAGAAGGGGCTCGTGAGCAGGGTTATTGCGGTCGCGAATCAGAAGGGCGGAGTGGGTAAGACCACCACCGCCGTCAACGTGTCGGCCTGCCTGGCCGAAGCCGGGCATACGACCTGCCTGATCGACATTGATCCCCAGGCCAACGCCACCTCGGGACTGGGGGTGGACCCCAACTCGGTCGATCTGACCATTTACGAAGCTCTGATCGAGGAAATCTCGATCGAGGACGCCTTGATCTCGACCTCGGTCAACGGGCTCGACCTCGTGCCCAGCCACATCCGCCTGACCGGGGCCGAACTCGAAATGGTGGCCATGATCGGGCGCGAGAAAAAACTCCAGCAGGCCCTGGAGCCCCTGCGCGACGCCTACGAGTTCATCCTCGTCGACTGCCCCCCCAGCCTGGGACTGCTGACCCTCAATACCCTGACCGCGGCCGACTCGGTCATCATCCCCATCCAGTGCGAGTACTACGCCCTGGAGGGCCTCGGCAAACTGCTGAACACCATCCGCCTGGTCCAGAAGCACCTGAATCCCAACCTCGATATCGAAGGCGTTCTGCTGACCATGTTCGACAGCCGGCTCAACCTGAGCCGGCAGGTAGCCGAAGAAGCGGTCCGTTTCTTCAATGACAAGGTCTACAAGACCCGGATCATGCGGAATGTCCGGCTCGGTGAGGCGCCCTCGTTCGGGATGCCGATCATCCAGTACGACATCCTGTCGACGGGCGCGGAGAATTACATCAGCCTCACCAAGGAGATCGTCGCGTATGCCCAGAAAGGCGCTCGGCAAAGGGCTTGACGCCCTCATCCCGGGCGCGGGCGATGAAGGGGCGTCCGCCGCCCGTTCGGAGCAGGCTCCCGGCCAGCCCGGTGAGGCGGGTACCGTCGTCAAGGTCCGCCTGAGCGAGATCACTCCCAATCCCTGGCAGCCACGACAGGATTTCGACCGCGAGACCCTCGAGGAACTGGCCGCCTCAATCAAACAAAAGGGTATTCTGCAGCCGGTTCTGCTGCGCCGGGTCGAAGAGGGGTACGAACTGGTGGCCGGGGAGCGGCGGTTCCGGGCCGCCCGGCTCGCCGGACTGCGGACCATCCCGGCCATCGTCTACGATATCGAGAGCGCCGGAGACATGCTCGAGTTCTCGTTGATCGAGAATGTCCACCGCGAAGATCTCAATGCCATCGACACCGCCCGGGCCTATCGGCAGCTGGCCGAAGAGTGCAAGCTGACCCAGGAGCAGATCGCCGAGCGGATGGGGAAAAGCCGGGCGGCAATCGCCAACACCCTGCGTCTGCTCAATCTGCCTGACGAGGTGCAGAAGAAAGTGCGTCAGGGGGATATGGGTGAGGGACACGCCCGGGCTCTGCTTGCCCTGACCACGAAGAAACAGCAGGTCGAGCTGGCCCGGCGGATCGTGCGGCGCGGTCTGTCGGTACGCGAGGTGGAACGTCTGGTCCGCCGGATCGTCGAGGGAGAGGACGGAGCCGGGACCAGGGCGAAGAAAATGCGCCCGCTCAGCCCGCGGCTGCAGGCCGTACTCGAGGAAATGCAGCGGGCCCTGGGCACGAAGGTGGCGATCACGGGAACCGAAAAGAAGGGTTCGGTGAAGATCGAGTACTACTCCGCGGATGACCTGACCCGCATCTGCGACCGGCTTGATATCATGCTGGATTGATTCCCGACCCGGGAGAAGGATGACACGGTGGGCAGGCGACGCAGCTGGACGATAGTATTCGTACCCGATGACGAGACGGGGCCGCGCCAGGTCACCCTCGGTCCCGGTTCGGTGCGTCTGCTCACGATCCTGGTCGTCCTGCTGATCGTGATTCTCGGGTTCGGGGTAGCCACCTACTGGCGGGTGGCCAGAGTGGCGATCGAGACGACCGCGGTCAAGGAGCAGAACCGACAGCTGCAGGCCCAGGTCGAGACGGTCTGGGAACTCGAACGCCTGATGGCCGATCTGCTCGAGACCGATTACAAACTGCGAACCCAGCTCGGGATCGAGTTCCCCGAGGACTGGCCCGGATACAACTACCAGCTGGGACCTGAAATCGCCCCCGACACCGGTGGCGAGCGGCCGGCCGGCACCCTGCCGGAAGGGACGATCGCCGAGAGCGGCGCAGAGGAAGAGCGTGCCCTGCTCTTTGTCATGCCTGTCACACAGGGCTGGCCGAGCGCGGAGTTCGGTTCGGGCGAGGGCGCCAGCGCGGCAGCCCATACGGGTATCGACTTCGCCGCCCGGACCGGCACCCCGATCCGGGCCGCGGCGGATGGTCAGGTCGTCTTTGCCGGCATGGATGACCGCTACGGGTATCTGCTGGAAATCAGGCACTCGACACGGCTTTCAACCCGCTACGGCCACTGCCAGAGGTTGCTGGTGCGGCAAGATCAGCTTGTCAAGAGAGGCGACATCATAGCATACGTAGGGAGCACAGGGCGGGTCACCACCGGTCCGCATCTGCACTTCGAGGTGCTCAGAAACGGTCGACCGGTGAATCCCCGCGACTACCTCCCCAGCTTCTGAAAGGAATACTATGTCGAAGATCGCTTCCGGTGACGGGACGATGAACACTCTGCTCGGCCACGGTACGGTGGTTGAAGGCACGTTCAACGTTTCGAGCAGCATGCGGGTGGACGGCAAGATCACCGGTCAGATCACCTGCTCCGACAGTCTCCTGGTGGGCAAAACCGGAGTGCTCGAAGCCAGCGTCAAGGTCAAGAACGCTACGGTCGGCGGTCGGGTCGAAGGCGATATCGTGGCGAGCGAGGTGGTCATCCTGGAGAGCAACAGCACGGTGCTGGGTGATGTGACCACCAAGAAGCTCATCATCGAAGAGGGCGCCGTCTTCAACGGGACCTGTCACATGGGCGGGGATGCTCCCAAGGGTGCCAAACCCGCGGTCCGCACCGAATCGTCCGTGGCTACACCCTCCGATGCCGCACCGGGACTGCCGCTGGAGAAGGGGGCGGACTGAGGCTGTCGCTCTCTGCCCTCGACCGGGTTTTTTCCCGACCCGGCCCATCCCGGGCTGTCCGGGACCGCCGGCCGGTGATCCGGCGCCAGGCCGCTGTGGAAAAGGTACGCGGTGAAGGTCCCGGCGGGAAGGCTGCAGGGGGATGGCAGGCAGGGATGTTGATAACTGACCCGGGACTGTGGAAAACCACCCATCTTCATATTTTACAATAGCTTGACCGGAGAACCTCAGTGATGAGTTCACGGGTTATCCACAACCTCAACCATGCCAGCCGGGAACGGGCTATCCTGGTCGCAGTCGACCTGGCCGACAGTGAAGGAGTCGAGGTTGAGGAATCTCTGGCCGAACTGGCTCAGCTCGCCGATACCGCCGGAGCCGAGGTGATCGACCGCCTGGTCCAGAGCCGCGAGAAGCTCGATCCGGCCACCTATGTCGGACGAGGATTCGCCGAACGGATCGGCCGGCGGGTTCGGGCCCAGGCGGCCGACCTGGTCATCTTCGACGAGGATCTGAGCCCGGCCCAGGTGCGCAATCTGGAACGCGAGGTTGAGGTCAAGATCATCGATCGCTCCGGGCTGATCCTCGACATCTTCGCCGAACGGGCCAAAACCCGCGAGGCCAGAACCCAGGTCGAACTGGCTCAGCTCGAGTACCTGCTGCCGCGCCTGACCCGGGCCTGGAGTCACCTGTCGCGGCAGGTCGGCGGCATCGGAACCCGGGGGCCGGGGGAGACCCAGCTCGAGGTGGACCGGCGGCTGGTCCGCAACCGGATCGCCGAACTGCACAAGGATCTGGCCCGGATCGAACGCCAGCGCGACACCCAGCGGGCGGGGCGCAGCGACTTTTTTCAGATCACACTGGTGGGTTATACCAACGCCGGCAAGTCGACTCTGCTCAACCGTCTGGCCGGGGCCGAGGTCTTCACCGAGGACCGGCTCTTCGCTACCCTGGATGCCACGACCCGGTCGGTGCGCCTGCCCGAGGGACCCGACGTGCTGATAACCGACACGGTCGGTTTCATCCGCAAGCTCCCCCCCGGGCTGGTGGCCAGCTTCCGCAGCACCCTCGAAGAGGCAGTCGTAGCCGACCTCCTGGTCCATGTCGTGGACCTGAGTCATCCCTGGTATGCAGACCACATCTCGAGCGCCAACCGGGTGCTCGACGATCTCGATATCCTCGACCATCCCACCGTCATGACTTTCAACAAGGTCGACCTGGTTTCAGAGCGGGAGTCGGAGATCGCCCGCAATGCCTGGCCCGGAGCGCGGGTTATCAGCGCCGCGGACGGACATGGAGTCGAGGAACTCATATCGGCTCTGGTGGAGCAGGTGCGGGCCCAGCAGGTTGTCGCCGAGATCGCGGTTCCCCAGCAGCGTCAGGATCTGGTGAATATCGTCCACGAGATGGGCAGCGTGCTCGAACGGAACTATGATGAGAAAGTCGCCCGATTCACCCTGCGGACCACCGCCGCCCGCTGCGGCCGTCTGGCCCGTCTTCTCGAGGATGTCTACGGTGCCTCCCTGACGGTGGCGGGTCGGCCGGTAGAAAGTGACCATGCCTGAACACTCGCAGACCTGGCCCCCCTGTGAACCCGGTTCGGCGCTGGAACCCTCGCAGTGGCCGTTCGTCTGCATCGGTCCGGGACGGGTGGGCAGTACTCTCTCTCGGGCGCTGATCGCACTCGGATTCCCCCCGGTCGGGATCGGCGGGATCCCCACCGCCGAGGTCGAGCGCCTGGCCGACGAACTCGGAACCGTCGTGCGGGGTGTCGCAGGACAGGGTACCGCCGGGCGGAGTGCCACAGCAGGGGAAACCCCGGCGCAGGACACCGACTGGTCCGGCTTGGGCCGCACCGCCCGGCTCATCGTGCTCACCGTTCCCGATGACGTACTCGGCGAGGTCTCGACCCGGGTGTTGAACACCGCCGGCCTCGGCCCGGGGAACTGCGTGCTGCAGACCTCGGCCACGATTGCGGCCCGCCCCGCGGTCGAGCATGTGCCCGACGAACCGCTCTTTGTGAGCCTGCATCCCATGAAACCGATCCCGGCTCCCGATCTCGAACCGGCTCATTTCCACGGGGTTGTCTTCGGAGTCGAAGGTAATGAACCGGCCCGTGAGCTGGGATGCGCACTGGCTCACCTGCTGGGCGGGCACCCGATCGAACTGGCGGCGGCCGACAAGCCCGCCTACCACGCCGCCGGTGTGCTGGCCTATACCGGCCTGATGGCTCTCTACGGCGCGGTCTCAGACCTGGCCCGGATCGTCGACCTGCCCGGGCAGTGGCTGCAGCAGGGAATCGTCCCGGGGTTGGTCGACACCCTGGAACAGCTTCAGGGGACCGGACTTCCGGCCGCTCTCACCGGGCCGGTCAGCCGGGGTGACTGTGGCGTGATCCTCGCTCACCTCGAAGCCCTCGAGACCCGCGTGCCCCATCTGCTGCCCCTGTACCGCGAGATCACCCGCTTCAACATCGGTGTGGCCGAGGCCGGGGGAAAAGTCGACTGCGATACCATCTGCGCTCTCCGGGACCTGCTCGAAACCTTCTGATACCCGGGCGGGACGACATATCCGGATACCCGGGTGGGGCGACACAACCGAACGGTCTGGTACCGGGTACGTGCAGGGGGACCGATGCAGGCCGGGAATCAGAAGTGGAAACCGAGGCCGGCATAGAACCGGCCGTACCCGCCCTCGCGCAGTCCGTACGCCACTTCGAGCGGCCCGATGGGAGAATCCAGCGCGATCTTGAGCCCGATACCGCTGATGAGATCGGAGAAGGCGACCTCATCGGCTTCCTCCCAGCCGCCGCCCCAGTCGTAGCGCACTCCCAGGTGCACCGGCGCGATCGGTCGCCAGGGAATCCGGAAGCGGTACTCTCCGGAGATGAGAAGGACCTGGCGGCCGCGGATCTGGTCGCGGGCATACCCGTAGAAGCTGTCCAGGCCGCCCAGACGGAACCAGTTCACGAAGGGCAGGGTGGCATCGGCGGTGCCGAAGAGGATGCGCGGGTGGAAGGTGTGACGTCCGAAAGTGGCGAAGGATTCCATCGAGAGGAAGAGACGGACGTAGGAACTCTCGCTGCCGAACAGGCCGGGAGTGCTTTCGTACAGGAACTCGTGGCGCACCCCCGAGGTCGGGAAGGGCCGGCGGTCCTGGGAATCGATGATCGTGCGCAGCAGGAAACCGCGCAGGTTGAGGTTGCTGCTGACGTTGAACAGACCGTCGATGGTCCGGGCGTGGATGTCCTCGGCCCAGAAGCCGAAACTGAGCATTCCCATCCGCTGGACCTGCTGACCCACGGTCGCCGAGAGTGAGTAGCGTTCGTCTTCGTATGTGCCGTTGAGCACCTGCCCGGCATAGGTGTGGATCTCCTCCCGATCCCACCCGGCCGCCAGCTGCCAGGAAAGGAAGGTACTGAAGAGGCGGTCGATCCGGGCCTGCATGCCGAGCGAGGTGCGCCGGCTCCCGGTCAGGCCGCGCAGGCTCAGGGTACCGGCCATACCGAGCAGATTCTCGTTCCGATACTCGAGAAAGGCCTCGGTTTTCTGTTCCTCGAGATAGTGCAGGCCGATACGGGCCACATGTCGGGGCCGTTCCTCGACCCGAACCCGGATCGCGAGTCCTCCACCGGCGGTCCGTTCGGGTTGGATCGAGACCCGTTCGAAGAGCCCGGAGGAATAAATGTCATCGACGATCTCGCGGATCGAATGAGCGCCGGAGGGCTCGCCGACCCGGAAGGGCAGGTCGCGCCGGATGATCATTTCCCGGGTGTGTTCGAGCCCCTCGATGGAGATCTCTTCGATCCTGGCTTCATCGAGAATGAAACTGAGCCCGCCCGAGCGTTCGTCGAAGCGCACCTCCCGGACCAGAGCCAGCGGATAGCCCCGGGCGGCGTGGTAGTGTTCCAGACGGCGTACGTCCCCGGCCACCAGGTGACAGTCGAGCGGTTCGCCCGGCCGACTCTGGACAGCCCGCCGCAGATCGGGGGGATCGTAGAGGCTGGCGCCGACGAAACGGATCTCTTCAATCAGGGGGCGACTCGTCAGCCGGGCGGTCAGGGTGACACGCGCTTCAGATCCCGGGGCCTCCCCCGGCGCTTGCAGTACCTGCAGACGCACCCCGGCCAGGGTGCCGTCTTCCATCAGCCGGCGGGCGGCTGCTTCCAGCCCGACCGGATCGGCGCTCCGCCCCCCGAGCTCGCGTTCGAGGAAGGTGCGCGCCCGTCGGCGCTGCTCCTCGCTCCCCCCTTCGGTCTCGATCCCGACCACCCGCAGAGCCGGTCCGTGCTCGGGATGCACTCCGGCCAGGCGCACGAGGTGGCGGGACGCTTCGCTCCCTTCCCAGAGTTCGATCGCCCGCCGGGCGGCGGCGTAGCCCGCCGCCACGAGGGTGTCGAGATCGGCGAAATCGCTCGAGAGGTGATCGCCGAGGTTGGGGGCGATCACCAGGTCGGCCCGTTCGAGCGAGAGCGCGTTGGGGCCGCGCATGGTGATGCTCATGATCTGATCGAGGATCTCGACCGGGGTGCCGAGACGGTCGGGAGGGCGCAGAGCCGCCGACACATCGGACGCGATGATGACGTCGGCGCCCAGTTCCTCGACCACCCCGACCGGGATGGCGTCGACCAGCCCGCCGTCGACCAGCAGATGATCCCCGATCCGGATCGCGGCGATCAGGACCGGTACGGCCGAAGACGCCATCAGAGCTTCGGCCAGGTTTCCCGAACCGAGCACGACCTTCTCCCCGGTCAGCAGATCGGTGGACACGGCCCGGAAGGGGACGGCCAGAGCGTCGAAATCGCCGGCGGCGAGGTAATCCCCCTTGAAGGTCAGATCGCTGAACAGGGTCGCCATGCGTTGACCCATCATGTAGCTGGTGGGCAGAATCGGCACCCCCCCGCTGAATCGGATCTGCAGCAGGTAGCTGGCCCGTTCCTCTTTCTGCGGCAGGAAAAGGTTGGTGCGTTCGGGGGAATCGGTCAGCAGATCCTGCCAGTCCACATCTCGGGCCAGCTGCTCGAGTTCGTCCGGGTTCAGACCGGCGGCGTAGAGACCGCCGATGACGGCCCCGGCACTCACGCCGGTGACGAAGGCGGGCGTCAGGCCCGCTTCCTCGAGTGCTTTCAGTACCCCGATGTGCGCCATGCCCCGGCTTCCCCCGCCGCTCAGGACCAGGCCCACTTTCGGTCCCGCCGGGACGAAAAAGGGCAGAGCGTGCATCGGTTCGAGATGCGGGGTGAATTCGTACAGCAGTTCCTGGGCCTGCAGAGACCCTGAGCCGGCGCCGAGCAGGAGTCCGGCCAGCAGCAGGAAAAGGGGCCGGCTCAGGCGGCCGGCGGATTGTGTGCGGTTACTGTTGCGCATCGCATCCGGGTGGTTTCTATTCAGTTGACGCTCCATCGGGCCGGACATAGTGTACGCACCCATGAAACTGACCGACATTCTCACTACCTCGCGGATCGATCTGGACCTCGATGCCGCCACCAAAGACGAGGTGATCGAGCGTCTGGTGACCCTCGCGGTCAAGACCATCAACGGCGTCGATCAGAATGCCGTTCTCAAAGCGGTCCGTGCCCGTGAGCAGCTCATGAGCACGGGGGTGGGCAATAGTGTAGCCATTCCGCACGGCAAGACCAACGCCGTCACGTCTCTGATCGCCGCCTTCGGACGCTGCTCCGAACCGGTGGAATACGAAGCCCTTGACGGCCAGCCGGTCACCCTGGTCTTTTTGCTGGTCGGGCCCGAAGACGCCGCCGGTCCCCATATCAAGGCCCTGAGTCGCATCTCGCGCCTGCTCAGTTACGAAGAATTCCGGGCTCTGCTCAGTAACGCCCGGACGGCTGAAGAAGTCCTCTCGGCGATCGCTGCCGAAGAGGAGCAGCATTTCGACCTGAAGGGTTAGCCGCCCGGAGACCGCCGCCACACCGTCCCTGCGGTCCTCCCGGCGATCGCGGTCAACGCACGATCGCGCTCCCCCGGCACGAATAGCACGCTCACGACGAAGGAGATCTCTGCCGGTGAACAACCTGTTTTCGCGACCGGGTGTCGCCTGGATCCTGTACCTGCTCTGGGCCGGGGCCATCTGGGTCGGTTCCTCGCTCAGCCTGGGGCCCGAGTCGCCCCTGCATCTTACGTTCCCCGACAAGCTGGGCCATGCTATCGAGTTCGGCCTTCTGGGCGCGCTGGGAGCCAATGCCCTGCTGACCCGAACCCGTCTTTCTGCTACAAAGAAGGGACGGGATCGGGCCTGGCTGGGGGCGGTGACCCTGGCCGCTCTCTGGGGGATCGTCGATGAAGTGCATCAGCTCTTCGTCCCGGGGCGTCAGTCCGATCCTCTTGATGCCGTGGCCGATGTGATCGGGGCCGCGGTCGGAGCCTGGCTCCTGATCCGGTTTCTGCCGCCGCAGACCGCAGTGGCTCCCGAACCGGGTACGTCCGTTCTACCGTCCGTCTCACCCGGGACCGGGATAGAAACCGAGCCGGGCAGGCCTGGTCGCGAATCGCGGTCCGAACCGGCCACGACCGCACCGCAGACCGAGAGCGAAATGGATATCTGATGTCAAACGAACCGCTGCAGGCGATCCGCGGCACCCGCGACCTGCTTCCCGGCGAGACGGAGGCCTGGGATGTGGTCGAGGGTATCGTCCGCGAGGTCATGGCGCTCTACCAGTACCGGGAGATCCGCACCCCGGTCTTCGAAGAAACCCAGCTCTTCGCCCGCGGGATCGGGGAACATACCGATATCGTGAGCAAGGAGATGTACACCTTCACCGACCAGGGCGGGCGCAGTATCACCCTGCGTCCCGAAGGCACCGCCCCGGTCGTGCGGGCCTGGTTGCAGCACCGCCTGGGCGCCCAGGGATCGATCGACAAGCTCTACTATCTGGGACCGATGTTCCGCCAGGAGGCGCCACAGAAAGGTCGGGCGAGGCAGTTCCACCAGTTCGGAGCCGAGATCATCGGTACCGACGCCCCCGAAGCCGATGCCGAAATCATCCTGCTCTTCGTCGCCATTCTGGAGGCTCTGGGGCTCAACAGCTGGAACCTGCACCTGGGCACACTGGGGTCGCTCGAGAACCGGCGGGCCTACCGCACCGAGCTGGTCGCTTTCATGAAGGGCATCGAGAAACTGCTCTGCGACGACTGCCGGACCCGGATCGATACCAACCCCCTGCGCATCCTCGACTGCAAGCGTGAAAGCTGCCGGCTGGCCACGGCCGGGGCGCCGGTCCTGCTCGACTATCTCGATGCCGAAAGCCAGGCCCACTTCGAGGCTGTCCAGGCTCTGCTCACCGACCGGGGGACGGCCTTCACGGTGGATCCGCGTATGGTCCGCGGGCTCGACTACTACGAGCACACCACCTTCGAATTTCTCAGCCCCGATCTCGGAGCCCAGGATTCCATCTGCGGGGGCGGGCGCTACGACGGTCTGGCCGAGATGATCGGTGCCGGCGAGCGCGTTCCCGGGGTCGGATTCGCCGCCGGTCTGGAGCGGATCATGCTCGCGCTCGAGGCCGCGGGAAGCGAGCTGGACTTCGAGCCGCTCTGCGAGGTGGCCCTGGTGGCGATCGGCGGCGAGGCCCGGCGGGTTCTTTTCGGTCTCTGCGATGCCCTGCGCCGGGCCGGTGTGGCGGCTTCGATGGAACTGACCGAGCGGTCGGTCAAAGCCCAGATGCGCGAGGCCAACCGCCGGGAGGCCCTGCTGGCCCTGATCGCGGGCGAGAAAGAACTGGCCGGGGGGACGGTCACGCTCAAAGACCTGAACGACGGATCCGAGCGGGTGATTGCGCTCGAAGAAACCGTTCCCCGGGTGCTGGAGAGCCTCGAGGAACTCGAGGCCGGTGCGATCGAGGAAGAACCTCCCGATACCCTGCCGGCCGGTGAGGGGGACGACGGCGGGCAGGACGACTCCGACGATCCCGGAGAGGCGGCATGAACGGCATGACGAACGAGAACCGAAAGACAGCGGCCGGGGGCACGACGGGGGGCTCGTTTCCGACCGGCTACCGGACCCATACCTGTGGTGAACTCCGGGCCGCGGAGGCGGGCAGCGAGGTCACCGTGGCGGGCTGGGTGAGCGCCCAGCGCGACCACGGCGGGCTCATCTTCATCGATCTGCGCGACCGCTGGGGCGAGGTGCAGGTGGCGGTGGATCCCGCCGAGGATCCCGAGGGGCTCGAGGTAGCCCGTGCAGCGCGGCTCGAGGATGTCGTGCAGGTGACCGGAACCGTCCGGGCCCGGCCCGAGAGCGCGGTCAATCCCGAGATGACGACCGGGGACTGCGAGGTGCATGCTCACCGGCTGGTGATGCTGGCTGAAACCGAAACCCCACCCTTTGTCATCGGCGAAGAAGCCACCGCCAGCGAGGAGATGGGACTGACGTATCGCTATCTCGATCTGCGCCGCCCGCCGCTGCAGCGCAATCTTGCCCTGCGCCACCGGGCTGCCCAGATCACCCGCCGGTACTTCGATGCCCGTGGTTTCCTGGAGATCGAGACGCCGTTCCTGATCCGCTCCACCCCCGAGGGGGCGCGTGATTACCTGGTCCCCAGCCGACTGCACCACGGCCGTTTCTACGCCCTGCCGCAGTCGCCGCAGCAGTACAAACAACTCCTGATGATGAGCGGTTTCGACCGCTACGTGCAGATCGTGCGTTGCTTCCGCGACGAGGATCTGCGGGCCGACCGCCAGCCCGAGTTCACCCAGGTGGATGTCGAGATGTCCTTCGTGGGCGAAGAGGACGTCATCGAGGTGGTCGAGGGGTATGTGGCCGAGCTGCTCCGCGAAACCCGGGGAGTGGACCTGCACCCGCCCTTCGAGCGCTTCGGTTACGACGAAGCCATGCGCCGCTTCGGTACCGACCGGCCCGACCTGCGGTTCGGACTCGAAATCGTCGATCTCTCGCCGGTGGTCAGCGACACTGCCTTCAAGGTCTTCAGGACCGCCCTCGAAGAGGGGGGGCTGGTGGGGGCGATCGCGGCGCCCGGATACGGTGAGATCAGCCGTAGCGAGGGAGACCGCCTGGGCGATGTGGCCCGCGAATACGGTGCGGCCGGAGCGATCCCGCTCACGGTCTCGCCTGAGGGTCTGGAGGGCCCGGTGGCGAAGTTCCTCTCCGAGGCTGAGAAGACGGAAATCGTCACCGCCCTCGGTGCCGAACCGGGAGCCCTGGTGATCGTCGTGGCCGGGGAGGCCGGCACGACCCTGCCGGCCCTCGGCGCCCTGCGTCTCTCCCTGGCGCGGCAGCTGGATCTGATCGACGAGAGCGAATTCCGCTGCGCCTGGGTGCGCGATTTCCCGCTGCTGGAATGGAGCGAGGAGGAGGCCCGGATGGTCGCGGTACACCACCCCTTCACCTCGGCCGCCGAGCCCGAGCGGGTGGTTGCTCTGGCCGCCGAACTGATAGAGGGGGGAGCGCAGGTCATGGCGTCGCCCGAATGGCGGCAGCAGGTCTGCGGGCTGCGGGCCCGTGCTTACGATGTGGTCCTGAACGGGATCGAGATTGCGGGCGGCAGCATCAGGAACCACCGCATGCGCGAGCAATCGGCTCTGTTCACCCTGCTGGGCATGGATGAAGCCGAAACCCGCCGGCGGTTCGGTTTTCTGCTCACCGCCCTGGGCTACGGCGCCCCGCCGCACGGCGGTATCGCCTTCGGTTTCGACCGTCTGGTCATGATCCTGGCCGGGGCCGGGTCACTGCGCGAAGTGATCGCGTTCCCGAAAACCACCAGCGCCATGTCGCTGATGGACGGCTCTCCGGCCGAGGTCAGTGATGAGCAGCTCGACGATCTCGGTCTGAAGCTTCGTCGAGGCGTGAAGAAGGATGAGGAAGCACAAAAAGATAGCGGGAATGACGAATAGAGGGATCAACGGCGGATAACGGGACAGACGAAAGAGAGCGGCCGGAAAAAAACCGGGAACGGAACATGGAGTAAGATCGTCTGTTACAAAGAGTAAGGAAGGTTCGCGAAAGCGGAGTTACAGGGCCTTTTATCTTGACGGAGTTACAGGGTTGGGTAGTATTCACAAGCGTGGAACCTGTAAAGAACGTTTGAGTTCCGCCGGATATTCCATGTATTCTGAATCCGCTTGCGGGACCGGGATCAGCCCGTTCCGCATCAGGGTTCACCAAAGGTGAGGCAGAGGAGGTTGCCCATGGGCAAGGCCCCGAAGCTGGTAGGAACCGGCTTCCTCGCGGTGCTTCTCCTGTCGGCGACCTTTCTGACAGGGTGTACCAAACGGCCGAGTCCCGAACAGCTCACGCAGCTCGAGCAGGCCTGCGCCGCGGCCGATGCCGCCGAGCAGACCGTGACGGAGAAACAGGCCGAGTTGGAACGGCTCCAGAGCGAGTTGGCGTCCAAGCAGCGCACCCTGCAGGAAGTGAACCGCGAGAAGGCCTCCGTCGAGAGTCGGTTGAACCAGTTGCGCGGAGAAGTTGCGCAGACAACCGCTGAGATGGACCGCATCAAGCGCGAACGGGGCACACCGCCCCCGCCACCACCTCCCACGAATCGGTAGAAAGGATGCCTGTCATGAAGACAGTACGTACCATCCTGACCGCCGCGGTTGTGGGAGTGCTGGTGTTTGGTGCAGCATCCCAGGCCGCCGCGCAGCAGGAAGAGAAAATGACCCTGGAGGAGTGGCAGGCCGCTCTGGACGAATGCAACGCCCGTGAGCAGGCCGCCAATGCCACGATCTCCGATCTGGACCGGCAGATCGCCGATCTGCAGCGGCAGATCGACAGTGTCGACAACCAGATCGACCAGGTGCGCAGCGACATCAGGGGTCTCAATCAGCAGGTTTCTTCGACGCAGGGGGAACTGACGCAGGTCCGCGAGGAACTCGAGCGGGTCAGGTTCCCTGAGTACTACGAAGTTGTCAGGGGCGACTGCCTCTGGAACATCGCGAAGAAGGACTACATCTACAACGACCCCTTCCAGTGGCCGCGTATCTATGAAGCCAACAAGGACAAGATCAAGGACCCTGATCTGATCTACCCGAAGCAGGTGTTCCAGATCATTCGTCCTTAGGCTTCTCTTGGACACTGAAGGACAACGCTCTCACCCGGGGGATCAGGCGATCCTCCGGTGAGGGCGTTTCCTGTTCTCAGGACCAACCAGTTCCGTCCATGAACTCTGACGAGATATTTCCCCCAACCGGGGATGCGGCCGTAAAAAAGGCCGGGGGTAAGACCGGGGATACGGCCGATGACGCCCGCTCACCAATCGTGAGCAACCGGGTCATGATCGATCCCGACCCGGCCCGTTTCTTCGGTGTCCAGGACCGGCATCTGCGTCAGCTCCAGGACGCTTTCCCCGACCTGAACCTGGTGGGGCGCGATCGGGAGCTGCTCATCGAGGGCCCCGGTCCCGAGGTGAACCGGGTACTGGGGGTGGCGGCTCGGATGCTGAGCCGGCTCACCGGCGACGAAGAACTCGATTCCGATGCGGTGCGCATCATCATCGAGGAATCTGCTGCCGGCGGGACGATCCCCGACAATTACCAGGACCTCACCCTTCTGCACACCAACAACAAGCGGCGCATCTACCCCCGCACCGCCGGTCAGTACCAGTACCTGCAGGCGGTCGAGGCCAACGACATCGTCTTCGCCATCGGTCCGGCCGGGACGGGTAAGACGTACCTGGCGGTGGCCATGGCGGTACGGGCCCTCAAAGCCCGCGAGGTCCAGCGGATCATCCTGGCCCGTCCGGCCGTCGAGGCGGGTGAGAGCCTCGGTTTTCTGCCCGGGGATCTCAAAGAAAAAGTCGATCCCTACCTGCGGCCCCTCTACGACGCCCTGATGGAGATGATCCCCCCCGACAAACTCACCAGGTACCTGGAAAGCCATACCATCGAGGTGCTCCCCCTGGCCTTCATGCGGGGCCGCAATCTGAATGCGGCCTTCGTGATCCTCGACGAAGCCCAGAATACCACTCCGGGTCAGATGAAGATGGCCCTGACCCGGCTGGGTGTGAATGCCAAGGCGATCGTGACCGGCGATATTACCCAGATCGACCTGCCCGAAGCGGCCGCGAGCGGCCTGGTCCAGATCCAGAGCATCCTGATGGCGGTCGAGGGCATATCTTTCGTCTACCTGACCGAGAAAGACGTGGTCCGGCACCGGCTGGTGCGCGAGATTCTGCGCGCCTACCAGGAACGGGGACTCTGAGGCGACAGATATGGAACTGAAGCGTTCGGCACAGACATCGCTCCGGTGGCTGGTGGGCGGCGGCCTGGTCCTCTTCATCGTCCTGCTCTTCCCCACCCGCCAGGCGTTCCGCTACAACCTCGTCGAGGGCGAGATCGCACGCGAAACGATCGTGGCTCCGATCTCGTTCGCGGTACAGAAGAGCGCCGAGGAACTGGCGGCCGAGCGGGAAGCGGCCCGGATGAGCGTGCCTCCGGTGCTGGTCTACTCCGAGGACGTGGACGTACGGCGCACGGTTCTGCTCGATTCGCTCTTCACCCTTTTTACCGAACTGCGCGAAGCGGCGGCGAGCGACTCGGCCGCGGTGCAGGCGGTCCAGCGCCTGGCCCCGGGCGTGGCCGAAGAATCGCTCATCTACCTTTTCGCTGCCGAACTGCCCGGGCGCGCAGCCGAGCGCCGGGCGACCCTGGCCACAGGGCGTTATGACAGTCTGCGCACCGCCGTCGAACGGGTCGTGAACCACTACTTCTCGGTCGGGATCGTGGAGTCCAAACCCCGCTTGCGCGAGATGTCGCGTGAGACCATCACCGTCATCGGCCCCGAGGGCGAATCCCCCCTGCCGCTCGCGATCGTGGTGGATATGGAGCAGGTACGCGATTCACTCGGGAACATGCTGCGCGAATACCTGCCCGGGGCCGAACCCCGCCTGGTTACCCTGGCTTACGAACTCTCGCTCTTCGCGCTGGAACCGAACCTCCTGCTCGATACCGAACGAACCAGCCGGCGACGGGCTGATGCCGAGAACGGCGTGCCGACCTCGAAGGCCTTCGTCATGGCCGAAGAGAAGATCGTGGATGCCAATACCCGGGTGACTGACGAGGTGGTCGAGAAACTCGCCAGCTTGAACCGGGCCCTGGCCGAGGTGGAATCGGAGCGCCGGTTCCTGCCCGTCCTGCGGACCTGGCTCTCCAGGGCCGTGCTGGTACTGCTGGTCCTGGCCGTCTTTGTCGTCTGGCTCAAGTTCCACCGGCCGCGCCTGCTCAAGGACAACCGCACCCTGATCTCGATGGCGGTCCTGATCGCGATCGAACTGCTGATCGCCTACCTGCTGCGCGAGAGCACGGTCCTGAGTGTTTACCTGGTGCCGGTGGCCGTGGCCACCATGCTGCTCACGATCCTCTTCGATACCGGGGTCGGGCTGGTGACGGCCTTCACCATCGGTCTGCTGATGGGAGCGATCCTGGGTTTCGACTATACCACCACGCTCATCCACACCGCCGCCGGTTCGGCGGGGGTGTTCGCCGTGAGCCGGGTGCGCAAACGCAGTCATTTCTACCGGGCGCTGTGGGTGGTGCCGGCCGCCTACCTGCTGGCCATCGTGAGCGTGGAACTGCTCCGCCTGAGTACCTTCGACGAACTGGTGCGCGGGGCGGCCTACGGGGTGGCCAACGGGATGATGGGGGTGGTGATCACGATGGGGCTGTTGCCCATCTTCGAGAGCCTCTTCAATTTTTCGACCGACATCACCCTGCTCGAACTCTCCGATTTGAATCACCCCCTGCTGCGCCAGCTGGCCATGCGCGCGCCCGGCACTTACCAGCACTCGCTCATGATCGGCGAACTGGGGGCGGCCGCGGCCGAAGCGATCGGCGCCAACGCCCTGCTCACCCGGATCGGGGCCTACTTCCACGATATCGGCAAGATGAACAAGCCGGAGTATTTCGTAGAGAACCAGCAGGGGTACAACCCGCACACCCGCCTGAGCCCGAATATGAGTGCCCTGATCGTCGAAACGCATGTCAAGGAGGGGCTCGAGCTGGCCGAGGAGCACCGCCTGCCGGCCAAGATCAGGGATTTCATCCCCGAGCATCACGGCACCACCGTCATGAACTACTTCTACCTGCGGGCGATCGAAGAGGCCAAGGAGGGGGAAAAGGTCATCGAGGACGATTTCCGCTACCCCGGGCCCAAGCCGCGCAGCCGCGAGACGGCCATCGTGATGCTGGCCGATACCATCGAAGCCGCCAGCCGGGTGCTCGAAGATCCCACTCCCCGGCGCATCCGCCTGACCGTCAAGGAACTGATCGAGAACAAGTTCGGGGACGGCCAGCTCGACGAATGCCCGCTGACCTTCCGCGACCTGCGGCTGGTGCGCGAGGCCTTCGTCAATGTGCTCACCAGCCGCTTCCACCAACGCATCGATTATCCCGACCGGGACGAGACCCTGAAGAAGGCCGCCGAGCGTGGCGCCGAGGCCCGACAGCAGCCGCGGGAGGGATCGTGAGCGGATCGGAAGATGACACCGCGTCCGGACCCGTGCCGGAACCCGAACTCCCATCAGATACCGGGTCCGGCCCGGCACCGGACCGCCCGACCGGCGAACCTCCCGATCGGGAGGGTGAGAGTGTAACGATCGGAGTGTACCGCGACGAGAATGGCCCGCTCCTTCCGATTCCCGATCTCGATCCGGCCGTCGTCGAAAGGCTCGCGCGCCGGGTGCTGGCTGCCGAAGCGGTCGCCGCGGCCGAAATCGACATCGTTTTCTGCGGTGATGAACGGATCACCGCCCTGAACCGGGAGTGGCTCGACAGCGATCGGGTCACCGATGTCATCGCCTTCGGGCTCACAGGCATTGAACCAGGCCGGCAGCTCGAGGGTGAGATCTATATCGATCTGGAACAGGCCGTACGCCAGGCGCCCGAATTCGGGGTAACGGCGGAGGAGGAGATCGTCCGTCTGATCGTACACGGCCTCCTCCATCTGGCGGGGTATACAGATACCGGATCCCCCTCCGAGGTGGAGGCGATGATGAATCGACAGGAAGAACTCGTGAAGGATTGGGACGAACCCATACGGGGAGGTCAGAACTGATGCCGGGGGCGAGCGTGGCACCCGTTCTAGAAATCATCATCATCCTGTTGCTGGTGGTGATCGCCGGCGGTTTCACTGCGGCCGAAACGGCCATCCTCACCCTGCTGCGGGCCATCAGGGCCGAGAAACCCGACGAAGAGGACTACCTGCCCGAACTCGAGGAGACCGCCCGCGAAGAACTCCCCGCTGCCGTCAAGCGCCTGGCGGCCCATCCCGGCCGGCTCACCGCCACCATCACCTTCGGCCGCCTCATGGCCCGGGTTCTCGCCGTGGCCCTCACGGCCCTGCTTGCCTGGCGCTGGGTGGTGCAGCTCCGAGCTCTTTCGCCCTGGTTCTGGACCGTCGTCGGAGTGCTCGTCACCCTGCTGCTGCTCCTGCTGCTGGGCGAGCTGCTGCCCCGCATCATCGGCACCCGTCTGCCCCGCGTCACGGTAACCTGGACGGTGCCCCTGCTGGCGGTGGCCATGCTCCTGCTCCTGCCCGTCACCCTGGCGGGCAATCGCCTGCTGCGCCGGTTCGCCCGCAGCGAGCACGGGGAACCGGCGTTCCTGACCCTCGAGGAACTCAACCGCCATCTCGACGAACGGCAGGATGCCGGCACCCTCGAGGCCGAAGACCGCGAGATGATCGAGGATCTGCTGGAATTCGGAGAGACCATGGTGCGCGAAGTCATGGTGCCCCGGATCGATATCAAGGCCATTCCGGCAGACGCCTGTTATGCCGAAGTACAGGCCCTGGTATCCGAGACCGGTCACTCCCGTCTGCCGGTCTACGACGGCGATCTCGACCACATCATCGGCATCATGCACGTCAAGGACCTGCTGCGGCGCAGCGAGGGTGAGGAAATGCCCATCCGCGAGCTGATGCGCAAAGCCCTCTTCGTGCCCGAAACGAAGATGATCGACGACCTGCTGCGGGAATTCCAGCACGCCCGGCTGCACATGGCCATCGTGGTGGACGAATACGGCGGCACCAGCGGTATGGTCACCCTCGAGGACCTGGTCGAGGAGATCGTGGGCGAGATCCAGGACGAATACGACCGCGAGGCTCCGCTCGTGAAAGAGACCTCCCCCGGGGTGTGGGACGTCAACGCCATCATCGACCTCGAGGACCTCGAAGAGGCCACCGGCATCGCGCTGCCCGAGGACGGCTGGGATACCCTGGGCGGCTTCATTTATTCCCTCGAGGGACGCGTGCCCGAGGCCGGCTACACCTACGAGTGGGAGGACTACCGTTTCACGGTCCTCGAGATCGAGGGGCGCCGTATCATCCGGGTCGAGATCTCGCGGTTGTAGGTCTCTGCATCCTTGCATCCGGTCCTGTTTCTCTATACATTACTTTCGATAGTTCTAAACAATCCAGGAGGAAAACCGTGGAGGCCACCCGGGAACGCATGTACCGCCTGCACTCCGATGTGTGCAAGGCGATGGGACATCCCAGCCGGCTGGCGATCATCGATCTGCTGCGCGAGGGCGAGGTGACGGTCGGTGCTCTCTCCGAAGCTCTGGGTCGGTCGATCAGCAACACCAGCCAGCATCTCTCGGTATTGAAGTCGGCCGGTCTGGTGAAGTGCCGCAAAGAGGGCACGACCTGTTACTACCGGGTCTCCACCCAGGTGATTTACAAGGCCTTCGACTGCATGGGCGAGATTATATTTGAAGGTTCGAAAGACCGGGCGGCGCACCGCGAATACCTGCGCCGCCACGTCCTGCAAAGCACCTGAACAGCAGGCATAGTACTTGATCAGCAGGGGGAACGACGACCGATGCCGATGTACGACCTCAAATGCACGCACTGCGGACACGAGTTCGAGGATCTGGTCTCGAGCCGGGATGCCGTGGCCGAGGTGGCGTGCGAGAAGTGCGGGCAGAAGGGTCTGGAGCTCAAACCCAGTCTTTTTGCTTCATCGGTCTCCGGTTCCTCGGTCGGTTCCTCTTCGGGCAGTTCCTGTGGACCTGGCCCCTTTACATGAGCATCCTGACGATCCCGCCGGGAGCGGGAAAGACAACTGAAGCGTCAAGGGTGCACGCGACGGCAATAGAAGAAGGAATGATAGGGGTAACGGCAGCAAGAATTTCAATTCTGTAACACATATCGGGACACGCTTCTTATTTTCGGTCTTGCTGAAACTTGACGCGTCGGGCAGTTCCGGTATCTTGAAGAGTGACACTGCGGGGTGGAGCAGTCAGGTAGCTCGTTGGGCTCATAACCCAAAGGTCGCAGGTTCGAATCCTGCCCCCGCTACCAATCAAACCTGCGACGCCGGCCGGGCATGACCTGAGCCGGCGTCGTTGTTTTATCAGGGCCCATGAGGGATATGTGTTCACTTAGATTGAGGGCGGAAGAGGGCATATCAGGCTCTCCAGTGATATCTGATCGATATTCCGAGATCCTCTCCTGGATCTCTCAGCATGTATGCAAGGCCGTGTTCTACGCGGATTCTGCGTCCCTAGAGCACGTCGCAGGTTGGTATCCACTGCCGACTACTTGACCTGCGACGGGGGAGCAGGGGATCTCGGCGGCCGGATGGGGCCTTGTGTACATACACACCCCCTCTCCGGCCACGGCACCACAGCAGGTACTCAGGAGGGTCTCAGACTCCTCTCAGATACCTCGAGCATATCTGCGGACATATCTCCGAGGCTTTCGGATTTATCTCGGAGGCTCTTGAGCATATTCAGTGGTATTTCAGGGGGTATTGAGGTGCTCGCGTGTCTCCCGTGGCCTTCCGTGATGTCAGCTGCCAAAATGAGAGTCGGGGTGTACCAACTATCGGGGAGCAGAGCCTTATAAATCAGATTTTCAGTTGATCTGTAAATAAATCTGGGGTAGACTCGTTATTGTAATAAAACACTCTTATCATTTTCGCTTCCACACTCAACGGATTATTACAGTTCGCTACTACTTTTGAAATGATCTCAATTATTAGGCTGAAACCAATTTTTAAATCCACCTTAATCGTTATTGTTCTATTGTCTTATATAAGCTGTACATCGCCAACGGAAACCACTCTTGATTTTACATCACCACCAATGATCCCTTTACATGATATCGATGCTGTATGGTCCCCAGATGGTTTGCAAATTGCATACTCACATAGCTCAAAAATACCTGCCGGATATTTCGGGATTAAGTTGCTTTCAGTTGAGAACTTAGCCACAACAGAGCTCGGTGTTAATGGAGAGTTTCCGGCATGGTCTCCAGATTCAAAAATGTTAGCAATCAACAACCTGACATCATTCCAATTATCGACTATAGATTTGGAATCATATTCAACCATAAATATTCCGACAATACCCCTCAACTTTCTATATCCATCTTGGTATCCGTCTGGAGACAGTTTGTTGTCGTCTGTCAATTCTGGTTCTACGAGTGAACGAGGATTATGGACTATTCATATTTCAACAGGATATAGTCGTTGTCTATTATCGGCAAATGTAGTTGATCCTACTTGGAATAGTAGAGAAGATACTATTCTATTTATAGAATGGGTGGATGACATTCAATACCTATCTCTTGTTTCTTACCCGTCTATTAGTGTTGAACGTATTACAAAATCAGATGATTATTATTCAATACTTGACAGGAAGCCAGCCATCCACCCGTATTTTGGTAACCCTTCATTTCATCCAAATGATACGTCTCTGCTATTTCATACTACTGCTTTAAACAACCATGAAGCATCAATATGGATTTACGATATTAGTACGAAAAATATATCTTTAGTTTTTAGTGGTGGTCTCTGTCCCAGCTGGAATTTAAAAGGAGATATATTAGTATATACTAAATCAGTTGTATATGGTGCAAATACCAGCGGTAATGGATATTTATGGTTATATGATACAAAGTCAAATCAACACACACAAATAACGTTTCATAATTAAAGGAGATAATGAAATGAAAACATTAATAAAATTAATGATTTCAATTAT
>CAZNUA010000010.1:0-9697 GCA_964576115.1 uncultured Gemmatimonadota bacterium
AGTATCAGGACAAGCGGGATGAAACCGTACCGGTTGTGCGCTCTGATTCGCCGGGCGAGCCGGTTCACGCCTGCCTATCCCTGTCTGTTCCAGCAGTAGGTGCAGACTTTCTCGCGTGGCAGCCCGATCGCTTCGATGAGATCGTCCAGACGCTGGTAGCGCAGGCTGGTCAGGCCGAGGCGCTCGCGGATCCGCTCGACCATGGCGGCGTATTCGGGTGAGTCGGGTTCGCAGAAAGCGGCAGGGACCTCGTCGGCGTTGTCGGTGAGTTCGGCGATCGCCCGGCGCCCGGCCAGATCGAGCTCGGAGCGCGAGCGGGAGAAGTTGAGATAGGGGCAGGCATAGACGAGAGGGGGGCAGGCCGGGCGCATGTGGACCTCTTCGGCCCCGGCCTCGAACAACCGCGAGATGGTCTCGGAAAGCTGGGTTCCCCGCACGATCGAATCCTCGCAGAAGAGCAGCTTCTTGCCCCGGATCAGTTCGGGGATGGGGATCAGTTTCATGATCGCCACCAGATCGCGTACGGTCTGATCCTGGGGCATGAAACTGCGCGGCCAGGTGGGGGTGTATTTCACAAACGGTCGGCCGTAGGGGATGCCCCGGGCGTTGGCGTACCCGATGGCGTGAGCGCTTCCTGAGTCGGGGATGCCGGCTACCGTGTCGGGCTTCACGTCCGGATCTTCACGATCGGCCAGCTTCGCTCCGCAGCGGTAGCGCACGTTTTCGACGTTGATCCCTTCGTAGTGAGAGGCGGGAAAACCGTAGTAGACCCAGAGGAAAGCGCAGATTTTCATCTCCTCGCCCGGCGGGCGCATCTGCTCGATCTCTCCGGAGTTCAGGCGGACGATTTCGCCCGGACCGAGATAGGCCTCGATATCGAACCCGAGATTGGGCAGGGCGCAGCTCTCCATGGTCGCCGCCCGGGCGCCGTCGCGCCGCCCCACGATAACCGGGGTGCGGCCCTGGCGATCGCGGGCCACATAGATCCCCTCGTCGGTCAGAAGCAGGATCGAACAGGAGCCCTCGATCGCCTCCTGAGCCAGGGTGAGTCCCTCGGTGAAGGTCGCCCCCTGATCGATGAGCAGGGCGGTGACCTCGGTCGGATTGGTGGTTTCCCCGCTCATCTCGATCAGATGAGCCTTGCGTTCGGCGAAGGCGGTGGCCACCAGCTCACCGAGATTCTGGATGACGCCGACGGTGACGATGGCATAGGTGCCGAGGTGGGAGCGGACGATCAGGGGCTGGTCGTCGTAATCGCTGATGACACCGATCCCCCGGTTGCCTTGCAGATGGGGGAGATCGTCTTCGAATTTCGATCGGAACTGGGCGTTGGTGATGTCGTGGATGTAGCGGACGATCCCGCCGGAATTCTTGGTGGCCAGCCCTCCCCGCATCGTTCCGAGATGGCTGTGGTAGTCGGTGCCGAAAAAGAGATCGCGGACGCAATCGCCCTTCGATGTCACCGCGAAGAAACCACCCATGACCGGTGCCTCCAGGTTGAAGCTTCTGCAACATAGTGAGAATGGTACTGCGTTCCGACAACCTTCTGGCATGTTGCCGGTCGAACCTGTTGCTCATGCGTTGACACCCGCAGTCCGGCGGCGTAGCGTGCGGGCAGGACCTGACCGCTGAGGGGGCTCACCATGCTGAAAGATGTCGATCGGAACGGGGCCGGGCCCCGGGGTCTTCTTCTGCTGCTGCTCGTTCTCCTGCTCGGCACACTGGACAGCGGTTGTACTCTTTTCCGGCTGGGACGCGATCCGCTCTCGCCGGCGGCTCAGGAGCGCTGGATCGAGGACACTCTGGCTGGAATGAACCTGCGCGAGCAGGTCGCCAGCCTGGTGGTCATCGAGGTCGTGGCCGGGTTCGCCAACGAAAACGATCCCGAACGGCGCCGGATCGAGGCCCTGGTATCCGAGACGGGGGTAGGGGGTATCGCCATGTGGCATGGCGATCCCTGGGACGAAGCTCTCACCATCGCCCGTCTGCAGGACCTGGCTCCCCGGCCGCTGCTGGTCGCGGCCGACAACGAGTGGGGACTCTCGCAACGGGTGCGGGAGTCCAGTACCTTCCCGAAGGCGATGGCCCTGGGAGCGACCCGCGACACCGCCCTGGCTCGAGCCGCCGGATTCGTGACCGGGCGGGAAACGCGCGCCGTGGGCATTCACATGGGCTATGCCCCGGTCGCCGACGTCAACTCCAACCCCCTCAATCCGATCATCAGTGTACGTTCCTTCGGCGAGGATCCCGGGCTGGTGTCCCGCCTGGCCGTGGCCTGGGCCCGGGGAGCCCGCTCGGCGGGGATCCTGACTACCGCCAAGCACTTCCCCGGTCATGGCAACGTGAGCGTGGACAGTCATGTCGAACTGCCCGTGGTCGAGGCCGATCGCGAGCGGCTCGACCGGGTCGAACTGGCCCCCTTCCGGGCCCTGATCGCCGACGGAGTGGAGGCGGTCATGACCGCTCACCTCTGGGTCACCGCGCTCGATCCCTCAGAAACCGTCCCGGCCTCGATCTCGGAAAACGTGACTGCCCGGCTGCTCCGGGAAGAGCTCGGGTTCGATGGCCTCATCGTGACCGATGCCCTGCGCATGGGCGCCATCGTACGCCACTACGGGGTCGAGGAAGCGGCCGTGCGCACCATCGCCGCGGGAGCCGATCTGATCCTCCTGCCCGCCGATACCCACCGGAGCATTGAGGGAATCATGGTCGCGGTCCAGGAGGGGCGCCTGGAACCCGACCTCATCACCCGCGCCGCCCGTCGTTTGCTCACGGTCAAGGCCCGGCTCGGTCTGCACGTTGAGCGGCACCCGCCGCTGAATGCCGTCGATCGGGCGGTAGCCGATCCCGCCGCCCTCCATCTGGCCCGCACCATCGCCGAGCGGGCGGTAACGGTCATCCGCAACGAGGGCGATCTGCTGCCTCTCGGCACGGGTTCCGCTCCTGCTGCGGTCGAGCGGGGCGAGTGGACGTCCCTGGCCCCGCCCCGGCGAGCCGGTCCCTTCACTCCCCGGCACCTTGCTCTGGATCCCGACCGGGTTCTCTTTCTCGGACTTTCGAGCGATCCCGGCAGCGGTCCCGTCGGCCGGGAGTTTTTCGAACCCCTGCGCTCTCTCTACCCCGGAGCACGGCACCTCTGGCTCTATCCCGGATCCACCCGGGCACAGACCGAGGCTGTCCTGAGTGCGGTCGAGAACGCTTCTCTGACCCTGACGGCGGTCGTGAGCCGGGTGAGGGATCAAAAGGGGCATGCAGCGGTTCTCGACGAACACGCCCGCCTGCTCACCTACATTGCGGCCCGGCGTATCCCGACTGTCGTGGCAGCCTTCGGGCCGCCCTATTTCCTGATGCAGTTTCCGACCGTGACAGCTTACCTGGCGGCTTACGATTACGGCCCGGTGGCCCAGCGCGCGGCGGGGGAGGTGGTCCTCGGGGCCGTGGGAGCCCGGGGGAGGCTCCCCGTTTCACTGCCCGGATTGTACGAGATCGGGTGGGGAATTACTGTCGGCCCCGAGCCGGAGCGATAATCGCCGCGGCCACAACGTTGCTGACCTTCGAGCGCAAGGGTACGACACTGCCTCTGTCATCGGGATGGACGCGATTGGTGAGCAGGATCACGAAGAGATCCTGCTCGGGATCGATCCAGACGCTGGTGCCGGTATACCCCGAATGACCGAAGGAAAAGGGACCGAGCAGATCACCCCGGATATTGGCGTAGGGACTGGAAATGTCGAATCCGAAGCCCCGTCCCACGATCCGGTCTTCCGACATGGCTCGCACGGTCAGGGGAGAGAAGATTCTCGTCCCGCCGTAGGTGCCGCCGTTGAGCAGCATCTGACAGTAACGGGCGATATCGGCGGCGGTCGAGAACAGCCCGGCACTGCCGCCCTCGCCCCCGACCAGGCGGCTCATCGGATCGTGAACCACCCCGCGTAACACCCCCCCGGCAACCCGCTCGGTCGGAGCCACGCGGGCGATCCGTCCTGCTTCGGGATAAAAACCGGTATCGGTCATTCCGAGCGGGGCATAGATCTCGGTTCGGGTGAATTCATCCAGGCTCATCCCCGACACGCGTCGGATGAGGCGGGCCAGGGTGTGATAGTTGATGTCGCTGTAGATAAAACGCTCACCCGGTCCGGTCTCGGGATCGTGATCGCAGATCCACCACCAGACAGCTTCGGGGCAGTAAGCTCCGTAGCGGGACTGCAGGGTGCCGACCGGCACCCCCGGCGGCAGGCCTGAGGTGTGGGTCAGCAGGTGGGAAACGCGGATGCCCCCCTTGCCCCCGGCAGCGAACTCGGGCAGGTAGACGCTCACCCGGTCCTCCAGCCGCACCCGGCCCCTCTCGACCAGGCGCATAACCGCCGCGGCGGTGGCCAGCGGCTTGGTCATCGAGGCCAGGTCGAAGATGGTGTCGAGAGTCATCTCTTCGGGCCCCGGTTCGAGCGCGCGCGCCCCCCAGGCTCCTTCGTAGACGATCCGTCCGCTGCGGGCGACGAGAAGAACCGCACCCGGGATGGTGCCGCGCTCGATCTCCTCACCGATCACCTCCTCGAGGGCCGCCAGACGGTCGCTGTCCATCCCGACCGCTTCAGCCCGTCCGGGATGCAGACTCGGGGCGGCGAGCGAGCCCGCACATCCGGCGACAGCCGCCAGGAGCAGTGCCGCCGCAGCCGTCGGCCACAGCCGTGCGGGGACCTGACGCCGATCGGTACGAATGATGATTCGGTCTCCTGACCGGGTGGTGATTTTTCGGGCCCGGGCAAATCCCGGTAACCCGTCTCAGATATACACCCCCGGCCGACGGGAGGAAAGGCCCGGCCGGGAGGGCTTTCCCCGACCCCGGCCTTTGGGCTATATCTGAGGGGTATGGATCACGCCAGCCGCCGGGAGGAGCCGTGTGGCGGAAAGAAGAAAGATCCGGGATCAGATCGGCCGGGCCGGGATGTTCCTGCTCCTGCTCGCCACGGTCGCCTGCAGTACGGACCGCCCCGTGCTGACCGGAGCCGACGTACTCATGGCCAAGGGGTGGGAGGCCGCCACCGGGCTCGACCCGGTACCGCTCGGAGTGGTGACCAACCACACCGGCCGGCTCAGCGACGGCACCCACCTCGTCGATGCCCTGCTCGACGCGGGACTCGAGGTACGGGCCATCTTCAGCCCCGAACACGGCTTCGAGGGTTCTGCCGCCGAAGGAGCCCGGATCTACTCGGCCGGTGAGGAGTACCGAGGGGTACCGATTCACTCTCTCTACGGCGTTTCGACCCGGCCCGACTCCAGCCATCTGGTCGGCCTCAGAGTCCTGCTCTTCGACATCCAGGACGTGGGAGCGCGATTTTATACATATACCAGTACCATGGCCCGCACCATGGAGGCGGCCGCGGCACGCTCGCTGACCTACGTCGTGCTCGACCGGCCCAATCCGATCGGAGGGCTTGCGGTCGAGGGGCCGGTGCTTTCGTCCGAACTGGCTTCTTTCGTCGGCCTGTTCCCGGTCCCGATCCGCCATGGCTTCACGATCGCCGAGTACGCCTCCTGGATAATCGGTGAGGGACACCTGACCGGCGGCGAAGGACTCGATCTGCGGGTAGTCACGATGCAGGGCTGGGAACGGCGGATGCGGTATGAGGACACCGGCGTGCCCTGGGTTCGTCCCTCCCCCAACATGGCCACTCCGCTCACGGCTCTGGTCTACCCCGGACTCTGCCTGATAGAGGGCACCAATCTCTCCGAAGGGCGGGGGACCGAGCGTCCCTTCGAACTCGTCGGTGCCCCCTGGGCGGACGGGGAGCAGGTGGCCGACACCCTCAACGATCTGAATCTGCCGGGAGTGCGCTTTGCCCCCGTGCGGTTTACGCCCGGTCAACCGGGGAGTGCGGTGGAAGTGAAGTGGAAGGGGGAGGTGTGCGGGGGGATCGAGGTCGACGTAACCGATCCCGACGCCTTTCGTCCTGTGGTGACGGGGGTGACCGTGGTCCGCACCTTCCGTCATCTTTATCCCGATCTCTTCCGCTGGCGCCAGGCCCACTTCGACCGGCTGACCGGTGTCGTGTGGCTGCGTGAAGGGATCGAAGCCGGGCACGATCCCCTGACCCTTGCCGGACGCTGGTCAGACCAGACCCGGCAGTGGCGACAGGAGGCCATACCGTACCGGCTCTATCCATGAACACGGTCTGTCAGAACCTTCAACCCGGAGTCGATAATGCCCCGATCACGCCCCCCCCTGATGGTCTTTCTGCTGGTCCTCGCTGTTCTGTCCCCAAGTGCGGTCGCGGCTCAGGAACAGCAGCCCTTTACCGTCGATGATCTGCTCAACCTGGCCTCGCTCCGGGTTAACCACATGACCGACGACGGCTCCCTGCTCGTCGGCAGTGTGAGCCGTCGCAGGGCCCGGTTAGGTAACGACTATACCCGCTACGGCGATCCGACCTACCTGAGTCCGGGAACATCCGAGATCGTTTTGATCGACGGGAACACGGGCGAGCGGACAGCTCTCTTCGACGAGCCCGTTCAGATCGCCGCCTCGGCCCTGAGCCCCGATCAGGCACACCTGGCCTTCTTCCTGCGCGAGGGGGATGACTGGACCCTGCAGGTCTGCGAGCTCGCCCGCCGGCGCACTCGCCCGATCCGCCTGCGGACCGAGAAGGAGATCGCCTCCGGTTCGACTCTGCGCTGGCTTCCCGACGGGAGCGGGCTGCTGATTCAGCTCAGAGCCGACGGCTGGCGCGAGCGGGCCCGGCAGGCTTTCCTCGATCTGACCGAGGGCCCGATTATCGTCCACGATTCCCGCCAGCCCTTCCTGCGGTGGGATGAGCTGCGCAACCTGAACTCCTTGACGATCCCGGCGATCGTATCGCTTGACCGGGGGGAAGTGACCGAGCTGCTCCCCGAAGGCAACTACGGTTCCCTGCGGTTGGCCGAGGACGGTACGTTGCTCTCCTTCACCGAGAACTTCCCCCTCGAGACCGTCTATGCCCGCTCCGGCGGGACCGAGTACGAGCTCTCCTGGCTCGATCTGGAGAACAATGAACGGACCGTTCTGCGCCCGCGCGGTACCGAGCGGATCAGAGTTACCTGGAACGAGGCCGGCGACACCTATGCCTGGACCGACGAGGGAGACGTGCTGGTGCGGGCCGTGCGCGACACCACCGTCCGGAACCTGACTGCAGACGGACGTCCGTATGCGACCGGCGATGACACCACCCGGGTGCGTTTCTCGGTCATGCGCTTCCACTCCGGGGGCAACCGGCTTCTGCTCAGCGGTGGCGAGGCCTGGTGGCTGGCCGACCTGGAACAGGGTTCGGTGGAGAAGATCTGGGCCTTTGAAGGTGAGGAAGAGGACCGGCCGCGCCTGAGTGTGGTCGACTGGAGTCCCTGCGGCCGGTGGCTCTATCTCTCCACCTCCGCCCGCGACCGCTGGGAGCGGGGGTTGGTACGGTTCGATGTGCAGGCAGGGGAGATGACCGATCTGCTCAGAAACAGCGATCGCTTCGGCTCGTGGCGGATGACCGAAGACGGCCGGACTTTTTTCTTCACCCGTTCGGACGGAGACCACCCCGATGACCTCTGGCGGGCCGACAAGGACTTTTCCGAACCCCGCCGGCTGACTGATCTCAACCCCTGGATCAGAAACCGCACCCTGACTCGCAGCGAGCTGGTGACATACCGCGATACCGACGGGGAGGAACTCTACGGTATTCTCTACTATCCCGTGAATTATGAGCCGGGCCGCCGCTACCCGCTGGTCTGTGAGATCTACGAGACCTTCTTCGAAAACGGCTTCAACTCCAACATGAACCTGATCGCCAACGCCGGGTACTTCGGCTTCCGTCCCAGCGTCCATCTGGTGGAAGGCTATCCCGGCGAAGCCTGGGTCAAGGGGGTCACGGCGGGGATCAACATGCTCATCGAACGGGGCCTGGTGGACGAAGAAAAACTCGGCGTGCACGGCACCAGCTACGGCGGCTACGCCACCGCTCTGCTCGTTACCCAGACTCCGCGTTTCGCCGCCGCGATCAATATCTCGGGCAAGGTCAACATGGTCAGCTTCTACGGCGACAGCCCGCGGCTGGGCATCCGCAACATCCAGGCTCCCGAGTGGGGCCAGGACCGCATCGGGGGCTCGCTCTGGGAGTATCCCGAACGTTATCAGATGCATTCGGCCGTCGTCTTCGCCGACCGGATCCAGACCCCCCTGATGTGCATCACCGGCGATCTGGATTACAACGTTCCGGCCCGGCAGTCGATGGAGATGTATTACGCCATGCGCCGGCTCGGCAAGGAAGTGGTCTGGGTTCGTTACGCCGACGGCGGTCACAGCCCACCCAACTCGGTCGAGGAGTACCATGATTTCTGGAACCGTATCCTCGGCTGGTACGCCGAACATTTTGAAAAACCGGAAGAGGAGAAAGACGAACGATGACTCGACGGAGAGTTGCCCGACTGACCGCTGTTCTCCTGTTGCTGGCTCTGGCCGGTTATGCGACCGGCCGTTCCGCTCCCCCGGCCCCGGAAGAATGCACCATCGGGGCCGCGGCGGGATCGGCCACCACCGACGGCCGGCCGATGATATGGAAAACCCGCGACTGGCGCGACGAGAACAACGAGATCCACTGGATCCGGGGCGAGGAGTATGCCTTTCTCTCGATCGCCGGTACCAGTCCCCTGAGCACCCTGCTGGGTGTCAACGAGGTCGGCTTTGCCATTCTCAACGCCGTCGCCAGCGACCTGCCCGGCGGACGGAGGGGCCTCAACAACTCCTCGGTCCAGCACCTGGCTCTGGGCACCTGCGCCACCGTGGACGAGTTTATCGCCCTGCTCGAGGAGACCAACCGGACCGGACGTTCGACCCAGGCCAATCTGGCCGTGATGGACACCACCGGCCGGTCGGTGATGATCGAGGCGGGGGGGAGTGACTACTGGGTCTACGACACCGCCGATCCCCGGGTAGCCCCCGACGGCTATGTTCTACGTACCAATTTCGCCGAACACGGGGGCGGCAGCGGCGGTATCGAGCGTTTCCGGCGCACCACCGAACTCATGCGCGGCTTCCATGACGCGGGTGAGCTGAATCCCCGTTCGATCCTGAGAATCCAGATGCGCGATCTGACCGGTCCCGACGGCGAGCCGGTCGCCATCCCCTGGTCGGGTCGCTGGAATGAAGACACCCCACCGGGCTGGATCGAGGCCAACCTCTCCATCTGCCGTCCCTACACGGTCTCGGCCACCGTCTTCCAGGGGATCGGCGAGGGCGAGAGGGCCTGCCTGACCACCATGTGGACGATGCTGGGCCAGACGGCGGCGGCGATCACCGTTCCCTACTGGGCGGTCGGACCGGTGCCCCCCGAAGCCGACGGCAATCCCACCGCTCCGCTCTGTGACGCCTCGCTGCGGATCAAGCGGATCATCTTCGGCCAGGATCGGATGGCCAGCTTCATCAACACCCGCCTGCTGCGCGACGGCACCGGCGGCGGACTCTGGCCGGTCATCTTCGCCGCCGAGGATTCGATCCTGGCTGCCGCCGAAGAACTGCAGGCACAGTGGAGACGCGACCTTCCCGAAAGCGACGTGATGCTCGCGGCCGAATACGCCTTCGCCCGCTACGCCCGCAGTATCCTCGCCGCCTGGCAGCCGTAGGGTTTCCCGCTTCCGCCGCCGGCGATCGTGCAGGCCGGGGAACCGTCCGGGGGGGGCTGCG
>CAZNUA010000010.1:9797-93039 GCA_964576115.1 uncultured Gemmatimonadota bacterium
GCGGAGGGCCCTCTGGCTTCACACAGGCGGGCCCGAGGCCGCAGGGGTCGCCGGCGATCGTGCAGGCCGGGGACCTGCCGGCGGAGACTGCGGCGGAGGGCCCTCTGGCTTCACACAGGCGGGCCCGAGGCCGCAGGGGTCGCCGGCAGGCAGAAGCTCAGGGCAGGATCAAGCCGTCGCGGATCAGCTCTTCGCGGAAAGCATCCATGCGGGCCCGCACGGCGGGATCGGCGGGCGCTTCGGGGGGCAGGGCGACGTGCAGGCCCTGGAAGCCGGTGAAGACCGGCCGGTTCTCCTGCTGCCGCTCCCGCGGCAGGACCGAGGCGTCGAGCAGACCCAGCATCTGACCCTTGCCGGCTGCGCTCATGGCCACGCAGGTCCCGATGCGGAAAGCCTGGCGATTGAGCTGCCACTCCCCGTGGAAGAGCAGATCGATCTCGGGGTACCACTCGGGGATCTTGTCTACTACCGCGAACTGCACGTGCGCGATCACGATCTGGGCATCGGCCGGATCCGATCCCCGGCTCGACTCTTCGAGCACCTCTTCGAGCACCTGTTCCCAGCGGGTCACCAGACCGGCCCGTCCCTCGGTCATCATGTCCGGTTCCACGATGTTGAAGACATCCACCTCCAGACCCCCCAGCTCGAGCCGGATACGGGGCACGGTCTCGATTCCCAGGTCGACCCCGGGAGCGCGGTTGGTGAGCAGGGGGGGGTACTCGAGGTCGGGCATGTGTTCGGCCAGAAAGGCGGGTTCCAGGGTCAGATCATGACGGCCGAGGGCGGTCAGGGTGTAGCCCATCCGCTCCATTTCGGCCGCCAGAAAGGCAGCCTGGCGACGCCCGAGTTCGGTCATCGGCCGGCCGGTCGGGATCTCGAAGAGATTGCCGAAATCGATCAGAACGGTCGGCCGATCTTCGAGGCGATTCTCGGCGATGGCCGCCATCCGACGATCGAGACCGCCCAGAACTCCCCGCGAGCAATCGCACGGCTCGATATAGCCCAGGGTGTTACCGGTAAACAGGATTCGGAAGCTGACCCGGCGCGGCTGACGGTCGGGCTCGCGGGGAAGGATGCCGGCGCCGAGCAGCAGGACCACTGCCGCCGCTCCCAGCAGGCGGAGGGTGACGTCGATGGTCCGGTTCCTCATGACGGGGCTCTCACCTTTCCCGAGGCGACCGGCGGTCGGGTACCGTTACCCGTTGATTGTATCTTCTCCGTTCTTCCGTCTCAAGAGTCCGCGCGTGGAGCACTTTATTCGATGAGGCAACAGGGAGTCCGCGGGAATGCACTCGGGTCGTTTCGGTCTTTCCGGTCGTTTCCCTTCGATGCTGTGACCTGCTATGCTTCCCGGTCATGACGACCGCCCCCTCCCGCACCCGAACCCGTTTCTGTGGCTGGCTCACCCTGACGGGTCTGGTCGCCTACGTGGTGACCAGCGCTTTCACCTATGCCGACACCGCCGCCCATCCCGCCCTGCGCCCCGGTCAGGCGGTGCCGGCCGTGACGGTCACAACCCCCACCGGAACCCCGGCCCGGCTCGATACCCTGCTCGTCGGTCGAACCCGTCTGCTGGTGGTCGCGCCAACCTGCGATGTGTGCGCCGCCGAGATGCAGGCCATCCTCGATGCCTGGCGCGGAGTGCCGGGCACCGAGCGGGACGATCCACCACCGGCCGGGATGTTCTTCCTGATTCTGCAGGTGGAGGCGATCCCGCGGGCCGGTTTCATGGATGCCTACCGGCAGCTGCGCGAAACCGACGCCGGGCTGGCGCTCATTCCGATCGAGGCAGGACGCGGGCTCGGGATCACCCGGGTTCCGGTTATCGTCCGGCTCGACCCCGGAGGCCGGGTCGGATCGCTGACCTACATGAAGGAAGCCGAGGCACCGTAGCTACCCGCTCTCTCGTACTGTTTCGACGGCGGAGCTTCCCTCATCGACCGGCGGTCCGGCCGCCTGCTCGGCTTCCAGAGCCGACAGGTAACGCCAGAGACTGCCGAGAAATAGGGCCTGAGCGCCGTTCTGGGCTGCCGCGAGCAGGCTGATGTCACGGGGCAGGAAGGGGATGCAACCGCAATCGCCGGCTCCGCCGGCCAGGGTTTCGAGAACGAGCATGATGCCGGTAACGACCAGGAACAGGGTCGCGGCCGGTAGTCCCCAGCGGTGCCAGGTACGATGCAGAAGCAGGGCGGCGGCGATGAAGAACTCCCACACCAGACTCCCGGCTGCCGGCAGGGCGGGGGGAAGCCAGTCGAGGATGCTGTAGGCTGTCATGGCGTCGCGGGTGGCTTCCCAGTCGAGCAGCTTCATGATCGCGCCGGCGGCGAAGATCAGACCGAAAGCCGCGGCGATACCACGCGAGACGCCGGTGACGAGACGGTACCGGGTGCGGGTCATGACATCCTTCCACTTCGGTCCCGGCGGGGACCGCGGGGGCGGGATCGGTGACGGCTGAGAGTGTAGGGGGAGTGAGTCCCGGGCTCAAGGGGCCGGTGTACGGATACCGCACGGATCGGATCCGCTGACCGGTTTCACCCCTGTCGAAACATGAATCGCGAACCGCCGTGTCGGGGTTTGCGATGCACCGCATCTCCGAATTCGAGTATCTCGGCGTACCGTTCGGGGGTCAGCGGCCCCGCCCGGATTCCTTCGATATCCTCGCGCAGTTCAGCCGCCGAGCGTGCGGCGCAGAGGACCGCATCGACGCTCCGGTGCCCCAGGACGAAGCGGTAGCACTCCGGAGCCCTCATCCCCTGCTCGTAACCCTCGGCGGGGCGCGGCTCGAGCAGCTCCCCCCAGCGGGTGGCGGTATAGGCGATGACGCCCGGGCGCTCAGAACCGAGAACATCGAAGATCTCGGTCTCGGCTCCCCGATGGGCGGCGTTGTAACGGATCATCAGGATATCGGGCCGGGGTTCGAGTTCGGAGGCCAGGCGCGCGGCCAGCAGGCGATTGTGGATACTGAATCCGAGCGCCCCGACCAGGCCCCGGGCCTTGAGCTGCTGCATCGCCTCCCAGACGGCGGGGCGCAGATAGAACCGGTGCTGGACCCAGCCCATGAGCAGGATATCGAGGCGGTCGGTACCGAAACTGCGGCAGCAGCGCCTCACATAGGCCCGGATCCGGCCAGCAAAGGGCAGTCCGGCCACCGAAATGAGGACCATCTCGGAACGGTGGCCGGCTGCAATGAGCTGCCGTACCCCTTCGGCCTGGGCCCGCATCTTCGGAGTGGTGAAAAAACCGTTGAGACCGTACTCGTGAAAGGCTCGTTCGATCTCCTCCGGCGGCAGCTGAGCGCCGAGCGGTCCCCGGCGGCCGGCGAACGACCAGGTGGCCGGAATCAGGGGATGCACCCGGAGTCCGGTGGCACCGAGTTCGACCCGTTCCGGTCCCGCCCGTCCGGTCGCGGTCTCAGGCACCATGGGGCACCGCTCTTCTCACCGGCCCGCTCTCAGCGGGGACGGCGCAGCTTGGGTGGACGCCAGCCGTCGCGCAGGGTCTGGAGCAGCTGTTCGCGTCCCTCGGGCAGAGTCGCTCCGAACTCGAGGGTCTTTTTCTTCTTGGGATGCTGGATGATGAGACGTTCGGCATGCAGGAAGGGGTGTTCCAGACCGAAGCGATCCCGGAAAGCCTTGTTTACAGCGGCGAAACCGTACCGATCGTCACCCACCATGGGGTGACCGATGGCCGAGAAGTGGGCCCGGATCTGGTGGGTGCGGCCGGTGTGCAGAACGATCTGCAGCAAACTGGCGATTTCGAATGTCTCCTTGACCTCGTACTCGCTTTCGGCACTCTGACCTCGCCGCTTGGCTACCACGACCTTGGGCATGTCGGCCGCCTGGGCCTCGACCCGGCGCAGGGGATGCCGGATGATTCCCGACTTGGCCTGGATGACACCCGAGACCAGGGCCAGATAGTGCTTCTGGACCTCGCGGTTCCGGAACTGGGCGGTGAGTTCGCGCAGGGCGTCGGCGGTCTTGGCCACCAGCAGGACGCCCGACGTGCCGATGTCGAGCCGGTGCGGCAGGGCCGGCCGGAATGTGTGACCGCGACCGACCGTACCGAGGTGACTCCAGGCCCGCGACAGAGCGGAATCGCCCTTGGCTCCCGAACCCCCGTGAGAGGGAAGTCCGGCGGGTTTGTTCAGGGCCAGGACGTGTTCGTCCTCGAAAAGGATCTCCAACTCGTCAGATACCGGACGGATGAGATTCAGCATATCCTGCTCCTGCTCCTTGAAAGAGCGGGCCGTAGCCGCGGCCCGACTGTCGGTGATCTCGACCGTCATCCCCGGCTCGAGACGGTCCGATGGACGGGCTTTGACCCCGTCTACGAGGACACCCCGCGTACGAATCATCTTCTGGATGAGGCTGTGCGGTGCATCCGGTATCAGCTTGCGCAGAAAGGCATCGACCCTCTGGCCGGCGTCGTTCGGCCCGATGCTGAGTTTCTTCGTCACGGTTCAGGATGGAAAAAAAAGGTACGACGGCCGACATCCTGCAAAGAAAATCTTCTCTCCCTCCGCGTATTCCTCCCCGCCGGTAGTGTGCCCGACATTGACAGGGTGGCGGTACGGGCATAACGTGCGGGATTGCAGACCGTCATGCAGCCCAGGACGCGCCCCTGCGCCGTCCGGAAGGAGGGACCGTGTTCGGCCGATTGGGACCAGTGGAGATCCTCATCCTCGTGGGCATCCTCGTCTTTCTTTTCGGGGCCAAGAAGATTCCCGAACTGGCCAAGGGCATGGGGATCGGGATCAAGGAGTTCAAGAAGGGCCTGCGTGAGGCAGAAGCCGAAGATGAAGCCGAAGTGCAGGGAACCGTAGACGACGAACAGGAGAGCGGAACCTGATCTCACTCATCGAGATCCCGCATTCCGGCCGGGGTCCGGGCCGCTGCCAGAAGAGCCTGGTGAACGTGCCCGTTACTTGCCACGATATCGCCTGATTCCCACCATCCCTCCTCACCTCCGAAATCGCTGACAAGCCCGCCGGCCTCGCGCACGATCAGGGCTCCGGCGGCGACATCCCAGAGACCCAGACCGTATTCCCAGAAACCCTCGAGTCGTCCCGCGGCCACGTAGCAGAGATCCAGTGCCGCGCTCCCCAGGCGCCTGATTCCCTGACTGGCCCAGAAGATGCGCTGAAAGACGTCGAGATAGGAAGCCAGCAGTTCCTTCCTCCTGAAAGGCCAGCCGGTCGCCAGCATGGCGCGCAGCAGATCGGATTCGGTCGAGACCGAGATCGGCTCGTCGTTGAACCGGGCGCCCTGCCCGGCGGCGGCGGAAAACAACTCGTCGGTCACGGGATTGTAGACCACACCGGCCAGCAGTTCGCTGCCGGCTGCGGCGGCGATCGAGACCGAGAAAATCGGGAACCGGTGCAGGAAATTGGCGGTCCCGTCGAGCGGATCGACGATCCAGAGAAGCTCCTCTTCCCCGGCCCGGGCGGTGCGGGCTTCGGCGTCCTCTTCGGCGAAGAAGCGGGATCCGGGCGAGCGTTCGAGCAGAATCGATTCAGCCAACTGCTGGGAATGGCGGTCGACCTCCGACACCAGATCGCCCGGTGATTTCTCTTCGTACTCGCCCCGGGGAGCGCGCCAGGACTCGAGCAGATAGGCGCCGCAGATGCGGGCGGTCTCAGTGGCAATTTCACAGAGCCGGCGCGGATCGGGTCGGTTCCGGGTCATGGGTGGCGTCCTTGTCGTTCGGTCTGGCGGTTCACTCCGGTTGACACAAGATCGCCCCCCCGTCACCCTCGGGCCAGGATTGTTTGACTGCCCGCGTCGCCATCTTGCGGGTTCAGACGGCCGATGGTAAGGTCAACGCATCATGTCGTCCGAGTTTGTCACCAGACCGCTGCGAACGATCGCGGAACTGCGTCAGGCCCAGGAAATCATCATTGCGACCTGGGGCGAGAGCGGCGACAGCCTGGTGCCGGTCCCGACCCTGGTGGCGGTCAATCATGCCGGCGGCCTGGTGGCCGGAGCTTTCGAGGAAGAGACTCTGGCGGGCTTCATCTATTCCTTCCCGGGTGTCATCGCCGGCGAACTCATCCTGTACTCGCAGATGACAGCCGTCAGGCCCGACCGGCGCGACCGGGGAATCGGACGGCGACTCAAATTCTATCAACGGCAGTGGGCGCTCGATCACGGTTTCGCAAGGGTCTACTGGACCTTCGATCCTCTCATGGCGGTCAACGGCCGTTTCAATCTGCACTACCTCGGTGCTGCGGCGGTTGCCTATCTCGAGTCCTTCTATGGAGACGAGAGTTTCAGCCCGCTGCACGGCAATGTTCCGACCGATCGGTTCCAGGCCTGCTGGGATCTTCGCTCGCCGCGGGTCACCGCTCTGGCCCGGGGTGAAATCCCCGAACCTTGCGTGGCCGATCCCGGAGCTGTACCGGTGCTGTACGAGCTCACCGAAACCGCATCCGGCTCGCCGGTGCCCGCCGGGACCGGTGAACCCCGGCTTGGTGGCGAGCCCTGGCTGCTGGCACCTATTCCGGCCGATTTTCTGGCTCTGAGTCGCTCCGAGCCGGAGGTGGCCGAACGCTGGCGGCTGGCAACACGGACAGCCTTTCAGGCTGCTTTTCAAACCGGATATACGGTCGTGGATCTGCTCGACGCCGCCCTTGAGGCGATCCCCGGACCGCACTGTCTGCTCGGCCGGGCGGATTCCCGGTAGTCACGAAGCTTCGGATGCATACTTTTCAGGGTGTCGTCCACACGGCGGAGTGGACGGCGGTGCGGGCCGCTTTCCATACTGAATCCGATCTGAGGCGAACATGACCCTGCGGGCGGTATCATTCGATCTGGGACACACCCTTGTCTTCCCGCGCTACTCCTTCTACACCGAGGCGGTGCGTGAGGTAGGGGTGGAAGTCGCCCGGGCTGATATCGAACGCGTCGAGGCCCGGCTCCGTCCCTGGTTCGACGGTCTGGTCCTGGACGGCGGCCTCGACGACGGCGTCTGGCAGACCTACTACACCCGCTTCTTCACCGAAATCGGGGTACCCGGGACCGGTCTGGAAGAGGTCCTGCTGCGCCTGCTGAGCGAGCACAGGCAGGGAGTGGGGCTATGGACCGAACCGGCTCCGCTGGCCGCCGAGACCCTCACCACCCTGTCGAGCTCACCCCTTCTGCTGGCCTGTGTCTCCAACAATGACGGGCGCCTGCGGCAGATGGTCGAACATCAAGGATGGCTTGATCTGTTCGATCTGCTGGTCGATTCCGCGGAGGTGGCCAGTACCAAACCCGATCCGGGAATCTTCCTGCATGCTTTGCGCGAGCTGGGGCTCGAGCCCGGGGAAATGGTGCATATTGGTGATTACTACAGTGCCGATATCGTCGGCGCGCAACGAGCCGGCATCGAAGGAATCCTCTACGATCCCCTCGATGCGTACGAGGGGCGGGAGGTGGATTGTCGGGTGATAAAGAGCCTGGGGGAAATCGTAGATCTTGTGTTGGGAGATCGAACCCCTGTAACAGAGTAACCGGATTGCCTCGCCCGACGTATCATGGAGACATGATTGCCGGGCGAACCCGGGTTTGTAGAGGAATACCGATGCCGAAGAAACGCCGTAAGAAACGCTGGATCGTTCTGCCTCTCCTGCTGCTGATCGTGATCGTGGTCGCCAACGCCGCCCGCGGGCGCGATATGACGGGGGAAGTGTTTGAACCGCTGACTGCTGCCAGGGGTGATATCGTGCGTCGCCTGGCTGAGAGCGGCACGATCGAGATGGATCAGCTGATCGAGGTCAAATCACAGGTCGCCGGGCGGATCATTACCCTGCTCAGCGACGTGGGGCAGGCCGCCGGCGAGGGGGAACTTCTGGCGATCATCGAACCCGACCCCAACAAGGCCCTGCAGCTTTCCGGCAAGCGCGCCTCGGTCACCCGGGCCGAAATGGATCTGGCCGAACAACGGCGCCAGCTCGATACCAAGCGTCAGAACTATGCCGACGGCATCATCGCCCGCGACGAGATGGAGCGAGCCGAATATTCTTTTAAACTGGCCGAGATCAGCCTGGCTCAGCAGCGCCTCGAACTGCAGATCCTGGAGCGTGAAGTACGGGCCCAGGCCCGGGCCGTGCAGGCCACACCCGATTCCTTCCTGCTCGAGGATTACGAGATCTATTCGCCCATCCATGGTATCATCACCGAGCGTCCGGTCGAAGAGGGCGAACTGGTCACCTCGGCCGTCTCGTCGAACCAGGGGACCATCCTTTTCCGGGTCGGCGATCCCGACCGTCTGATCGTGACCATCCAGATCTCCGAAATCGACATCGGCGACATGCGTTCCGGGCTCGAGGCCGAGGTCACGGTCGACGCTCTGCCCGGTCAGACCTTCCCCGGCCGGCTGCGGCACGTAGCGCCGACCGGCGCCATCCGTTCGGGATCCTCGGTGGTCAGTTTCGAAGCCGAGGTCGAAATCCTGGGTACCTTTCCTCAGCTGCGCCACGGGATGAGTGCCGATGTGGATATCATCATCGACTCCCGCTCCGATGTTCTGTACCTGCCGGTCGAAGGCGTGGCCAGTGTCTATCGCGTCGACGAAGCCGGAGAGCTGACCAATGTGGTCGAGCGGCGGATCGTCTACCTCAGGCAGGGTGAGGAGTGGGTCGAACGCGAGGTCGAAGCGGGTTTGGAGAGCAATACCCGTATCGAGATCCTCTCCGGTCTCGAGGCTGGTGCCGAGGTGCACCCCGACGCTCAGATCGAATGGGAACAGCGTTCCGGTCACGCGCCCGACGAAGAGCGCTCCGGGCGTATCATGCGCAACCGGATCACCTGAGGTTCGCCGGCTTTGATGAACGTCCTCGAACCAGTCCGCGTCGGCTTGACGCAGCTCCAGGCCAACAAGCTGCGCAGCTTTCTGACCCTGCTGGGGCTTCTGATCGGAGTGGCCTCGGTGACCGGTATCGTGGCTCTGGCCGAGGGTCTGCGCTCCTCTGTCACCGAACAGCTCGATCAGCTCGGCGGCTCGTCCCTGGTCATGCTGACCAATCCGCGCCGTTTCTACCGCGACGATGAAGGCCGCTGGATCCGCCGGATTCACGACGATCACCTCGAGATGGAGGATATCGACCGGATCCTGACCGAGGTGCCCCATGTGCGCAGCGTCACCCCGCACGAGCGTAGCGGCGGGCAGTTCCGCCACGGCAAGGTATCGGTCGATGCCCAGGTCAACGGTGCCACCCTCGGTTTCGCCGAGGCCATGGCCTGGGAAGTCGACCGCGGCCGCTGGATCAACCGCACCGATCTCGAGCGCTGGCGCAAGGTCATGATCCTGGGACCCGATCTGGCTACCGATCTCTTCGGCGATGAGGATCCGATTGGTCAGGAAGTGAAGTTCCGGGGCGAACGCTTCGATATCATCGGTGTGATGCAGTCGAAGCGGGTCATGGAAGAAGATTTCGACGACATGGCGGTGATGCCGATCACCACCCTGAAAAAGCGGATCACCGGCCGTGACCGTATCGACATCCTGATGATCCGGGCCGAAATCGGGAGCGATATCGACCAGGTCGTGGCCGATCTGCGCCGGGTTCTGCGCCGCTACCACCGCTACGGCCGCGATTTCGAGATCGAGACCGCCGACCAGGCGATGGAAGAACTCAACCAGGTCATCCTGATCATGCAGCTCGTCTTCGGCGGCATCGCCGGTATTTCGCTGCTGGTGGGGGGGATCGGGATCATGAACATCATGCTCGTCTCGGTCACCGAACGCACCCGCGAGGTGGGCATCCGCAAGGCGGTCGGCGCTCGCCGCAACGATATTCTGGTGCAGTTCCTGCTCGAGGCCGTGGTCCTGGCCGTGGCGGGCGGGCTGCTCGGTCTGGGGGGTGGCTGGATCCTGGGGCAGGGACTGGCGCTGCTCATCTCCAACCTCTCCGGCGAGCCCTTCACGGCCGTCATCAACCTGCAGGTCGCCGGACTGGCGATCGCCTTCAGTGCCTTCATCGGCATCTTTTTCGGGGTTTATCCCGCTCGTCGGGCCGCCCGGCTCGACCCGGTGGAAGCGTTGCGCTACGAATAACCGGCCGCTATCCTGCACCATCATCCCCACCCCCGCTCGGGCTCATGAGCTGAACGGAAGGACCGCATGACCGCAATGCTGGTGATCGGCGGTATTGCCCTGCTCTGGATCGGCGGTGAGCTGCTGATCCGAGGATCGGTCCGTCTGGCCGCCACTCTCGGCGTGCGTCCGCTCATCATCGGGCTCACGGTGGTGGCTTTCGGCACCTCCAGCCCGGAACTGGCCGCCTCGCTGGTCGCCGCCCTGGCGAATACCCACGATATGGTGCTCGGTAACGTCGTCGGCTCGAACATTCTCAATATCGCTCTGATTCTGGGACTGACCGGTCTGCTTTACCCCCTGGCGACCAACGGTTCCCTGCTGCGCCGGGAGATACCGGTCATGCTCGGAGCCGGATTGCTCCTGTTCGGGATACTCGCCAACGGCGCTATCGGGCGCTGGGAGGGTGGTGTCCTCTTCGGACTGCTCTGCATCTATCTGGTCGTCCTCTACCGCGACCGCCGCGAGGGCGACCGTCCCGAAGAGTTGGCGGTCCCGGTACCTCTGCGTTCGGGGCGGCCGGGTCTGGCTGTACTGCAGGTGATCGTGGGGATCGTGACTCTGACCCTGGGAGCGCGCTGGCTGGTGAACGGCGCCCGCGAGGTCGCTCTCGCCTGGGGAATTACGGATCGGATCATCGGTCTGACGATCGTGGCCTTCGGTACCAGCCTGCCCGAACTGGTGAGCGCTTTGATCGCGGCACTCCGTCAGGAAGCCGATCTGGTGCTCGGCAACCTGGTCGGATCGAGTATCTTCAACGTTCTCGCCATTCTGGGACTGACTGCCCTGGTCCGGCCGATCGCGGTCGATCCCGGGCCGGTCATACTCGATCTGGCCCTCATGACCGGTATCGGGGCCGTCGCCTGGCTGCTGCTGGCAACCAGGCGGAGAATGGAGCGGTGGGAGGGGGGGGTGCTCCTGGCTCTTTTCGCTCTCTATGTGATGTATCTCTTCGTTGTGAAATAGTGCTTTTCTCGAAAGAGCATCATTAAAAGAGGAGGGTAAACAGCAGCTCGCGGTTCCGCTCGCCACCCCCCGACCAGGGATTCTTCCGGTACCAGGCGTATTCGACCACGAAAGGCAGGGCCAGAGTGAGCCGCAAACTGGTACCCCTCGAGCCGAGTGGTCCGACCTTCTCGCCATCCCAGCGGGCTTCGGCCCCTTCTGCGAAGAACACCAGCTGCACCGGCCAGCCGCGCTGTTCGAACATGCGGATCGGCTTGATCTGCATCAGTTCCAGCAGCTGCAGGCGCAGCTCGGTGTTGTACAGGGTGTAGGAGGAACCGTACATGTCGTACAGGTTCCAGAAGCCGCGCAGGAAAAAACCCCCGCCGAGGAAGAAGATTTCAGGTTCCAGGCCGGTGCTGTGACCGCCCGCCACCCGGCCGGCGGCGACGATGTAACGATGCAGGGGGAAGTAGCCGCGCAGATCGGCCAGCAGGTAGCGGTTGAAGGTCGTCAGCCCGCCCTCGGTGTTGAAAATGTAGTTGTAATAAGCGCTGAAAACCCAGCCCTTGTGCGGCCCCTGCGGGCTCCAGGTCGAGAGATCGCGGGTGTAGCCGATACCGAATTCGAACTGATCGTATTCCACGCTGCCCAGAATCGTCCCCTGGTGGCGTCGCTCGGTGGCTACCCCGGCCAGCAGGTCGAGGTCGCTGAACTGATTGAAGGGCAGGTTGATCTGGGCCGTGACGCCGGCTCGCTCCCTGAAGTAGAACTGCTGCCGGGCCCAGTTGTAGTAGATCCCGTCGGTGCGGTACACCGCCGCGCCCATCTTGATCCGGTTCTTCTGGTTCCAGTAGCTGGCGATCCACGACAGATCTGTGATCCCGCTGCGGGGTCCGTCCCAGACCGCCGCTCCGAGCTGATGGTTGCCGAGGATGTCGCTGAAGCTCACGGTGGTCCCGAACTGGCTGGCGTTGTAGCCGCGGTAGCCGCCGAACTCGCTGTAGGCATAGAACTGGTCGATGCTGTAGGCCGGCCGGTAGGTATCGCTCTCGAGTCCTTCTGCAGCCAGGATATCGGCGGTTGCGGACCGCTCCGGTTCCCAGGTCCGGTTCACGGCTTCCAGCCGGATCGCGCTGCGCGGCAGACTGCCCGATCTGACCGAAGGGTCGGGTGTCTGCCCGCCCGGATTCGGCAGGTCTGTCAGGGGCAGCAGGTAGAGCCGGTACTCCTCGTCATCGAATCCCGAGAAAATGAGCAGTTCCGAACTCACCGGCGCCGGTGTAAATGCACCCAGGGTGACGTCGGTGACGGGTTCGGGGTCGCCTTCGGGGCGCCAGCGGTACAGGTTGTTGACCCCGGTGTAATCGGACTGGAAAAAGAGCTGTGAACCGTCGGGCGAGAAAGCCGGACTCAATTCGTTGCCTGTGCCGTCGGTGAGCTGAACCAGTTCGTCCGTATCGAGGTCGAGGGTGAACAGGTGGTAGGCGAAAGTCGTCGGCGGGCTGGCCCGATCGGAGGCGAAAACCACCCGGTCGTCGTGGACGACCGGCATGCGGTCGCTGGCCAGATCGTGGGTCAGTCGCCGCCCGAGCCGGCCGGAGTCGATGTCGGCCAGGTAGAGGTCCTGATAGCCGTCAAGCCCGAGTCCCGAGAAAATGATCGTCGAACTCGAATCGGTAAAACGTACGCCGGTCAAAGCCACGATCCCGTACGGCTCGGGATCGAAGATGAGCTTCCGCCTCGACCGCAGGTGCAACTCTCCGTCGGGGGCGCGTTCGATATCCTCGGCGTAGACCACGTCACGGTCCCGCAGCTGGGCGGTATAGATGACCCGGTAGAGATTGTCTCCGAGGTGCCGGATATCGCCTCCCTCGGTGAGGATATGGATGCTCTCGATCTCGGGTGTGTTTTCTCGTGCCAGCCGTATCTGACGGCCGCTCTCAAGATCGATGACCTGGATGGTGAAGTAGAGTTCGTCGTGCAGGGTCTTGGAAAGAACCAGTCGCCCGTCGTCGGAGATTGTCGGCCACAGTTCGGGCGCCGAGTCGCCGATCGTTTCCAGATCCCTGACCCGGAACCGTCCCTCCATCCACGGTTCCCAATAGGCCCGGGAGTCGGCCTGCCAGCGTTCGGTCAGATCGGCGACGGTGGTTTCGAACCACCACTCCATGAGCCGATCGAAGCTCAGCAGACGGTAGGCTTCCCGCTCGTACTGGCGACGGGCCCTGTGGACGTTCTCCTCGATCGACTCGCCGTTGAAAGAAAACAGCAACCCGGTGTCGGGCCGGTAGGCAGCCGGTCGGCCGGCATCGGTTTCGACGAGCCGGTACCAGGTTCCCCCCAGTTCGATGTTTTCGGCCTCGGACGCCAGGTCGGTTACCGCCCGGCCGGCGATCGAATCGATCAGGGTTCCGTCGAGCCGGGCGCGCCAGCCCGTTGTCGTCAGCTCGACCGGGTAGTCGGTGCCGGCGACGTTGATGAAAGGCGGGTCGATCAGAGCCAGGCCGGGATTCAGGGGATCCCAACTGGCGTCGGAGCGGCGCCGGAAGAGACTGTAGGAGTTCCGGTTGGGATACTGGTGGTGCCACAGGGAGAGCATCTCGTGCAGGTGCCCCGGTCCCCGCTGGGCGCTGAGGTACTGCACCAGGGCATGACCGAACTTGTATGCTTTGCGCCAGTCGGGATACAGGCGCATTTCCCGGACAGTCGGGAAACTGTCGTTCAGAAGAGCGTCCCGAACGTACATCTCGGTCTCGATATCGAGCCGGTACTCACCGGTCACCGGATCGCGGCCGATCGATTCGTACTCGGCCAGACCCTCGCTGAACCAGAGAGTAGGCAGCAGGCGCGAGAGATCGTTCACCCCCTTCTCTTTATATAAATGCTTGAGCTTGTGGATCATGTGGATGTGGGTGTTCTCGTGCTCGAGCACGTGGCGGAAGTCCTGGTTGTTGCCCTGATAAGGGAAAACCACCCGACCCTTGATGAATTCGGTGAAACCGAGCAATCCCTCGGCGATGGGCTGGGGAATGGTATTGGTCTGTTCGAAGGTGTGATGCGAGGTGTAGATGACCGTGGGAATCGTCTTGTCACGGGTGAACTGCTGCAGGTCGTAATTGAAGACCGCTTGAAGCAGGCTGTCGTTCACCACCATCATGCGGGCCGCCAGGCGGGCGATCGGTTCGGCCTCGGCGTAGTAGTACAGGGTCGTGCTCGGCAGTTCGGTTACCTGCCACTGCAGATCCCACCAGTTGACCTTGTTGCGTCGCCAGGTGAACATGAGCGGCCAGCGATCGTCGAGCGTCGGGGCGGCTGCCGGCGAGTGCGGCTGCGGTTGAAGAAGACGGCCGGTCGGGCTGCCGGGGGCGACGATCTGAGCCTCGACCGCCGGGAGCCCCGGGGTCGGAACCAGAGTCGAACTCAAGGCCATCGTGACGATACAGGCCAATACGGAATGTCTGCGGAAATCTGTCTTTGACATCGAGTTTGTCATTTGTCCGCCATCCTCCTCACCAGCACGTCCACCCACCGGTCGGGAATCGGAATTCCGTTCGTTCAGATAACGGCTGTGCAGGCTATTCCATTTACATACCGGTGGACTCCATGCTACGAATATCGTTCCGTATGCGCGGTAAGGTGAGGTCAGCCCGTGTCTGGATCCGAAGATGAACGGCGAGTGCGCCGGGTGCGCCGGTTGGGGACGGTGTTCTATATCCTCGGCCTGACGGGACTGATGGCCTGCATCATTCTGCTCTTTACCCTCTGACATCGGTCTTTCGGAGCACCTCCATGGCTGCCGAATAGCCTTCGGAAATCAATTCATCAGAGTGACGCAGGTCGGCCGAGTTGTAGGTGTGGGTGTGTGGGGTGATCAGCAGATCGGCCTTCTCGCGCTCGCCGGAGAGCGCCAGGCTGACCATGAGGGTCATCGACCTGATCATGACGTCGAAGATGTGATCGGGGGTGGGGTGGGAACCGGGAGTGAGCAGGTCCGAGGCCACGACCGGCCCGACCTCGAGTCCGCGGGCCAGGCTGACTGGCAGGTTGCTCACGATCCCGCCGTCGACGAGCACGCGACCCTCATGCTCGATCGGACGGAAGAGCCCGGGTACGGCACAGCTCGCCGCTACCGCCAGATCGACCGGCCCGGACGAGAAGATGACCGCCTCGCCCGCGGCCAGGTCGGTGGCGACGATCCGTAGCGGGATCGGTGCATCGGTCAACTCCACCTCGCCGAGTCGTTCAGTCAGCCACGAGCGGAGCCGGCTCAGGGAGAGCAGGCCGAGTCCGGGGGGCACCAGGCGGACCAGATCGGGCCACGAAATCTCGCGGGCCAGGTCATCGAGTTCGTCAGTATCCACCCCGAAGGCGTACAGAGTGCCCACCAGCGAGCCGGCACTGGTACCGGCCAGACCGGCGATCTCGAAGCCTGTTTCTTCCAGGGCCCGCAGAACCCCGATGTGAGCCGCGCCGTAGGCCGCTCCGCCCGAGAGTGCCAGAGCGACCCGCATCACCGCAGCCGTTCGTCGAGAAGCATAAGGGCCCCGAGGAGCACATCGGCACAGCAGGCGGCATCGACGGTTCGGGTGAATTCCGCCGGAGTGTGGCTCAGTCCGCCGACGCTCGGTGCAAAGAGCATCCCCATCGGCGCGATGTCGGCGACCGACTGGGCGTCGTGACCGGCGCCCGAGGCCATGATCCGCCAGGGATAGGCATAACTTTCGACCGCTTCACGCAGGGCTGTCATGACGACCGGATCGGCGGGCGCAGCTGGAATCGCGTGAAGCGTTTTCCACTCGACGGTGACCCCTTCCTCGGCGGCGAAGGTTGTGAAAGTGCTTTGCAGGTTCGCCACCGCGCGTTCGAGGACGAGCCGGGAGGGATCGCGGATATCGATCGTGAATCGCACCTCGGAGGGGATGACGTTGGGAGCGCCCGGCTCGACTCCGACTACGCCGATTGTCGCCACCAGATCGCCGCCCTGAGCCACGACTTCCTCGCGGACTGCCGCCATCATCCGGGCTGCGGCCGCCATCGGATCATCGCGATCGGCCAACCGGGTCGTTCCGGCATGGTTGGCCGTGCCGCGCACGATGATCTCGTATTCGTCCAGGGCCACGATCCCCTCCACTATACCGACCTGCAGGCCTTCCCGTTCGAGAACCCGACCCTGTTCGATATGGATCTCCAGGTAGGCGGCGATCTCGCCCGTCTCCCGTCGGGCTTCGTCTACCTGCCCGGGATCCAGTCCGAGTTCGCGCAGGGCCTCGTGCAGCGGGCGGCCGCTGTAGATCTGTTCCAGGTCCTCGTCGGTCACAGTACCGATCCAGCCGCGACTGCCCAACAGTCCGCCCTCCTCATCGCTGAAAGAGACGATCTCGAGCGGGTGGTCGAGAACGGTTCCGAGGTCGCGCAGACAGTGCACGATCTCCAGTCCGATCATGACGCCGAGGGCTCCGTCGAAACGCCCTCCCTGAGGAACACTGTCGAGATGGGAGCCGATCACGATCGGTGCCGCGGCCGGATTCCGCCCCTCGAGACGGCCGATGATATTCCCGATCGCGTCGAGGCGGACGGTGCAACCGGCCTCTTCGAGACGGTTCACGAACCACTGCCGGGCTTCCATTTCGGCCGGTGAAAAGGCGGTGCGGTTCACGCCGCCCGTGACCGGATCGCGGCCGATCTCGCCGAGGGTGAGAAGGTTCTGTTCGAGCCGGTGCGGGTCGATGTGCAGGCGGCCTTGCTCGTCCCGCCAGGCGCCTCGTGAGTTCTGCTCGGTCATCACGGTATTCCTCCCCGTCGGGACAGGATGGTCGACCGTCGGAATAGTGATCAGAAGACAGAGGAGGGCAAGCGCTCGCAACATCGGTCCTCCAAGTAGTGAAGGGTTCACATCTCAGAAGCTAATCGGGCGGCTTTCGGGGTGTCAACGACCGGCTTGCCGAGGGACCTTGACACTGTCGGATGTCATCGTGAGACTGAGAAAGGACAGGACCGGAGATGCCGGGCAGATGAAGGGGGCCCGGGGCTGGAGCGAGGCCGGGGAGGTCATGATATGCGCGCATGGCGGTGGGGAACGATCATCGGGCTGCTGCTGGCGATCGGGATAGCGGGCGGATGTGTCCGGCGGGTCTGGGAAGCCCCCGGGCTGCGCCCCGGCAGTCCCTGGACCGTGAGCAGCGACATGCGGGTGGAAACCTTTGAATTCGGGGAGCATGTCGTTCGTTCCTTCCGCATGGAGATATCCGATACCAATCGTCGCCGCTATCAGTTCGTCGTCCACAATCAGACGGAACACGAGGTCGATTTCACCCTCGATATGACCTCCACCGGTCTCTGGGAACTGGTGGAACGTCGTCCCGACGGCATCTCGGTCACGCGTCAGAGCTGGGAGCAGGAACCGGCGTACGCGACGGTCAAGGCCGCTGTCATCAGACTCCTGGGAGGTTCGTGATGCGCTTTCGTCTCATCTCGACCGCCGTGATTCTGGCCGGCTTTCTGGCCATCAACATCCTTTTCAACGACCAGGGGCAGAACCGCATCCTGGGAGAGCTGGATACGCCGGCCCGGGTCGGCTCCGGTGAAACCACCCACGATCCGCGCCTGGCCGGTGAGATCGAGACCCTGGGTCGCATGCGGGCGATGCTCGACACCCTCGACGCTCTCGGCGTGCAGGTCGAGAGCGCGGTGAACCTGCGCAACGAGTATCGGGCGCACATCGACCATCTCGAACGATTGCGCATCTCCTATTTTCTGAGCCAGGTCCTCTGGCGGCAGACTCTGGCGAACCTGATCTGGGGGGTAGTGGCTGCGCTCGGTCTCCTGCCGCTCGGGAGCGTTCTCGACCGGCGCTGGCAGATCCAGCCGGTCCCCGCGTCATCCCGCGATACGGGCGGGGATGGTGGCACTTCGACCGCTGGATCACATCCGACCCGACCATCCGATTGATGAGTCCCCTGCGCAAGATCGGTCTGCTCTTGCTGCTCATCGTGGCGATCTTTGCCGTGGGTACGGTGGGGTACATGATCGTGGAGGGAGCGGCCTTTCTCGACGCTCTCTACATGACGGCCATCACTCTGGCGTCGGTCGGTTATCGCGAGGTCGTCCCCCTCGGGCCCGGCGGCCAGGTCTTCACGATCATGCTGATCTCACTGGGGGTCGGCACCATCACTTTCAGCATCTACACGATCGGGGCGATCGTGGTCGAGGGGCAGGTCCGCAAGATCCTCGGGAGGAGACAGGTGGAACGTCAGATCCGCACCCTGAAAGATCATTACATTATCTGCGGGTTCGGGCGGATGGGCCGGGTCCTGGCCCAGCAGCTGGACCGGGAGAAGGTACCCTTCGTGGTGGTGGAGAAAGAGGAGGAGAAGCTGCAGCTTCTGGCTGCCGGCGACTATCTCCTCGTTACCGGTGACGCCACCTCCGAAGAAGCCCTCGAGGCGGCTAATATCCGGCAGGCCCGGGGTCTGGTCTCGGCGGTCTCCTCCGATGCCGACAACCTTTTTGTGACCCTCACCGCCCGGGGGATGAACCCCGAGCTATTCATTCTCGCCCGCTCCCACGACGAGCGAAGCGAGGGCAAATTGTTGCTGGCCGGTGCCAACCGGGTGGTCGATCCCTTCCGGCTGGGAGGCCTGCGCCTGGCCCACGCCATTCTCCGCCCGGCGGTGGTGGAGTTCGTGGAACTGGCAACCCATCGTGCCCATCTCGAACTCGAGATGGAGGAGGTCCGTATCGGGCCCCGGAGCGTTCTCCTCGATCAAACCCTGCGCGATTCGCATCTGCGCAGCCGCTATGGACTCATGGTTGTGGCCATCAAGCGCTCCGACGGCACGATGGTATTCGCTCCGGCCCCCGATGAGGTCATCAGGCAGGGCGATACCCTCATCACCATCGGCAAGCAGGAGAGTCAGCTGAAACTCGAAGAAGCCGCCGACGCTTAGTACACCGCTTCGTAAATACGGTAACGTATCGAGAGGGCCGAGGCGTCCAGCCGGCAAGGCGCGAGGAGGAGCAATAGCGGTGTCTATTGCGACGACGAGCAACACCGCAGGGTGGAATGCATCGGCCCTCGAATGCGAGCGTAATTGCGAAGCGGTGTACTCAGGTCGGTTCCTGACACCTGTTCGACATCGCCGGGCTGCGAGGCTGTGGTCCCGGTCGGTCCCGGTCAGAGGGCGGGGGGGGTGATGAGTTCCAGGCGCAGGTCGCGCCCGGTGACTTCCTGAGCCACAACGATCCGGGTGGCGTCATCGATCCAGTAGGTCACCCGATCGGTGAAACCGCGCACCTCCACGCGCCAGGTCGAGAACCGGCCGGCCGGGGTGGTGACGGTTTCGGATCCCCGCACGTCGATCGTCACCCCGATAGTCTCGTGAAAGGTCGTGGGTTCGAAGAGCTCGAGGCGCCAGGCCCGGTTGCGTTCCAGGGGCAGGGCGCCGATGATGAGGTCGAGGGCCTGGTTGTCGAAGACGGCCGGTGCCAGGAGGCGGTCGATCTCGAGCGGAGCGCGGGCTCCACTCAGACGCGCCCAGGCCACCTCTCCGGTCACCCGGAGCGAATCGGCCGTCGGTTCGTATTGCAGCCGGGCGGTCGTCGAGCCTTCGCCGGTTTCGTAGATGAAGGTGCTCGAGCGCACCGGCCGCAGCGATGAAGCCGTCATCACCACGCGCCCCCGCTGGATGAACGTGCCGGTCAGATCGCTCTCCGAGGTGATGGTCTCTTCACTGCGCCGGACCGTACTGGTGAGTTCGCCGGTCGCCGAACCGCCTGTGAGGACGCGATACGACCACCGTCCGGTCGGCAGAAGCCCGGTCTCGAGCGGAAGCCGGTCGGCCTGTATTCCCCGGACAGAGGCGGGCGTGAACCCCGGATCGGGGGGTTGTACCGGGGCGGGGGCCAGTCCCAGGAGGGGGATGAGTCCCGGGATGAGGAATCTCTCGATCACCTTTTTACTGAACACGGTCTTCTTTCGGCATAAGTTATGGGGGCTCCTCGACGTCTAACGTGTGAAAGCCGTCGAATCAAGCATGAAAGGCGTACTCTGTCATGCGTCTGGATATCATAGAGCGCAAGGCCCTGCGGGCGGTAGTCGTTACCCTTGGTGTCATTGTCGTGGCAGCGGTGGGTCTCGCTCTGTACAGCCGGTACCAGGTTTATACTGAACAAAAAGAGCTCGAGGAACGTCGTCAATATGAAGAAAGGCTGGCCCAGGCCATGGAGCAGGAACTGCTGGTCGAGGGGATGACCCGGGGGATGGTACGGGTCACCCTCGGACCACCCGACTCCACCAGCGGGCTGGGTGAACTGGTCGAAACGTGGTATTATGCCGACACCAAGGAATACGATGAGGTCCTTCTGCGTTTCGAACGCGATCGCCTCACCGAGATCGAGAAACTGGGCAGTACTGTTGCCCTGCCGCCCCCCGAACGGCAGCCTGACGGCCGCCGGAGGCCGTAGGCGGGGGACGCCCCTGGCAGAGGAGTCTTCATGTCGATCCGTCGCATCTTGATCAGTGCCGCCGTTGCGGCCCTGGCTCTGACAGTCAGCACTTCCCCTGTTCTGGCGCAATTCACCCCCCGCTTCAGTCAGCAGAGCCGACGGGAACCGGGTCAGATCCATGTCGGTCTGGGAACCAACGTTCTCAACCTGGGTGACTACACCAGCGAGCCCTGGCCCCAGCTCGAGGCCGGGATCGGTCTGGTGCATGCCCGCCTGGGCGGGATGATACCGTTGAGTGGTGAGAAATGGTTCGTGTTGGCCGAGGTCGAGGCTCAACTCGGCAAAACCACCGGGGAGTTCATGCCCCCCTACAATCCGACGGCCCGCTACGAGATCGGAGAGATCAAGCAGCACGGCTTTTCGATCATGGCCAGCCTGACCCGGGCCACCAGCGGACGGCGTTCACTCTACGGCGCCGGGATCGGCTATTACCTCATCTCGCACGATCCGCTGGCTCCGGCCGATATGCAGACCGCCGGCGATACTTTCCTGCGCGATCCCTTTGTGCACCTCGGCATGGGCCTGCAGGGCTTTTATTCCCGGACGATCGGACGCTTCAACGACACCACCGTCCTGATGATCGAGGGCCGATACAAACTGGCGCTGATGGGCGGGAACATTCCCGGCTCCAACCGGAAGATCCTGATGAGCGAGTTCCAGCTCACGTTTTTCGTCGCCGCCAAATAGGAGGGGTATGTTCAGCTGGAGCCGTTGTCTGCCCCTCCTCATCCTTTTCCTCCTCGCAGGGGGGTGCGGGTACGGCCTGGCTCCGGTTGGACCGAATACGACCGGTCTGACGGGGCAGGTGAGACTGGTGGGGGCCTGGCCGGAGGATACCGGTGTCGTGGCCGTGGCCCTGTTCCGCGCCGAACCCGTCTCCAATCAAAGCGAGTTCCCCGTCGTTTTCACCGAAGCGCCGGCTTTCGGTGATTCCAGTTTCACCTACACCTGGACCCTTCAGCCCGGTTCCTACGGATATCTCGTCGTGGCCTGGATGCGCGAGGGGAACTATCTCTTCGATCTCGCTTCCTGGATCCAGATCGGGTACTACCCCGATCCCGCCGATCCCTCCGAGCCCGGTCCGGTACTGATTACTCCCGGAATTCTCCGCCACCTCGACCTGAGGGCTGATTTTTCGCTCGTGCCGCCGCCCTCCGGCGGAACCCGCAGGGGGGGGCGGGAGTGAAATCCCTGCTGGTCGTCCTGCTGCTCTCCATGCCGCCTGCCACGGAGCAGGAAGTGACCGGAACAGTGCTGGGAACGGTGACCGAAGCGGGAACCGGCGCCCCCCTGGCGGCCGCCAATATCGGCGTCGTTGGCACCGTTATCGGGACCATGTCAGATGCCCGCGGTGAGTACCGCCTGCTGAACGTGCCGGCCGGTCGCCGGGAGGTGAGCTTCTCGGTCGTGGGGTACGCGGTCGAGATCAGGGAAGTGGACGTGCCCGAGGGAGGGATGGTCCGGCTCGATATCGAGCTCGAACCCACCCCCCTGCCACTGCCCGACGTTGTCATCACCGCCGCCCGCAGCCAGCAGCGGGTCGAAGAGGCGGCCTCCTCGGTGGCGGTTCTCGATGCCGCGACCCTCCGCACCCGGGCGGCTCCCCGTCTCGATGCGGTTCTCTCGCTCGTGCCCGGGGTGACGATGATCGACGACCAGCTCGGAATCCGCGGCTCGACCGGATACAACCGCGGCGCCGGGGGGCGGGTGCTGGTTCTGCTCGACGGCGTGCCGGCGCTGGGGGGCGATACCGGTAACGTCCGTTGGGATACCCTCCCCGCGGAGACGATTCAGCGGGTCGAGGTCGTCAAGGGAGCCGCCAGCGCTCTCTACGGCTCCTCGGCCATGGGCGGGGTCGTCAACGTCATCACCCGTTCGGCCCATGCCGGTCCAGCCGCCTATGCCCGCTTCCGGCTGGGGACGTGGGATGAGCCGCACTACGACGAATACCGCTGGCGGTCCGGAGGCGGCTTGACCCGGGCCCTGGAGGGAACCCTCATCCGTGCGCTGGGTGACCTCGGGATGATGGTTTCAGGGGGATACGAGTATACCGACGGCTTCCGCGAGAACGGGTGGTCCCGCTACCTTCACGGCCTGGTCAAGCTCGAAGGCCCCCAGGGGGGGCGAGACCGGTGGAATCTGACCGCGACCCTGGCCCGGCAGGACCGGGGTCACTTCATCGAATGGCGCGACTACAACGATCCCTACCAGGTATCCGCCCTGCAGCGGGGGGACTGGATCCGGTCCGACAAGATCATGGTGACCTCGAGCTGGCGGCGGCTGCTGGGGCGGGGGGCCTACCTGCAGCTCCAGCCGCATCTCTTTACTGTCCGCTGGCGGCAGTACTTTCGCGACAACGATGACTCGGCTGTCATCACCCGAGCCGCTCTCGACGCCCACGCCGTCGCTGCTTCTTCTCTCGGCACCCTCACTCTGGGCGGGATGGGAGGCACGGTCGGGGTCGACGGCAGCCCGTACGGTACCCCGACCGTGACCGAAGCCGCTCTCTACCTGCAGGACGAAATCGAAGTGGGTCCCCGGATCCGTTTCAGCGCCGGCGGCCGGCTCGACCTGCATACCACCTCCGCCACCGCAACCCGGAGCGTGTTCAGTCCCAAGGTCGCCCTGGTTGTCACGCCGTCGCCCGCCGGCACTCTGCGTCTGACGGCGGGACGGGGTTTCCGGGCGCCAAGCGTGGCCGAAATGTTCATTTCGATGGCCACCGGCGGTTTTACCGTCATCCCCAACCCGGCGCTCGAGCCCGAGAGCGTCTGGGGGGCCGAAATCGGGGGCAGCTGGTCCCCTCTGCCGCTCATCCGCCTCGAAGCGTCCCTGTTCCGCAACCGCTACACCTCGATGATCGAAGGGGTGGCGACCGGTACCGGCGAGATCCAGTTCCGGAACGTGCGTGCCGCCCGCCTGCAGGGGGCCGAACTGAGCCTGATGGCGGCAGTACCGCAGGGGTGGTTGCAGGGTCGGTTCACCTACCTCTGGCTTTCGGCGCGCGATATCGGCAACTCGGAACCGCTGGCCTACCGGCGCCCGCGCCGGGGGAGCGGAACGATCGAGGTGCGGGGAGGCGCGTGGCGTCTGGCGACCGACCTGATCTACGGTGCCCCGGTCTCCCGGCTCGGCGTCTACCCCTTCGACCGGCGCCTTCCCCGCTACCGTCTCGACGCCCGGGTGAGCCGCGCCGTCGGAAGCCTGCGCCTCACTCTGCACGGACACAACCTGACCAACTATGCCGTGACCGAGATCGAGCGCAATCTGACCGCCCCCCGGGAGTGGCTGCTCTCGATCGAGTGGTCGAAGTAGTCCCATCCCGTCTCCCCGACCTTCCCCCCACGCCCCCCACAGCCTCCCGATCGTGTCGGTGAATCCGCTCCCCGGCCGCCCCCCACCGGAGGTCATTCCGTGCCTGCACGACCCGCCCGTCCCCGCCCCCGTTGCCGGCGCTCTCTCCGGGCTGCGTTCCTGCTGTTCGCTCTGTCGTTGACAGGGACCTGTTCACTCCCCACCCGTCCGGCCGGTATCCGGGTTGAGGTCGTCCGTGTCATCGACGGCGATACCGTGGTCCTGACCGATGACCGGCGGGTACGTCTGCTCGGGCTCGACGCTCCCGAATTGGCCTCGGGCGGTTCGGGAGCCCAGTGCTTCGCCTCCGAGTCGGCGGCCTTCCTGACCCTGACTATCGCCCGCTGCGAAGGCCGGGTCCGACTGGAAACCGACCGGGTGGCATGCGACCGCTACGGCCGCACCCTGGCCTATCTCTGGGATGAGCGGGGAAACATGCTGAACGAGGTCATTCTTCGGGAGGGGTATGCGGTTTTCATGCAGGGCGATGCCGAGCGTTGGGCCGAGCGCCTGGCGGCGGCCGAGGCCGAGGCCCGCGCCAACCGGCGCGGTCTCTGGCACCCCGAAGCCTGCGGGGGGTCGCCCAGGCAGGTCCGGCCGGGATTGGCGACAAGATCAGAACAGGTTTCCTACAGGACCGGCTTGCGACCCAGGCTGAGTCCGAGCTTCTCGGCCGTCACGGTCATGTGGCCGTTGGGTGGAATGGTCTTCAAATGACCGGTGACCTCACTCAGAGGTACGGCCACCATGTCGTTGCCGCGCACGCCCACCATGTGAGCCCGCAGCCCTTCCTGCAGGGCGGTCACCGCTTTGACCCCGAAACGGGTGGCCAGGATCCGGTCGAAAGCGGTGGGTGAGCCGCCGCGCTGCAGGTGCCCCAGAACGGTACAGCGGGTCGACACATCGAGTTCGTCCTCGATCCGGGCCGCCACCCAGTCGCCGATTCCCCCCAGGCGTTCCTGGCCGCCGGTCTGATCACCGGTGGCTTTGATCATGTGGTTTCCTCCGACCGGCACCGCTCCTTCCCCCACCACGACCAGGCTGAAGAGCCGGCCGGTGACCATCCGGTCGCGGATCTTCTCGTACACGTATTCCAGGTCGAAGGGAATCTCGGGTATCAGGGCCGCATCCGCGCCGCCGGCGATGGCCGATTCCAGGGCGATCCAGCCGGCATAGCGGCCCATCATCTCGACCACCATGACCCGGTCGTGCGATTCGGCGGTGGTGTGGAGTTTGTCGAGCGCCTCGGTGGCGGTGGTCAGAGCGGTGTTGAAACCGAAGGTGTAATCGGTGCCGGGCAGATCGTTGTCGATTGTTTTCGGTACCGCCATGATCGCCAGTCCTTCTTCGGCCAGTCGGGCCGCTACCGAAAGCGTTCCGTCGCCGCCGATACAGATGACGGCATCGATCCCCAGCCGGTCGGCGTTGCGCAGGATCTCGGTGTGCCGGTCGGCATAGGTGCGGTTGCCCTCTTCGTCCTGACCCGGCCAGCGGTAGGGATCGCCGCGGCTGCTCGAACGCAGGATCGTCCCTCCCTTGGGAAGGATCCCCTGCACGGCATCGGTGTCCAGCGGCTCGATCTGTACCGGATCCATCAGGCCCTCGAAACCCTGCTCGATCCCGACTACCCGCCAGCGGTGGTACAGAATCGCGCTCTTGGTCACGGAGCGGATGACGGCATTGAGGCCGGGGGCGTCACCGCCGCCGGTGAGGATGCCGATGGTACGGAGCATGGCCGGTCTCCTCGATGTGAATGTCCCTATCCGCCTGACGGTACAGAGGCAGTGAGACTTTACGCTTGCGGCTCACAAACAGCGGTGTTACGAAGTGCACCATACTTCACAGGTTCGTGTCCACCGGGAAACGTCGCCGGGGCGCGGTCCTGGTTCGGATCCAGGTTCACCGGCAGCAGGGGAGTGTCGTAGAAATGACCGACGGGCAGGCAGCGCGGGAGAGCGGCAAGGGCGGGGGCGACAGATCTCTCTGGCGGCGGATCCGGGACATGAAGCTGCATACGCAGATTCTCATCGCTCTGATTGCCGGGGCGATTCTCGGCCCTCCGATGGGGGGAGTCGCCGTGGCGATCAAGCCCCTGGGCGATGCTTTCATCAACCTGCTCGTCATGGTCGTGGTGCCCCTGATCATGGCGTCGCTCATCGTCGGTACGGCCAGCCTGGGAGATCTGCGCAAACTGGGCCGGATCGGGCTGAAAACGGTCGGTTTCTACCTGATCGCGACCGCCCTGGCGGTGGCTCTCGGACTGGGCGCCGCGCTCCTGCTCGGGCCGGGAACGGGAATGGATCCCGACACCCGGGACGGAATCGTGGAGCAGTACGCCTCCGAAGCCGGGGCCCGGGTCGAGAACGCCATCGCCCAGCGCGAAAAAACCTCGATCGGCGAGTTCATCGTCAGAATCATTCCGCGCAATCCCTTCAAGTCGATGGCCGATACCGATTTCCTGGGGATCATCTTCTTCGCCCTGCTCTTCGGGATCACCCTGACCATGCTGCCCGAAGAGCGCAAGAAACCGATCATGGCCGTGCTGGAATCGGTCAACGATGCCATGATCGTCATGGTCAAGCTGGTCATGAAGGTGGCCCCGATCGGGGTTTTCGCGCTGATCGCCGCCGTCTCGGCCCAGTTCGGCTACGAGGTCCTGCTGACCCTGCTCAAATATGTGGCCATCGCGATCGGCTGCATGGTCCTCTTCTCGATCCTGGTCTATCCGGTCGCCCTGCGCCTGGCGGGCATGCCCCCGATGCTCTTCTTCAAGCGCTTCTATGAAGTGGCGATCTTCGCCTTCTCGACCTCGTCCTCCAACGCCACCCTGCCTCTGAACCTGCAGGTCACCGAGGAGGACCTGGGGGTTTCGAAGGATGTCGCCTCCTTCGTGCTCCCCCTGGGAGCGACCGTGAACATGAACGGGACCGCCATCTACCAGGGGGTGAGTGTGGTCTTCATCGCCCAGGTGGCGGGCTGGAGCCTGACCCCGATGGATCTGCTGACGGTCGTCATCATGGCCACCCTGGCCTCGATCGGAGCCGCCGGGGTGCCGGGCATCGGCATGGTCACCCTGACCCTGGTGCTGACCCAGCTCGGCATTCCCCTGGAGTGGATTGCCCTGGTGGTCGGGGTGGAACGGATCCTCGATATGACCCGGACGGCGGTCAACGTCACCGGCGACACCGTCTGCGCGGTGCTGGTGGCCCGCTCCGAGGGGGAACTCGATATTCCGGCCCGAGAGGTGATCTGACTCTTTCTCGCCGGGCTGTAACAACATCCCTCCGGCTCTCGTCTATTAGGGTGATGAGCGTTCACCCGATCAGATGCAGTCATGACTCCGGTCATCCGGAACCCGGCCACGGTACCCCCGCCGGCGGCACCGTGCGCCGGCTTTGCGCCGCGATTCTCTTCCTGGTTCTCCTGCCGGCCTGTGAAGGCAATCCCGTTGAGGTCGAGATCGAAACCCCCGCTGAGGGCGACACCACCATCCTCTTCATCGGCAATTCGCTGACCAGCTATTACGGCCTGCCTTATCAGTTCGCCGCGCTGGCCGATTCACAGGGACGGAACGTCTGGGTGGAAGAGAGTACCAAGGAGGGGGCGACGCTGACCCAGTACCGGGAGTCCGCCAGTCTCGACGCCGGAATCGCCGCTCAGGACTGGGACTGGGTCGTGCTGCAGGATTCCAGCCCGTATATCGCCTTTCCCGAATATCACGACTACTACTTCGAGACCTACATCGATCTGCAGCAGCGGATCGGACGCGAGAGCCCGGGCGCGGGGATCGTCATGTTCATGCTCTATGCCCTGGACGTGGAAACCGTACAGGACACCGTTTGGGCTTTCGCCGACTTCCAGCCGTTGCTGCGCGAAGGCACGCTCGCCATCGCCGACAGTCTCGGTTTCCGCGTTGCCCCGGTCGGCTGGGCTTTCAGGGCCGTCCGGGCTCAACGGCCCGAGCTGCCACTCTACTACCTCGACGGCGTGCATCCTTCCCGGGAAGCCCAGTACCTGCAGGCGTGCGTGTACTACACTGCCATCTTCGGGGAAAGCCCCGAAGGGAGTCCCTTCACTGCCGGCCTGCCCGATTCGACGGTCACCTTCCTGCAGCGGGTGGCCGCCGAGGTCGTCCTGGGTGAGGCCGAAACCTGGAACCTGCCGCCGGGCCGACGTTCACCTCATACCCGCCCGGAGTAGCCGGACGGGCGCTATTTGAACGACCGTATCAGGGCGGCGAAACTCCCCGGGGTGGACGATTCTCCGAACGTCAGACCCAGCAGCCATTCCGGAAGGCCCTGCCGCTCGAGATCGGCCGGCGCGAGAACCCAGCCGAGCGAGGCCAGATCGTACAGTTCCTGCTCGCCCGGATAGCGCACCAGTTCGGCCTTCACCTGCTCCAGCCAGAGGTCGTACCCCTCGCCGGGTCCGAAAACCGCGCGGTTCAGATTGGTGAAGCTGGAACTCGTCGTCACCCACGGTATGAATTCCCACCGCAGGCCGCGCAGCATCTTCCGGTCCATGACGATATCGGCCAGGGAATCGAGATCAGAAAGGTGGCCGCCGCTGCCGAGGGTCGGAGATTGCATATCCAGACCGCGTTCGATCTCCTCCCGGGCGGTGGCCAGGCGGTCGGCCTCGATCGTCCGACCGACCGTCCGGTAATACGCCTCCAGCGCCTCGCCGCCGGTACCGGTGACCACAACCCCGATCAGATTGCCGATCAGGGTGGTGTGTTCATCGAGAAGGAGAAACCCGGCTGAAATAACCTCCCTGAGTGTCTGTTCCGCCTGGGTACGGCGGCCGGCATGCAGTTCCCAGGCGGCTTTGGCCACGTGAGCTTTGGCTCCATCCACGAAGGCATGGAGGCGTGGAATCGGAAAGGAGGCCCAGGACAGAGTGTCGGGCAGGGGCAGGGTGAAATAGGTGCTGATGAAGTCAGCCTCTGCGGCCCGGGCCATGATACTGAATTCGGCATGAGCAGGATTGCCCGCTTCACGTCGCAGAACATCACGTTCCTCAGCGGTCAGTTCGGCGGTCGGTTTGGAGATGAGATCGATGGCATTCACCCCCCGCAGGGTGGGATTGCGGCCGAACAGCCACGCCTGGGGATAGTCGGTTTCCGGCGGTTGTACGAAGTCATACGAAACCCGCGAGCCGACATGGTTCAGGTTCCTGAAGGCGGTGCCGGCGGCCTCCGGCTCGATCCCGGCCTCGGCTTCGAGGCGATAGGGACGCAGGTGTTCGACCTCGATTGCCTTCTCCTGGACTCCCCGGAATCGTGGCAGGGTCTGGGCGAAGTGAAGCGACATGTGCGTGCCCATGAAGGTGAAGGTCAGAATCGGGACCAGCAGGATCACGGCGACGGTCGAGATGATCGCAGACGCGATCCGCACCGGGGTGACCCGGCCGGGACCGCCGCTACCCAGCACCCCCGGGGCCTCGAAGGCCGCGGACTGCGAACGCCAGCGACCGATCTGTTCTCTCAGATCGTGGGCAACATCCTCCCGGGTCCGTCGGCGCAGGGTTCTGGTCCGCAGGCCGGCGCCCAGACGGTCCAGAGCGGCGGTGAGCAGGAGCACGCCGATGGGCAGAAGTACGAACCACCACAGGCCGGTCGGACCGAGCACTCCCCGGGCGGCCAGAAAAACCCCGAGCACGAAACCGAGAAGCAGCCAGAGAGCGGCGGCCAGGACGGCGGCGTCGGCGATCAGCCGGCGGCGGAGCAGCAGCTCCCGTTCCGCTGCTGTCAGGCCCTCATAGATCCGGGCGCCCTGGAGAAGGAAACCGGTGTCGCGGGGGCCGTCGGCCGCGACCTGCAGGATGGTGAGCCAACCATGCCCCTGCTGGACGGTCCGGTTACCGGTTCGCAGGATGGTGAAGAAACGGCGGAAGCCTTCGGCCAGCAGGACCAGACCGCAGACGGTCGTCACGGCCACGATCCAGCCCGCCGATCCGAACACGCCCAGACTGGTGAAGCTCTGTTCGGTGCCGATCGAGACCAGCAGGGGGAGAACCAGCACGATGGCTCCAAGGAAGAGCAGGGCATTCGTGCCGGTCAGTCTGCCCTGGATCGGTTCGAGTCCCGGAGGCGGCCAGGAGAGAAAGGGACCGCGCGGGCCGGAGGGGTCGTCTGTGGGTGTTGATCCGGAACCGGGAGCGGGTTCGGACTCGGAACGGAAATCGGGAACGGATTCGGGAACAGGAGCGGGAGATGTCTCCTCGGACATCGGATACCTCCTCGCGGCGATATGAGGGTTCAATAAGAAGGTTTGAGTACAGAGGCATACGCCGGCGAGTGCAAAGGAAATCTGCACCTGGGCGGGGGGAGTCGGGGCTCAGGTCGCGATCAAAGCGATGATGGTATACAGCACCATGCCGAAACCGGCGGCAATGCTGGCGATCGGCATCTGGGTGGTGACGTGGTCCATGTGATCCGAACCGGTCGCCAGACTCGAGAGGATGGTGGTGTCGCTGATCGGCGAACACTGGTCGCCGTAGACCGCCCCTCCCAGCACGGCCGCAAAGCAGAGGGTCATGAAGAGGGGGTCGGGATTGACCGCCCAGGCCAGAGGCATGGCGATCGGAAAGACCACCGCGTAGGTGCCCCAGGAAGAACCCACCGCAAAGGCCGTGACCATGCAGATCAGCATGAAGATGGCCGGAAGCATGAAGGGGACGATGATCTCCGAGGTGGTTCGGATCAGGAAATTGGCCGTTCCCAGCGAGGTCGAGACCCGCCCCAGAGTGACTGCCAGGGCCAGGATGATGGCGCCCAGGGTCACTCCCTTGACCCCGTCGATGAAACCCTCGATGACTTCGCCGAGCTTCATCCCCTTGATCAGCGCCACCAGCATGCCGGTCAATACGGCCAGAGAGAAAGCCTCGTTGATCGGCACCCGGCCGGTGAGGATGTAGGGAACGATCGCCACCAGCAGCAGGGTGCCGATCGGGACGACAAAGTCGATGTTGCCCGGAGTGTAGTCGCTGGGGACTTTCAGTTCGGTCAGTTCCCGGCTCGACATGGTGTGGGCCTCGGGACGGTCGAGCTGACCGGTGGTCTTCACCCGTTCGATGGCCCGCCGCATCTTGCCGAAAACGAATGGATTGACCTCCAGCGCGAAGCTGTAGGTGAACAGCACCGCGAAGATGCCATAGAAATTGAAGGGAATCGCCCTGTAGAAGAAGGCCTGGGCGGTAGTCGCATCAGCCAGCAGGGGAATCGTGCCGGCCACCAGACCGGCTACGTAACTCGGCCAGACGTTGAAGGGGAGCACGGTGGCGATCGGTGAGGCGGTCGAGTCGATGATGTAGGACAGTTCCTCATGGCTGACCTTCGCCTCATCGCAGACCGGGCGCACCGTCGAGCCGGCCAGGATGGTGCTGATGGTGCCCCCCTGGTGGAAGATGGTGCCCATCAGACAGCCGAAGAGCTTGGCGGTGCGGCGCCCCCGTACGATATGGGCACCCAGCCAGCGAGCGAAATGCTGGGCCCCGCCGGTGCGCGTCCAGAGCCCGATCAAGCCCCCCAGGCACCACAGGTAGACCAGCAGGATCTGGGCGAACGACTCGGTTCCCACCGCCGGCAGGAGGTAGTCGGCGATGATGTTGAACTGCCCCGAGACGATCCCACCGGCCGCAATCCCGATGAATAGCGCCGAGACGACTTCCTTGGTCAGAAAGCAGAGGACAAGCGTCAGGGCGGCGGGAACGATCGACCAGATGCCGAAGTCTTCCTGCCCCGGGACCTGGCTGATGAGATTGGTGTTGGTACGAAGGTAGAGCAACAGGCCCAGCCCGAGAAAGGCAAGGGCCCATTTGAGGCTCCGGCTCATCCGGCTCGGGAGATCCTAGAAGTCGGCGGCGGCCCGGTCGGCCGAGCCGTAGATTTTGAAGACAGAATCGAGTTTGGCGATCGAGAAAAGGCCGCGCGCTTTGTCCTGCAGGCCGGCGATCTTCAGTTCCCCGCCGGCGTTCGAGAGAGTGGTGCTCGAGGCCATGATCGTGCCCAGGCCGGTCGAATTCAACCAGCTCACTTTGGCCATGTCGAAGACGATCTTCTGTACTCCCTCCTCGACCAGCTCCTTGATCTTCTCGTGGATGGCGGTCGTCTCAGGCCCTCCCATCAGCTTGCCCTTCAGGACCACGACCGCAACATCATTGATCATCTTGTGATTGATAGCCATTGACGAGCTCTCCACGTTTTCGCCCGACTGTCTGTTCGGGCTGCATACCTGTCGTGCGTGGGGCGAGTCTACCGGTCGCCCCGCTCCCGGTCAAGGTAGCCGATGACACTCCGGTTCGGGATCGCTCAAAAGACCACCAGGGTCATGGTCTTCTCGATCCCGTCCATCTTCCGTACTTCATCCTCAACGATCTCGGCGATCCGGGCGTAGTCTTCGGCTTCGACTTCGACGATCGCATCGTAAGGACCGGTCACCATGTAGGCCGATTTGATGTGGACGGCTTCTCTGAGCCGGGCGACGATTTCACTCACTGCCCCCGGTTCGACATTGACGAGAACGAAAGCTTTTGCTGACATGACATTCCGCTCGTTCTGCTGGGTGTGGTTTCAGGCTACACTCATCAGCAGTGGAACATGTCGTTTGAACGCGCCCGGAGCAAGACAAAGGAGAGCGCGATGCCCCGCCCGGTAACCGGAATCCTCCTGCTGGGTTCCCTTGTCTGCCTGCTGACCCTTCCCCGTGCTGCGGCCCAGGAGGAGGAAGGTTTCTTCCCCCCGCAGCAGATCGGAGCCGGGGGTGGAGCGGCGATGATGCTGGCTCAGATCTCCCTGCCCACACTCGATGCCCGCTTCGCCGATCTCGGGCTGGAGACTCTGCCCGAATGGATGCCCCTCTACGGTGCGGAGGGGATCGTGAATATCGGCCACCTGCTGATCGGTTACGCGGGCTACGGAGGGCGGGTGCGTTCCGAAGCCACCGCAGGCGGGATCTACCGCGAAAGTCAGGTCTGGCTCAACTACTCCACGATCGTGGTGGGTTGGGTCAAGGCGGCCGGTAAGTTCAAACTCAGTCTCGGGGGGGCGATCGGGGGGGGATCGCTGCATGTCCGGGCCATCCGCCGTCCCGCGAGCGGTTCGTCGTGGAGCGATCTCTGGGCGCCCTATTCAACCTCTTTCTCCGGTCCGGTTTCTGCGGCCGATCTGGAAACCGCAACACACCTCGAAGGGACCTTCTTCAGCCTGGCACCGCGGGTGGGAGTGCGGTGGTGGTTCATGCCCTTTCTGGCTTTTGATCTCGGCGTTTCATACCGGTTGGGGACGATCGGGGCGGGGAAGATGCGGGCCGACGGACGCCGGGTGCCGGGTTCGCCCGAGTTCGATCTGTCGGGAATGAGTATACGGGCCGGTCTCTTCCTCGGCTTCTGAGCGGATTTCTCGCTCCGTCTCGGCGTTGGATTTCCTCGCCGCTTGTGCGACGTACCGGCGTACGTCTCCGCGCGGCTCGTCATCCGCCTTGATACGGAGCGAGATCTCCGGCTCAGAATATCGTGGGATCTCTCACACCGTCTCGGCGTTGGATTTCATCGCCGCTTGTGCGACGTACCGACGTACGTCTCCGCGCGGGATCAATATACCGAGGCTTCTTCGACGATGACCTCGTCCTCGAGTTCGTCGGGGGGCGGTCCCGCCGGGGTGACCCAGCGGGGCATGTTCATGGCGCCCCGGTAATAGGCCATCTGCGAACCAAGGTACACCATCCGGATCCAGATCGAGGCCAGGATGAAGAACTGCTGTACGGCGAAGAGAACAAGCAGCTGAAAAGTTCCGGCGCCTCCTCCCAGCGGCACGAGCAGGCCGTACACCGTGGCCAGCACGGCCGCTACCAGAGTGGTGAGGTAAAACAACCCCAGCACGCGGCCCGGCTGGCGCAGAACGAATCCGAAAGCCCCGAACACCGCCGGGATCAACCCGAGGCGGTCCCAGGCGACTGCCGCCACCCGGGCGTAATCCATTGTCATGTGCACGAAGAAAGCCAGGAAGACCAGTACCACGGTACCGCCCCAGTCGACCAGAACGGGGGTCCATTCGGTGCCCGCACTGCCGCGCAGGCCTGCGACGAGCCGGCTGTGGATCGGGGCCAGAACGCCCCAGAGCAGCCAGTAGAGCAGGTAGGCGACGATGAGAATCCCCACCAGGATGGCGAAGAACCGGCCCGCCCGGTCGAAAAAGAACCGGAATGAAAAGCGGGCCCTCTCGTCGGCATACAGCCCCAGAACTCCCCCGATCAGCAGGGTATTGACGAGCAGGTAGAGCACTCCCAGAACGAAGAGGCCCACTGGCAGATCGGGCAGGAAGCTGCCCCGCACGTAGGCTTCGAAATTGCGCAGCAGCGGCCCCAGCCCCTGCTGCCAGGTAGTGACAGTGCCCGCCAGATCGCCCTCGGCCTCATGCTCGGCCCGGAATTCCTGGTGCCAGAGCCAGTCGAAACCGTCCGCCATGCGTGCCGCCGACTCGGTCCGGCTGAGCGAGCCGTCGATCTGTTCGGCGACCGGCAGGGCGACCGCGGCGACCAGCAGGAGGTTGATGATGTATATCAACAGCAGTGCCCGCCAGTGACGGGTCGCCATTCCCATGCCTTCGGTCAGAGCTCTCAGAACCGTCATGGTGTCACCTCACCCCCGGCTAGCTGATGAAGGAGAAGAACTCGAGGACGGACTGTACCCAGAAGATCCAGCGCAGGACCAGCTTCCAGGTACCCCGGCGATCGGGGGTCCGCAGCCAGGAGTTGTTGGTGCGGTTGATGTCGAGGACGAGTTTTTCGGCGGGATCGATCACCACCGTATTGACTCCCGCCTCCCGCTCGTAGTGGAAGGTGACCGTCCGGTCCCGACCGTTCCAGCGTTCGATGATCTCCTCCCCGTCGCTGAACCCGACCAGCACCTCCACCGGCAGAATCATCTCGCCCTGCCTCAGAATGGTCACCTCACTCAAGTATCCCCCGGCTGCGGCCTCCGGCACCGCCGGAGTCCATTCCGGTCCTCCTTCGGGCGCGGTGGGCGGCCGCTCGAGCGATCCGTGCGGTGCAGACCGGGGACGATTGGAGATCGGACCGACGGCGTAATCGATCACCTGGGCGTCGTTGTAGAACTGATCGAAGAATTCTCCCAGGTCGAGGTCGGAGACCTCGATCGCCACCTCGAAAAAATCCTCGGGGGTCGGGTGGCGAAACTTGTACCGGTCGTAATAGGTCGCGAGGACGCGCTGCCAGGTCTCCCAGCCGAGGAAGGCTTCCATTGTCCAGTGGAACAGCTCGCCCTTGTTGTAGGCGTTACCCCCGTAGGAAAGACGCTTCAGGTAGCTCGGACGGCTCAGCGGCTCCAGGGTGGCGATGCGGCGGTATCCGGGGGCGGCTCCCCAGCGGAAGGGGATTTCCACCTCGTCGAACACGACCGGCAGGTTGAAAAACGTCATCATCTCCCTGTTGGGGCCGTAGGCCACGTCCTGCACCCGCGATTCCGAATAGGAATTGAAACCTTCGTCGAGCCAGGCATGAACAGTTTCGTTGTTGCCGACGATGCCGTACCAGTACCCGTGACCGAACTCGTGGACCGTGACTCCTTCGGGACGCAGAACGCCCCGGGCGGGGAAGAGGCCGGTACCGCCGGTGAAAAAGGTGGGGTACTCCATCCCGCCGGCACGGGAATTGTAAGCCGGATCGACGCAGGTGGCAGTGGTGTAGGGATAAGGCCCGAACCATTCGCTGTAATACTTCACTCCGTATCTGACCGCCTGCAGGTAGCGTTCGGCCTGGCGCTTGTGTTCGGGACACAGCAGCAGGGTCAGCGCCACCGTGCGGCCCGGCATGAATTCGTAATCCTCGGTGTAGACCAGGTATTTCGGCCAGGCGGTCCAGGCGAAGTCATGAACCATCTCCTGACGGAAGCGATGGGTGGTGGTTCCGTCGGCGTGCACGTCGGGACGTCCCACCAGTTCGCCGGTCGCACCGACAACGCAGTTGCTGGGTAGGCGCAGGGAGACATCGTAAGTACCGTGATCGGCGAAGTACTCCACCGGGAAATACTGATGGGCTTCCCACCCCTCGTCGGTCAGGACTCCGATCTTGGGGAACCACTGAGCCATGAAGTAGTAATCGCCGATGTACCCTGTCCGGGAAATCGGCCGGGGGACCTTCACGGTGAATTCCAGGTCGAGCCGGACCTCACCCCCGGCCGGCAGCGGATGAGGCAGCTCGAGCCGGAAGAGGGTCTGGTCCCAGGGATTGCCGTCGTCGGGCTGGATGTAGGCGAAGGTCTCCAGGATGTCTTCGCGGCCGAAGAACATGTTGGGCAGTACCTCGGCGCCGGTGACCTGGAGCCAGGCCAGTCTCTCGTCACTGATATCGGCGGGCAGTCTGCCGCCGGCCAGCGTCAGCCAGGTGCTGCCGTCGGTCTTCCAGGCGTTGTAATACGCGTGGAACCACAGCTCGGTGACCGGATTGCGGGTGGCGTTGCGGAAGGTCAGTATTTCGTTCCCGCTTACGAGATGAGTTTCGGTGTCCAGGGTGACATCCATCTCGTAGGAGGCGATCGGCCGGAAGGTCGGATCGGGAATGGCCACTCCGGTCGGGAGTTGGGCTCGAACCGGGGCGAGAGTCAACAGAGAGGTCAGAACAACGGCCAGAGTGGTGATCGTGAGGGGAGGGCGAAATGTCATGTCAATGCCTCGCAGCTGGTGAAAGGCGCATCCCGACAGCAATTCAGGGAATGATCGAGGACTCGCCCGGCATTATCCCCGTCCGATTTCCGGAGTGTCAAGGCGCGCCCCCCGGTTGACCGGACCACATCCGACCGGGTAGGCTGGAAGAGACGATTTCTCAAATGGGTTTCTCGACCCGGGTTTCGGGCAGGGAGTGAAAAGAGCGATGAAACAGATGTCAACAGGTCTGGTCGTCACGGTTGCGGTCGGGGCGTGCGCCCTGATGCTCACAGCCTGCGGTGGAGGAGGAGATTCCGCAGCCTCGGATACCGCCGGTACACCCGCCGCCGAGCCTGAAGCAGCCGCCCCGGCCAGCGAGCCGGAACCGGCTGAGAGCGAACCGACTCCCGCCCAGGCCGAGCCCGCCGCTGAAGCCCGGGTCGTTCGTGAGCAGGAGGAAAGCCCCTACGGCTTCTATACCGTCCAGGTATCCTCCTGGCAGACCGAGCGCAAGGCCCGCCAGCAGACCGAGCACTACCGGAGCCTCGGACTGGAAGCCTATGTTCAGCGAGTGGATCTGGAGGACAGGGGGATCTGGTACCGGGTCAGAATCGGTCGCTATCCCTCGCTCACCGAGGCCCGGCGTGCCGCCGCCGCGCTCAGGGACATCCCCGAGTCTGAAACCTGGGTGGATAACTTCCGATCGGGGACTCTGCCGCCGCCCTGATCGCGGGTCGGTTCGCCGACCGACGGTTCAGGACACCATCGGTCGGCCGATCAGTCCTTCCAGACTCTCGAGCAGACCGGGATCGCGGGCTCCGGCGCCCAGCTGCAGGGAATCGCTCGGGGTCGAGATGAGCAGCACTTTACGCCCCGGTGATATCTCCGGCAGGATCAGGGGCATACCGTTCACCGCATCGAGCATGATCATCAGGTCGGGATAGCGGGCCAGCAGTTCGCCTTCCCGTTCCAGCGTCAGAAAGGTTCCCACAGCCTGCAGCCTGAAAGGTGGGGCGTCGATGGCCACGACCGACATCCCGCTCGAGTAATTCACCCGATTCCCGGTTATTTCGATCTCGCCCCAGTAGTTGGCCGTCATGCGTTCGCTGTACCAGGCGGCGGCTTTCTCGGTGCTGTCGGCCAGGGTGCGGCGGTACTCCCGTCCGAGGGCGGTGGCGGTATGGATGCCGCCGGGAACGCCGCCGCCGATGACCTGCTGGAGGGGAACCGGGTTGCGTGCTACGCTGACCGCCCCTCCGGCCTGTGCGGCCGCCCGTCGGATGAGTTTATCCGCAACCTGAAGAGTGGCCGAAACATACATTTCGACATACTCCCCCCGTTCGGGGTCGCCGCCGGCGCAGGCCTGCCAGGAAATGAAATCGGCCAGGTTGCTCAAACCGAGGGTGCCCTGCAGGGCCAGCGGGTGACCGCGTCCGTCCCCCGGCAGATCGACCACGGGCAGGCCGAGGACCGCTGACTGCAGCCACCCGTCCACGATGCCGCGACCGCCCATTCCTTCGGGAATGAGGCCGGTCAGTTCTCCGCTCAGGTGTTCGCGCAGCAGTTCCACCGCTCGCATGTGATCACCAGGTTTGATATGGAAGCGGCGTCCGACCGGGGCTTCGGCTACCGAGCAACTGGCCAGCAGGCCGTCACCGGGGTGGTTCTCGGGATGGACGAGTTCGGGTCGCCCGAGCCCGAAGGCGGTCCGTCCCAGGGCGAGCCCCTCGGCCACGCTGCCACCCCCGCCTCCACCCAGCAGGGCTCCCCCCCAGACAGTATCTTCCAGCCAGGTTTGAGATATCTGCATAGTGATGAAACCATACCTATTTCGGGGAGTATCAGCAAGCCCGGGGGATTCCTCTGGCCCGGATGACAGGGTGTCAGGTATCCTTTCTTATCAGGGAATACGTCGAGCGCAGCCAGCCGCACAGCCAACGGGAGAATCGTGAAGAAGATCATTCTTCTCCTCCTCCTTCTTCTCATCGCCGCTCCGCCGGTGAGTTGGAAGATGAAAGACGAACGTCGGGCCGACGTCGTCATCGTTGATGCTTCGGTGACCGGTGAGGAGTGCCGGCAGCATGCCGGCCTGGTCTGGCTGCTGGAACAGATGCGGATCCAGAACCCGGAAGGACGTCAGCACGTCCTGCACGATTTTTACGGCTATTTCCCCTTCCGGCAGGATGAAGTCCGCCGTCTGGAACCGGTCTTTCTCGAAGGGACCGATCTGCTCTATATCGCCGACACGGCGGGGGTGTGGCGGAGCAGCCTCGAGGATTTCGAACTGCTTCGCGATCGGGATCGCGATGAGATCAAGCACTCCGGCCTGGCCCGGAGCGAAGTGCGGGCGATCACCGAATACATCGATAACGGCGGTCTGGCGGTCGGCGAAGCCTTACTCTTCGCGGGCCGTTACGAGGGCGGCATACCCACCCGCCGGGAACTCGAAGAAGCCTTCGGAGTCACCTGGACCGGCTGGGTCGGCGGCTGGTTCAAGGATTTGAATAACGTCAAACAGGTTCCGTTCTGGTGCCGTGCGCTCTATGAGCGCATGACCGGCAACCTGTGGGAATTCCGGGGCAGCGGAGTGCTCCTGTTCAATGAAGCCAGAAACGAGTTCTTCGTCCTCACCTATGGTGCGGAGATGCGCGAGCCGCGCCCGGAGATCATCATTACCCGACGCGACCAGGCCCTCAGCGGGGCGGTCGAATCGGGCGTGCCCCAATGGGGTTGGTTCGAAGTCGTCGAAGCGATCAACCCGGAGGGCGTCAGAGCCCTGATCAGACTCAATCTGAGCACTTCGGGGCAGCAGGTTCTCGAGAGCAAGGGCCTGCCGTCCTCCTTCCCGGCCGTGGTGTCGCAGTATCTGGGTCGCGAGACGTACTACCTGGCTGTCGACCTGAGTTATGTCCCGACCTGGCTGGGACCGGTTCAGGTCAACTGGATGCCGGAGATCCGGGCCACCCTGGCCTCCCTGGTCGAATCGCAGTTCCAGGGCGAAGAAGCGTTCTGGACGTTCTATATTCCCTTCCTGCGCAACCTGTTCGAACAGATCGCCCACTGATACGGAATTTCCTGCGGAGAACCAAAAACCCCGCCGGGGTGAACCGGCGGGGCTTTTCGGGGAACCGGCGGTCTCGATCGGCCGGCCCCGGATCACGGCGAGCTCAGGGCAGCATGACCCGGCTGATTTCGGCCAGGAAAAGACGGCGCCGGGCGCTGGTGCGTTCCTGATTGTAGCGGTAGGTCTCCTCGAACTGTACCTCGAGGACGACCTCGATCTCGCGCATCTCCGCGAAATCGAGCATGATCTGCTCGGGTTCCGAGAGATAGGGTGAGATCGTCAACCCGACGTAGTTCTGATCTACCTGGAGGTGAAGCTGATCGTCGAGCCGGACCAGGGTGCCGCTGATCAGAGCCCGGTTGATCTCCATCGCGAACCATTCCTCCCAGTCCTCGCTCTGATTCCATACCAGGGAAGCAATGTCGAGCACGCTGGCGGTGGATTCTTCGGCTTGCTGGTCGGGAGTAAGGATCACGCACGGTCCGAAAACCTGTTCGACACGCAGTTCGTCAATCTCCTCGGCGATAAAGAGATTGGCCGGTATGGTGTCCTCTTCAGCCCTGATGAAACGTGGATTGGAGCCCCAGATGGTATCCAGTCGGCTGGGCACCTGGATGACGATCAGTTCGTCGGTGCCCTGCTGGATGAAGCCGATGGCTTCCTCGGTGCGCTCGAACTGGGTGCCGGGCTGGTACACGTAGTAGGGTTCGTTGGCGGCCGAATTCAGGATGGCCCAGGTGCCGATACCGAGGGCGATAACGACAACGGCGATGATGAGTATGCCCGTCAGACCCCCGCCGGTCCGGCCGACCGTCGTGTCGAGATCGATGCCCTCGAGGCCCCCGATCGGTTCCCCCCGGGTGATCGCCATCGGCTTCGGAGTCTGCCATTTACGGAGTTTCAGGTCGACCGAGGTTTGCAGCTCGGCCGGACATTCGGAAACGCGCTCGAACATGTTGCCGAGGGCGGCCTCGAGTTCGGCCAGCATCCTGGCCATCGGGCTCTCGGGATGGGGTGTGGGGAGAGCCTCCTCCTCGGTTTCCTCATCCCCGGTCTCGACCGTCTCGCTCCCGGCCGCTTCCGTATCCGGCGCCGGGAAGGGAGTTTCCTCCACCGCCGTGGCTGCGGTTTCTTCCTCGTCTTCGGCCGGGACGGCGGGCTTTGACTTGACCGGTGTATCGGGCAGGAGCACCTCGATGATTGTCCGGTCACTGAGGTCCTTGACCCGAAGAGCCGGATCGGCACCCTTCTGGAGCCACACGTAGAACCCGGCTCCCAGAATCTCATCCGACATCTTCACGCCGTTGAACGTTTCGAGCAGTTTTTCGGCGATGGTGCGGTCCTGGTGAACACCTTCCACATAGAACCCGTAGAGTGTCTTCGCCTGCCAGTATCTGGCCATTCTGTTCACTCCTCCGGTCGAAGTTCGGAGCGAATACTAGTGAGGGGGCCTGCCTTCGTCAATCGGCATTACCGGCCGCTTCCTCTCTGTATTCAGACGTTCGGCGGGCTTGTCTATATATAGCACTCCCGGGCCCCGATGACTCGCATCGAATGCGTCCCGGGCGGCTGTGGGCAGCTGCCTCTTGCCGGGCCGGACCGGGGGCATTACCGTGCGTGATATCAGACTGCTCCCCAGTGATCCCGTCGGGATCGGAGAGGGAAGCCGGTGAGAGTCCGGCGCGGCCCCCGCCACTGTAACCGGGGACCCGCAGCGCCCGGCCCACAAGGGGCCGGCCGCCACTGGCAGGGCAGGTCGTTTAAGCGCGGCCCACCTGCCGGGAAGGTGCGGTGCGGGAGTGATCCGGAAGCCAGGAGACCTGCTGGGGTGTGGCGACACCAGCCCGCGGGGGGGGTGCGTTCGCGTCCGGCTCCTCAGGCCGCACGCCCGCCGTCCCGCCCCCCGGGATCAAAACCTGCATGCCGACAGGGGGAGTCATGAACACGCGTATCCTGGTTTGCATCCTCGGGTGCCTCGCGGGCGGCGCGGTACCCCGGGGAGCGAGGGCCCAGCTTCCCGAGTACGTCTTCGATCCCGTCATTGTCACCGCCACCCGAACCCCGACCTCGATCAGTCAGGTGGGTTCTTCGGTCGCTGTCGTGACCGGTTCCGAGCTGCGGGCCCGGGGTGCCGCCACGCTGCTGGAGGGGCTGGCCTTCGTGCCCGGTCTGGTACAGATCCAGGCCGGCTCTGCGGCCGGTACTGCAACCGTCTTCATGCGCGGTGCCAAAGGCGATCACCTGCTCGTTCTCGTGGACGGTATCGAAGTCAACGATCCGCTCACTCCCGGCAACAGCTTCGATTTCAGCACCTTTCCGACCGACGCGATCGAGCGGATCGAAATCGTGCGGGGGCCGCAGAGCACCCTGTACGGATCTGACGCCGTGGCCGGCGTGATCAACATCATCACCCGCCCCCCCGGCGAGGCCGTCGCCCCGTGGGCGACCTTCGAGGGGGGCTCGTACGAAACCCTGAACGCCGCCGCGGGCGTGAGCGGGACTCTGGCTGGAAACCGGATCCGTCTCGAGATCGCCCGGCGCCAGCTCGGCGGGATCTCGAGTGCGGCCGAAGCCGACGGCAACACCGAGCCCGACGACTGGAATATGTGGTCGGGTGCCATGAGCCTCGAGCGTCAGGTGGGACGCGGAGAGCTGACTGCCACGCTGCGGGGCAGCCGTTCCCGTTTCGATATCGACGATTTCGGCGGGCCTTTCGGAGACGATCCCAATGCTCTCGACCACCGTCAGGATCTGACCGGCAGTGTGCGCTACCGGTCGACTCCGGGAACGCGGTGGACCCACAGTCTGCTCCTCGGTGCCACGGCCGTTCGCCGGACCGGCTTCGACGGCGCCGATCCCGATCATGCCGACGAGCGGGTCAATTCGGAGTACCGCGGGCTGGTCCAGAGTGCACAGTGGCAGCACGAGGTGGTTCTGGCCGATCATCGCCTGACCGCCGGTCTGGCCTGGGAGCGCCGCAGCGGGCAGAGCCGGTATGCGTCGGACTCGGGCGGCTGGCTGTATTCCGAGAACCTGCCCTGGCAGGCCCGGTCGGTAACGGCTCTCTACGTCCAGGATCAGTTCGGTCTCGGTCCCGTCGCCCTGACCCTCGGCGGCCGGATCGATGTCTGGAGCGGGTATGGCGTCCATCCCACCATGCGGGCGGCGGCGGTCGTTCCAATCGGGCGGATTCTGGTGAGATCTTCGATCGGTACCGCTTTCCGTACCCCCTCGATCTACCAGTGCTTCAGCCCCCGGTACGGAAACGCCGATCTGGAGGCCGAGCGCTCGCTGGGGTACGACCTGGGACTCGAGGTGCCTCTGACCGATCGCGCCCGGGTGGGGGTGAGCGTCTACCGTCAGAACGTGACCGATCTGATCGATTTTATCACCGATCCCACGACCTGGATTTCGCAGTATGTCAACCGGAGCGAGGTTGTGATGCAGGGGGCGGAAGGGGAGGTCCGGCTCGCGCTCTCCGACAGACTGGGAGCCGAAGCGGGTCTGACGCTGATGCAGGCCCGCGACGAAACCGCCGGCGAGGATCTGGTCCGACGTCCCGCCCTGACCGCGACGCTCGGCCTCGACTGGCACAGTGCGGGAGCCCTGTATGGCTCGGCCCGGTTCCGCCATGTCGGGAAGCGTTCCGATATCGACTTCCATTCCCCGCCGTATCCCGTCGTCGATCTCGAACCCGTCACCCTGGTCGAGGCCGAACTCGGGTACGAAGCGACGGAACATCTCGGATTGCGCGTGCGTCTGCGCAACATCACCGATGCCGATCCGGTGTGGGTCTGGGGATACGGGGCCATGGGCCGGGCGTTCTACCTCGGGCTCCTGATCCACTGAGCCGGGTGACTTCGGTCGGGCCTGTCTGTTACTCTAGTTCCCGTCCGGAAACGGTTCTTTTCCGCGATCTCGGCGTCAGTCGGCCGGGTTCCTTGTGCGACGTACAGTCAGTACGCCTCCGCGCAACCCGTTGACTTCCTTGACCTCGCGGAAAAGTCCTCGTTCCCGCCTCGGGAACCACGCTTGTGTCCATCCGGAGTTTCCGGGTGGACACTACTATGGCCCGGGAGGGCGGTGGAGTTGAGCCACAGCCCCGGAAAGGGCTGCATGGACTACGACATCATCGTGATCGGCGGTGGACTGGCGGGTCTGCATACGACCCGCCTGCTGGCGATGCGCGGTCTGCGCACCCTGTGCCTGGAGTCGAACCTGATCGGTGACATCATCCAGGTTACGGGTCTTTTCGTGCAGCAGGCCTTCGAGGATGTACCTTTTCCCCGGCACCTCTTCGGCGGCGGTCTCTCGCGGGTGACCATCCATGCCCCCGGGGGACGGACCTTCGCCGCCGAACACGCCAGCCGGCAATTCTACGTGGCCGACATGCCGGCCCTGCTGGAATGGATGGCTGCCGAAGCCCGTCATGCCGGGGCTGAGATCAGGGAACGGCACCGTCTGATCGACCTCGAGACCACCGCCGACGGTATCCGTCTCCTGGTCCAGTACCCGGGTGGCGAGCCCTTCACCTTCACGGCCCGTTTCGTGCTGGGTGCCGACGGTCCCCGTTCCGAGGTGGCTGCGGCTCTCGATCTGCCCCGCTACCGTCGTTTTCTGCATGGCATCGAAGAGATTCACACCTCGAGCGAGGCCGATGAGAACGGCGGTATCCATCTCTTCTTCGGCCGGCGTCTGGCACCGGGTTACCTCGCCTGGGTCATCCCCGGGCCGCAGGGGTATCTGGTCGGTCTGGCCGGTCGCCGGCGCCGGGGGTGGTCGCCGGCCCGGGCCCTGACCGGCTTCATCGACGAGGTGCGCCCCCGGTTCGGCCTGCAACGCATGATCTCGCGGCGGGGAGCCTTCATCCCCTGTGCCGGGCCGCGACCGGTGCTGGTGCGCGAGCGGGTCATGCTGGTCGGCGATGCCGCCGGTCTGGTCTCCCCTCTGACCGCCGGGGGGATCCATTACGTGCTGCAGCACGCTCGGCGAGCCTCCTATCTCGTGACGACCTTCCTCGAAACCGGCGATCAGGGCATTTTCCGGCGACCGCTGCCTCCCGAACTGCGCCGGAGGCTGACATTCAAAAGGGTTGTACGGAGGGTGTATGAATGGATCTCGGCCGACTGGCTGCTCGATCTGGGGATGCGGATCGTGCCCGCCGTTCTGCCGGCCAGGCTGGTCCGGCGGGCCCTGCTCGGCTTCGGGGTCGAGAACCATGTCGGCTGGCTGCCCGTCGAGGACGAACCCTCCTCCCCGCAGACATAATCCGAAAGCGCCGGTGTCGGCCGTTTCGTCGCGATGTGCGGACTGCTCATGAGGCAGAAGGGATACCCGGCGGTCATTGCGGAGAGCTTCGTCGCCCCGGGGTGGCGCCCCCGGCCCGGTCGGTTTAGATTAGGACACCTATGCGTCGAGTGAGGATCATACCCGCCCTCATCGTTTTGGCCTGGTTTGCCATGGCCGGGATGCTGGTCAAGAGGGAATACTTCACCGAGCTTCCGCGGTGGACTCTCGGAGCCGTCCGAGCCGATACCGCGGCTGTGGAGTGGTGGACGGGGATCTACCTGAATGACGGAAAGGTGGGGTACGCCTGGTCGCGGCGCGAGAGCGTGGGGGATACCCTTTTCCGGGTGGAAACCACCCAGCTGCTGCAACTGACCGCGCTCGGTGTCGATCAGGTTCTCAACCTGCGCAGCGAGAGCACCCTGAATCCCGATTACAGCCTGCGCTCCTTTTCCTTCGCGCTCTCGACCGATGCCGCCGGCTCCGGTCCGACCGCCGCCGGGCGGGGTCTGGCGGGAGGGACCAGTATCGAGATTCGGGGTGGAGTCGACGGTCGGCGCCTGCGGGTCGTCGTGGGAGCTCCGGGTGAAAGGGGCGCGGAACAGGTCATCCCCCTCGATGGTCCGATCTATCTCGACGCCGGTCCCGAACTGCTCCTGGCCCGTGACGGTTTCACGGTCGGTGAAACGGTCGCGGTCCCGGTCTTCGATCCGGCCTCGATGGCAACCGTGGCGCACCAGATCCGGGTTGCCGGGCGCGATACGGTTCTCCTCGCCGGCACCTCCCGTCCGGCCTGGAGGCTGGAAACCGAATACCTGGGTCTGACGGCCCGGATCTGGGTCGATGACCGGGGGCGGGAACTCGTCGGAGAACTCCCCTTCGGTTTCGCCACGTTTCAAATACGACGCGAAGACCGCGATACGGCTCTGACCGCGGGATGGGAGCGTTCGACCGCCCTGGATATCGTCAATCTGGCCGCCATCCCGGCCGGAGTCATGAAGATCGAAGACGCGCGGAACGTCGACTCGATGACGGTGCGGTTGGGGGGGGTGGATTTCTCGGAGTTCGATCTGACTTTCGGACGGCAGGAACTCATCGAGGAAATTGTCGAGGTCAAGATCGAGGAACTGGCCTCCCTCGCGGATTACTCCCTGCCCGCCGGGGGAGTGGGACTGCGTCGCTACCTGGGCCCGACGCCGCTCGTCCAGAGCGAGGATCCCCTCATCGTCGGTACGGCGCGACGCATACGGGGATCGAGGCGCAGCGCCCGGGCTTTCGCCGAGACCCTGGTGCACTGGATCTACGAAGAACTGGCCAAGGAGCCCACGGCGGGTATCCCGAGTGCGCTGGAGGTGCTCGAGCGGCGCCGCGGGGACTGCAACGAGCATACCACCCTCTATACCGCCCTGGCCCGGGCGGTGGGTCTGCCGACCCTGATGAACGCCGGAGTGGTCTACCTCGACGGCAGGTTCTACTACCACGCCTGGCCATCGGTCTGGATCGGTGACTGGGTGGCGGTCGATCCGACCTTCGATCAGTTTCCCGCCGACGCCACCCATATCAGCTTCATCAGGGGCGGTCTCGAACAGCAGGTGGACCTGATGCGGATCATCGGTCGTATCACCATCGACGTCGTACGCTACGAACCGCTTCCGTCAGCCGAAAGGTCCCGATGAGTCGTTTGATTGTCCGGAATCCCGAGGCTCCGGCGCTCAGGGTGCGCGGGCTCCACAAGCATTTCTCGACCGTCGAGGCGGTACGGGGAATCGACCTCGAGGTGCACCGGGGAGAGATCTTCGGTTTCCTCGGGCCGAACGGGGCGGGCAAGACGACCACGATCCGGACCCTGGTCGGGCTGCTCCATCCCAGCGCCGGTCAGATCGAACTCGGGGGCTTCGACCTGCTCTCCGATCCGGTCGCCGCGAAAACGATCGTCGGTTTCATCCCCGACCGGCCCTTCATCTACGAGAAGCTGACCGGGCGCGAGTTCCTCCGGTTCATCGCCGGCCTCTACAAGGTCTATGAGGAAGAGGTCGACGAACTCGAAGAACGGATCGACGACCTGCTCCTCTTCTTTGAGCTCGAGGAGTGGGGCGACGAGTTGGTCGAGTCGTACTCGCACGGCATGAAGCAGCGTCTGGTGATGGGGGCGGCTCTGCTGCACGAGCCCGAGATCATCATCGTGGACGAACCGATGGTCGGCCTCGACCCGAAAGGCGCCCGCCTGCTCAAGAGCCTCTTTCAGCAGCGGGCCGAAGGGGGGGGAGCCATTTTCATGTCCACGCACACTCTGGCCGTGGCCGAGGAACTCTGCGATCGGATCGCCATCATCCAGGAGGGCGAGATCATCGCGGCGGGAACGCTCGGGGAACTGCGGGCCCGGGCGGGCATGGGGGGCGATGAAGCGGCCCGGCTCGAGGCGGTTTTCCTCAAACTCACGACCGACGAGGATATGGAAGAGGTCGTCCGGGCCCTGCGCCTCTGACCGCCCCGGCATGCGCGATCCCCTCCTGGCAGAAGTGCTGCTCCTGCTTCGCCCCCGCTGGCTGCAGCTGAAAAACCGGATCCGCTTCCGGGCCCCCGGCGACCTGGTTCGCACCCTGGTACTGGTCATCCTCGTCTCCGGCTTCTGGGTCGTGATCTACCTGCTCTTCACCAATTTCCTCTACCAGTTCCGGGTGGTCGAGGAATTCGGAGAGATCCTGCCGGGCAAAATCCTGGCCATGATCTTCCTCTTCTTCCTCGGCATCCTGATGTGGTCTTCGCTGCTCACCTCCTTCGGCATCTTCTTCATGAGCAGCGATCTGCAGCTCCTGAATGCTGCCCCGATATCCTCCGACGCCCTCTATCTGGCCCGGCTGGCCGAAACGATCGTGAACGCCTCCTGGATGGTGGTTCTCTTCGCCCTGCCGGTCTTTATCTCCTATGGAGCGGTTTTCGACGGCGATCTGCTCTACTACCTGATCGCCGTACTCACCCTGGTGGCGTTCGCGGTCATTCCGTCGGTCCTCGGCGTGGCCCTGACCATGCTGCTCGTCAACGTCTTCCCGGCCCGGCGGGCCAAAGACGTGCTCATGATCGTGAGTCTGCTCTTCTTCGCCGGCATCATCCTGATCTTCCGTGTCCTGCGTCCCGAACGGCTGCTCGATCCTGACGCCTTCAACTCCCTGGTCGATTTCTTTCAGGCCATGCGCGCCCCCCTCTCGCCCCTGTTGCCCAGCCAGTGGGCTTCCGAAGCGGTAGCCAGCTACCTGACCGGCACCCTCGGCTACGATCCCTTCCACCTGGGCATGCTGCTGGTCAGCTCGATGGCGATCGTCGTGGCCGGCGCCTGGGTGGCCCGGCGCACCTATGCGCACGGCTTCACGAAAACGCAGGAGGTCCGCCGGTTGCGGCTCTCGCGCACGCCCCTGCTCGACCGCCTCATCACCGGCTACAGCTTCTTTTTCCCCCGTCAGCTCCGCCAGATCATCTCGAAGGACGTCAAGACTTTCGTGCGTGACATCACCCAGTGGTCCCAGCTCTTCCTCCTGCTGGCCCTGGTCGTGCTCTACGTGTACAATTTCCGCGTTCTCCCGCTGGCCAACACGTACGTCCCCACGATCTGGCTGACCAACCTGGTGGCCTTTCTCAACCTGGGCCTGGCCGGCTTTGTCGTCTCCGCCGTCGCAGCCCGCTTCGTCTTCCCGGCCGTCAGCCTGGAGGGCAACGCCTTCTGGCTGATCCGTTCCAGCCCGCTGGGGCTCAAGGGGTACGTCTGGAGCAAGTTCTGGATTTCCTTCTTTCCCCTGCTCCTGCTCGGGGAAACTCTCATCATCCTCACCAACCTGCTGCTCGACACCCATCCGATCGTGGCCTGGCTGGGGGTGGGAACGATCTTCGTCATGGTCCTGGGTATCACCGGCCTGGCGATCGGCACCGGGGCGGTCTACCCCAATTTCAAATGGGAGAACGTGGCCAAGATCCCGGCCAGCTTCGGCGGTGTGATCTTCATGGTCCTGGCGATCACCTTCGTGGCGGTGGTGGTCGCGATCCAGTATCGTCCGGTCTACGGCATCATGCTCACCATCCTGCGCGGAAGGAGTCTGGTCAGCGCCCAGTTCGCCGAAGCGGGCCTGAGCGCTGTCTTTGTGCTGATTCTCTCTCTCTTCTGTTTTATAGTACCGATGGAGATCGGTCTGCGGCGCCTCCAGGAGAGGGAGGTCTGGTAATTCTCCTTTTAGCTCCGGCAGCGGCGTTGCGGAAATTGTGGGAACAGGCGGGAGGTTTGCGAAGTATGAGTATACGGCCACGTTATGCCATCCCGGTGGGGATCGTGCTGCTGGCTCTCTCGGTCGCCGCCTGCGGTGCACCGGGCCCGGAACGCCTGTTGAAGAAGAGCGAACAGGTTCCGGTCCTGCACGAATTCGGGGGAATCTACGTCCCCCTGTACCAGCAGGCCATGGTCGACAGCAACTGGACTCCGGTCCGGGCTCAGCTGCGGGAGCTCGAACGGCTCAAGAACGAGATTTCGGCGCTTCCCTGTCCCGAGAATCGGATCCTGGCTCGACGCGAGTGGGAGCGGAACCAGACCCTCTTCGCCCGCGGTGTCGGTTTCCTCAATGTGGCTCTCGGCACCGAGGATTCCACCGCCGAGAAACAGGAAGACATCGTGACGGGGCTCACCGGTGTGTACGACTGGTGGAGTGAGCTGGTCCGTTTTCTGAAGTGAACTGCGAACAACGACTCTGAACACGATAACCGGAGAACCATCCGTGATACGCGTGCAGAACCTGACCAAAAGGTATGACGGGACGGTCGCCGTGGATGACATCAGCTTCGAAGTGGAGCGGGGTGAGGTGGTCGGTTTCCTGGGGCCCAACGGAGCCGGGAAGACCACCACCATGAAAATCATCACCTGCTACATGCCCCCTACCTCGGGCGATGTCACTATCGATGACCGTTCGGTCCTGTCCGATTCCCTGCCCATCCGGCGCTCTCTGGGCTACCTGCCCGAAGATTCGCCTCTCTACACCTTCATGCCCGTGCTCGAATACCTCGAGTTCGTGGCTGAGATGCGTGGTCTGGAACCAGGCCTGAAAGGGCGGCGGATCAAAGAGATGATAGAGGTCTGTGGTCTGGGCGAGGTGCTCGGCAAGGATGTCAGCGAGCTCTCCCGCGGCTACCGCCAGCGGGTGGGTCTGGCCCAGGCTCTGATCCACGATCCCGATCTGATCATTCTCGACGAGCCCACCTCGGGACTCGATCCCAACCAGATCGCGGAAATCCGCTCGCTGATCCGTGAATTCGGCCAGGAGAAAACCCTGATCCTGTCGACCCACATCCTGCCCGAGGTCACCGCCACCTGCGACCGTGTCATCATCATCAACCGGGGCCGGATCGTCGCCGATGGTCCTCCCGACGAACTCGGGGGGCGCCTGCGAGGCCGCCAGCGGGTGCGGATCGGCTTCGTGCCCGAAGGCTTCGAAACCGCCGCGGCGGCCGAGGCCTTCTCCTCTGTAGCGGGAGTCACCGGGGTCGAGGTCGCCGGACGTGAAGGTGGGCTCGAACTCTTCACTCTCGAGACGGCGCCCAACACCGATCCCCGGCTCGAACTCTACCGGCTGGCAGCCGAGAAAAACTGGCCCCTGGCCGAACTGTACCTCGAAGGGAGCACCCTGGAGGACATCTTCCGCCAGCTCACCATCGGCGAGGACACTACCGGAAAGGCGGATGGAGCGGAAGGGGGTGTGTCATGACGGCCAACGTAACCGGTGTGGACTGGGCCAATATCGGTGCCCTCTACCGGAAGGAACTCAAGGCGTACTTCAACTCTCCGATCGCCTATGTGGTCATGAGCGTCTTTCTGCTCATCGTCGGGTGGTTTTTCGCCAGCGATCTCTTCCTGGTCGGACAGGCCACCCTGCGGACCTTCTTCGAGGTGGCCCGGCTGATCCTGGTCTTTTTCATCCCCGCCATCACCATGCGGCTGCTGGCCGAGGAGCGTCAGAGCGGCTCGCTGCAGCTGCTGGTGACCTACCCGATCACCGATATCGAGATCGTGCTGGCCAAGTGGCTGGGCGCCATGACTCTGCTCGGCATCACCCTGGTCTTCACCCTCATCTACTTTCTGACCCTGATTGTCCTCGGCAATCCCGATGAAGGTGCGGTCGTGGGCGGTTACCTGGGGCTGCTGCTGATGGGCGCGGCGGGCAGTGCGGTGGGAATCTATGCCTCGAGCGTGTCGCAGAACCAGGTCATCGCCTTCGTGATCTCGTTCAGCGTCCTCTTCGCACTCTTCATGCTGGGCAACCTGCTCGTCTTCCTCCCCGCAGGAGTGGCGCCGGTGCTCGAGTACCTCTCCCTGGGCTATCACCTCGAGAATCTCTCCCGGGGGGTGCTCGACAGCCGCGACTTGCTCTATTTCCTCTCGATCACAGCCCTGGGGCTGGCCCTGGCCGCCGAACGCCTGGCCGCCCGGACAGAGTAGGGGGGTGATGACGATGACTGCCGATACCATTCACGAAACCGCCGCTCAGCAGCGTGCCGTCCGGCGCACCAACCTGTTGATCTTCGGTGCCATCCTGGTCGTCATCAACGTGCTGGGGCTGTCGCTGTTCCTGCGTCTCGACCTGACCGGGAAGGGGATCTTCAGCCTGAGCCGGGCCTCGAAAGAGGTCGTGCGCTCGCTCGATGACCGCCTGACCATCAAGGGGTACTTTTCCGAGGACCTGCCCGCCCAGTACGCCAGCATCTCGCGTTACGTGCGCGACAAGATGGACGATTACAAGGCCTTTGCCCGCAACCGCATCCACTTCGAGTTCGTGGATCCGGCTTCAGAGGAGGAACTGCAGGAGGAAGCCCTCTCGTACGGTATCCAGCCGGTGCGGATGCAGGCCATCGAACAGGACCGGCTCGAGGTCAAGATGGTGTACATGGCCCTGGTCTTTCTCTACCAGGACCGCACCGAGACCATCCCCCTGGTACAGAACACAGCCGGCCTGGAATACGACGTCACCACCGCCATCCGGGCCGTGAGCCGTGAAGAGAGGCCGGTCGTGGCCTTCCTGGACGGGCACGGCATGCGGACCCCCACCGCCGGCCCCGAAGAGGTACGGGTGAACTTCCTCAAACAGGAGCTCGAACGCCACTACGAGGTCCGCACGGTGCGGGTCGACAGCTTCCGCAGCGTTCCCCCCGAGGTCGAATCGCTCTTCATCATCGGGCCGCAGGAGAGTTTCACGGCCTGGGAGCGTTACGCCATCGATCAGTTCATCATGCGGGGCGGACGTACCTGCTGGCTGATCGACGCCGTGGCCGCCGACCTGCAGCAGTCGCAGCAGGGGATGGCCCAGCCGATGCCGCTCGGGATGGACAACTGGCTGGCGCACTACGGCGTCCGGGTCCGCCCGGGGCTGGTTATGGATCGCTCCAATCAGCCGATTTTCATGACCAGCCAGCGGGGCATCTTCCGGGTCCAGGAGCAGGTTCCCTATCCCTTCTTCCCGGCCGTGCGGAATTACAACCGGGAGCATCCTATCTCCAAGGATCTCCCCGATATGGTCTTTTTCTACGCCAGTCCGATCGACACCTCGCTCAGTCCGCCCGATTCGACCGCCTCGAGCGAGTTCCTGCAGTTTGTGCCCGACACCCTGAACGCCTGGCCGGCAGTGCCGCCCCGGGTCGACGTCGAGCCGATCATCTATACCAGCCGGCATTCCAGCCTGCAGGAGGAGTTCTTCTTCATCGCTCCCAACCAGGCCATGGCCGAAGGCAACTTCAGAGGCGGGCCCTATCCCCTGGCCGCTACTGTGACCGGCGAGTTCTCGAGCGCCTTTGCGGCCGCTCCCGCCGTTCCAGACTCGATCGAGCTGACGCCCCACCTGGACGGGCCGATCGAGAACCGGCTGGTGGTGGTGGGGGACGCCACTTTCATCGAGGACAATTACACGCGGATGCTGGAGGGGCGGAACCTGCCCCTGATGCAGAACGTCACCGACTGGCTCTTCCAGGAGGAAGGCCTGATCGGCATCCGGGCCAAGGAGATCGACCACCGCCCGCTGAGCGAACTCGGCAACGCTCCCCGGGTCGTGGTGAAGTGGCTCAACATCCTGCTGCCCCCGATCCTGGCGATCCTGGCGGGAGTGATGTGGTGGCGGTACCGGCGGCGTCCGGTCCGTCAGCGTCTGCAGGCCCTGACAGCGACGGAGGAATGACAGATGGCAGAGAGTACGCGCAGACTTCTGATCGTTTTCACGGTCCTGCTCCTGGCTACCGCGGTCTGGTCTGTCGCCCAGAAGCGTAGGACGACCAGTCGGGAAAGGTCGTTCGGGCGGGTTGATGTCGAAGATGTGGTCAAGATCGAGATTACCGGTCAGGGCAAAGAGGTCATGCTCGAGCACCACGGAGGGCGCTGGATGCTGACCGAACCGCTCGAGTACCCGGCCAACCAGACCGCCGTCGAGGACCTGCTCGAAAAGACAGGCGAGCTGGCGGTCGTGAACCTGGTCTCGAGCAATCCCGGCAACCACGATCTCTACGAAGTGGGACATGACACCGGGATGCTGGTGCGTCTCTTCGGCGGCCGCGACGGAAACCGGGAACTCTTCGCCTACTACGTGGGCAAGATGACGAGCGACTTCAACCATACCTACGTCAGAGAGTTCGGCCAGAATGACGTCTATACCGCCACCGGGCTGTTGAGCGGGTACGTCGACAAGGAGGTGGGCGCCTGGCGGGACCGCACCATCCTCGATCTGCCGCTCGAGACCATCCAGGAGGTGCACGCCGCAAAGGACTCGATCGAGTACGTTCTGGCCCGCCGGGGTCGTCTGGCCGGTGCGCCCGACACGCCCTGGACGGTGCTCTATGCCGGCGATTCCGAACCCGTGGAGGCCGACTCGAGCCAGGCGGTACGGATCGCCCGCAAGCTGGCCTCCCTTTCGGCCAGCGGCTTCCCGGTCTTCGAAGGCGAAGTGTCGGTCGACTGGGAGGAGCCTCTCGGTTCGCTGCGGGTGGTCATGACCGACGGCTCGAGCCACGAGGTCCGGATCTGGGAGATCCCCGACGATCAGAACCGCTTCTATGTGCGCCGGGATGCCGGGGAGACGGTCTTCCTGATGTACAGGAGTAATCTCGACCTCCTCTGGCAGCAGCGTGAGGACCTGGCGGTCGGAGAGAGCGGCGATCCCGGTTCGGGCTGATCGGACCCGGACGGGGGGGCGCTGATGCACCCGCCGCAGATGCCGCCGGCCTGGGAGCGGTTCCGCGAGGTGGGACCGCTCTCGGCTTTTTTCGGCACCCTGTTCGATATCCTGCGGGCTCCGGGAGCTTTTTTCTCCCGTCTGCCGACCGACGGGTCCGTCCGGGCGGCTCTGGTCTTCTGGGTCGTGACCACCCTGCCTCCCTTCGTCGTCTCCGGTATCGAGGGCTACAGTTTCATGCAGGAGACGATCGACATCATCATGACCGCTCCCCGGGCGGGGATGTTCGAAGTCCCCTGGTGGATCTTCGTGATCGTGGCGCCCCTGGTCCAGTTCGCCAGCCTGCTCTGCGGGCTGGCCATGGTGCATCTGATCCTGACCCTGCTCGGCCACGCCCGCGGCGGGTGGAGGGGCACCTGGCGGGCGGGGGGATATGCCTCGGCCCCGGCCGTGCTGGGCTTCCTGCCCCTCATCGGGGTACTCGTGGCCGGTCTCTGGACGGCGGTGCTGCAGTATGTGGCTCTCAGGCGGGTGCATGCCGCTCCGGTCTGGGCGGTCCTGCTGGCCTACCTCATCCCGGTCGTGGCGGTTCTCCTCATCGCCGTCGGTCTGGTTCTGGTCGTCATCGCCTTCGTGGCCCCCTCGTTCCTGGGTCTGCCGGCCTGAGTCGATCCCGATCCGGATCAGGGCCCGTTCCCACCGGAGCTTCCCCGCTTCCCTTTTTTCCCTGCCGGTGGTTACATGACACTCGAACCCCCGCCGGAACCGGAGAATGGCCATGCGCCCTGATCGACGCTGTCGCTGTCTGTCTCTGACCCTCCTGACCTCTCTTCTCGCTCTCCCACCCGCCCCGGCTGCGGCCCAGTCCGGCGGGCAGATGCTTACCGGTCCCGCCCGCCCGGAAGCGTATGTCGATGCCATCGGGCGCTCAGCCGCCTGGATGGGCACCGAGAGCGGCGAGTTGGAAGCCTGGGTCTGGCCCTGGAAGGTTGTCCACGCCTTCAACCTGACCGTGCGGACCGGCGAGGTGGGCAGCGAGATCGATCTGGCCGGCCTGGCCCGGAGCGTATCCATCCATCCCTATGCGGTCGAGATTTCCTACGTGCACTCCCGCTTCGGTCTCCGGCAGACGATCTTCGCCCACGCCACCGAACCGATTCTCGTCATGCGGCTCGAGATCGACACCAGCACCGACCTGACCCTGATTCCCAGCTTCATCCCCGATCTGGAACCGATGTGGCCGGGCGGCATGGGCGGGCAGTACGCCTACTACGACCAGGCGGTGCCGGGGTATGTGCTGAGCGAAAGCCGGGGGAGCGTGAATGCGGTCGTAGCCTGCTCCGAAGCCGCGCGAGGTTCATCGGCCCCCGCCCACCAGCTGGCCGGAGCGAGCGCCTTCGAGATCGAAGTCGACCGCCGGCGGGCCGCTGCCGGACCGATCACACTGGTCATCACCGGCGGGCAGGAAGCCCGCGAGACAACCCTCGAGCGGGCTCGCCGGATCCTGGAAGGCGCCGGGGGGTTGCTCGCTGAAAGAGAAGCCGCCTGGCAGGCGCAGCCGCAGGCCGGCACGCTCGCCCTCTCGATGCCCGCTCTGGAGGAAGCCTGGCGCTGGGCGGTCAGTTCGCTCACCGACGGCTTGCAGTACTCACCCGGTCTGGGTACCGGCCTGGTGGCCGGATTCGGGCCCACCGGGAACGGTTACCGGCCGGGCTTTTCCTGGTACTTCGGAGGTGATACCAGCATCAACTCTCTCGGCCTGGTGGCGGCGGGGCAGGGGTGGGTCCTGGCCGAAGCCTTTCCCTTCCTCGAAAAATACCAGCGCGAGGACGGGAAGATGATGCACGAGCTGACCCGCTCGGCACCTCTGCTGGACTGGTTCGGTGACTATCCCTATGCCTATATCCACGGCGATACGTCGCCTTTTTACATCGTGGCGGTGGCCAACTACTGGCGCTGGACCGGTGACGAGGAACTCCTGCAGAATTCCTGGCCGCATCTGCTCCGGGCGTATGAGTTCGGGCTCTGGGCCGATGAGGACGGCGACGGGCTCATGGACAACTCCCGGGCCGGGCTGGGGGCCTCGGAGCTGGGCAGTCTGCGCGAAGGACTCAAGACCGGGGTCTTCATCGCCACCGTCTGGACCCGGGCCCTGGCCGACCTGGCCGATATGGCCGCCGCTGTGGGTGAAACCGATCGGGTCGCGGAATTCGAGGCCGCTCACGAACGGGCCCGTACCCGCCTGGGGGAACTCTTCATCGATCCGGTCACGCGGACCCTCAACTTCGGGGTGGCGGTTTCGGGCGAACCGAAAAACGATGTCACCGCCTGGGCGGCCTTTCCGCTTGCCTTCGGGCTGCTCGAGGGCGAGGCCGCCGAAAACACTCTCGACCTGATTGCCTCGGCTCGCCTGACCACCGACTGGGGCATCCGGATGCTGGCCGAGGACAGTCCCTTCTACAACCCGGTGGGCTACAACAACGGCGCCGTCTGGCCCTTCCTGACAGGCTATGCCGCCCTGGCCGAATACGCCTCCGGGCGTCGGCATGCAGGCTATCAGCACCTGCTCCAGCTGGCCGCCAACACCTTCATCGACGCCCGCGGCCGTCATCCCGAGGTGATGAGCGGGGATTACTTCACCGCCCTGGAAACCAGCGTTCCCCATCAGCTCTTCTCTTCCAGCCCCATCCCGGCGGTACTGATCCGGGGCCTGCTGGGGCTCGAGGTCAATCTGCCTGAGAACCTCATCACCGTCAGCCCACAGCTCCCCGGCGGGTGGAATCGTTTCCTGATCTATGGATATCCGCTCGGGAACGGCGAGACCATCGACCTGAGCGTGAATAGCGCCCGTGAGCAGTACCGGCTCACTCTCCGGGCGCCCGAAGGACTCGCGGTCCGGTTCGCACCCCGTCCTCTGCCCCTGGAGCGTCTGCGGGGCTCCGGCACAGCCGATGGCGTGGTGCAGGGGGGCGAGCTGGTCCTGAGCGTGGAAAGACGCCGTTCCGGTTTCGCCCTGATCCTCGACTCCGAATACCGCGCTCCGCTCGAAGAGGCGGTCACCCGGATCATCTCACGTCTGGGAGAGGCGCCCGACGATCTGCGGATCATCCGGGTCGAAGAGGTCGATGACGACACCGTCCGGCTCGTGCTCGAAGGCCGGATCGGCGTCGAGTACTGCCTGCCCTTCACCGGCGGGGTCGAGGACGTGGACCCGGTCACGTCCCTGCCGGTCCGGATCGGATCGGTCGAGCAGTACGTCGACGAACTCGAATCCGGTCAGCACCTCTATGCGACCGGAACGGGTCTGTTCTTCACGGTCGGCGCCGATACCGGCACAGCGGTCGGGGTCGACGATTACCGGCGGTTCGAGATCGTGCTGCGCTGCCGGTGAACCGTCTCAGATCCGGTCGAGGAAATCCGTCAGGAGACTGAGAAAAAGATCGGGCTGATCAAGGAAGGGCCAGTGCCCGGCCTCGGGAACGACCTGACACCGCACGCCCGCCTCATCGAGCCGGGAACGCGAATATTCCCCCAGACCGTGAATCCAGAGCAGGGGCGGTGAGGGAGACACCACGGCGGCCGGATCGGGGACGATCTCCGGCAGGTACAGGCCGCGGTCCATGTGGTGTATGATCGCCGGGGAATTCATTGCCGAACCGACCTCGCCGCCCTACCAGATAGGCACGGCCAGGCAACCGGAGAAGAGCAGCCAGGTGGCGGTACCTTCGGTGCCTTCTATGAAAGTGAATCGGGACGTGTGCAGATCGAGGGACAGATCGATAGCGAACAATCCGGTCGATAAAATGGTCCCCCCCCCGAAGGTATACCCGGGGACGGGGTCATCGGTATGCCCGCAGGGACTCTGATCCCTGGTTCCCGTGATTTCATAGACATACCGGCCCACGCCGGCCTGGACGTATGGCCGGTGATCCGCGGCGTTGGGGACGTAGTACCGTATTCCGGCGATCAGGGCCCGGGCCTGGTGGGTTGTGACTTCGACCTCTTCTCCGAGAAACTCCTCGTACATGATCTCATCGAAGCCAAACCTGTGTCCGATCCAGGCTACCGAGAGGGCCAGCCGTTCGGTCAGGGCTGCGCAGATTCGACCAGTGACACCGAACTCGCTGGTGGCCAGGCCGCCCGTCCCGGGATCCACGGCGGCCAGGTCACCGACCGGCATCGTCAGGTCGGCCCCGGCCTGGATCAGAAATCGGGCCGGCTGTTGGGCCGCGGTCGGCGACGCGGACAGAATGAGGCTCAGAACGATGATTACGGCGGGTAGCGGCAGACGCATATGCGATTCCCTCTGGCTGTGTTCCGTTCCCGGGTAGATAGGGTAGGCACCGGTACCGACTCGTCCAGAGGAAGGACGTCTCTGAACCCGGATCTGTTCAGCTCCTGCCGGCCGGATCGGACTCGGGCGAAAACCGGTTTGTCTTGCCCGTATTTCTCTCCTGGATTATAATTTAACTAACTGGTTAGTTAGTGTCCATCCGGAAACTCCGGATGGACACGATCGTGGTTCCCGAGGCGGAAAGGAGCCGTTTCCGGACGGGAACTGGTGAAGAGACTCCTGAAGGAGACCTCTGCGATGTCAGCTGTCCAATCCCGGACCTCCGATTCGCGCGAACGGATCCTCGATGCCGCTACCCTGCATTTCTCCGAACACGGCTATGAGGGCGCCCGCACCCAGGCTATCGCCGATGAAGCCGGGGTCAACAAGGCCATGCTCTACTACCATTTCCGCGACAAAGAGCATCTGTATCAGGAAACCCTGATCCATAATTTCGTCGGGCTCTTCATGAAGGTCTTTCCCCTCTTTCTGCAGCGGGACCAGCCCGCCGGAGAGCGCCTGCTGACGATTACCGAACTCTACCACAGCTTCATGGGGGCCAATCCCCTGGTCCGCTCGATCATGCTCCGCGAGCTGGCCGCGGGCGGTCAGCATCTGAAACCGATCGTCGAGCGGGTTCTCGGGAGTATCCCGGGTCTGGATGGGCCGCGGGTGATAAGGGAGGTGGAGTGGATGATGGAACAGGGCGAAATCCAGGAGGGCGATCCCCGGCAGGTTTTTCTGCACCTGCTCTCACTGACCATTTTCCCGTATGCCGCCCGGCCGCTGCTCGAGATCCTCTGGGATCTCGAGGAGGGCGAGTACGATGACATCATCGACCGGCGCCCGGCGGCCATTGCCGAACTGATCAGACACGGCCTCATTATCGACGAGGAGGGTTCGTGATGTACCTGCAGACGGAACGCCCTGTCCCGCGATCGTGCTCGCAGGGACGACAGCACAGGTCCCGCCTGCTTCGCTGTGTGACTCTCGCCATCCGGCGGCGGCTCCATACGGTTCTGGCGGGAGTCGCGATCGCAGCCGGGGGGATGTTGCTCGCCGGCTGTGCCGAGGAAGAGCCGGCGCCCCTCTGGGGTTCGGGGGTGCTCGAAGCCGAAGAGGTCATCTGTGCAGCCACCATCGGTGGACGCCTGCTCGACCGGCCGGTCGAAGAAGGGGACCTGGTCGCGGCCGGCGACCTGATTGCCCGGATCGAGACGACCGCGCTCATCGAGGCCCGCGACCTGGCCCGGGTCGGTCTCGAGGCGGTCCGGGTCGAGCGCCGCCAGGCCGAAACCGCCCTGGCCGCGGCTCACGAACAGCTCGACTCCGCAATGCGGGAGCGTGACCGGGTGGCCGCTCTGGTGGCGGGCGATGCCGCGCCGCAGGCCCGGCTCGATGAACTGGAGACGGCGGTCGAACTGGCCCGCACGCAGGTCGAAAAGGCCGAGAGAGCCTTCGAGATCTTTCCGGTCCGCGAGCGTGAGATCGGTCTGCGACTGGCTTCGCTCGACCGTCAGATCGGAGAGGGTACCCTCACCGCCCCCCGAGCCGGCACGGTCCTCACCGTCTATGCCGAACCGGGGGAAGTGATCGCACCGGGGCAGGGGATCGTCCGGATCGCCGACCTGAGTGAACTCCACGTGCGGGTCTACCTGCCGGCGCCCCTCATCGGCCGGGTTCGGCCGGGGGGCGAGGCCGGGGTGCGGGTGGATGCCTGGCCCGAGCGCGTTTTCACCGGACGGGTGGTGCACATCGCCGAGGAAGCCGAGTTCACGCCCAAGAACGTGCAGACCGCCGAAGCCCGGGCCGACCTGGTTTTCGCCGTGAAGGTAGCCGTTCCCAATCCCGAGGGGCGGCTCAAGATCGGCCTGCCGGCCGACGTGGATCTGCCGGAGATATCGCCGTGAGCGTTCAGCTCTCCGCCACCGGGCTCCGGAAGTGCTACCGGGGCCTGCCCGCCGTCGAGGCGCTCTCGCTCGAGCTCGAGGCCGGGACCATTCTGGGTCTGCTCGGCCCCGATGGAGCGGGCAAGACAACCACCATGCGGTTGCTGACCGGCCTGATCCGCCCCGACGGCGGGCAGGTCTTCCTCGATTCCCGCGATGTGACGGGGCAGCGGGCTTCGAGCGGCCGGATCGGCTACATGCCACAGAGATTCAGCCTCTATCCAGATCTCACGGTCGAGGAAAACCTCCTTTTTTATGCCCGGCTATTCGGGGTGCGACGGATCGAGCGGCGCGAGCGGATGACGCGTCTGCTTGACTTCGCCCGGCTCGAACCCTTCCGGCGCCGGCGGGCGGGAGCCCTCTCGGGAGGGATGAAACAGAAACTGGCGCTCTCCTGCACCCTTATCCACGCCCCCGACGTGCTTCTGCTCGATGAACCCACCACCGGGGTCGATCCGATCAGCCGGGTCGAACTGTGGGATATCCTGCACCAGCTTCAGGCCGACGGTGTCGCCCTGCTGGTCTCGACCCCCTATATGGACGAAGCCGATCGCTGCGACGAGGTCATGATCATGCGTGAGGGCCGGGTTCTGACCCGCGGCACGCCGGCCCGACTGCGCCGCAGTTTCGATGCCGCTCTGTTCGAAGTCGCCGTCGAACCTCTCGGCGAGGCAGCCCGGTTGCTGGAGAGCATCGACTGGATCGGGGAGGTCGTTCCCTTCGGTACCAGCCTGCACGTTACCCTCGACGATCCGCAGCGCGACGCCGCAGCGCTCAGAACCCTCCTCGAAGAGGCCGGGCTCGAGGTCGACCGTGTCGACCCGGCCGAACCGAGCCTGGAGGATGTCTTCGTGGCTCTGGCCCGAGAGGGAGTGCAGGCATGACTCCGCCCGCCGACATCGCCATCCAGGCCGTCGACCTGACCCGTCGCTTCGGTCGTTTCACCGCCGTCGATGCCGTATCGTTCGCCGTCGCGCGAGGCGAGATATTCGGCCTGCTCGGAGCCAACGGGGCCGGGAAAACGACTATCATCCGCATGTTGACCGGTTTGCTGCGGCCCAGCGGGGGCGAGGCCTGGGTGGTGGGCGTGCCGGTTCACGACCGCCCCGAGCAGGTCAAGCCGCGCCTCGGGTATATGTCGCAGAAATTTTCTCTCTACGAAGATCTCACGGTGGAAGAGAATCTGTCCTTCTTCGGCGGGGTGTACGGTTTGCGGCGCCGCGAACTCGCCGGTCGCCGGACCGAGCTGATCGACCTCTTCGATCTGGGCCGGATGGGAGACCGGACGACGGGGCAACTCCCGGTCGGACACCGTCAGCGGCTGGCCCTGGCCTGCGCCCTGATCCACCGTCCATCCCTGCTCTTTCTCGACGAGCCCACCGGCGGTATCGATCCGGTGGCCCGGCGGCGCTTCTGGCGGATCATCTCCGAGGCAGCCCGACAGGGTACGACCATCCTGGTGACCACCCACTACATGGACGAAGCCGAGTACTGTCATCGGCTCGGTATCATGCAGGCCGGCCGTCTGGCTGCGACCGGATCTCCCCCCGAGCTGCGGGCCGGTTACCGGGCGGCCTCGATCGAAGAAGTCTTCATGGCGATCGCCTCCGGGGAGGCGGCCTGATGTTCGGCCGGATCGGAGCCGTCATGGGCAAGGAACTGCGGCACATCGTACGCGATGCCCGCAGCCTGACCATCATCGTACTCATGCCGATCGTCATGACCTTTCTCTACGGCCATGCCATGAGCCTGGATATCAAGAACATTCCTCTCGGTGTGGTGGATCACGATCGCACCCCCGAGAGCCGGCAACTGACCGATGCTTTCACCGCCTCGGGCCAGTTCGTCCTCGCCGCTCGATATCCCGATGCCGACGCCGCCCGGCAGGGTATGTTGAACCGTGAAACGGTTCTCACCCTCGTTATCCCGGTCGGGTACGCCCGGGGGCTGGCGGCGGGTTCGGCGCGGGCGGTCGAGTTCGTTCTCGACGGTTCCAACGCCAACACCGCTTCGATGGCGCTGGGCTACGCCCGGGGGATCGTTTCGAAAACAGCGGTCGAGACGGCGGTCAGCCTGCTGACGGCCGAAGGGGTACAGGGAATGTCGACCACCGGCGGTCTGCCGGTCACGGTCCAGACCCGCCTCTGGTACAATCCCGAGCTGCGCAGCAGCCATTTCATCGTCCCCGCTCTGATTGCGGTCATTCTCATGATGGCCTCGGCTCTGCTCACCAGCGTCACCATCGTGCGCGAGAAGGAGACCGGCACCCTCGAACAGCTTCTGGTCAGTCCGGTCCGCAGCGGCGAGTTGATCGTCGGCAAGGTTCTCCCCTACGGATTTCTGGCCCTGGCGGACGGGGCCTTCATCCTCCTCAGCGGAGCGCTGGTGTTCGGGGTGCCGATCCGGGGCAGCCTGACCGTGCTCGCTGTCTACACCACTCTCTATATCATGGCCGCACTGTCGATCGGTCTCTTTCTCTCCACCCTGCTGGCCGAGCAGCGGGTGGCGACCTTCGGGGCCCTGCTGGTTACTGTTCTGCCGGCCTTCATGCTCTCCGATTTCATCTTCCCCGTGCGTAGCATGCCGGGCGTGCTGCAGCTTCTGAGCCGGACCGTGCCCGCCACCTACTACATTCCGATCGTGCGGGGAGTACTGCTCAAGGGATCGGGGGCGGCCCTGTTCTACTCCAACGGTGCTTTCATGCTCCTTTTCATGGTGTTGCTGCTGGCGGCCAGCGTGCTGCGCTTCAAGCCCCGCCTGGAGTAAGCCGATGAGAAGCCTGCGCGTCATCGGTCATCTCTTCCGCAAGGAACTGATTCAGCTCCGACGCGATCATCAGCTGCGGGCCATGGTCGCGATCATGCCGATCATCATGACCCTGCTGCTGGGGTACGCCATCACCCGCGACGTGAAGGACCTGCCGCTCGGGATCCTCGATTACGATCATTCCCCCGAGAGCCGGGGCCTGGCCGAATCCTTCCGGCACAACGAGACCTTCGCCCTGGAGCGGATCCTGGCCGGGCCGGCCCAGATGCGGGCCGGTCTCGATGCCGGCGAGATCGCCGCCGCGCTGGTGATCCCGGCCGGGTTCGGCCGCGACCTGGGGCGGCAGAAACGGGCCGAGGTGCAGGTTATCCTCGACGGCGTGGACAGCAATGCGTCGTTGATTGCCGCGGCCCATGCCCGCGGTATCGTGGAATCGTTCGCCCTCGAGCGGGTACGGTCCCTGCTCGCAGGCCGCCCGCTGCCCGACCTGCAGCCCCGTCTCACGGTGCTGTTCAATCCCGGACTGCTGAGCCGGATCTATATGGTCCCCGGGGTGGTGGTCATCCTGCTGACCATGCTGACCTCGCTGGTAACCGGTCTCGGCCTGGTGCGGGAGCGGGAGGCGGGTACCCTTGAACAGCTTTCGGTGACTCCGATCCGCACCGTCGAACTCGTTCTCGGCAAAGTCCTTCCCTTCGTCGGCATTGCCTTCGTCGTCCTGACCTTCGCTATCGGTATCTGCATTCTCTGGTTTCGGGTACCCCTGCGGGGGTCGATACCCCTGCTGGCATTTTTCGCCGTGCTCTTCCTCCTGAACACCCTCGGTCTGGGGATTCTGGTTTCGACGGTGGCCCGCACCCAGCAGCAGGCGCTCTTCATGGTCTGGTTCATCCTGATCTTCGGGATCATCATGTCGGGGCTGTTCTTCCCCATCGAAAACATGCCCGAGGAGATGCAGTTACTGACGTATCTGAATCCGATCCGGTACTTCCTGGCGGTGGTACGGGAGTTGTTTCTGAAGGGAAGCGGGCTGGCGACCTTCGGAACCGAACTGGCGGGCTTGCTGACTCTGGGACCGCTGGCCATGGCGTTTGCCGGCCTGCGCTTCAGCAAGCGGGTGAAGTAATCGGTTCGACGCCCGAACGGGTCAGGCGGCGCGGTGCGCACCCTCCATTGTCCGACGTTCTTCGAGACGTGCGATCAGAGCGTCTTCGCGACGGCGCAACCGGCGTCGGATCGCCTTGCCCGCATGGGAATCGCCGGGCAGGAGGATGATCGCTCCAGCGCCGATCAGGAGCCACCCCGGCACAACGGGCAGAACCAGACCGGCACAGCCGATGACAGCTACAGTCACACCGCCTATCTGGCGGATAATGGTTGCCGGTGTTTTATTCATGATTCGTCACCACCCCCGGTTCGCCGCCTCGGGCCCGCGGCGGTCGGGACGGGTGCACCTGCTCATGAGTACTCGTCATGGCTCGCACCCTGCTGTACTGTGATACGGTGACCGGTGGGACAAGTTCCGCAACATCAGCGTTCCCGGAGGATTCTGTGATGGAATTCAGCCTGGTTGAAATCGCCAAACCGGAAGAGGTCAATGTCATCCTGGGACAGTCTCACTTCATCAAGACCGTGGAGGACCTGCACGAAACCCTGGTGCAGAGCGTGCCCGGCCTGCGCTTCGGGTTGGCTTTCTGCGAAGCCTCGGGACCGCGCCTGATACGCTTCAGCGGGACCGACGATGCCATGACCGACCTGGCCCGACGGGCCTGTGCCGACGTTGCGGCGGGACATTTCTTCGCGGTTTTTCTGGCGGAGGCCTTCCCCATCAACGTCCTCAATGCCGTCAAGGCGGTTCCCGAGGTCTGTCGTATCTTCTGCGCTACCGCCAATGCGGTACAGGTCGTGGTCGTGGAAGAAGGTGACGGTCGTGGTGTCGCGGGGGTGATTGACGGACAGATTCCCCTGGGTGAGGAGACCGAGGAGAAGCAGGTCGAGCGGCACGCCTTCCTGCGTGCGATCGGGTACAAACTCTGATCGGGTCGGGCGTGCGGTCCACCCGGACAGCCGAAGCCGGGCGCAGCAGACCTGGAGGAGGGGAATATGATTGATCTGGCGGGACGCCGGGCCCTGGTGACCGGAGGTTCGAGGGGTATCGGGGCCGCCTGCGTGCGCCTGCTCTCACGGGCCGGAGCCGCCGTGGCCTTCTCGTACCGGGAGCGGGCCGAGGCCGCCGCCGATCTGGTGCGTGATCTGGAACAGGTCGGCGGCCGGGCGATCGCCCGGCCGGCCGATCTGGGAAACCGGGAAGGTTGTGAGACCCTGGTCGCCTCGGCTGTGGCGGCCCTGGGGGGACTCGATATCCTGGTGCACAACGCCGGCATCTGGACCTGGGGCCGGATCGAGTCGATGAACGACGAGGTGTGGAACGAGACCCTGCGGGTCAATCTCGATTCGGCTTTCTACCTGACCCGTTCGGCGGTGCCCCACCTGCGGACCGGGTCGGCCGGGCGGATCATTTACATCACCTCGACCGCGGCCCAGCGCGGCGAGGCCGAACACAGTCACTACGCCGCCAGCAAGGGGGCCCTGCAGAGCCTGACCAAATCGCTGGCTGTCGAGCTGGCCCCCGACGCCATCACCGTCAACGCCGTCGCTCCGGGCTGGATCGTGACCGATATGGTCACCGGAGCCCTGAATCCGGACCAGATAGCGGAGGTGGAACAGGGTATTCCCCGCGGGCGGATGGGGACCCCCGAAGATGTCGCCGGCCCGGTGCTCTTCCTGGCCTCCGAGCTGGCGGTGCACATGACCGGAGAGATCGTGAACGTGAACGGCGGGGCGGTTCTCTGCGGCTGAGTAATGGGGCGTTATTCCAGCTCAGGGCTCCAGATCGTGCAGCGGTTGCGGCCCTCTTTCTTGCTTACGTACATCGCGTCGTCGGCGCGCCGAACCAGTTCCTCGTGGCTGGATGCGTGCTGGGGCGCGGTGCAGATGCCCAGGCTGATTGTCAGGGGGGCTTCGCCGCCGCCCAGATTGGCTTGCTCGACCCGCGTGCGAAGCCGTTCGGCTACCTCGTGAGCGGTCGATTGGTGACACAGAGGCAGGATGGCCGCGAACTCTTCTCCCCCGTAGCGGGCTACAACGTCGGTTTCCCGCATGGTCCCGGTGATCAGTTCCGCGATCCGGCGCAGCACCTCATCGCCGCGCAGGTGTCCCCAGGTATCGTTGTAGTTCTTGAAAAAATCGATATCGAGCATGATGAGTGATAGGGGGTAGGTGTAGCGAACGGCGCGCTTGTACTCGGCCTCGAGACGGACGAAAAACTGCCGGTGGTTGAACAGGCCGGTCAGACCGTCGGTCACGGCCATCAGAGCCAGTTCTTCGTAAAGCAGGGCCTTGGCCAGGATCTGCGAGATCTGGGCGGCAACGATCTCGACCACCCGCAGGTCCTCTTCGCTGAAGGCGTTGATCTGGTCGCTCTCCAGATTGAGTACCCCGGCAACCTTTCCCTTGTTGGTCAGCGGTACGGCCAGCTCGCTGCGGATGGTCGGATCAACGGGTACGTAGCGGTTGTCACGGGTGACATCGGGGATGTATTGCGTGATACCCGACTCGGCGGCGATGCCGGTCACCCCTTTGCCGACCCGCATATTCAGTTCGGTCAATAGTTCCAGGTTCCCGCCGGCTGCGGCGTGAACCCGCATATCGAGACCGTTTTCCTCGATCAGCAGTATGCCCACCACGGTGGTATTCATGGCCTCATGCACTTCATCGACAATCGTACCCAGTAGATCGCCCAGGTCCTCGGTGGTGGCGATGGCTCGCGTCACCCGGTTCAGCAGCTCGAGTTCGCGCATGCGGGCGACGGCGTCTTCGAGGGCCAGAGCATGCTTGAGGGTGACCCCGGCCTGGGCCGCCACGATGCTTGCCAGACGCAGGTCTTCGGGGCGGAACGCCGCCAGCCGGTCCGACTCCAGATTCAACACCCCGATGACCTCCCCCTCGGCTGAAATCGGCACCGCCATCTCGCTCTTCACGTCGGGACGGCTGGGAACGTAGTCGGGATTCTGCTCGACATCTTCCACGAGCAGCGGTTGACCGGTCTGGAAAACCGCGCCGACGATCCCCTCGCCGGGCTGGAGCCGGAGTCCACCGTATGATTCGATCGTGGCTCCGAACGCGGCCCGGATGGCCAGGTAGAGACCCGGTTGTTCCTCGTCCTCCCCGGCCAGCAGGATATGGCCGTAGCGGGCGCCGAACGCCTGCGACAGGGTTTCCACCAGTTTGTCCAGACGCATGGGCAGGGGACGTTTCGACTGCAGGATGCCGCTGAGATCGTGCAGCAGGAGCAGGCGGTGGAACTGCTTGGCCAGTTCGTCCTGCAGAGCCCGGCTCTCGATCGTACGACCCAGGGCGCGGGCAAGCAGGACCATGGTTTCCATCTGCTGCATTGCCGTTGCGGCCCGGGCTCCAAAGAGGACGACCAGAACCCCGAGCCCGCGCTCCCCGCTGCCGACCCGGATTCCGACCGCGCTCCGTACCTCAGGGTGATCGGCGATGGCCGGCGGCAGACCGGTCTTGACGGCTTCGCCTTCCACGATCTGGGCTTCGCCGCTGGCGAAGACGATTCCCACCAGGCCTTCATCCTCGGGCACAGAGGCCTTTTCCCACCCCGGCGGGAATTCGCCCGAAACCCCCTGCAGGTTCAGGCACTGCTCCGACTGGCTGTACTCCCACCAGAGCACCCCGGTCGCCTGAAAGAGCTCCTGTACCCCCCGTAGAAACTCCTCGATCGAAGCCGCTACTCCGCCCGAACCGTGCAGGTGGCTGAGGGCTTCGACGAGCCGGTTGGTGTAAGCCCGGGTATCTTCGGCTGAATAGGGCGTCATCTGCCTCCTGAAGACTGCCTTTGCGAACCCTCACACCTTACTTGAGGGAGCGGTCATGTGACAAGTGTCGGCACTGCTCGAACACCGCCGACGGGGCGCAACTCCTTGCCGCCACGGGATCCCCACGCCTATACTGTCGCTCCATGGCCCAGGCCTCCACGTTCAGCAACCGACTTCTGACCCTGCCGGGACGGATCGGCGCCAACACCCGGCGCTATCTGCAACGGTTGTCCGATAAAATCCGCTTCGCTCTGCAGGTGGCCGGCGTTCTCTTCCGGCTCCCCGCACTGGGTATAGGTTACACCTGGCGGGTCATTCTCAACCAGATCAGGTTCACCGGGGTGCAGGCGTTACCCTTTGTGACGTTTGTCTCGGCTGCGAGTTCGGCCCTGATCGTCATCCAGGTTCTCAGCCAGGCCTCCCGGGTCGGGTTCGAGGGCATCATCGGCACCGTATTCGTCGCCGCTCTGATCCGGGAACTCGGCCCGATCCTGACCGCCGTGGTTGTCATCGGCCGGTCGGGAACCGCGATCGCAGCCGAGCTGGGTACCAACCAGGTCATGGAGGAGATCACCGCCCTGGAGACAATGGGAATAGATCCCCTGCATTACGTTGTTTTCCCGCGCCTGATCGGGGTTACGATCGCCACTGTCTGCCTGGTTGTCTATTTCGATGCCGTCGCGATTCTCTTCGGCTTCTTTGCCGCTCAGCTCACCGTCAGCATGACTCTGAGTACCTACCTGCAGTACATCGCCGATCAAGCCGCCCTGATCGACTTCTGGGTCACCGGTCTCAAGGGTCTGCTCTTCGGCATGATCATCGCTCTGATTCCCTCCTACCACGGCTTGATCGTCAAGGGCGCGCCGACCGACGTTCCCAAAGCCACCACCCGGGCCGTGGTCGAGTGTCTGGCTCTGGTATTCCTCGTCTCGGCCGTCGTATCGGTCCTCTTCTACTACTGATGGTGACGACGTGAATCCCCGCACCGACTTCCAGGATATCATCAGCGGCGGAGGTGCTCTGCTGGCGGGCAGGACCGTGCTTGCCTGCCGGGGACTCGACGTCTCGCACGACGGTCTGCCGCTCCTGCGCGACTTCGACCTCGAACTCATGACCGGCGAGACCGTTGCGATCGTGATCGAATCGGAATGGGGAGCCCGGCTCATCCCGCGCCTGATGATCGGGGTCGAAGTACCCGAAGCCGGGACCATTGAACTTTTCGGAACCACCATCACCGATCTGAACGAACGCCTCAAACTCGCCCTGCGGCACCAGGTCGGTTACCTCTTCCACAACAGCGGCCTGATCCACAATCTGACGGTGTGGTACAATATCGCTCTGCCGGCTCTGTACCACAGCCGCTTCACCGACCTGCCGGGTGTCAGCGCCAGAGTGGACCGGTTGATTGCCCGCTGCGAACTGGAGCGCTATCGTGATCTGCGGCCGGCCCTGCTCGACGAAGCGACCCGCAAGCGGGTCGCCCTGGCCCGGGCCTGGGTCATGGCCCCGCCCATGCTCGTCTTCGAGGATCCGCTCATGGATATTGACGTCGGCTCGGGAAGCGAACTGCTCGATCTGGCCTTCGGCCCGTCTCCCGACGGGTATGCCGGGAAAGATCCCCGCCCCGTCTCGCCGGCTGTTCTCCTCACCAGCCAGGGGCTGCATGAAGGTTTGTTCCGCTATGTCGATCGGCTCATAGTCGTCGAGAACGCCGAAGTGATCTTTGCTGATAGTCCCCGCATATTCGATCGGAGAGGCAAGCTCTTTCCCCGTGATGTCATTGAGAGCAAAGGGAACGATCAGGCATGAATTTCGAACGTCAGGACATCGGACTGGGACTCTTCGTACTGACTGCCGCCGCGGCGGTTCTCATCGGACTGGTGGGCGTGGCGGGAATCCTCAAGCATGACACGATCGACCTCCACGTCATCGTCGAATCGGTTCCCAGCGTGCGGCGGGGCTCGGTTGTCTACGTGCAGGGGTACCGGGTCGGTGAACTGAACCGGATTTCGCCGGTCACCTACCCCAAACTCGCCTTCATGCTGACCTTTGAAGTCGACGCCGAATTCCCGCTCTATCAAGGGACCACGGCGGCGATCGGTGCCCAGGGATTCATCGGCGACGCCATTATCGACCTGCAGTTGCCCGAGCGACCCGGGCGCCGGCTGGCCGATGGCGATACCATTCCCGAGGCCAGCATCCCCGATCTCTCCCTCGTGATCAGCCGGGCCGATACCCTGGCCCAGGCGATTCAGCAGGTGGCCCTGCGCCTGGCGGATATCCTCAGCCCCCAGGCAGCGGGCTCGCTGATCGACGAATTGCGTGCAACCCTCGTCAGCACCCGGGAAACATTCGCGGTTCTCGAAGATCAATTCGTCGATCTCGCCGACAGCCTGCGGTACGGCATGCGGGCTGCGACCGGTTCTCTGGAGCAGGTTTCCGGCATTCTGACCGAAAACCGGGAACGAATCAGCGGCACCCTCGATTCCACCCAGGCCATGATCGCGGGCCTGCGCGATCTGGCCGGTTCGGCCGATGCCCTGATCGACACCACCGGACCGGGTCTGCAGCGCAGTCTGGCCGAACTCGAACAGATCCTGGCCGAACTGAAGGTCCTGGTAGGCGATATGAATCGGTACACTTTCTGGCAGATGCTGTTCAAGAACCGGCACCCCGACGATCCCCCCGAAGGTCATTCCGACGATCCCCCCGGCGGAGGGCACTAGCGTGACTGTCCAACTGCTCCTGAGCGTCGCTTTCAGCGGGTTGGACCCCGCTCTCGAGGTCGCCGTCCGGGAGGGGCTCGGGATCGAGGTGACCCTGTACGATACCGCCTGGCTGATGAGTGATTCAGCTCTAGAGGATGCCGCCCGGATGCGGGAGCGGTTCGCCGCTCACGATCTGACCATCACCACGCACGGACCGCTCTTCGATCTCAATCCCGGCAGTCTCGATCCCGCCATCCGGGCTTACTCCCGCGAGGCTTTTCTGCGCGGCATCGAGGTCAGCTCGGCCCTGGGCGCCGGCAAGGTCGTCTACCACACCTTTTTCAATCCCCTGCTGCCCCACAGTGTCCTGCCGGGGTGGAAGAAGCTCTCCCAACCGGTCTGGGCAGAAGCTCTCGACGCCGCCGACACCGCCGGTCTGACGATCTGCCTGGAGAACAGCTACGAGGCGACGGCCGAATTCTTCAAGGACCTCTTCGAGACCTTTGATGACGGTCGTCTGCGCATGTGCTACGATCCGGCCCACGTCCATCTCTACAGCCGGGACGGGCAGTCTGCCTGGGTCGTCACCCTCGGCCACCTGGTGGCTCACCTGCACCTGAACGACAACGAAGGATCGAGCGACGATCACCTCGCTCTCGGTGAGGGTGAAATTCCCTACGCGAGTTTTCTCCCCGATCTCTGTCTCGCCTGTGAGACGGCGACGATCGTGCTCGAGATGGACGTCGAGAGAGCCCTGAAATCCCTCGAGTACCTGCGCGGTCTCGATCTGTGGTGAACGCCTGGATCGGCATCATCAGTCCCGGCTTGCTGGCCCTCGGCTACGGATTGCTCTTTTTCCTTCCGGTCTGGGTGATCTACCGGTGGGGAATCCTCAGCGGCAGATTTTCCTTCTTCCGGCGCTCGATCCGCCTGCTCATCATCCTCTGCACCGGGCTGGTCGTGCTGGGATCGGGGGGACGCGAGGCGGTCAGGGGTCTCGAAACCCTCCTGAACCTCGCGCCCCTGAACGATACTCCCGGCGGGATCATCGATGCCGTTCTGCAGGCCGTTCTGATCATCGTTGCGGCCCTCTTCATCGCCCGTCTGCTCGACACTCTCATCTTCGAAGCCGGTTTGAGTCGCCGCACCGAACGTCAGGTGCCAAAACTGCTCCGCGACACCCTGACTCTGGGCATTCTCGTGATCGCCGTCGCCGTCATTCTGGTCGATCTTTTCGGGGTCGACATGACCATCGTCGGGGGTGGGGCCGCGATCATCACGGTCGTGCTCGGGCTGGCGATGCAGAACGTGCTGGGCGATCTGCTGAGCGGGGTCGTCCTGCAGTTCGAGCGGCCTTTCCGGGTCGGCGACTGGATCATCGTCGGCGAGCACGAAGGCGAGGTGGTCGAGGTCAACTGGCGTGCGACCCGGCTCAATACCCGCCAGCACGAAGGGATTGTGATCCCCAATTCGGTTATCGCCAAAGCCGAGATCACCAACCTGCATCTCAACACCCCGAGTGCCGCGGTGGACCGGTTCGTCGGCACCGAGTACCGCGAGCCACCCAACCGGGTCAAGGGTGCCGTCATGGAAGCCGTGCTGCAGTGCCCCGAGGTTCTGCACCAGCCTCCGCCGCGGATCTGGACTCACGAATACGGTTCGAGTGCCATCATCTACCGGGTTCGCTTCTGGGTGAAGGACTTCGCCCGGATACCGAAGATCGCCGACGAAGTGCTGACCAACATCTGGTATGTCTTCAAACGCTATGACATCACCATCCCCTGGCCGATCCGGAACGTCTACCTGCGCCAGGAGGAGAAACCGACCGCCGAGGAACAGGCCGATTCGATCGTCAGCCTGCTGCGCCAGGTCGACATCTTTGCTCCTCTGACCACCGGCCAGATCGAGGCTCTGGTAAGCGGGCTGGTGCCCAAGTTCTTCGGCCGGGGCGAGGTTCTGGTCGAGCAGGGCGATGAGGGCAACTCGTTCTACATCATCGAGCAGGGACGGGTTGAAGTGCTGGTCGTTCCCGAGGGAGCCAGGACCGAGGTGTCGGTGGCCGTGCTCGGTCCGCGCGATTTTTTCGGCGAGATGAGCCTGCTGGCGGGCGACCGTCGCAACGCCACCGTGCGGGCCATCGAGGACGTGCGGGTCGTGATCATCGACAAGGACGCCTTCAGCACGATCATCCTCGAACATCCCGAAGTGGCCGCCGAGATGGCGGCCCTCTACTACCGGCGTACCGAAGAACTGCACGCCATGCACGTCGAGCATACCGGTGTGAGCGAGGAGGACACCGACGAGGAAACCGGGGAGCGGGCACTGCTGCGCCGGATCCAGCGCTTTTTCGGTCTGTAGTGAACCGGTATACTCTGTTCTCGTGCGACCCGGAAACACGAGCACGAAAAAAATGGAGGAGAGACGGTTTTACTGGCAGGGTAGGGGCTATCCACGCTACAATGTTGTCGCTAGCCGCTTCGGGTAGCTCTTCCCCGCGACAGAAGAGCCTCTCCTGACACTCCTGTGGAGGGTGTGACTATGCCTGCAGGTTTCCGACTGCGTACGGCTGCTGTCTGTACGTTGTTCCTGCTCCTGGCGCCGCTGGCGGCCCGGGCGCAGGTCAACGTCGTCTTCATCTGGCACCAGCCCGACATGCAGACCTTCTACCTGGCCGATTTCTTCGACATGGCCCAGGAATCGGTCGATACCAGTCAGCAACCCGATCTGTTCACCTTTCAGCTCATCAACACCCTGGGGATCGATCAGTTGGTCTCGCTCCGTCTTACCCTCCGGGTGGAAGGACTCGACATCGATGAGCTGGGTTGGGTGCAGACCAATCTCTTCACTCTCGAGCCGGCAGGGCTGACAATAAATAATCGCGAGTTCTCGGCCGAAGGGCAGCCCTGGACGATCGATGGAGATAAATCGGGCTACGATGAAGATGTTGCTGAGGACCTGACCGACACGATCCTGCAGACCGGTCTGTTGCCCAGCGACACCTATACTTTCAAACTCGAGGTATACGATCAGTATGATCAGCCCATACCTGGAGGATCATCGAGCTATTCCCTGATCGTTTCCAACCCCAGCCGGGTCGACCTCGTCGCCCCGGGAGCCGAGTTCGGTTCCACCCTGCCGGTGGTGGCCACCGCCACCCCCCAGTTTTTCTGGTCCACCGACGCGGCCGCCACGGGCCTGACCCAGCGCTATACCATCCGGGTCGTCAAAGTCGAGGACTCGGCCTCGGCCGAAGAGGTCATGCAGGGGTATGCCAACTGGGAGGCTGTCATCGAGGACAAGACCACCGAGATCTACCCCTCGGCCGTGAATGCGATCGCATTGGACCCCGGAGCTACCTACGCCTGGCAGGTGATCCGGCATGTGACGACCTCGGGCGGCACGATCGATCTGGAGAGCGAGATTTTCTGGTTCAAGCTCGAAGACCAGTCGGGCGGGGTGATCGGCGCCACGGTTGACGAGCAGGTCAACCAGATGGTCAATCAGATTCAGGATATCCAGGGTGTCGGGAGCCAGATGGAGGGATACGAGCCCACCGGTCAGGTTTTCATCGACGGCCAGCCGGTCGATATCAACACTCTGAAGGACCTGCTCGAACAGATCCTGAACGGTGTCGTCCAGATCTCGAGCATCATCATCAGGTAAGGAGGAAACCCATGCGACGCACACTGACAGGCACGCTGCTGGGGATCCTCCTGGTGGGGATTCTCTCGGCCACTGCCGCGGCCCAGCAGCAGAATATCGCCATCGTCTACCGGCTGCTGCGCCAACAGCAGCTCCTGGTGACCGACCTCGAAGGGACCGGCTACCAGGCCGAAATCGGCCGCATCCTCAACAACGGCGACGACCTTTACACCGGCCGTGACACCCAGGCGGCGATACGCTTCACCGACGACGGCTCGATCATGCGTATGAATCCGTCGACCCAGATGCAGATCCGGGCCGAGGGCGAGCGAGCGGCTCTGCGCAAGACCCTGCAGATCGAAGTCGGCGAGCTGTGGGCCCGTGTAAACCGAAACGAAGGGGCCGAGTACCGCATCGAGACCCCGACAGCGGTGGCGGCCGTGAAGGGGACCGAGTTCTACGTCCGGGTGACCGAGGACGGGACCACCACCATCATCACCCTCGAGGGAGCCCTCGACTTTTTCAATGACGTCGGATCGGTCGAGATTCCGGCCGGTTTCACGGGTTCGAGTGTTTCGACCAGTGAAGCCCCGACGGTGGGAAAAACCACCAGCGAGGGACTGGCTTCCTTCACCTCGGTCGGCGCCAGTGAAGAGGGCGGCGCTGCGGGCGAGGAGGAAATGGTGGAGATCGAAATCGAATTCATGGACGAGAATGGGAACCGGAAGGTGATGGTGATCACGGTTCCCAAATCGCAGGCGCAACAGTTCATACCGCCGGTACTGAACTGACCACGGAGGGATACCAGCCATGCAGACGATACAGACCATAATCGGCGCGCGGCTCCTTCGGTGGAGCTGTGCCGTTCTCCTGCTCCTGGCCGCAGCCTCGCCGGCCGCCGGTCAGGCAGCGGGTTTTTCAACCCTGATTCTCTCACCCGATCCGGGCAGTTCGATACCCCAGACCACGGCCATGGTTTCGCTCTCCTTCGTGGATCCCGATCGGGTTCTGGATGTCAACAGCGTCAGGCTGCTCATCGACGGCGCCGACGTGACCGGCGAGGCGAGCATCAACGCCGACGTGCTGGTCTGGCTGCCGCAGACGCCCCTGGCCCGGGGACCGCACCGCATCGTGGTGACCATGCAGGCCCGCGACGGTTCGGCTCTGCCGACGGTGAACTGGAGCTTCATCACGGCCTCGCCGCCGGCCGGCGTCACTCCGGGTGAGATGCCCGCCACCGAGCGGGGGGGAGTTCCCGGCTGGGCCATGGTGCAGGGTAATGTCGTTCTCGAAGGGGGCATGAACTCGGTTGGTGGTGACGGGGCCGCCTACCGGCGGGAATCTCCCTACACCGGCAGGGCCTGGGTCAACCTGCGCGGCCGGCTGGGCGGTTCGTGGCGCTATAATGCCTACTCGCACGTCAACAGCTACGAATCGCACACCCGCCAGCCGATAAACCGTTTCAGCTTCAACCTGCGCAGCAACTGGCTTTCGGTCGGGGTCGGCGACGTCACCCCCCGGATGCACGAGCTGATTCTGTGGGGCCGGAGGGTGCGGGGTTGGTCGGTCGATCTGCGCACCGGACCGGTCAACCTCTCGGTCGTCAGCGGTCAGAGCCGCCGGGCGGTCGAGGGCCAGCTGTACGGCAACGATCCGACCAGTGTCTATCGCCGCGGTGTTTTCGATCAGGACCTGCTGGCGATACGACCCTCCTTCGGTTCGGGCCGGACCTTCCAGCTCGGGCTGACCGTTCTCAAGGTCCGCGACGATATCAATTCGCTGACCGAACTGCGCACTGAGGCTGAATCACCCGGGGGGCCGACACAGTCGGCCAATACTTTGCCCAAGGACAACCTCGCCCTGGGGCTCGACCTGAGCATCAGGACTTTCCGGGGCCGACTCTCCCTGAGTTATGCCAACGCGGTCAGCATGTACAACAACGACATCACCGGCGGCCCCATCACCAAGAGCGAGCTCGATTCGTTGATGGAAGAGCAGGGGTACGATCCGATCGAACTCCCCTTTGGCCTGGAAGGTCCCGAGGATCTGGAAAACATCTTCATTCTCAGCGAATCGATGATTCCTCTCGATCCGACCGCTTTGACCAGCCTGGCCCAGCAGGCCCGGTTGACCCTGCAGCTCGGTTCTCACACCCTCGGCGCCCGCTGGCGCCAGGTGGGGGGTTCCTACTACTCGCTCGGGTACATGAGCCTGCAGCGCGACCGGGACGGCCTGCGGATCCAGGACACCTTCCGCCTCTTCAATGACAAACTTGGAGTGACGGTGGGGTGGGAGACCTACGCCGACAACCTGGATGAGACCAAACCGGCCACCACCTCGAATCAGTCTTTAACCCTCGATCTGTTCTATCAGCCCGATCCCCAGGCACCGGGATTCGCTTTCGGGTACCGTGACTACAACCGGCAGAACGATCTGGATGAGGGGGATACGGGTGCCATGGAGGAATCGACCGGCACCATCTCGGCCGGCGCTTTCATCCCGGTACGGGTGGTGAGCGGCCTGAACACCCGTGCCAGTTTCAACTTCACGCGGGTGGGCCGCGATGACGTGCGCAATCCGCGCACCGGTACGAAGAACAGTTACCTCCTCTTCGGGCTGAACAACAAGTTCGAGAACCGGCCGACCGAATTCTCGCTGACCTACGGTATCAACACCAGTGAGTTGACGGGCTATGAGAATGCCGCGACCACTTTCAACCGGGTGATGCTGCGGGCTCGCCACGCCTTTTCCGAGCGCATCGCCGGGCTGGCCGACATGGTCGCCACCTATGCCACCAGTCCTCCGGAGGCGGGCAACCTCGGTCTGAGTTACGATCGGTTGGAGATGACCGCCGGTAGTGAGTACTACTGGGCGGCGACCTCGTACGCCAGCCTGCGGGCGGGGTTCATCTCCTACACCGACAACCGCCGGACCGGTCTCGACACGACCCAGTTCGTCGTCCGGCTCAGACTCACCCAGGCCTTCTGAGCCGCTGCGGGCAGTGGCTGAAGGCTCGAGCAAACAGGAACGCCGCGTTCGCCTGACCCTGGCGGGCGTGGCGTTTCTCGTTTCTCTGGTCACCATCATCTGGTCGGTGCTTCCTGTCGGGCGCCGGCTCGAGAACGCCGCCTACGATACCTGGTTCAACCTGCGCGGCACCATTGAACGGCCCGAAGAAATCGTCCTGGTGGCCATCGATATCGAATCGGAGGAGTCGCTCGGACGTTATCCGTGGGAACGCACCCATCACGCCACCCTGATCCGCAATCTGGCCCGGGCCGGGGTGAAGGTGGTGGCCTTCGACGCCACCTTTGCCGACGTCTTCCCCGATCAGGATCCGATCCTGCGCCGGGCCATCGAGGAAACAGGGATCGTCATCCTGGGGGCCAAGACGGCGGTGAATATCCGCAGCCAGGCGGTCACGGTCCGTCTCGAGGAACCGGCTCCCGAGCTGAGGGACGCTGCCCCCTACGGCATCGTGGACATCCATCCCGATGTCGTCGACCAGGTGGTCCGGGAATATCCCATCGCGCACTACTATCAGCGGGGTACGCTGCAGGTACCCCAGCTCGGCGTCCAGGCCCTGAAGATGTATCTCGGCATCCCCCTGAGCGATACCGTCGCCGTGACCCCCCGCGGCTGGCGGCTGGGAGAGATCGATATTCCGCGCGGACCGTCGGGGAACATGCTGATTAGCTACACCGGCCTGCGGGGTCACATCACCACGTATTCCTACGTGTCCATCGTGGATGACGCCGAGACCGATATCGGCGACTGGGATTTCGATGCTTTCGAGGACCTGCTGGCCGAAGACCGTCTGCGGGGCAAGATGGCCTTTGTGGGCAGTACCGTGCCCGAACACCAGGATCTGCGGGCAACCCCCTTCGCCGCCGAAGAAGGTACGGCCGGAGCGATCCTGACCCCCGGGGTCGAGATCCATGCCAACGCGGTCGACACCATCCTCAAGCAGCGTTTCATCCGGGCCACCTCCCCGGGCTTCGATCTGCTGCTGATCATCCTGGCCGGCATCCTGGTCACGCTGCTTACCGCTCGTCTGCGGGCCCGGGCGGGGGGGGTGGCCGGTCTGGGCATCGTGGCCGTGCTGCTGGCGGCCGGCTGGATCTGCTTTCGCGCCTTCTCGCTCTGGGTGCCCGTCATCTCACCCGTCATCGCGGCCGTGCTGGCCTACTCCGGCTCCACGGTGGCTCTCTACCTGGCCGAGCAGCAGGAAAAGAAACGTATCCGGGGCATGTTCCAGCAGTATGTTGCCCCTTCGGTTGTGAGTGAACTGCTGGCCCATCCCGAGCTGCTCGACCTGGGTGGCGAGGAACGCGAGGCCACGGTGCTTTTTTGCGACATAGCCGGTTTTACGAATATCTCGGAAGGATTGAGTCCGACTGAACTGGTCAGGTTGCTGAACGACTACCTGACCGATATGACCGAGATCGTCTATCAGTTCAACGGCATCATCGACAAGTATCAGGGCGATGCCATGATGGCCGAGTTCGGCGTGCCCGTCCCCCATCCCGACCACGCCCTGCAGAGTTGCCTGGCGGCCATCGAGATGCAGCGTCGCCTGACCGACATGCGCCAGATCTGGAAAGAGGAGGGCCGGCCCGAACTGCACTCGCGGATCGGCATCAACACCGGTCCGATGCTGGTCGGCAACCTGGGCAGCAATCACATCATGGATTATACCGTGATGGGAGATAACGTGAACCTTGCCTCACGCCTCGAAGGGGTCAACAAGGTTTACGGCACCATCATCTGCATCAGCGAGTCGACCTACGACCAGCTGCAGGGCGAGCTGATCTGCCGCGAGCTCGATCTCATCAGAGTCAAGGGCAAGCAGCAGCCGGTCCGGATCTTCGAAGTGCTCGAAACGGTCGACCACGGCATCCCCGGGGGTCGCTACAGCATGCTCGAGCGCTACGAGATGGCCCTGATGTTTTACCGCGATCAGCGTTTCCCGGATGCCCTGGAACTCTTCACCGAACTGCACGAAATCGATCCCGATGACGGCCCCACCCGGGTGGGCAAAATGCGGTGTGAGGCATATGTCGAGAATCCACCACCCCCCGACTGGGACGGCGTTTTCACGATGACGACGAAATAGGGGCGGATCTCGTCGACCCGCCCCCCTGGCTGCGAACTGCGCTCCGCCTGCCGGTGCGAACTCAGGCCTACCGATACGATCCCAGCCTGGTCGTGGCGTTGTCGCCCTCAGCAACCAGTTCCAGGGTGAAGTTATAGGAGTCGAGCCCCTCAACATCCTCCTCGGTGCTGCGTGCCGACGAGGTGCCGTACTTCACGTACCCGCCCGGCACGTCATCGACGAGCCACCACTCAACAGTACCGCCACTGGCCATGTCGCCGTAACGGACGTGACGGGCGGTATAGGTGCCGGCCTCGACACTCACCCGGCCGGTTTCGACGGTGGCTCCCTCGAGACTTTCGTCGGTCAGGTCGATCGGATCGGCGAAGACGGCTGCAGTACCCTCCTCCACTGCCATCTCGCTGGCTTCCTGGTCGGGGAACTTGCCTCGCATGCGCAGTACTTCCGAGCGTTCGGCGTCAAAGAGAGCTTCGATGATGACGGTATCCTCGCTGTCGGCATCGTACATCTCGACCCGCCACCACTGCTCGCCGGTGTCGGTTTGCTTAAGAAACGCCCGCTCGATCCACGAACCCGTTTCCCGGCCGTCCTCGATGAACTTCCAGCGGGTCCAGTCGCCTTCCTGATAGGGCACGGTTTCGACCCAGTACCCGCCCGGAGTGAAAGCGAAGTTGAACATGTACGAGGCGTAGATGTGTGCGAACCGCGGTGTGTAGGTACGCACGATATGCTGTCCGACCGCTCGTCCCGCAGCTTCGCCGACCGTCCTGCCGGCGGTGCGGCCGGCGGAACTGATCGCCGATTCGATCACCGAGCTGCAGGCGGTTGCGACAATGAGTGCGACCAGAGCGGTCAGGACGAAAGAAAGTGTACGCTTCATCGGTGTTACCCCTCGTTGGTGGTCTGCCGTTGATGAAAGTCAGAGGGGAAAAGGTTTTTCCCTCCCACCGGATGATACTCACGGGGGTGGTACCCGACAAGGGGACAGGCAGGAGAGAAAGTGCACAATATATTGTGCAGTTAGCATGATGTAGTGCACAATCTGTCTCACGGCATTTTAACTCATTCTACGACAGATGCGCGTAAATACTCACTTTTTTGTGCACAATATATCGTGCAGCACTGAAAAGACCTGGAATACGGTCGGGAAGGTGCATTCGCGAAATATTCGTCTTCCAGGGCGGACGATGATCTTCGGCACGGTTGTTGCGCTACTGGACACCACTCTGCCGCAGGTCAACCGGACACCCGCGATACCGATGCAGGAAGGGCCGAATCCGCGTGCAGTCACTTCTTCTGATCGACCCCGCCAGGCGGGATGGAGTCCCCGAACTGTACGAAAACCTCGGACTGGCAACCCTGGCGGCCTGTGCCCGTCGTGCCGGGCATCCCACCGACGTCCTGCTCAGCCATGTGGAAGGGTGGTCCACCCGCCGGCTCGGACGGGAGATCATGGCCCGTCAGCCTGACGTCCTGGGGGTCAGCCTGCTCAGTTTCAACGCCCGCCGAATCCTGAATCTGCTGCGCCGGCTCACCTCCGAAGGTCTGCGCAGCCGGATCGTCATCGGGGGCCACTTTCCGACCTTCAATGATGAAATCCTGCTCGAGGAGTGGCCCGAACTCTCTGTCGTCGTGCGCGGTGAGGGCGATTTTACTCTGCCCGACCTGCTCGCGGCCTGGGAGCGGGACAGTGATCTGGAGACGGTGCCGGGCATCAGCTTCCGCCGGGACGGGGGCATCGTTCGCACGCCCTTCCGCCCCCTGGTCGATAACCTCGATACGATCCCGTGGCCCGACCGGGATTACACGGCCCGGATCCTGGCCCTGAAGGGAACCCTGAACGTCGCCCGCGCCCGCGGGTGCTTCGGGAAGTGCGCCTTCTGTTCGATCGCCGCCTTTTACCGCTCTCAGGGCGGAACTCCCTGGCGGCAGCGCAGTATCCCCGACACTCTGGCCGAGCTCGAGAGTCTGACCCGGCGATTCCCCGGCGCCCGGGTGAAGTTCCTCGACGATCAGTTCATCGGACCGGGCCGCAAGGGACGCGAGGATGCCCTGGCCTTCGCCCAGGCCCTGAAGGAGAGCGGCCTCGAGCTGCGTTTTTCGATCTTCTCACGCTCCGACACCGTCGACGAGGATCTCTTCGCGGCTCTGAAAGATGCCGGTCTGGTGCAGGTCTTCGTCGGAATCGAATCGGGCAGCCAGCGTCAGCTCGATGACTGCGCCAAGCACGTCACGGTGGCGCAGAACCGCGAGTCGATGGAGATCCTGCACCGGCTCGGACTGCAGTTCTACCTCGGCTTCATCGCTTTCGATCCCTACACCCGGGTCGAGGACGTCGGCGCCACGCTTTCCTTCATGATGGACACCCAGCCGCTCTGGAGCGCGAAAGGGAACATCCTCTCGATCGAGAACCAGGCCATCGTTTACAAGGGGACGCCCTTTTACGACCGCCTGACGGCCGAGGGACGACTGGGCGGCGACTACATCGACTGCACCTACCGCTTCGAGGATCCGAAAGTGCGCTGGCTCTGCCGGCTTTCCTGGCTGGTCCTCACCGTCATTCTGCCGACCTTCGCCTGGTTCAGGCACCTGCCGGCCCACCTCACCTTCTTCGTACACACCCTGCGCAGGAACCTGCGTCCGGTGCGCGGACGCTCGCGACAGCCGCAGGAAACAACAGCATGAGTTTCAGGAACGATCACACGCACACCACAATCGGGTGCTCCGGCACCTGAAGGAGGACGATCATGCGTTCGACCCTGTCCCGTATTCTCAGTATCGGCAGCTTTGTCTTCACACTCATCGCCAGCACGGGCGCCGCCTCACGGCTCTATTACATGATTGACTAGGAATTGAGAGGACCGCTCTCTGTAAAGTTGTTTCTTGAGAAAATGCGCCCCTGCGGCGGCGGGGTATGGCAGGCCGCAGGGGCGTGCTTTCCTGTGGGCGAGGGGGGCGAAAGCAGTATACTCCGGGGCATGAACGGGCGGAGATACACGCGATTTCTCGACGGCCGGTGGGTGCTGGCCCTTCTGCTGCTTGCCGGCTGCGGGCGGGGCCACACCACCCTGAGAGTGGCCGCAGACGCCGATCCCTGTACCGCCCTTTTCCCCTACCAGGGCAGTAATGCCCAACTGCTCCTGGCCCATACGAATGTCTACGAGAGTCTGCTGACGCAGGACGACGAGGGCCGGCTCATTCCCCACCTGGCACGTGAGTGGCACCTTGACACCACGGGCACCGAACTGACGCTTCAGCTGCGCCCCGGCGTCCGCTTTCACGACGGGACGCCGCTGAGGGCGGGAGCGGTCGTGGCGAGCCTGGAGCGGATTCTGGAAGCCGGCCCGGCGGACAGTCTGTCAGACATCCCGGACCTGAAAATGCTTCTCGGTCACCCCGGGTCCATCACGGCGCTCGACTCGTTGACGGTGCGCATCCTCATGCCGCGGCCGCACGTCCCCATACTCAGAACGCTCTCGGTTCCCTTCTGGATCCCCATCACCGGGAGCGATGTGCCGGTACCCGGCTCAGACCCTGTCCCCTGCGGCACGGGACCCTATCGCTACCGCCGTCTGCGGACCGCAGACGGATCAATCTTCCTGGAGATGAATCCGGATTACTGGGGACGGCCGGGATCCATCCCCCGAGTCCGGATCAGCCTGCAGCATAAATATTTCTCTGTACTGGAGGCTATGATCGACGGCCGGGTCGATCTCTGCACCCCGCTCTCGCACACCGACCTCGACCGGGTGCGCAAGCGGGA
>CAZNUA010000011.1:0-90686 GCA_964576115.1 uncultured Gemmatimonadota bacterium
AACACACCCCCCGGGTCCGAGAATTGCGCCCCCGCTCGGAGGGTGCCCCAAACGGGACAAGTTTACATAATGTTTGTTATCCGACATTGCGGCTTTTCGCGAATACCCAATAACTACGAGGGTTTGTGCCCGATTTCGCCTTTCTGGCGAATCGCAGATTTCTGGCATACCACAAGATATTGGGGGGACCGGTTGTGCCGACTTGGCACATTTCGCCCTTTCTTCTCCCAGCCTCATAGGTGGTCCTCCAGGCCCCCGAGAGCCAGGCCGAGCGCCCGGGCGATCTGATCGCTACCCAGGGCGGGCTTACCCTGGTCACTGATTACTAGGTCCGTTTCTCTGCGGCACTGTTCGAGTATCGCCAGCCTTGTTCGGATCACTTCAAGGGTATCTTCGGGGCTCTTGTCGGGGCGCACGTATTCCGCTTCGGTCGCGTCGTACATGATGCGGAGTTGTTCGAGGCGCCAGCGCTTCGAGGCGGTCCGGGTGTCGAGCAGGTCACTGTTGAATGCCGCCCGGTGGTGCATAAACGTATCTCGCCACCTGTCGCTGTGCGCGTAGTAGCTCACGCCGGATTCTGTGATACCGATACCGTGTTCATCCCGCAGAAACCGGACTACTTCGGTCGGAGTTTCGTAAGCGGCCAGGCGCCGACAGATTTCCTCCCGGAGCTTCGGTGTCAGCCTGCGGTTTCGGTCTGTATTGGTTTCGCTCATGGTCTGTAGTCCTCCGGGTTGTCAGACATCCCCAGCGCCCGCGCTATGTCTGCCGGAACGATGACCACCCGGTCGTCTCCCGCGTTGAGTTCGCCGCTGATCTGTATCCGGTCCCCGACCTCCCGGCGCATATGGTCAAGTATCTCCCTGTACTCCGAGAAGCCCTCCTGAGAGTCGAACACGCTCCCGCCAGTATGGGAGTAGCTTCGTTCAAGGTGGTCGAGGCGGCGTTGGAGGCGTTCAAGGCGCCAGCGCAGGGAGTGACCAGCGACCTCCTGGAGATCAGACAGATAAGCCGAGCGGAACCGCTGAAACTGATCGGCCCACTTCGGATGATCGCGGTAGTGATAGACCGCTTTTTCCGTCAGTGAGATTCCGTGCTCCCGCTTCAGCCACTCAATGATCTCCGATGCGGTCTGATAACATGCGAGGCGTTGACAGATAAGGGGTTTCAGTGGTTCGGAAACCTTGTTGGACCGGTCAACAGTTGAAACTATATCCGACTCTTTTGGCTTGGAATTGCTCATCAGTTCACACCCCCAAAGCAGACACCGGCAGCGGCCCCGGAGTCCAGCTTGCCAGGTTTCTCTCAGCCTCTTGTCTGCGGCGCCTCATGAACCTCCGATAGAATCGCGTTAGGTTCTGTGCGGGCGTCCCGCTCTCTTCGTAGAGTTCCGGGAAGGCCGTACAGCACAACTCGACTGCATGAGACAGGCAGTATCCCCGGGCAAGGAATAGTCGTTCCTGTGCATCCCTCTCTCGCGCTCTCAGCGCTTCGATCCCCGCCCGGTTAGGTTCCCACAGCAGGACGGTGAGCCGGTGGCGGGTGAGATCATCCCAGGCACTACCGGCCAGGACTTCGCTGGTCATGGCCGCTCCCAGGGCTCGGCGCAGGTTTCGTAGTTCGGTGGTCATGTCGGTACCTCCTCTGGTGCCCCGGTGCTGGCTCCGGGAGACTGTGCCCCGTGGCACCCTATAGGGGTGCCCACGGTGGGCACGTTCTCCTCTCCGGCGTGCCCGGCACCGTGCCCGGTGGCGTGCCCATGCGGGGGCACGTGGGCACACTCCCTGTCTGAACCGTGCCCCAAACCGTGCCCGCCCGGGGCACACTCCAACTGCGGGTGGTCCTTTCGGGAGTAGTGAGCGACCTTCGCCCCCCGCTTTTCGGTATAGATCAACCTTTCTCGGATGAGGCGTTTCAGGGCGTCGTCAATCTGCTGGTTCCGACCCTCTACCCCGTTCCGGATTTCGCGGGTGCTGCATTCCGGATTCTGCTCGATGAAAGAAAGTACCTGGGCATCGACAGACACGATCCCGGCGCCCAGCGAGTAGGCCAGTGAGGTCTCCGGGTCGCCTTCGAGGCGCAGGGTGAAGGCGTCAACGTGCCAACGGCCCCGGGGGGTGACTTTCCGTGCGGTTGTATCGCTCTTGGACTCTTCGAGGGTGAGGATCATATCTACGCTCGCCCCGATTGCTGAGGAGTCACGGTATCCGGTTCCGCTCTTCGCGGCATGGTGCAGAATGACCAGGGCGGTTTCTGAGTCGCGGGCGATCCGCGTCAGGCCCATCATTACCGGGGTCCACTGCGTTGCATTGGCCGGTTCGAGGTCGAGTGATTCGACCAGGGCGGGCAGGGTGTCAACGATGGTCAGCGCCGGTTGCACCCGGGCAACTGCGGTTCTCAGGTCGGAGAGGGGGCTTCCGACGCGGTCGAGGATAAAGACGTTGTCCGGGTTCGCTCCGAAGGCCTGGAGGCGCCGCACCACGTCACCGGGATGATCCTCCAGGGCAACGTACAGAACGCGGGCCGACTCGGTCTGACCCCCCAGGAAGCCGGAGCCGTTTGACACCGCCGCAACCGCACCGCTTGCGAGGGTTGACTTGCCCGCCTTCTCCCGGGCGGCCAGCAGAACGGTTCTAGCCTTCCATGCCAGCCTGGGCACAATCACCGGCGGCGGTTGCAGGGCGCCGGGGTCGGCCAGGTATTCGGCCAGGGTTCTGACGGTTACCGTGTCGCCCCCTGCGCTTTTCTCGGCCAGGTCGTAGAGGTGAAGGATCGCCCGGTCTATCTCTTCCCGGCCCTCAGCTTTCAGCAGGGCGCTTGCCGCTCCGCGTAGCTCCTCGACCTGATGTGCCTCCATCAGTTCGGCGGCCTGGCGGGCGGCGTCTGCGGAGGTGCTGGCGAGATCAACGCAGTCTGTGAACAGGCCGGTATCTAGATGCGGCATCCTGGCGAGTATCTCACCGGCCTCTATCTTCCCCCTTCGGTCCCCCCCATTGTCGTTAGCAATGTCCCAGGCGGTATGCCACAACTCACGTTCGCGGGCAGGTATTGCGTCGGGTGTGAACATCGGGGGAAGGGCATCCCGGGTCGGCCCCGGCAACTGGAGCAGGTTCCCGACAAGGGCTTGTGCGGTCTGCACTCGCGCCTCCGACGGGCGAGTCATGGCCGGGCCGCCCTTCGGTCAACCCACGCCTGGAGATCGGCCAGCCGAATTAGTCGGGCTGAGCCCGGGCCGGACGTGCTGAAGCTGGGAATCGCCCCGGAGTCACAGAGGCGCCGCAGGGTAGTGACAGACAGGCCGAGCAGTGCGGCGGCCTCTTTGGGGCGGTAGCAGAGGGGTGGGCTTGGGGATGACTCAGGGTGCCCGCCGCGCTCGGGGGGCGCTGGGGTAGCAATCATAGAAGTACCACCTGGTAGTCCAGCTAGTCTCGCTAGTCTAACCCAGGATCGCACTCCTCAACTGCCGATCCCGTACCCAGCTTTCAGCCTTCAATATACGGGGCGGTATTACCTGTCCCCGGCCCCGTACCAGGCCCAAAGCCGTATTGGTCGAGCTTGGAGGCCCAGCGGGCTCAATTTAATGGCGCCGGGTTTGGGGCCGATACCGACGGGACGGGAGCCCGGCGCCGTTGACTTAGTGTTTAAGATGGTCGGTTCGGCCCGTTTTCTAGTCTCGATTCTACGGGATACTTTAGGATCATGTCAAATAGATTTTCGGCTTATTTTCACCTTTCAATACGGTCAGTGCCTGCCACTCCGTCCAATCACTTACTACAATCCAAGCCCGATTCATCAATCAATCGAATCCATTCGTCACTTACGCTGCCCGCCTCAATCATGGTTACTAATCCTTGCCGTAGTCTTCTCATAACCGGCCGAATATCTCGCGACATCTTCTCAATTGGTGCTATGGAGTCGATCATGCCTTGAACAGATTCATTTCCCGAGTGCGTACTATCAGATAGATCGCGTACTGCATTGAAGAACTCGCAAAAATCTGATCTTGCTTCAGGATTGGATTCAACCTCTACAGCAGCTTGCTTGATGATGATTCGAACCCCCTCATCGATATCATGAGTCAATGATGCATAATCATTTGATGACGACCAGATCTGTTCAACTGGTTCCACCAAATCCCCGGCAACACGACGTGCGATAATAAGCCTGCCCGCAAAGCCCCCGCCTAATGAATCGCCACGATGAATATCATCTGTAGCAGCCCTCATTATTTGACCTATGGCATTAACACTTTTACTAATGTTGATTATCGTATCGGTTAGCTCTGGTATGGCTTTCTCAGATGCAACCAATTGATCTAGTGTTCCTGGGACCTCATCTTCCTCAACAATCTCTCCTGTATCCTCCCTTCCCCCCCCCGCAACTTCCACAAGTTCAGTCTCCTCTTCCTGTCTATTGGCATCTATCAATCGCTTAGCCAGGCGAGCAACGCTCCTTCGGTATTCTTCTGATGATACATCCTGAAACCGGAGTTCGCGCCAGTCCTCCCATTGTAAAGAACTTACGCTGACCGCAAGATCGTCAACGGGTTCATCCTCCAGCAGTGCGGGGGTATCAACATAGTGTATCGGCAAAATAAGCCCCTCGACACTAAACCTAGATGCCCTATGCGCGAAAAACTGTAGTTCACCTCTGCATTGCGGACTTAGGAAGTATCTCGGGGTTATGATGGGGATAAAGAATGCGATCAATCCAAGATTTTCGAAGATTGCGTTCCGCCAATCATCTCCCCATTGAATGTCATTAATGTCTAAAAAAAGTTCAATTGTATCTCCTGTTAACAACTGGTATTGAGCACGTATATCCTCAGCAAGAAGCGTAATTCTCCCCCCCTCTGCTTTGTCGTCTTCGCGAACATATGAGAAGAATCCGTTTAATTGTGCCATGTTATCCTCCGGGTTGTCGCGGGGTTGTTGCTATTATTGCGCACAAAGCGGATCACCGTTCCCGAGTAGGTTGTGTCGATGTCAAGCATCAGCACCCCGCCGACCGGGACAATCGCATCCGTCCGGTTTTGCTGACCGAAGTTGATGATCGCTTCACCGCCGAGTTCACGCGCCTTCGCCCGCATGGCCTCGATGGCCTTGTCTCTGGATTGTAGCTTGCTCTTGAGCGTGAAACTCACAACGGCGATCTCGACGAACGGTTCATCAGGAAGCGTTCCTTGATAGATCCGTATGGGATAGTTCGCGTGGTGGGGTGGGTACGGCTGATCGGCAAGGTAGACATGTCTGACCGGGGCGGCGCAACCAACCAAAAATCCCGTTATCAATAACAGGGTAATCCTCATCATGGCTCAATCCTCAGGATCAGGACTTCATTTCCACCGGTCCCCGATAGACCAATAATGACCGGCAGTGCGCGAGGAGTCGCCTAGAGGATACCACCCGCCACAGAACGACTCAAGAGTCTGAACAGAAGCCCCGGGGGGTGCGCTCGACTCGACTCCCCCTTACTCATCCCTGGGCGTATCGCGTTACTCTCTGGAATGGGTGGGGACTGAGCGATAAGATTGAGCGATGGGATTGCGAAAATGGGTAGAGAGAAAAGCGAAGGTCAAACAGGGCAAGAACGTAGCATCCGCAATCGCACAGGCGTTGTCCTCTGTCCACATAGCGATCGGCATGATTGAGGAACGGGACGGCTCCTTGTTGGTCGCCCTCGACAGCCCCGTGGTCAAGCAAACGGTTGAGAGGCACGCGGAGCGGATAGCGTCCTTTTCCGGCGGCCCGATGCACTCTGATGAGTTGTGGCGCGAGGTCTACGATCCAGTGATATCCGAAATTGAACAGTCAATAGATGTACTGATTGCACCCGTCTTTACCAACATGCTGACCAGTGCGTTTCTATTGGCCATTGACACCGGCACCGTCAAGCGCAGCCCGAGCAATTGAGCCGCAATTCCGTTACACGTCTATTACACGTGAAACCCGTATCCGCCTGGTTCCACCTGTTGTCACCTGCGCCGCAGATGTAAGGGGGGCAACGCAAACCCGCTATTTCTGCGGGCTCACGCGCCCCCCTGATGCGTTTAACAGTCCACTGCTCTACCAGCTGAGCTACGCCGGAATTCGGGGCCGGGCTCGTGTGCCCGGCAGAGCGCTAAGGTGCAGTCCGCAGCCGCTCAGGTCAAGTGCTGACGGGGTCGCCGCAGGGACGCGTCCCGGCCGGATTCAGGGGTGCCCGCCGCCGGTATCGGCGCCGCTGCCCGTCGGGCCCGAGAGCATTTCCTCATAGCGGTCCGGATCGCGCAGGACCTCGAGCGCGGCCTGGAACTGATCGTCGGACTGCATGTAAACCAGCTGGCCTCGCTCGTAGCCGAACTGCTTGGCCGCGAACTCGCGCCGCAGTTCCAGGGCGATCCCCTCGCGGCTCTGCACCCAGAGTTCATTTTCTTCCCGGTTGATCGCCCGGCGCAGATTCTCGATCTCGGGCTCGAGGTCGGCGGCCATGTTCTCGGCTTCGGCCGTTTCAAGCAACTGGTTCAGAACCATCTCGGTGGGGCTCTCGTACTCGAATCCCGACTCCTCACACCAGCGTCTGAAATCATCCAGGAGGTCATCGGTCACGTTCACTGCGGTGCCCTCGGAAACGCCGTGGGTGTTGACGTAGTGGTTCACGTAGCGCAGGAACATCGACTGCCGGAATTTCAGGGCAAAGAGCATCAGGTTGCCCCTGATCCCCTCGGCTTCGAGATCGGGAACGATCCCGCCGCCACCGGTGACGGTGCGGCCGTTGCGCGACTCGAAGGTCGGATGGTCGGTCGTGTCGGGGGCGTTGGGATTACGCGGTACGAGATTGCCGGTGGCATTACGCACAAAGGGCCGCTGGATGGTACGGCCGCTGGGAGTGTAGTACTGCCCCGTGGTCAGACGGATGATATGATCGCTGACGATCTCGGCCACCGACTGGACCAGGCCCTTGCCCCAGGTGTTCTCGCCCACGATGATCCCGCGGTCCAGGTCCTGCACGGCGCCGGCCACGATTTCTGAAGCCGAGGCCGACGCGACGTTGACCAGAACAGCCAGACGGCCGTCGTAGAGCTGCTCGTTCCGGCTGCGGAAGACGGCGTTCATGCTCTCGATCCGCCCCCTGGTGGAGACGATGATCTCGCCGGGTCCGAAGAAGGGCTCGGCCACGGCCAGGGCCTCATCGAGCAGGCCGCCGGGATTGCCCCGCAGATCGAGGATGATCCCTTCGATCGGCTGCTCGGCGGCCAGACTGTCCAGCGCCTCTTCGAGGAAGCGGCCGGAATTGGCCGAGAAACGGGCGATCTCGATATAGGCTATGCCCGGTTCAGCGAAGACGGCGGCGGAGACGTCGTTGACCTTGATTTCGGCCCGTGTGATGGTGAACTCCATCAGCTCGGGAATGCCCTCGCGGTCGATGTGCAGGGTCACCTCGGTGCCCTCGGGGCCCTTGATGAGAGAGGCGGCGTGGGCGGTGGAAAAGGTACGGCTGGGGGTCTCGTCGATGGCGGCGATCACGTCACCGGGCTGCAGGCCGGCGGCCTGGGCCGGCGAGCCCTTCATGGGAGCAACGATCGAGAGTTCGCCGCCGGTGTAGCCGATGGTGGCGCCGATGCCGCTGTAGGTGCCGGTGGTGGTGATTTCGAGATCGGCCACGATCCCCTGATCCTGCTGTTCGACGAAGAAGTCGGAGTAGGGATCGAGGACGCTCATCATGCCCTTCAGACCGGCGATGGCGACATCGTGGACATCGACTTCCTCGTAGTAGGCCTGTCCGACCTGGTTGAGGATGAACCGCATCAGCGTGAAGTCGTCGTAGAGCTGCCGGCTTTGATCGTCGGCGGCCACAGTTCGCGGCAGATAGGTATCCACGGCGTCGGCCCGGCCGAGCCCGAGGCTCGCCACCAGACCGATGGCGCCGGCGGTGACGAGGAAGATCGTCAGGTAGCGCGTCCAGCGTTTCATACGCATCACGTCCGCCTTACATGGTTCAGGGTTACTTCAGCGATCCGGGCCGCGATGTCTTCCGCGGCTCCGCCACCGTCCAGCACGACGAAACGATCCGGCTCCGCCCGGGCCAGGAACAGGAAACCCTCCCGCACTCGCGCCAGGAAGGCGGAACCCTCCCCTTCGAGACGGTCGGGAGCCGAATCCCGCCGCTGCAGCCGGCCCAGGCCTTCGGTCGGATCGAGATCGAGCAGAAAGGTCAACTCCGGACCCGATCCGTCGGTGGCCAGGGCATTGGCCCGGCGAATTGCTTCGAGCGCGGCTTCGACCTTATGTCCCCCACCCTCGCGCCCGAAGGCCTGGTAGGCGAGGGTGGAATCCAGGAAGCGGTCGCAGATGACGATCTCGTCCCGCTCCAGCGCCGGCCGGATTACCCGGGCCACATGCTCGGCCCGGCTGGCGAGATAGAGCATCACCTCGGTCGACCAGGCCATCTCCCCGGCCTCGGGATCGAGCAGGATGGCCCGGATCCTCTCGGCGACCGGAGTGCCCCCCGGTTCGCGGGTGATCACCACGGCGTACCCCTCGGCACGCAGCCGCTCGGCCAGTCGCCCCGCCTGGGTCGTTTTGCCCGAACCGTCCACCCCTTCGAGGGTGATGAACGTTCCGGCGCCGCTGTCCGTTGACCGGTTCACAGCTTTCTAAGATACGAAAAATGCGCCCCGGTGTCATGCGGGGTGACACATGCCGGTGACACTCGAATACGACCGGTGTTCCGCGACAGCCAGGTCATCCTCACTTCCGGGCGCGCCCGGCCACTACCACAGTAAACTCTCCCCGGGCGCGGGAAGTTTCGTAGAACGCCGCCAGTTCGGGCAGGGTTCCGCGCCGCACCTCTTCGAAAGCCTTGGTGAGTTCGCGGCAGACCGCGGCCCGACGCTCTCCAAGAACGGCGGCCATATCGCGTAACGTCGCGGCGATCCGGTGAGGACTTTCATAGAAAACGAGGGTGTGGGGAAGACCGGCCAGATTTTCGAGAGCGGTTCGCCTCCGACCGCCTTTGACGGGCAGGAATCCGGTAAAGGTGAAGGCGTCGGTCGGCAGGCCTGAAACGACCAGGGCAGCCGCCAGGGCGGTTGGTCCCGGCACGGCCGAAACCGGCCGACCGGCCTCAACCGCGGCCCGGACGAGCACGAAGCCGGGATCGGAGAGCCCGGGGGTTCCGGCATCGGTGACCAGGACCACACTCCGACCGGCCTCGAGTTCGGCCAGCAGTTTCGCGGTCACGGCCTCTTTGTTCTGCTCGTGGAAACTGACGATACGCCGCGAGACGCCGCAGCGGACGAGCATCCGGCCGGTATGACGGGTGTCTTCGGCCGCGACTGTATCTGCGGCCTGTAACAATGCCAGGGCCCGGGGGCTCAGATCGCCGAGGTGACCGATCGGGGTGGCGACGAGGTAGAGGGTGCCGCCGACGAGCTGGGAGGCCAGTTCCCCGAGCCAGTCGGGATCGTAGCTTCCGGCCGCACTCTCCTTCCCGGCCCCCGGGGTCACGTGCCCCAGTCCCGGGGGTAGAGCCAGTCCACTCCCACGGTGCGGCGGCTCAGCTTGCAGATGATCGGCAGGTGCCGCTTGAACTCTGAGCGCCGGACCATTTCCCGCACCCGTTCGACCACATCGGGCTCGAAGCCCTCGGCAATCACGTTTGGTACCGGTTTCCGTTCGTCCACCAGCCGGAATAGCACGGCATCGGCCTCATCATAGCTCAGTCCGAGTTCTTCCTCGTCGGTCTGCCCGGCCCAGAGGTCGGCCGAGGGGGTTTTGGCGAGAACGCTCTCGGGCAGGCCGAGGTCGGATCCGAGCTGGCGTACCTGGGTCTTGTACAGATCACCGAGGGGATTGACTGCACAGGCCATGTCGCCGTGGAGGGTACCATAGCCAAGCAGGAGTTCGGTCTTGTTGCTGGTCCCCACGACCAGAGCCGAGTGCGCGGCGGAGTGGTCGTAGAGAACGATCATCCTCAACCGGGCCATGATGTTGCCGGCCCGATTGCGGTCCAGGTCCTTAAAACCGGGGTAGCCGGCGGTCAGGGACGTAATGTCGACGGTGATCGGTTCGACTCCCAGATGCCGGGCTACCGCGGCGGCATCGGCGGCACTCTCGGGGCTGGAGACGGCGTGCGGCATGACGATCAGGGTGGTGTTCTCCGGGCCCAGGGCCCGGATCGTGAGGGCCGCCGCAACAGAACTGTCGATCCCGCCCGAGAGCCCCAGAACCGCCCCGGTGTGCCCGGTCCGGCCGATCTCGACCCGCAGGAACTCTTCGAGGATGGGCAGCACCAGCTCGGGATCGAGCCGCAGTTCGGGCAGCCCCTGATCGGTCATGGCGTCCTCTCTCCCGCCGGCAGACGTTCGGCGAGCAGGGTTTCGAGTCGCGCCCGGGCAATCTCGGGATCCTCCTCGCGGAGCTGACCGTTGTCGGCTCGCAGGCGGGCCTGCTCGGCCAGATCCACGGTCACCGTCGTGATTCCCGCTGCGAGCATCGGGGCTTCGACGAGTGGTTCTTCAGCGTAGGGTGCATAGACCGTGCTTCCGCCGGAGAAGAAGATCCCGTCTTCAAAGCCGACCCGGTTGATCCAGGCCGTCCAGCAGAGCAGCAGGCGTCCGAAGGTACGCAGGATATCGTGCCAGGCGGCCCGGGAACCGAGGACCGGGGTGGCGCCGCTCACCCCCCGCCCCGGAGCCGCACTCATGAGGATGATCCCGGTGGCTCCTCCCAGCTGAGCCAGCATAGCATTCGAAGGATGCCAGATATCCTCGCAGTTGAGAATGACCAGGCGGCCGCAGGCCGAATCGAAGGCCTCGACCCGGTCGCCGCGGGCGAAGAACCGGCCTTCCTCGAACATGCCGTAGGTCGGCAGGTACACCTTGCGGTGCAGGTGGACGAGCCGGCCCTCTTCCCAGTAGCCGCAGGCGTTGTAGAGCTGGCCGTCGGAGCCCCGTTCGACGAAACCGAGCGTCAGCGGCAGGCGGCGGGAGAGTTCGGCCACCGGTTCGAGGTCGGGCGAGGTGCGGTTCAGCGCCACCTCGGCGACCAGATCGCGAAGCGTGTAGCCGGTCAAACCGAGTTCGGGGGTCAGCAGGATATCGGCGCCGGTTGCGGCGGCTTCATCAACCAGGTCCCAGAGACGCTCGAGATTGGGTTCGATGCGGCCCAGGACGGGGCTGAACTGGCCCAGGGCGAGCGTGAGGCGCTCTGCCATTACGTCCCCCCGCTGCCCTGCGCCCCGTTCGATTCATACCGCCTGAAGAGGGCAATGACCTTTTCCGGTTCCTCCACCTGACGTAAACCGGTCCTGACGTGTTCATCGTCGCACAGGCGCGCCAGCCGCCCCAGGATACGCACGATCGTACCGGGATCGTTCCGGTCGGCGATGAGCAGAAAGAAGAGATCGGCAGGCTGGGAATCGACCGCCCCGACATCGACCGGCTCGGCCGGACGGCCGAAAGCCAGCGCCTGCGTACCGAAACCGGCCAGACGGGCGTGAGGCAGAGCGACCCCGTGCCCGACCCCGGTCGAGAGAACCGCTTCCCGGCGCAGGACTTCTTCGAGCACCGGCAGGTCACGCGAGACCATTTCTTTTTCCATCAGGGCCTCGACCAGCTCGCCGAATATATCCTCCCTGCACGCGGCCGCCATCTCCAGACGAATTACACCCGTCTCAAGCAGTTCCCAGATGCAGGGGGTTTTCCCGGTTGCGTTCACGCCCTCAGAGTTCCTCAGTGATGGTGTCCGGGTTGTGAGATCTCAGAAGGGGAGGTCGTCCTCCTCTTCGACCGTTCCCCCTCCACCGGAGTCGCCGCTCTCGCGCGAATCGCCCCATCCTCCCTGGTCCCCACCGCCGGAACCACCGCCGGAACCTCCGCCGGAGCCTCCGCGATCGCCCAGCATATTCATCTCCAGGGCCACGATTTCGGTCGTGGATTTCTTCGTACCCGACTGATCTTCCCACGAACGGGTTTGCAGGCGCCCCTCGATGTACACCTGGTCGCCCTTTTTCAGGTACTGCTCGCAGATTTCGGCCAGACGCCCCCAGGCCACGATCCGATGCCATTCGGTCTGCTCCTGCTTCTGACCGCTACGGTCGGTGTAGACCCGGTTGGTGGCGATGCTGAAATTGGCGACCATCTGTCCCCCACTGGTGGACCGGACCTCGGGATCCTGGCCCAATCTGCCCAGAATGATGGCCTTGTTCACAGAACCGCTGCCCATGATATGCCTCACTCTTCCCGGCGCACCGGCATTCCTCTCCGGTCTGTCGGCGCAATGCATTATGGATCAATCAGTTACAGGGGCCAAACGGGCGCCCTCCACGTTCCCCTCCGGTAGTATGTTCCGAGCCTGAGACAGTGTCAATGCCGAGCGGGGTTCGCAGCGGGATCGTCGGACTCGACAACAGCGGGGGACCGCAGGTTTTTTTCGAGCCGGGTCAGGACGGCGGAAGAGGGTTCGGGACCGGCTGCGGTAAGAGCCAGCAGGGCCGCTCCCCCCTCGGCCGGCAGGCGGGGTTTGACGAACGTCAGATCGGGGCCGAAGGATCCGGCACCCTTCCGGATGGGATCGCGCAGCACCAGTTCCCGGCTGGCCGCCAGGCCGCCCGTGAGCGCAACCGGTATCTCCCGGCCGCTGTCGAAACCCAGCCGGGTGCAGGCCTGTGAGATCAGGGTGCCCAGTTCCAGACCAGTCTCGTGCACCAGCTCGAGTGCGTCGGAATCGCCATCCCCGGCGCAGGTAAAAACACCGGGGGCCAGCCGGGCGTAGAGTTCGGGATCATGGGCTGCTCCGGCCGCCCTGCGCATCACACTGTGCGGATCGCCCGCCTGGTCGGGATCGATCTCCCAGGCCTCGATCAGCAACGCCGCCAGCGGTGTCGGACGGCTTTCCTCCCAGGCTGCCAGCGCCCGCCGGGTGGCCCGCCACCCCAACCAGACGGCGCTGCCTTCATCGCCGAGCGGCCAGCCCCACCCTCCGGCCAGGGTGGTCGTGCCCTGTTCGTCACGGGCCATGCAGATCGATCCGGTACCGCTGATCAGAACGCACGCCGCACCCTCGGATCCGTGGGCTCCGAGCAGGGCTATATGGGCGTCGTGGGTGACGGTAACGGGCAGCGTCGAAGAAAGGTCGGATCCACTGCACAGATCGGCCAGGCGGCGTCCCATCTCCATGCGTACGGAGGTGGAGCGCCCCCCCGCGAAACCGGCCGCAACCCCCCGCAGCCGTGAAGGCAAATCCTCGACGTACCCGGCTGCCTCTTCCCAGAGCCGTCGGATCTGTTCCAGGGCTTCGTCGAAATCCCGCCTGGTCAGCGATGCACCCGCGCTTTGCTCCCGCCAGAGGACGACGCCGTCCTCGTCCACTACCACCGCCCGCGTGGTGGTGGCTCCGGCGTCCAGAGCGAAGACGACCGGTCGTAACTCCCCGGCCATCAGAAGATCCTGATCGTGAAGTACTTCTTGGGGTTGTTCCTGATATCGGTGATGAGCGAGTCGAGCTGCGCCACCGTCGTGAAGAGATTGTGGTAGAGAGTGTCCGATTCGGCCAGGCGCCAGATGGTCCCTTCACCCGCCCGGAACCGGTTCACCACACCGCTGACCGAACCGGAAAGGGTATCGATCGAGGTTGCCACCCGGGCGAATTCCGCGCCGGCCATCGATACCGACTGCAGAGCCAGCTCGAGATCGTCCATGTTCTGGATCAGGGCCCGGTTCACGTTGTCCACCACCGAGCTGAGGTTCTCGATGCTGGCGCCGACCTGTTCCCGGTTGTCGATCATGACCTGATTCAACAGTTCGATCGTGCGGCCGAAGTTATTGAAGGTCTCCCGGACCTGGGCACGGACTTCCTCGTCGGTCACGATATCCTGGATCGAACCGGTCAGATCTTCGACCTTGATCACCAGACGTTGAACGTTGCGGAAAATATCGTTGAGACTGGCCGCATTCAGGCCGTGCAGGGAATCCCCTTCGGCCAGGACCGTCCCGCCCGGATTGGCGGTGATGTTGATATACCGGGAACCGATGATCCCTTCGGATTCGATGGTGAACAGGCTCGAGGTGTAAACCGGCACGTCATCTTCGATCATCATCTGGACCGCCACGAGATTGTCGGCAGTCAGAGAAATTTCGGCGACCTGCCCCTTTTTTACCCCGGCGACCAGTACCGGATCCCCCGTATTCAGGCCGAAACCGTCTTCGAAGAAGACCGTGATCCGGTTCATCCGGCCCGCCCTCAGGAGATCCTGCCCCCACAACAGGCCGAAGATCAGGATGGCCAGGCCGAGGATGACCGCGGACCCGACCTTGAGCGAGGTCAGCTCCCGCTGTCCGCGTTGCCAAGACATGTAAAGAGATCCTTTCGCTCGCACCCCGGAACGTCGGCGCATTCGACGGACACACCACGCTCACAGAGCGATTCGAGAGCAATGATATCCTCCTGCCCGAGGCAGATGTAGGGCAGCACCCGCCGCCGATCTCCCTGCTGATGCAGCCCTCCGAGATTGAGTTCGGTGAATGTCAGTCCGGCCTCGAAGAGCCGCAGGGCGTCGGCGGGACTCTCCAGCAGCAGAACGAGGTTTTCCCCGGCCTCGAGCCAGGCTTCGATTCTGGCCCGCGCCTCCTCGAGCGACACGACGCTGATCGCCATGCCGTCGGGAGCCGATCCCTCGTAGAGCTCGCGTTCCCAGGCATCGGCCGCGGCGGCATTGTTGACGACAACAAACCGATCGGGCGTGAGCACGCTTCCCCAGCCCTGGGTGACCTGACCGTGGATGAGACGGTCATCGATTCTGACCAGCAACAGACTCACGACCGTATACCTTCCCGGCCGTAGGTGTGAAGCATGTCGACCAGCTCTTCCAGCCCGACGGTGGCCCGCTTGGTCACGAAGGTGAGCAGCATGGGCAGATTCGTACCGGTTAGATGATGGCAGTCTGAATGCTCACGGCAGTGACGCTCGGCCGCCTGCCAGCATGACCCCCCGAAAAGGGCCGTGAAGATGATGGCTCCGCCCGGAGCCGGACCGATCGCCTCGGCCAGCGCGGTGAGCATCGATTCGGCCGACAGGTCGGCGTTGGAAAGACCGACCAGATCCTCCTGGGGCCCCACAAAGGATTCCACCGCCTCGCAGAAGGCCGCGCCGAGGTTGACGTGGGCGAAGACGACTCCCCGAATCATTCGTAGTCCTCGCCGAGCTGGCGACGGGCCTGGTTCTTGCGTTCCATTCGTTCCAGCAGCTTTTCGTTCAGGGTCTGGGCGGCATTGAGACCCGAAATCTTCATGAGGTGATTCAGTGCGATCGTCTCGGCCAGCACGGTGATGTTCTTGCCGGGCACGATCGGCAGGACGACCTGCGGTATCTTGACACCGATGATATCGGTCGTCCATTCCTCCAGCCCCAGCCGATCGACCTCCTCGACATCGTTCCAGTGTTTCAGGATCACCTCGACCTCGACCCGCTTGCGCAGGCGGATGCACTGGATACCGAAGATCCCCTGGACATCGATGATCCCGATGCCCCGGATCTCCATGTGGTGGGTGAGCAGCTCGTTCCCCGAACCGGTGATCACCCCCCGGGCGGTCCTGGTCAGGGTCACCACGTCGTCGGCGACCAGGCGGTGGCCCCTTTCGACCAGATCGAGTGCAATCTCGCTCTTGCCGATACCGCTCTTGCCGGTAAAGAGCAGCCCCACCCCGTACACATCCACCAGGGTGCCGTGCATGACGGTCGTGGGCGCAAACCAGTCGTCGAGGTACTCACTCAACAGGTGGGTCACCACGGTCGACGACTGTCCGCTGGACAGAATCGGAATCTGGCGATCGTCTGCGATCTGGACGCTGAAGGGGGCCGGGCCGCAGCCGGAGGCACAGATGAGAACGGGAATATCGAAGGAAAGGTATTTCTCCATCGCCGTCCGCATATCCTCATCGGGCAGACTCTGGAGGTAACCGACCTCGGTATTGCTCAGAATCTGCACCCGGTCGTAAGGAAAGAGATCGTAGAAGCCGGTCAGGGCCAGTCCGGGGCGGTGGACGTCGTTGGAAGTGATAATCCGGTAGGCGCCGGCTCGTCCCGCCTGCCATTCGAGTCCGAGGATTTCCTGATTGTCGTCGAAGAGTCTCTGTACGGTCAGTTCCCTGGTCGTCATCTTCCCCTCACTGACGGTGCGGTCGGCGTCCTCCGGCAGAGTACATCTGCTGGACTCCGCGGCGGTCCTTCTCGCGGCCGATCTTGGCCTTGTACTTCTTCAGCTGCCGTCCCGCCCGGGCCGCCGCTTCGTCGATGGCGGAAAAAAGCAGGGCATCGGAACCCTCCGCCGTGAGCGTCTCACCCGGCACGCCGACGATGAACTCCGCCGACCAGCTGTCTTTTTCCTTCGAGAGTACCGCCCGGGCATCGATGATCCGCTCGAAATACTTCTCCAGATCGTTCATGGCATCGGTGGCATGATCTTTGACTTTATCGGACAGTTCGAAATGGCGGGCAGTGACATTGGTTTTCATCGGCCTGCGGCTCCTTGTCCCCGGATGTCGGGAGTACGGGTGGTCACTCAGTACTGCTTCCGGTAACGAGCGGGCAGGATCCCCATGGCATCGCGGTACTTGGCGACCGTGCGACGGGCGATCTCATACCCTTCCTGCTGCAGGATCTCAACAATCTTCTGATCACTGAGGGGTTTGCGGCCGTCCTCCTCCTTTACCAGACGTTCGATACGCTCTTTGATCGCTTTATTTGACGCGTCTTTGCCCTCCTTGTTTTCGATGCGACCGCCAAAGAAATACTTCAGTTCGAAGACTCCCTGCGGGGTCTGCACATACTTGCCGTTGGTCACCCGGCTGACCGTCGAGACATGCATACCGATGGCGTCGGCGACCTCCTGCAGAGTCATCGGTTTCAGATGCAGGATTCCCCGCTCCAGAAAATCGTATTGAGCCCGGACGATATACTCCATGACCTTGACCATGGTCGAGCGGCGCTGGGCGATGGCGCGGATGAGCCAGCGGGCGCCGTTGAGTTTATCGAGCACGTACTGGCGCGTGTCTTCGCCCGCTTCGGAATCGCGCGCGAGAATCTGTTTGTAGAGGGAACTGATTTTCAGGCGGGGCAGACTGCGGTCGTTGAAGAGAACCAGGTAGCTGCCGTCGACCTTCTCGACCAGCAGATCGGGGATGATTGTTTTGGCGGCGGCGCCGAAGCGACCGGCAGCGGGCCGGGGATTGAGCTGTGCGAGTTCGGCCACCGCTCCCTGCACATCGGATTCGAGCAGGTCGAGGGCGCGGGCGATGACCGAGTACCGGTGGTGCTGCAGGTCGTCGAGATGCTCTTCGACCAGAGCCATGAGGATGGTGTTTTCCTCGCCCAGCTCGCGAAGCTGGATGGCCAGGCATTCACCCAGATCGCGGGCGCCCACGCCCGAGGGATCGAAACCCTGCACCACCGTCAGGATCTTTTCCACCAGTCCGGATTCGGCTTCGATCGAATCGGCGATTTCCTCGATCGGTGTCGCCAGATAGCCGTCCTCGCTGATATTTCCGATGATCTCCTCGGCCACCTTCCGCTCCCGCCCCTCGAGTTCGGTGAGATTGAGCTGGCCGAGCAGATATTCCTGCAGACTCGTTTCGGCGGGCTGCGGCAGTTCCTCGAACTCGCGGCTCGTATCGGCCCGCAGACCCCGTCCGCCGACATCGCTGGCATCGGCGATGACCTGCCGCCAGTCCTGCTCGTCGAAATGATCGTCGGTGGCGTTACGCTGTTCCTCGAGAGCCTGTTGGGTGGATACTTCGGCGGTAGGCACCTCTTCGAGCAGGGGGTTGGTCTCCAGTTCGGCTTTGAGATAGCGTTCCAGCTCAAGGGTGGGAAGCTGCAAGAGTTTGAGCGACTGGATGAGCTGAGGTGACAGCTTCTGCTCCAGCCTTGTCTCCTGGACGAGCCTCATGACATCAATCTACCGCCCCCCCTCAACCCGTTCAAGACGTTCCGCCGGCCGCAGTCACACTCCGCGCCAGAACTCTTGAAAACCGCCTTTTCAGGACAGGGTGAAACGCTGACCGAGGTAGACTTTCCGGGCAATCGGATCGTCGACGAGGTCCTCAGCCACCCCCGAAACGAGGATTTCACCCTCGTTCATGATATACGCCCGGTCGGTGATATGCAGGGTTTCACGGACATTGTGATCGGTGATGAGCACGCCCAGTCCGCGTTTGAGTTTCAGGTCGCTCAGGATTTCCTGAATCTCTTCCACCGCGATCGGATCGACCCCGGTGAAGGGTTCGTCGAGCAGAATGAAGTCGGGTTCGGTCACCAACGCCCGGGCGATCTCGACTCGACGCCGTTCGCCTCCCGAAAGGGTAAAAGCCTTCTGTTTCCGCAGGTGGTCGAGACGAAGATCTTCGAGCAGGTCGTCACAGCGCTTCCGGCGTTCGGTCCTGTCTGACGTGAAGGTTTCGAGGATGGCGAGCAGATTCTGCTCGACGGTCAGTTTGCGGAACACGCTCGCTTCCTGGGCCAGGTATCCCACCCCCAGCCGAGCCCGTTTGTACATCGGCAGGGAGGTCACATCGGCCTCTTCGAGCCAGATCCGGCCCGAGCGCGGCCGGATCAGGCCGACCATCATGTAGAACGTGGTGGTTTTCCCCGCTCCGTTGGGTCCGAGCAGCCCGACGATCTCGCGCTGGGTGACATCGAGCGAGACCTCGTTCACGACCCGGCGCCGGTTGTAGATCTTCACCAGCTTCTCGGCCCGCAGCTGCTTGCGTGACTCAGGATCCACTTCTCGCTCCCTTCAGAGGGCCTAGCACACCATTCCGCAATGACGCTCGCATTCGAGGGCCGGTGTATTCAGCCGGGCGGCGGCCTGGTCTGCGGACGTCCCGCCGCCACTTCGACCGAATCGGGGTGAACCGCCATGGGGACCGCGCCGGCTCGAACCTCATCCATGCTGTACCAGGTCAGGTCGCCGTTATCGGCGTAGGCGGTCTTGAACTCCCCATCCTCGACTGTCAGGGTGATGACCGCAGCCATCGCCCGGACCATATCAGACCCTTCCGGGTCCATGCTCTCGTAGAAACGCGTGACGGCATTGCCGGTGGCCGTGATGCTGGCAGGCTCACCGCCCGCGAACAGGACCTCGAGTTCCCTGCCGCCCATGGCGTTCTGGCGCTCGGGAAGATCGTCCCGCCAGTAGTAGATGGCGGCCCGCTGCGCGGTCAGGTCGTCGAGAAGCTCGTCGACCAGGGTGATCGTGATCTCGCGACCGCGCAGGTGCATGTGCTCGGGCTGAGCCGGAATCCTGGTCGAGTCGGGTCCCATCATCATCGTTCCCGGACCGGGAATGGTTCGGGTCAGGACCTCGCCGGGACCGTGCAGCAGAATGGCGGTCAGGACATCCCCTTCGACCTCGAGGTCGAGCGAGTCTGCACTCATGCGGGTCCAGACCGAATCGGCGCTCCCTTCCTCACGGGCCGAACGGCGGATGAGCCAGGGATCGGGTCCGAGCAGACGGGCCAGTCCGACTTCCTCGTCCCAGCGCAGGAGCCCCCCGCCGCCGTCGATACCCTCCTTGTGCAGCTGGACCGAATCGCGGACGGTCAGGATCCGGGCGTCTTCTTCGCTGCGCAGCCAGCGCCCCCGGATGAGCATCTCGCCCCGCTCGACCGCTGCGCCTCCGGTCAGCTCGGCCCACGACGCCTCGCTGCGGAACCTGAGCCGGGCATTTTCTTCGCCGCGTACGGCAGTATCGTGCCCGGCCGTATCGGCCGCCGGCTGGAAGAGATACGGCCGGCCGACGGCCACCCCCTCGCCGGTTTCGCGATCGAAGGTCAGCCGGTCCGCTTCGACCACCATCCCGTCCTCGCGGTTGTGGGCATGGACACTGCCGGTGGCGATGAGAACCCGCGTCCGGGCCCGGTAGAGGGCCTCATCCGAACGCACCCGCCAGGTGTCGTCCCAGCCGCGGACCCGACCCCAGAGACGGACTTCCTCCTGCCGGTTGCTGTAACTCGCCCGGTCGGCCAGAACCCACTGATCGCCATGCCTGAATAGAACGCTGTCGGCCAGGTCGGTGATTCGGATCGTTCCTTCCGGGGTGTGCTGGGTGCGGATGGAAACCTGTCCGGCGTGGATCATTTCGAGCGGTTGCGGTTCCTGCCCGCCTCGGCCGCCCGGACCGGGTGCGGCAGCCGTTCCGACGGCAAGGACCGGGAGCAGAAGGCAGGCGGCTCGCCGACGGATTGTGATCCCGCGGTTCACAACCGGCTCCGTGAAGTATCGGGCGGGATTGTCCGCAGGGAGTCGGGTACCGTTTCGGAAAGGGTATCGGAAGCAGTTGCCGCGAGGGTGTCGGGTGAGTCCGCTCGAGTCGAATCCGCCTCGGCCTCGAGCCACTCTCCTCCCTGCCTGGACCAGCCGCTGGCATTCAGGAACCGATACGATTCCAGCCGGGTATCGGCCTCCAGGCCGGTGCCCTGGATGAACTCTCCGGACTGCATCATCTCGAACGGACCGAAGGTGTAGATCAGATCGCGGGCTTCATTCCACCAGAGTGTATCGGCTCGCACCGTCCGCCCCTGCGAGGCGGTGAGGACGACGTCGCCCCAGGTCTTGATCCGCCGGCGTCCGGCCCGATCCTGGTCGTAGATTTCGCCGCTTTCGGCAACCAGATGACTGCTCTGCACTCCTTCGGCGTCGAAGAAATCCGCCTCGAGGGTGTCCATGTGGGTGTAGTTCTTCTCGGGCAGCTGGAACAGCGCCATGTACCGCGCTTCGATCACCGCCTGTTTGCGCCCCTGTTCGAAGAGGCTGATGACGGCGTCCCACTGTTCGGAATCGGGCCGCGGGCCCCGGCGGGAATCTGCTGCAGCCGAGCCGGAGGTCTCGGACTCCCGGGCGCAGCCGCTTGTTGAGGCGATGATCCCGAGTACAGCCAGGACCGGGAGAATTGAGCCCGCCCGGCGAATCCGATTCACACCGGAGCGTGGGGCGCAGCTGAAGGCGGCCGCCAGTCCGGAGGCGGCCGGGTCCGCCAGCGCTGATGGAACCAGGCCCATTGATCGGGATACCTGAGGATCAGTTCTTCCAGACATACCGTTGCCCGCCGGGTATTCTCCCAGTCATCCCATGATGCCTCACCTGTGGCGACGGTCGCCACAGGTTCGCACAGAACCAGCCGGTAACGCCGGGGAGTGGCCCAGATCAGCGCCCCGGGCAGGAGTGCGGCCCCCGTCAGGCGGGCCAGTGCCGCCGGCCCGGTCGGGGTCCAGGCCGCCCTGCCGAAGAAGTCGACGAAGGTGCCGTGAACCCTGGCCGTGTCCTGATCGATCAGCAGGATCACGATCTCGCCGGCCCTCAGGACCGCCTCGATTTTCCGGAAGGCACCTCCCCGGCTGATCCAGTTCGCTCCCTGAGCCGTCCTCACGGCAGTATAGAGCCGCTCGAGACGTTCATCGTAGGGCTGTCGACCCACAAAGTGAACGGGAAAGCCCCGGGCGGCAAGCCAGCCGGTCAGCAGTTCCCAGTTCCCCATGTGGGGAGTGAGCAGGATGACTCCCCGGCCCTGTTCTCTGATACCCGCGAGCCCGGCCAGGGTTTCGGGTTCGGTCAAAACCAGGGTGTCGAGCGCGTCGGCGTCGAGCCGCCTGACCCGGGCCAGATCGGCCAGACCCGCGGCGAGATTGATATAACTGCGGCGCCCGATCCGTCTGTGCTCGGCCGGGTCGGATTCATCACCGAAGGCCAGGGCGAGATGGTCGAGGGTTCGGCGCCAGCCGGAGGTATCGACGATCCAGGCGAGCCGCCCGAGGGTACGGGTCAGCCCCAGAGCCGGAAAGCGGGGCAGACGCCCGAGGAAACGGTACAGGAGATGGATCCCGGCCACAGCCAGGGCACGTCTGAGTCGACGGCGACTCAGTGGCATCGCGAAGTCGCCCCTTCCGGCTCGATCAGACCACTTTGGCCCGCAAAAGGTCGTGGAGGTGCACGATCCCCTGCGGGACACCCCGTTCATCCACGATGATGAGCTGGGTGATCTGGAACGCCTCCATACGGTTCACGGCACCGGCCGCCAGATCCTCGGCCTCGATCGTCTTCGGTCCCGGGGTCATCAAGTCGGCGGCAATCACCGCTCCCAGGTCGAAACCCCGCTCCAGGGAACGCCGCAGGTCCCCGTCGGTGATCATTCCCTGCAGCCGTCCGTCGGTGTCCACCACGCAGGTGCATCCCAGCCGTTTGCTGGTCATCTCGAGCAGCACTTCATCGGCCCCGGTTCCGAGTTCGACGGTGGGGAGTTCTTCGCCGGTGTGCATCAGATCTCCAACCGTGAGCAGGGAACGCCCGATCGAACCCCGGGGGTGGAGCAGGCGGTAATCGCTGGGGCCGAATCCGCGCAGGGAGAGCAGCGCCACGGCCAGAGCATCACCCAGCACCAGGGTGGCGGTGGTCGAGGTGGTCGGAACCAGGTCCATGGTGCAGGCTTCTTCGGTATCCCCGATATCGAGCACGATATCGGCCGTAGCGCCGAGGGTGGAATCACGCCGGGCGGTCATGGCAATGATGGCCAATTCCATCTCTTTGAGGACCGGGATGATGGTCTCGAGCTCTTCGGTCTCGCCGCTCTTCGAGATGGCCAGGATGATATCGCCCCGCCCGACCATTCCCAGATCGCCGTGAAGTCCTTCGACCGGATGCAGATAGGCCGCCGGCGTACCGGTGCTCGTCAGAGTGGCCGCCACCTTGCGGCCGATGAGACCCGATTTTCCGATCCCGGTCACGATGACCTTGCCGGGACAGTCATGGATCATCTTGACGGCGGCGCAGAAATCGGTCCCGATCCGATCGGCCAGGGCGCCGACGCCTCGGGCCTCCAGTTCGACAACCCGGCGCCCCCACTCCGCGATCTGATCGTCATCAACGTCTGTCCGGCCGGGATCGGATCCCGGAGCCGGATCGGTGGTGCCGCCCGCCTCGTCGATCATGGGGTCGGAACCCCTCCTTTCGCGGCGATGATCATTTCCAGAAACTCCCGGACCGCCCCCTCGCCTCCCCGGGCGGTCGTAACGATGTCGGCTGCAGCACGGACCTCGTCGCGGGCGTTGGCCACCGCACACGATACCCCGACCTGCTGCATGAGGCCCAGATCGTTCAGATCGTCACCGACATAGGCCATCTGTCGCGGATGAAGACCGCTCTCGGCGACAATGTCGTCGAAAGCCGCCTGCTTCACCGTCTGGCCCTGGTAGACCCGCTCGATCTGCAGGCGGTTGGCCCGGATGAGCAGAGCCTTGCTGGTCCGGCCGGTGATGATCGCGTAGGTCAGCCCGGCCCGGTAACCACGGAAGATACCGTACCCGTCCTGGACGCTGAAGCGCAGCATCTCCCGATCCTCGTCGTCGAGCCAGATCGATCCATCGGTCAGCACTCCGTCGGCATCGAAAATGACCAGTTCGATCGCCTTGAGCCGATCGTGCATGCCGGCCACGTCAGAACTCCTCCCCGGGTGTGGGCAGCGCCCGGGCCTCATCGCCAGCGGTGCTGCGGCGGGCGGCATCGATCGCCAGAACCTGGGTCAGGATGGCCCGCAGTTGATCGGGTGTGACCTGGGAGTCGGGATCGCAGAGTGCCGTCGGGGGATCGGGATGCACTTCGGCGAAGAATCCGGCCACCCCTGCACCGGCGGCGGCCCGGGCCAGCAGAGCGGCGTAGCGGCGCTCCCCCCCCGACCGCTCCCCCGCCCCCCCCGGGAGCTGGGTGGAGTGAGCCAGGTCGAAGATCACCGGAGTGCCGTGGCGGGCCATCTCCTGCAGGCCCCGCATGTCGACCACCAGATTGTTGTACCCGAAAGAGGTGCCCCGTTCGGTCACCAGAACGTTCTGATTGCCGGCCGAGGTGATTTTAGCGACCAGCGCGTGCATGCCGGCCGGGGCCATGAACTGCCCCTTCTTGATATTCACCGCCCGGCCGCTGCGGGCCGCGGCCAGGGCCAGCGGGGTCTGGCGGCAGAGAAAGGCCGGGATCTGCAGCAGGTCGGCGACGGCGGCCGCGGGAGCGATCTCGCCGGTCTCGTGCACGTCGGTTGTGACCGGGATACCGAAACGTTCAGCCGCTTCGGCCAGCACCGCCAGCCCGGCCTCGAGACCGGGACCGGCATACGAGGTGCCGCTCGACCGGTTGGCCTTGGCATAGGAGGACTTGAGAATGAACGGCACCCCGCATTCGGCGGCCAGAGCCACGAGTGCCTCGCAGGTCTCCATGACCAGCTCGCGCGACTCGATCACATCGGGCCCGGCAATCAGCACCGGGGGATGTTCTGCCCCGATCGGTATCGATCCGACTTTCACCTCCGCCACGATTGCCTACCCTTTCTTTTTCTTTCGTGAGAAGGCCAGCGCCGCCCGGACGAAATCGCGGAAGAGGGGGTGGGCGCGCTGAGCCCGGCTCTTGAACTCAGGATGAAACTGGACTCCGACGAACCATGGGTGATCGGGAAGTTCGATCATCTCGACCAGTTTCCCGTCCGGGCTCAGACCGGCAAAGATCATCCCGTGTTCGGCCAGGATCTCGCGATAGGCGTTGTTCATCTCGTAGCGATGGCGATGGCGCTCGCTGATCAGCGAAGTACCGTAGGCCTCCCTGGCCCGACTGCCCTTCTCGAGCTGGCAGGGATAAGCCCCCAGACGCATCGTCCCGCCCATATCCGAGATTTCTTCCTGATCGGCCATGAGACTGATGACCGGGTGCGGAGTCTGCAGATCGAATTCCATCGAGTTGGCCTCGGTCAGACCGCAGACATTGCGGGCGAACTCGATCGTGGCGGTCTGCAATCCCAGACAGATACCGAAAAAGGGAATCGCGTTCTCTCGGGCATGACGGGTCGCTTCGATCTTGCCCGGGATGCCACGCACCCCGAACCCGCCGGGAACGAGCAGGCCGTGAACCCCCGCGAACTGATCGGCCACGCTGTTGCCTGCGATCTGCTCGGTATCGAGATAGCGGGTCACGACCCGGGCGTTGTTGGCCACTCCGGCGTGGATGAAGGCTTCGTCGATCGACTTGTAGGAGTCCTGCAGATCGGTGTACTTGCCGGCAACCGCGATCACCACCTCGTGCTTCGGCTCCCTGATGCGCGACACGATTTCTTCCCAGCCTTCGAGCTCGGGTTCGCCGGTCTGCAGCTCGAGCTTCTCGCAGACCAGCTCGTCGAGACCCTGAGCGTGGAAAATCAGGGGGATCTCGTAGATGCTTTCCACATCGCGGGCTTCGATCACCGCCTCCTGCTCGACATTGCAGAAGAGACTTATTTTGGCTTTCAGGGCCCGGTCGAGAGGATAGGCCGTGCGGCAGAGCAGGATGTCGGGCTGAATACCGATTTCGCGCAGTTTGTTCACGCTGTGCTGAGTCGGTTTGGTCTTGAGCTCGCCCGCGCTGGGGATGTACGGCACCAGGGTGAGGTGTATGAAGATCGCGTTGCGGCGACCGACCTCGTGCCGGAACTGCCTGATGGCTTCGAGAAAAGGCAGACCTTCGATGTCGCCGACGGTACCGCCGATCTCGGCGATGACGATACTGTAAGCCGATTCCCCCGTTCCCAGTACCTTAATGCGATCCTTGATTTCGTTGGTCACATGAGGAATGACTTGAACTGTTCCCCCCAGGTAGTCGCCCCGCCGTTCTTTCTGGATGATAGTCTCGTAGATCTGCCCCGTCGTGGTATTGTTCCGGCTCGACATATTCAGGTCCAGAAAGCGCTCGTAGTGCCCCAGATCGAGATCGGCCTCGGCTCCGTCATCGGTCACGAAGACCTCGCCGTGCTGGAAGGGACTCATGGTCCCGGGATCCACATTCAAATAGGGATCGAGTTTGATGGCGGTCACATCGAGACCGCGGGCTTTGAGCAGAACCCCGAGCGAGGCCGCGGCGACCCCCTTGCCCAGTGAAGAGACGACACCGCCGGTGACGAAGATGTACCTGCTCTGCGGAGCCGAATCGCTCATGCCGGTCCACTCCTTTCTCTGATCGGTCTCACAACGCTTCCTTCTCACCGTCGACGGGTACCGGGCCGCCATCCGCCCGGGTTGCGCCTGCGGTCAGGATGGCTCTGACCCGCTCCAGGTCGGCGGGAGTGTCGACCCCGATGAGAGAGTCGGCGATTTCGATCACCCCGATGGCAAACCCGTGCTCCAGCGCGCGCAATTGTTCGAGAGCCTCGGTCCGCTCCAGCGGGGTGGGGGCGAGCTCGGCGAAGCGAAGCAGAAAATCCCGCCGGTAGGCGTAGAGACCGATATGGCGCAGGTAGCCGGGCTCGGGCGTCGCCCCCCCGCTCCGGCAGGGTATCGGCGCCCGGCTGAAGTACAGGGCCCGGCCGGCGGCGTCGACGACGACCTTGACGGCGTCCGGATCGTCTGCCTCGGCAGCCGGACAGGCGTGGGCCAGGGTCGCCATCTGCAGCCTTGAGTCGGCCGTGAGCGCCTCGATGAGGGCATCGATCATCTCACCGCGCACGAGGGGCTCGTCACCCTGGATATTGACGACCAGATCGCACGCCGTGAGGGCGGCGACTTCGGCCACCCGGTCGGTGCCCGACTCATGCCCGGGATCCGTCATCAGCACCCGCCTGCCGTACGCCCGGACCGTTTCGGCGATCCGCTCGTCATCGGTGGCGATGATGAGCTCGTCCAGATTCCGGGCGGTCCCGGCCCCCCGGGCCACCCACTCGATCATCGGTATGCCGGCGATCGGGAGCAGGACCTTGGCGGGCAGACGCGTGCTCGCATAGCGGGCCGGAATGACACCCAGGGTTTTCAGAATCCGCTCTCCTCTTTCGCGGGCGGCAGCACCCGTGGCACGACGAAGAAGTCACCATCGGTCGCCGGGGCTCCGGCCAGCGCCTCTTCGGAACTCAATCCCTGCTCGACGAGATCGGGACGCAAGGCATTCACTCCGGCTGCATCGGGAGCGGCGTGCGCTCCGGTCCCGGGCTCGAACGGGGGGAGTTCGTCCACCCAGACGACGATCTGTTCGAGTTGCCGTTCCAGGGCGGTGATGTCTTCGGGAGCGATCTCGAGCCCGGCCAGAGCGGCCATGGTACGGACCGTTTCGGGATCGATCGGCATCAGAGCACCTTCAGCCGGGCGTACCTGGCCATCAGCCGGCGGGTGCCGGCGTCGTGAAAAGCGACGATCAGACGCAGCTGCTCCCCTGTCCCCGACACTTCCAGGATCCGGCCGCGCCCCAGGATCGAATGCTCGACCTCCTGCCCCGGAACCAGCTCGGTGGGTGCATCCTGGTTCTCATTCTCGTAATCAGGGATCTCGGCCATGGCGGCATCCGTTCTCCGCTCTCCCCGCTGCCGGCTGCCGGCCCGGGCCACGGGATCCAGCCGCAACTGATCGATGGTCTGGACCAGTTCGGAGGGCAACTCCCCCAGGAACCGTGACGGGAGGCGGTCGAGAACGCTTCCCCAGCGCCTCCGGCGCCGGGCCCTGGCCAGGTAGAGTTCTTCCCGGGCCCGGGTCATTCCAACGTAGCACAACCGGCGTTCTTCCTCCAGAGCCTCGGCGTCGGTGTCTTCACGCAAGATCGGGCAGAGTTCCTCTTCCAGACCGGTCATGAACACGATCGGGAACTCCAGCCCCTTGGCGGCATGCAGGGTCATCAGGGTGACGGCCGGCTCGGCTTCTTCCCATTCATCGATGTCGGTCAGCAGGCTCACCTCGGCCAGGAAGTCGGCCAGGCTGGCTTCGGCCCCGGCCCGTTCGCCGTACTCGTCGAGGGCCGAGAGAAGCTCACCGAGATTCTCCCGGCGAGCCTCGGCTTCGATCGTTCCCTCGGCGGCGAGCATGTCGAGATAGCCGCTTTCCTCCAAAAGCCCGCGGGCCAGTTCGGCCGGGGCTGTATCCTCCAGACGGGCCGTGAAGCGCTTGAGAATATCGACGAAGGCGGTCAGCCCGGGTCCCCCCCGCCCGATCACAGCGGCTGCGGCGGCCAGACCGTCGAGCGGATCGCCGGCCCATTCGGCCAGGTGACGCAGGATCCGGCCCAGGCTCACCTCTCCGATTCCGCGCCGGGGGGCCGCCAGCGCCCGGGCCAGGCTCACCGTATCCCGCGGGTTCACCAGGAGCCGGAGCCAGGCCAGAGTATCCTTGATCTCAGCCCGCTCGTAGAACCGCACTCCGCCCACGATGGTATATCCGAGACCGGCCTCGCGCAGGGCATGTTCGAACTGACGCGATTGGCCGTTGGTGCGGTAGAGGATCACGATTTCGTACAGGTTGCGCCGTTCCTGGCGCACCTTGGCGGCGATGATGCGCGTCACGCCTCGGGCTTCCTCTTCGTCATTGATGAAAACCAGCTCGCGGACCGGCTCGCCGGTGCCGAGCTCGCTCCACAACCGGCGGCGATGCTGGCCGCTGTTCTGTTTGATCAAACCCGAAGCCACGCCGAGAATGGTCGTGGTGGAGCGGTAGTTCTGATCGAGCACGACCACCCTGGCATCGGGGTAGTCACGTTCGAAATCGCGGATGTTCCTGATATCGGCCCCCCGCCAGCTGTAGATGCTCTGATCGGGATCGCCGACCACGCACACCCCGCGGTGGACCGCAGCGAGAGACTTGATCAGCAGGTACTGGGGCCGGTTGGTGTCCTGGTATTCGTCGACGAGCACGTACCGATACCGTTCGGCGTAACGCCGGGCGATTGCAGGTTCTTCCTCGAAGAGACGGACGGCATTGAGAAGCAGATCGTCGAAGTCCATGGCGTTGCGGTCACGCAAGGCCTGCTCGTAAGCGGCGTAGACCCGTCCGACGCCTTCATCGATCCAGTTCCCGGTGGTCCATCTCTGGGCCCCGGCTCCGGCCATCTCGTTTTTCGCCTGTCCGATACGCGCCCGCACCATACCGACGCTGAAGCTGCGTTCGGGAAGACCCAGTTCCGAGATGAGCCGCTTGAGCAGGGTGCGGCTGTCGCTTTCGTCGTAGATCGAATAGCCCGGCGAGTATCCGAGCGTATCGCCGTGGCGGCGTAGCAGGCGGGCACAGAAAGAATGGAATGTACCGGCGGTGACCGCTTCACCGGCTTCACCGGCCAGGTCGCGCACCCGTCCGACCATCTCCCCGGCGGCCTTGTTGGTGAAGGTCACGGCCAGGATCTGCCAGGGCTCGATATCGGTCTCGGTAATCAGCCAGGCGATTTTGGCGGTCAGAACCCGGGTTTTCCCGCTGCCGGCTCCGGCGACGACGAGAAGGGGGGAATCAAGCCAGGTGACGGCTTCGCGCTGGTTTGGATTGAGTTCGATCCCCATCGTTCTCCCCGGAAAGAAAAACCGGGCGACGGTTCACAGCCGTTCGCCCGGGGTTTCAATGTGCAGTTGCGGAGGGGAGAACGCTACGGAAAACCCCACTCCTCTACGGTGCCGGAAGACCGCCCGGCTCGGATCCGGCCGACGTGAACACCGAACGCCCGATCAACTGAACGCTGTCGCCGGCATCGATCTGGGCATCGGCGACATACAGGATCATGGCGGTGGCGGTCTGGTCGCCGACCGCGATCACCACTGCCCGGGCCAGCACCTGCTCGTAGAATCGCAGCCGCCCCCGCTCTTCCTGGGGCCGCGTCACGGCGTAGAGATCGCCGATCTGGAGCCCTTCTTCGTTCCCCCCGTCGATGAAGAGCATGTCATACGGATGCTGGTTGCCGACCGGTTTGGCCCGGGCCACGATGAAGCCCGTCCGACCTCCCTGAACAGGAATGAATTCCTTCCACGGCCGGGTGTCGACCCCGGGAGCGGGGATGACCCTGTCTCTGCGACCCACGGCATCGAAAACCGCCACCAGGACACCCTGGCTGGTGCGGTTCTCGGTGTCGACGATCTCGATCACGCCCTTGACCTTGATGTGCCGCCCCAGGCGTTGACCCCATTCAGGGTGGCGCACCACATCCCCCTGGTCGACCACGATGAAAAGGTCGCCCGGCTCGGCCCGGTCCTCACCGATATCGATGAAAACCTGAGCGTAGAGCGACATATTCATCTCAGCTCCCTCGCCGTCGATGATCTGTCCCTCAGGCCACTTGCGGGGATCGCCGATATAACCTGCCGCCAGCACGGCGCTCGATGACGCCAGCGGGAAGTAGTTGCGTTCCGAAGCCCGGAAACCGCTCACCCGCGCCTGCGGCACCATCTGCCCGGGCTCGGCTTCTGCCACTTCGGTGGTCTCGGGTTCGGTACTGGCCGGCTCCGGCTCCGGCGCCGCAGGCTCGGGTTCGGATTCAGGGACCGGTATCTGTTCGGCCTGCTCCTGCAGAACCTGCAGCCCCGTTTCCCGGTCGGGCCAGACCTCTTCGAAGCTGAGAATGATCGGGGGCCCGCCGCCGACGGGGAACCAGATCTTCTGTCCCGGATAGATCCAGTGGGGGTCGGCGATGCCCTCCCGGTTGGCCCGGTGGATCTCGGGCCAGAGCCAGGGGTCGTTCAGATACCGGCCGCAGAGATCCCAGAGGGTATCGCCCGGGACGACGGTATGAAGCGAACCGCGGGTAGTATCAGTTCCGGCGGTCGAAGTCCCCTGCGCAACGACCGTGACCGGTAGAGCCGCGAGCGGCAGAATCAGGAACAGCGCCAATACCGCCGTTCTGACCCGCGGGACACGATTGGACACCGATTTCACCTCATCCACCTCCTCAGGAGGACAGGGGGACGCCCCCGAATACGGCCGGGGAGACCCACAGAGGTACGTTGAGGGCCAGATATGTATCATACTCCTTTTCGGCCCCGGATTGCAACGGGTCTGCTCAGTGGCCGCTTCCGCCGCCGGTGAGGTCCGCGATGGCCACCGAGGGAAAATCACGTAATACGGTCGTGAATTCGGCCCGCACCCGTTCCAGTGCCGCCTCATCGCGCCCCTCGAACCGCAGCACGATGACCGGCTGAGTGTTGGAGGCCCGCACCAGCCCCCAGCCGTCTTCAAAGATCACCCGGGCGCCGTCGATATCCACCACCTCGACGTCATCGCGGGCCAGGAAGCGGTCCCGCACCTGTTCCACGACGCCGAATTTGTCCTCGTCGGCACAGCTGACTCTGATTTCGGGGGTCGAGGCGTAGGCCGGTATCTCGGCCACCATCTCGTCCAGGGGGCGGTTGGACCGGTCGAGAATACCCAGCAGGCGGGCGGCGGCATAAATGGCGTCATCGAAACCGTACCAGCCTTCGGCGAAGAACATATGACCGCTCATTTCGCCCGCCACTGGAACCCCGGAACGCTTCATTTCGGCTTTGATGAGCGAGTGGCCGGTCTTCCACATGTGGGGCACCCCACCGCTGGCCCGGATATACTCCACCAGTCCCTGACTGCACTTGACATCGAAGAGAATTTTCTGTTCCCCCAGCCGCTCGAGCACGTCGGCGGCATAGATCGCCAGGAGCTGATCTCCGAAGAGCAACCTGCCGTGACGATCCACAACCCCGATCCGGTCACCGTCACCGTCGAAACCGATGCCGAGTTCGGCCTCCCCCGCGGTCACAGCGGCCTGCAGGTCGGCCATGAATGCGGGGACGGTCGGATCGGCCAGATGGTTGGGGAAGGTACCGTCCGGCTCGCAGTACAGGGCCTCGACCCGGCATCCCAGTTCGGTCAGGAGTTCGCGGGCCGTCGGGCCGGCGATGCCGTTGCCGGCATCGATCACGATCTGCGGCGGCCGCGTGAGCGAGATCCGCCCTGTCACCGCGGCCCGGTAGGCCTCGAGAATGTCGACCGGGACGAGCGAACCTTCACCGCTCTCGAAAGCGCGCTCATCGATCGCCTCGCGCAGGCCCTGGATCATGAGGCCGTAGACCGAAGCCCGGCGCAGAGTCATCTTGAAGCCGTTGTACTCGGCCGGGTTGTGCGAACCGGTCACTTGAATCCCGCCGTCGGTCTCGAGATGCACTTCGGCGAAGTAGAGCACCGGCGTGGGAACAGCTCCCAGATCGAGCACCTCGAGCCCGCTTGCCACCAGGCCCTCTCCCACCGCCCGGTGCAGGCGGGGACCGCTCAAGCGGGCGTCGCGGCCCAGAACCACACGGGTGCCCTTGTCGCGCCGCACCAGCGTGCCGTATGCCCGTCCGATCTCAAAGCCGGTTTCGTCGGTCAGATCGGTGTCGGCGACGCCGCGAATGTCGTATTCCCTGAAAATGTGCGGATTCATCATCTCCCCCATCAGTCCGGAGTGTTCCGATCCGGCGCCCGGGGAACCGGGCCGAAACCGTGCCGGCCCGGATCGCCGGCGGGTCTCACAGGCACTTGAGGATCACGAGGGTCAGATCGTCGCTCTGGGAACGATCGCCGGTGAAGCTGAGCACCTCGCGATAGATCTCGTCGCGGATTTCGCGGGCCGCCAGGTAGGAACGGTCGCGCAGGATGCTTCTGAGCCGCTCCTCGCCGAACTCTTCGTCCCGTTGGTTCAGAGCCTCGGTCACCCCGTCGGTGTAGATCGTGAGGACATCGCCCGGTTCGATCTTCACCCGCCCTTCTTCGTAGGCGGCATTTTCGATGACCCCCACCAGCAGGCCCCCCTTCTCGAGGACGAGCTGTTCCCCCGAAGTCCGGGTCAGAATTGGGAAGTTATGCCCGGCATTGACGTATGTCAGCAACTGCCCGGGAAGGTCATACTCGGCCAGAAAGAGGGTGATGAATTTTTCAGGGCTGGTGGAGCGGTAGATGACGGTGTTCACCTTGCCGGCCGCGACGGCCAGTTCCGGCTGGGTCTCATAGACCGCACGCAGGGTGGCCTGCAGGCTGGCCATGAGCAGGGCCGCCGGGGTGCCCTTGCCGGAGACATCCCCGACCACCATCAGTACTTTTTCGATCTCTTCTTCTTCGTCGGGGGGAGTAACGAGGAAATCGAAGTAATCCCCCCCGATCTCGCGGCTGGGCAGGTTAATGGCTGAAATCTCGAAGCTGGGTCCGCGGGGAAAGCGGTCGGGCAGCAGGGTCTGCTGGATTTCCCGGGCAACCGCCAGCTCTTCCCTGATCCGTTCCTGCTCGAGCCGCTCTTCATGCAGCCAGGCGTTCTCGACCGCCACTGCAACCTGGCTGGCCAGGACCGCCAGCAGGGTCAGTTCCTCGGAGTTGAAGCCGGTATCGGCGAGCTTGCGCCCCAGGGTGATCACACCCACCAGTTCCTGACGCTGTCGCAGGGGGATGAGCAGATGGGGAGTGAGTCCCTGGAGGACCACTTCGGTCGTGCCGCTTTCCTCGAGCTCTTCCTGCACCAGCTCGAACCGTACCGGGCCGGTTGTGCGGGCCAGGATCTCGGCCACCGGATCACCTTTCCGGAAGATGGCCCGGCCCGGCCCCGTGGGAGCCCGACGCCGCAGGTCGAGCAGGGCGTCCTCGGGACGCTCGGCGATGGCGAGATCGTCCTCCTCGAGAGCCTTCGGAGGTTTGAGGGCCCATTCTTTCTGCTTCAGGGGCGGCGGTCCACGCCGGATGAAGCGGTACGCACCGGTCTTGCGCTCGAGCAGGATGATCGCCGCTTCGTCCACCAGAAAAGCCCGCTCCAGCGTCTGGTATGTCGCCCGCATCAGCGAATCCATGTCGAGGATGCCGATGATGTTCGTCACACTTTGCTGCAGCACGTTGCGGTAGTCTGTCTCGTCGCGGATGAAGAAGCGGTCTACCAGCAACTCGATCCGGCCCTGCAGCGGCTGGAAGGCGAGCACCGCGATGACCAGAAAGATGATCATGACGAAGCTGTTCGACTCATCGGCCGTACCGGCCAGGGAGAGATAGAGGTCGGAGAACCACTTGAAGAGCAGGAAGAAGAATCCGACCACCACCCCGGTGGCGGCCGAATAAATCAGACCGCGCTTGGCCAGAACCTGCACGTCGAGGAACTGATGTCTGATGATCACCCAGGCGATCGCTCCGCATCCCACGACCAGGGCCACGCTGAGCATGATCGCCGAGATCCACTCCGGCATCCGCAGGAAGGGCAGGAAAACGGGCAGAATCTGCACCACGATATAGATCCCGACGCTGACGCCGATACCGAGCTGCAGGATCGAAACCTGGATCTGCAGCTTGCGGTTCTCCAGGCTCCGGCGTGTCCGTCGCAGAATGAGCAGGGCGATCGCGACATACAGAACGTTGACCGCCGACCAGAGCTCGATGTGGGCGCTGTAGATGACCTGGAAGAGGTTGCTCAGCAGAACCCCCGCGAAACGCAGTACCGCAATGAAAGGCCCGAGCAGGCCCCGGCCCCCACCGAGGTCGCGTAGCTCCAGAATGTCGGGATACACCAGAACCAGAATGACCAGCAGCAGGTGCAGCACGTACGGCAGGTAGAGCACGATCCAGAGTCGCGGGTGGCGGCGGATGACGTCGTTCTCGCGCGGGAAGATGAGACTGAAGAGAACCAGGGTCGGGAAGAATAATTCCCAGATGACCGTGAACTCGCGCAGGTTGTGCAGGCTGATGACAGTCTCGGCCGCGGCGGCTGCGTCGGTGGCGGCCCCGGCTGTATCGGGTGTCACCAGCGAGGCCCCGAGCGCACCCAGAAGAGATCCGAGCCCCCCGAAAATAAGCATGGCCGCCGTAGTGCGGTTCAGACGGCGCCCGGGCCCCTCCCGTACGATCACCACTCCGAGCAGGATCAGGAGAAGACCGCTCGCCAGGAATATCCCGACCTGCAGCCCGTGCAGTGACATGGTTACCTCTTCGTGAGCACCATCTCCACCCGGGTGCCCTGCGACGAAGGCCGGACTTTCACCTCATCCATCAAAGATTCGAGGATGAGCAGCCCCCGTCCGTTTGGTTTGGTGATATTCTCCGGTGCCAGAGGATCGGCAACAGCCTGGAGATCGAAACCGTTCCCCTGATCGGTCACCACAATCCGGATGGATGAATCGGAACAGTCGAATCTGATGGTAACGAACTTGTCGGGCTCGAGTTTGTTCCCGTGCAGAACGGCGTTATTGACGGCCTCGGTGACGGCAATACAGAGATCGGCACGGATTCCCTGGCCCAGGTTGCACTGCCGGGCGATCTTTTCGGTCAGCCGCTCGGCTTTGACGACGGCATTGAGGCGGCTCCGATACCGCTTGGTGATGACTTTCTTCATTCGTAGCTGGCGATAGCGTCTTCGATGGTCGCATAGATATCGAAAACCCGATCCAGTTTGGTGATTCGCAGAACCTCCTCGATCTTCTCGGTCACAGTCGACAGGCGCAGGTCCCCGCCGCTCTTGCGCAGAGCCGAGAGCCCTCCGATCAGGATTCCCAGACCGGATGAGTTCATCCAGTCAACATCCCGTAGATCGACGACAACACTCCGGGTGCCGTTTTCGATCAGCTCGTGAAGTTTCTCGTGCAGGGTGGTCGCATCGGGCCCACCCATGATCTTGCCCTGCAGGTGCAGAACGGCAATATCACCACTGGTGGCGTGCTTGATCTGCATGTCAGCGTAACTCCTCCAGACTCAGAGATCGAGACTGCCGAGCGCATCCCCGATTCGCTCCACAGCCGTTTTCAGATCATCCATCGAGGCTGCGTACGACAGGCGCGTGTAGCCCTCGGCGCCGAACGCCGCTCCCGGGACAAGTGCAACCTTAGCCTCATCCAGCAGCCATGTACAGAAGCCGGTGCTTCCCTCCAGATCGGACCGGGCTGCCAGAACCTCGGAAATATCGAACATCAGATAGAACGCTCCCTGCGGCGGCATCTTCACATGCAGCCCCGGGATCCGTTCAATCTCGGGCAGCAGATAGTCACGGCGTTCGCGGAACGCCGCGCACATTTCCTCGGCTTCTTCACTGCCGCCCTGCAGGGCGACCAGGGCCGCAGCCTGGGAAAGCAGGCTGGGGTGATGGGAGGACTGGCTCTGGAAGCCGGCCACTTTCTTGATCCACTCCCCGGGTCCGGCCAGATATCCGATCCGCCAGCCAGGCATGGCAAAGGTCTTCGACAGACTGCCGATCAGGGCCGTCGAGGCTCGACCTGCATCAGAAACAGCCGCCGGCGAGAGATAGGGTTCATCGGTATATACGATGGCGTCGTACACTTCATCCGAGATGATGGCCACTTCGGCCTCGGTGCAGATCCGGGTCAGTTCCCTGACCTCATCGGGAGGGTAGTATGCCCCCGAGGGATTAGAGGGATTATTGAAGATGAGCAGGCGGGTTTTCGGGCTGATGGCCGCCCGCAGTTCGTCGAGGTCGACCTTGAAGCCGTTTTCGCCGCGGCACTGGAGGATGACGGGAATCCCGCCGACCAGCTCGGTCTGGGCTGGATAGGTCACCCAGTAGGGTGCCAGGATGATCACCTCATCTCCCTCATCGACCAGTCCGACCATGGCATTGTAGAGGGCCTGTTTTCCGCCGTTGGAAAAGATGATCTCGGAGGGTTCGTATTCCAGGTTCTTGGTCCGCTTCAGGAAACTCGCCGTTGCTTCACGCAGCTCGATATTCCCCGGGTTCACTCCGTACCGGGATGAACCTTCGAGAGCAGCTTTGGCGGCGGCTTCGCGGATATGTTGCGAAGGCGAAAAATCGGGTTCACCCGCCGCCAGCGCGATGACATCGTGCCCGGCGCGTTTGAGTTCTGCGGCTCGGGCCGAGATGGCCAGGGTTTCGGAAGGCTTCAGAGTCGAAAGTCGCTGGGAGACATGCATTGTAGAGGACCTTCTCGTACGGGGCCTGTCACCCGATCCCGGCGGCGAACTTGGCCGCCAGGGCTTCGGCGACGACCGGTGGCACGTGCGGGGTGACGTTGCCGCCCAGGCGGGCGACCTCACGCACGATCGAGGAATTGACATAGGTGAATCGCTCCGAGGGCATGAAGAAGACTGTCTCCACCTCCGGATAGAGCGATTTGTTCATCAACGCCATCTGATACTCGTATTCGAAATCCTTCACCGCCCGCAGCCCTCTGATGATGGCGGTTGCGCTGCACGTGCGGGCGAATTCGGCCAGAAGTCCAGCGTAGGCTTCAACCGAAACCTGCGGCATGTCTCCGATCGTTTCAGTGACCAGCCGCAGTCGCTCTTCGACGTCGAAGAGAGGTTCCTTGGTGACGTTGTGGGCGATGAGGATGATGATATTATCGAAGATTCCCGAGGCCCGACGGATGATGTCGAGGTGACCGTTTGTGATCGGATCGAAGGTGCCGGGATAGATCGCCAGTCGGGACACTTCTACGCCTCCTCGACCGCCTCGGGCGCCGTCCAGATGCTCAACACGGTATCGCCGAAGGCTTTCTCTCGAACGAGGGTCAATCCGCCGGGGGCGAGCTCTTCGGCTCCCCGGTGTTCAACAACCAAGGTACCTCCCGGGGCAACAACCTCCAAGATACTCTCGGCCAGGAGCCGGGCCAACCGAACGTAGCGGTAGGGCGGGTCACAGAAACAGAGGGTGAACGTCCGTCCCTCCTCTTTCAGACGGGTCAGGGCTCTTTCGGCGTCCACCTGCCAGACCTCTGTTTGCTCCCCATACCCCGTCCGGACGACATTCTGCTCCAGGGCGACGAGCGCCGGCCGGGCTGTTTCGACGAAGAGGGTGTGCGCCGCGCCCCGACTCATCGCTTCGAGACCGACTGCACCCGTGCCGGCGAAAAGATCGAGAACGGTATCGCCCTCGGGAGACCCGAGAACATCGAAGATCCACTGCCGGACCCGGGCGGTGGCCGGCCGCACCGTATGACCGGGGGGAGAGACGAGGTTCATACCCCGACACTGTCCACCGGTAATCCGGAGCATCTCCGCTGTCCTTGCTTTCAGTGCGTGAAACCAGCCAGGGCGCCGCCGGCCGGCAGGGCGAACGAGCCCAGATTGCTGCGCAGCAGGGGAGTGTCGGCCAGGTCGGGATCGATCGTGAAGAAATCCTGCAGGGCGAGGATTTCAGCCCGGGCCGCAGTCCGGGTCATGAGTGCTCCGAGCAGCCGTTCCGGATCCTCGACCGAACCGGTGAGAACGATCCGGTCCACCGCTTCGGGAGCGAGCGCGCACCGGCCGGCGAGTCTTTCGATCCAGAGCATGATCTCGGCCGCAACCTCGTGCGCGTCGTCGGGATTCCAGGCCCGCTGCCAGGTCCCCGGACGCGCTCCCTGCATAACGGTCGCCCCGGCCGTTCCATCGGGACCGTAGAGGGCGCATTCGAGGCCCTCTGCCTCAAAGTGAATGATCGCTACCGTTTCGGTATCGTTCGCACCTGACCGCCGGGCTCCGAGCCGCAGAAGTGCCCAGCCGTCGCAATCCCATCCGGCGACGGTGAACCCGGCGTCCTCAACCACCCGGGTATATCCCGCCTGGACTTCGCGCCAGACAGCCCAGGCATCGACCTGCAGCCTGTCTTCATACACGCCCCGCTCGCAGTGCCGGCATTCGAGATCGTCCTCACCGGCTCCGGTCCGCCGGATCAGCTCGGTTCGAACCCGGGCTGTCAGCGCCTCGGTTCCGGCCAGGTCGGCGGGAAGTTGCAGGATGGTGCGCTGCACACTCCGGCCGTCGAGAACGACCGTGCAGTCGCCCCCGGTTACCCCCGCACGCGCGATGGCCCGCTCCAGACTCCGCGCCAGATCCTCGCTGCCGGTCGAACGGATCTGCCCGCGGCGTTTGGCTGTGAAGGGAAGCAGACCGGCCCCCGCCCCGGTGAGGCGGAGGCCGCTGTCGGTACTCTCGAGATGTACGAAACGGAAGGTGCGGTCGGCTATCTTCAGACCCAGCACACCGGAAGCCATCCGCTACCGGTTACGGCCTTCGAGCCAGTCGGCTGTCCCGTCTTCAATGCGCCCGAGTCCGTTGCGGTCTTTCACCGTAATCGAAACGCCGTCGTTCTTGACGATGAGCATATACGAGGAGGAATCGACCGGTGAAACGTACATGCGCGTGATGCGGGGACGGGGGCCCACGATCTTCCACTCGTCGGTCGGCGCGATCGAATCACCCCTGGCGTAGACGGTGCCGATCTCGAGGGTGTCGACCCTCATACTGCGGACATTGTTGACGTAACTCAGCAGGCTCTCGGGATCGGAGGTGTAGTACTGGCGACCTTCGAAGAAGAACCTCTCGGCCAGGTACAGGTCGATCAGATGCTGTCGGGTCAGCTGGATCCTCGCCAGCTCCTCAGCTCGCTGGCGCTGCGGAATGATGATCGTCGCCACCAGTGCGGCAAGGAAAACGAGGACCATCAATTTCCAGAAGACCGAACCCCTTTCGTCGACGAATTGCTTCACTCTACAACCTCCTGAAAGCCCATCGGCACATGACGGGCACGACCCGTGAGGGGGCCGGAACCGGTGAAACCGCGCGGTATCATAGTGAGCGCCCCCCTGAGCGTCAACGGCATTCACCGCCCTGTGGCGGCTCGTGAGAACGGGCCGGAACGACCTCATCAGCCGGCCTGCCGACCAGGACCCGGGAACGGAACAGTTCGAGCGTGACCGGGCCGATTCCCGGCACCTCGAGCAGGTCGTCGAGGCTCCACGTACCGCTCTGTCGGGCACGCCATTCCATGATCCGGCGCGCCAGAACGGGTCCGATCCCGGGCAGGCTCTCCAGCTGACCGGCATCCGCCGTGAGCAGATCCACCGGCTCATTGGCAGTGGTTCCGACAATATCATAGACGTCCGGAGCAGCGGTATCGTTCAGGGGGGGTGCTCCACTGGAATCGGGCGCGAGGCCGCCGCGTTCGATGGTGACGGGGGGCGGCGGCGGTTGCAGCTCGGGTACGCTGTTCCAGATCAGTCCGAGAGCCGCTCCGGCCACCACCAGCCAGGCCAGCCTCCGTTCGGCAGGGTTGAGTCCCTGCACCATGGTTCTGTCCCTCCGGGGGGCGGGTATGCGGAAGGCACCGGGGGCCGGGCGCCCGGTCAGCGGTAGAGCACGGCCACCAGGACGGTTCCCACCGCCTCGAGGTTGCCGGCGTCCACCTTGTCATAGGTATCCTCGCGGGTGTGCCAATAGGGGTAATCGCCCGACACGTCCATGGTGATATCGATGGTGGGGATGCCGGCGTCCCGGTTGAGGATCCAGTGATCGTCGTAGAGAGTGAAACTCGTCCCGCTGCGGGTGAACTCGTCGATCCCGAGCTCGTCGGCCTTGCTCCAGACCATATCCACGATGTCGGGGGCGTACTGCAGGCTGAATTGCTCGGGGCGGTAGCGCGCCCCGGCATAGCCCACCAGATCGACCAGGATCGCGAACCACGGTTCGTATCCAATCTGTTGGGCCACCCGGGCGAAGGCCCGGCTGCCCTGAAACCAGTACTCGAAATCGTAGGTGCCGGGAAGCCCGGTGTCTTCGGCGTCGAAGAGCACGATGTCGACCCCGTAGCGCGGTTCGTTCTCGGCCAGAATGCGGGCCATCTGCAGCATGATAGCCGTGCCGGCGGCACCGTCCACCGCACCGTCGATAGGCTCATCGACCGGCGGGTTCTCCGCATTGGCCACCGGGCGGGAGTCGAAGTGGGCGCAGAGCATGATCCGCTGGCGCTTCTCGGGCCAGAAGCCGGCGAAGAGGTTGACCCCTTCAAAGGTCTCTTCCGCGTATGGATTGTAGCCGTCGAAGGGCTGGCGCTGCACGACCGCCGCCAGCGGAGTGAGAAACTCCTCCATCCAGTCCAGAGTCTGTTGCGAAGCCTCGCTGCCCGGCACACGCGGACCGAAGTCGGTCTGGGTTTTGACCAGAGCCAGAGCCGCTCGGCCGTCGAACTCGGGCCTGGCGCCGGCGGCGGCTCCCGAGCCGCAACCGGTCGCCGCGACCATGGCGACGGCTCCCAGCAGGAGCAGCACGCCCGCCCCCGCTGTGAGCGTCCTCGAACCGACATGTCCCGGGGGGACTCTGTCACAATCGCCGGTGCGTCTTGTCATCATCACCACTACCTGAATGTGATGTTCACCCAGATGGCCACTTCGCGCACTTTGCGCGTCCGGTCCATCAGGCGGTCCTGGATGTCCTCGAACCGCATCTCGAGACCTCCCTCGATGATCCGGCTGAAAGTATACCCTACCCGCGGGCGCAGCGACCATGTCGCCGTGGAGACGGTCGGCACGTAGTCGCGCCAGATCAGGCGCTGCCCCTTGCTGGCTGCGATGTCCAGGACACCGACTTCCGTCAGATCTTCACGCCGCGAGATTCCCAGACGCAATTCGGCTTCGCTGGGGATGCGCAGCGGTTTGCGGAAGAAGGGCAGCTTGATTCCCTCGGGAGCCGAAAAGCGATAGGAGATATCCACCGAGAAGTCGGCGTTCCGGGTTCGGGTCCGGCTCAGGGCGGTCCCGAACTGCTTGCGCAGCGAGACGGTGCGGTTACGCCCCACCGTCAACCCGATCCCGTTCAGAAAGACGAGCTGCACCGAATAGAACGGTTGGTGCATGCGCGTACTGCTGGTCGAGTACTTCTCCCGCAGTCCCCGCTCGCCGTCACCGGCATCGGTCAGACGGTCGACCCGGTCACGCATGCGCCGAAAGCTGGTCGTGATGAAAAAGGTCGAGGTCAGGTCGGGAAAAACCCAGAGTCCCTGCAGCCCCTGGAACCGCAGGGTGTAGTTGGGCCACGTCCGGCTCGTCTGAAAGGTGGAACGCGACTCGCTGAGCTGATCGATCCACCGCCACTGCGGATTGACATCGAAAAAGGTCTGCAACGGCAGGCTGATCCCGGTCCGCACGTCGATCCGGCGGTTGGAGAGCACGGTCGACTGCTGGGTGGCCACCACGGCCGAACGCGCCACATCCGGATCGCTGCGCAGACCCAGCTGATAGATGAGTGAAGGACGCGAGAGCAGGTTGTACTGCTGGCCGGTCCTTTCGGAGCTGAGGTTGATGATGACCGGGGTGATCCGCCCGGCCAGCTTGCGCAGATCGTTGATCAGGCGTTTCAGTCCGGTGGCATCGGGCAGGTCACGGGGCGAGCCCAGGACCTGAACGGGCAGCAGGGTGAAACCGGCGGTGGCCTCGGCGACCGTATCGGCATTGCGGCCGATCTTGATCAGCTCACCGGTGTTGGGATCAAGGCGGGTGGTGAAACGCGGATCGTTGTTCTCGCGGTAATCGGCAGCGTAGGTATACCGCTGGGTCAGCCAGGGAATGAACTCGGGATCCCAGGTCAGGTTGAAAAGCTGCCGCCGCCGGACTTCCCGTCCCAGGTTGAACTCGGCGGGTTTCCAGTCCATCGGCAGGTCGCGGTTCATCGTCAGCGTATAGGTGCCGCGCAACGGCGGAGCCGGGTGCAGGCCCAGGTTCCAGGTTTCGACTGCGGTCCAGGCGTTGCGCAGCCGGAGAGTGCCGGTTCGGTCGGCGACTTTTTCACCCAGTTTGACCATGTCGAGGCCGTAGGAGAGCTGGGTGGGAACAGCATTGAAATTGAAATTCCGGATAAAGCGCGGCAGCAGGATGAGGTAGCGGAAAGGGTAGAAGGCTCGTTCGGGCACCTGGTCGCGGGTCGACCAGAGGTTCCAGCCGAAGGTGCCCTGGACCTGGTAGGAATCGTTGACGGGATTGAGAGGACTGCGTCCCGAGCGCCGGCTTCCCGTGAGGGCGATCGTGGACCGATCGAGGGTCCAGCGCAGCACCCCGCTTTCGCTCGGCAGCGTCTTGCGCAACGAGAGACGCAGGCTTTGATCGCTCTGTTCGGTCCGGTAGAGTTCGCGCTCTCCTTCGGGCAGGATCCGGTCGGATCCGGGCTGGTATTTGGGCAGACTCAGGTTCGTGCGCGAGGTCAGAACCAGAGGCAACTGCAGTCCCCACTGCTCGGGCAGAAAGCGGTCCAGCCCGAGGTTGAACTGCAGGTTGCTGCTGGTGGTCGTGCTCAGGGTACCGCGTTTTTCTCGCAGACCATGGAAATCGGCCGTGCGCCGGCTCATCCGGTAATCGAAGATCCCCACATCGGCCAACTGGCTGCGCACGGCCAGGCGGGCCGCCGTGCCCTGATCGCGGCGCACGTCGATGACCCGTAGTTCGTCGGCCCAGATCTCGCCGTCGATCGGCAGCGTCTCGTGAAGGTTGGCCACCCCGATCGCCATGCGCCGGATATTGGTGAGCGAGGGGCGCCCCCGCACCCGGTAGTGCCCGGCGCTGGTATCGGGCACCCCACCCCGGGTGCCCCAACGAGCCAGCAGCGCTTCCTTGAGCGAGGTGATCTCGGCGAAGTCGACCTCGACGTGATTGCGTTCGTCCCAGCCCGGATAGACCCGGGTGCGATACTCGTAGAAGTTGTTCTCGTCGGCGCCGAAACGCAGAAAGGTTTCAATCACGCTGGTATCGGGATCGGCGATCCAGCTCCCGGCCGGCCGGCCGTGCAGGAACATGCGCAGGCTCTGATACAGAGTCAGATCCTCGGCCTTGGTCAGAGCATGGAAGATCTCTCCCTCCACTCCCGGCGGCAGTTGCGTGAACTCGACCGCCAGCGACTGCTCCTTGCCGAGCAGGTTGGTGATCCGGTCGCGTATGGCTCCGACCCCCGGGGGGGGACTGTACTCGCCGATATTGTCGAAGGTGTTGCGCACGCTGGCCCGGACCGTCTCGGGTGGCAGGGTTGTGCCGTCGACCTCGATCGGCCGTTCCTTCCAGTTGTTGCCCACGATCTCGATGGTGGCGATCGAGACATCGAAGGCGGTGGTGTCGGGCGGCGCGGTGAGCCAGACCCGCACGCTCTGGACCAGGGAAAGGTCGGGTGTGCCCGTACTGGCGGCGATATCCGTCAGCGGTATCCGGTAGAGACGCCACGAATCGGGCTCGCTCCAGTTGCCGCGGTCGACATCCCCCCCGGCGACGTAGATGCTGTCGGCCGACTCCGGACCCAGGTCCACGACATACGATACATAGTTGTTGGTCCGGTCGAGATAGCCGTTGCGGTTGATGTCTTCGCTATCGGGCTTGCCGAGACGGTCGGGGTCGAGCTGGGAGCCCTCGGTCCCGTTGACCCGGGTATAGGTGTCGGGATTGGTATAGCGCCAGTTATCGTGGCTGGGGTCGTCGGGAGTGCGGAAACCGTACCACCTCTGGTCGGCATACAGCTCGGAGAAGCGGGCCTGTTTCCCTTCCAGGTCCGGGTACAGAGAGGGATCGTCCCCGGCGTGGATGAGGTAGTAGTTGAGCTCCTCCTCATCGCTCAGACCGTCCAGCCCGATGTCCTCGCCTTCATCCATCACGCCGTTGCGCACGCCGTTGCGGAGTACATCCTCGCTGTTGAGCTGCCCGTTGCTGTCGGTGTCTTCGCTGATGGTTCCCATGTCGACGTGCAGTTCGCCCCGATCGCCCCGAACCCAGAGTTCGAGATAAGAGAACTGGGTCAGATCGGAAGCCCCCGCGGCCACGGCCTGCTGCACGCCGTTCCAGCGGCGATTCAGCGACGTGGTGTTCCAGTCATACGCCCCCGCCGGCCAGGGCTGAGGCTGGTTGGGAATCATGAACAGGGTCAGCACGTTGACCCGATCGCTGCGCAGGTCGGTTTCCTTGCCCGGCCAGATATCGCGGCTGGCCACCCGCCGGTAGGGATTGAACCAGAGCAGGCGGGCTCTCTCCTCGGCGGAGCGTTCCGACGGGACCGCCGCCGGCGACCATCGCCCGCGGCCGATGCCGTACCCGGTACTGTTCTTGACCCCCTCGAAATCATCCACCAGGGCATCGTTCCGGGTGTTCGGGTTGGGTGAAGAGCGGGCGTACTCGGCCTCGATGTTCAGCGTCGAGGGGGCCTCGGTCTCGATCCCGGGCAGAGCGTCCACGGCCCGGGTCAGCCAGCGCGGTTCGAAGGCGAGCACGGCGGCGGCATCCCACACCAGGGTCCGGTTGGGTTCCCGTCCGAGCCGGATGCGCTGATCCATGGTCCGCTCCCCGCGGCTCAGGACGATCCCCGAGATCGTACCGTACGGTCCCAGGCTGTATTCGGCCCGCGCCCCGAGCAGGGTCTTCTGCTCGAGCTGGATCAGGGGGCTGTACTCGTAGTCGACCTTGACGTCGGCGGTGGGATCCTGGATGTCCTCGGTCAGGAAGGTGAGTTCGCCGGTGAGGTAGTTGATCCGATAATCGGTACCCCGCTGCAGGCGCCGGCCATTGAGGGTGACCGACTCGCTCCCCTCAAGGATGTTGGTGGCGGGCAGGGTGTAGGTGACCGAGCGGGTGGCGATCTCGACCAGGAGATAATAGCGCGACTCCCGGGTGAGTTTGGCCCGGTCGATCGTGTCATACATCTCTACCGTCCGGTCTTCCACGTTGGCGGGGTCAGCCGGATCGCTGGCCAGTTCGGCCTTCATGAAAGGTTCGAGAGCGGGGAAGATCAATTCCCCCCGGGCCAGGTTGACGTAGTTCTCGTTCAGATCGATGTTCCCGTCCGGAGGCGTACCCGGCACCTCCCCCCACTCGTCGAGCCCGAAAATTTCGAGGTAGTCGGTTCCCTCCAGGGTATACTCGTCTTCCCCCGAAGGGGTGTCATAGAAGATCCTGAGCTTGAAACCCCCGGCAGGGATGTTCCGGGCACCCAGGTAATAGACATTGCGGAACTCGTAGTCCCAGGTGGAGTCGGTGGGACGGGGATCCTGCGGTTTGATGAGCTTCATGACCAGCGTGGCATCGTCCTCGGTCGGACGCTGGCCGAAGGTCTGTCCCTGCTGGGTTTCATACACCACCCCGAGAACCTCTTTCGGCCCCAGACTCCGGTTCAGAGCGATGAATCCCCCCGCCCGGTTGATGTAGTACTCCCCCGGATCGAGCTCGTGGAACGATCCCAGGTGAGCATCGCGGGAGTCGGTCGAGGCGGGATTGTCCGGATCGAAATAGGCCACCGAATTCTCGAGGGCCGATTTCTCGGCATCGTTGTCGTACTGCTGGTCGTCCACGAAGACGTGGATCGACACGATCGAATCGGGTGAAGCGTATATCCGGTCTTCGAAGCGGTCGCGGTAGACGTAATCGAGGAAGTAATACGTTCCGAGCAGGGGCTCGATCTCGGGCCGGCGCACTTCGGTCTGCCGCGCTCCGGCCTGGAAGGTGGCCTTCTCGCCCGAGCCCTTCTCCTGGCTGGCCAGCGCCGTGAAGGTCAGCGGTCCCAGCCGGGCCACTCCCTTGACCCCGAAGAGCCCGCTCGCCCCCTGACTGCTGAAGCCCACGAATTGCGAACCGGTCAGGTTGAAGGTGGTGTTCCCCGCCACCAGCTCCTGCAGGATCTCGTCATCATACCCGCGGTAGGCGATATTGATCGAGTTCTCGAGGTCGGTCAGGGCCCGGGTATCCTGCTCGACCGAGACCTCGACCTTGTCCCCGACATTGCCGATGATCGCGAAGCGGGACTCCTGCTCCATGTTCAGATCGGGAAAGCGGCTCTGGTAAGCGGTCGCGGTCGAAACCGCCCCTTCGGTCCACTCGCTCTTGCCGCTGAAACGGATGTTCCGGTTCCCGGTGACCCGCAATCCCGCCCCTCCCTCACCGACCACCCTCTCGAGACCGCGGGGGACGGTGATCGGGATCTCGAACTCGAGCAGGCTGCGGCGCTCCTCCTCTTCATCCCGCGCGGCCTGGAACCGCGCCCGCAGCAGCCGCCGGGCCTGATCGCGCCGGACCGCCTGCAGATACTCCTGGAAACCCAGCACGGTCGGGCGCCTGATCTCGATTTCCCCCACCAGAGTCTGGAAACGGATGGTGCTGTGGCCGGGCTCGACCTGGACCTGCTGGCGCATGCCCGGCAGGGCCCCCGATTCGAAGACCCCGCGATCCCGCAGACCGCGCATACCAGCGCCGCCGGGAACCCGGGGGCGGGTCAGGTTGTCATATACACCAACCAGGAGGTATTCGCGAACCCCGAGCCGCGGGCGCACCTGGCCGGGATCCTGAAAGGCCCGGACCTCACCCAGGGGGTGGGAACCGAGGCAGAACAGGATCGCGACAGCGGCACCGGTGCGGACGGGAACGGAAGCCACCCGGGATCTCCCTGCGCTCAGGCCCGGATCGGGAGCGCCGATCCTGGCTCACCAACGATGTAACGCGCGCAAGAGTCCGGGGTTCACCTCCTGGCGGGAGAAGAAAACTCCCCGTGAGAGTCTGTTCAGTGTACGGTTATACTCTGAGCGGTAACAAGCGGAAAGAACGGTCCTGCGCGGCCGGGGAAATGACAGGCAGTCACCACCGGCCCGAATCGGGAAGCGAGCAGGCAGCAATGCGGATACTGGCCCGCTATATCATCCGGGAGCATGTCGGTCCCTTTGTTCTTTCCCTGGTGATTCTGACTCTGCTCTTCCTGATGAACGAGCTCCTCGATATCCTCGATTATGTGATCGGCAAGGGGCTCAAAGTAACCATCGTCCTCGAACTCCTGTTCTACAACCTGGCCTGGATGCTGGCCCTGACCGTACCGATGGCCGTGCTCGTCTCGGTCATGGTCGCTTTCGGACGCCTCTCGACCGATTCGGAGATCACCGCCCTGCGCGCCAGCGGCATCAGTCTGCTGAAGCTCATCATTCCGATCATGATCCTGGCCGTGGCGATCTTCATCAGTCAGATCTACTTCAACGACCGGATCCTGCCCGAATTCAACTACCGCACCAAATCGCTGACCTCCGATATCCGCATGACCCGCCCCACCGTCGTTCTGGAACCGGGGATTTTCACCGAAACGGTCAGCGGCTACACCCTCTACCTCGGCGGGGTCGAACCGGAATCGAACCGGGTCGAGGATGTCACCATCATCCAGTATGTCAACTTTCCCGCTCCCGGCCCCCCCCGCATCATCCGGGCTGAATGGGGCGAAATCACTTTCGATGCGGACGATGAGACCCTCAACCTCGACCTGCGCCGGGGAACAGTGACCGAAGTGCGCCAGGGGCAAACCCGGGTGCAGGACTACCGCCGGCTCAAGACCTTCATCGCCCTGGAGGGTACCACCCTGCAGCGCAGCGACACCGGCGTGCGGGGCGATCGCGAAATGAGTGTGGCCGCCTTGCGCGCGCGCGCCGCCGAACGCGATTCCAGTTCGATCCGCTCGGCCCGGCAGCTGGCCGAGCTGCCCGAACCCTACCTGGCCCGGGTTCTGCGGGGCGAAGCGGTCGACCTGCCCGGGGCCGGGCATGCGACCGACACACCCCAGCGGGTCCTGCTGACCCACCGCTCGCTGGCCAACAACCTGCGTTCGGCCGACCGCAGCCGGCTCCTGTCCCGACAGCGGAGCAACGGCGACATGGTCGAAGTCCACAAGAAGTTTTCGATCCCCTTCGCCTGCCTCGTATTCGTGCTCATCGGCGTGCCTCTGGCCCTGATGACCCGCAGCGGAGCCATCACCGGTTTCGGGTACGCCCTGGCCTTTTATCTGCTCTACTGGGTATTTCTGATCGTCGGCGAGGAACTCGGCAACCGCGGCATGGTCCGGCCGTGGATCTCGATGTGGGCGCCCAACCTGATCGTGGGGGCCGCCGGGGTTCTGCTCATGATCCGGGTCGTCCACGAACAGACCATCTTCAGATGGGAGTCCGTGGCCCGCCGGATTCCGGGCCCTCCCGGACGCTGGCTGGTCCGCAAACTGCAGGGGCCATGAAGATCCTCGATCGGCATATCGCCCGCACCTTTCTGCTCGTCCTCGCGGGTTCCATGGTGGCTTTCGTGGCCATCTTCATCATCATGAACCTGACCGAGCAGATGGACCGCTTCATCGACGAGAACGTGCCGGTGCGGGCGGTTCTGCTCTACTACCTGTATTTCACTCCCTTCATTCTCGTCCTGACCCTGCCGATCGGCATGCTCCTGGCCAGCCTGTCCACCATCGGGGGGCTGGTCCGCTCCAACGAGCTGACCGCCATCAAGGCCTCGGGGGTGAGTATCTATCGCCCCATCGGGACTTTTACGGTGCTGGCGATCTTCGTGACCGCCTTCAGCTTTCTGGTCAGCGAACTGATCGTGCCCCGGGCCAACGAACGCATGGAGATGGTCTGGAACCGATATGTAACGAAACAGGGCGCCATCTCCCGGACCGAGACCGTGAACCGGACCCTCGATCTGGGTTCGGGAACCCTGCTCTTCCTACGCAACTGGGATTCGGCGGCCGCCGCCGGTCAGCATGCCACCCTGTCCTCGAGCGAAGGCATCAGAATCGAACGGGTGATCCAGGCGGAACGGATACGACATACCGAGGCCGGCCAGTGGCGCCTGGACAATGCCACCATCAGGGAGTGGGTCGACGGTGCCGAAACCTATATCCACCATGACCGCTGGATCGCCGACCTGCCCGGACTCGATCCCGACGAACTTTCCGCCCGGCACCGCGACCCCGAAGAGATGGGTTTCAGCGACCTGCTCGAGTTCGTCCGCCGCGGCCGGGAACGGGGCCGCTACATCACCCGGGCCCTGGTCGATCTGCACATGAAGGTCGCCCTGCCCTTTGCCAACCTGATCATCGTGCTCTTCGGCTCGGCCCTGGCCGCCACCCGCCGCCGGACCGGCCTGGCGGTCGGTTTCACGACCAGCATCATCATCTGCTTCACCTACTACGTGGTCATGCGCACCGGACAGGCCTTCGGCTACAACGGCGACCTGCAGCCGATGCTGGCGGCCTGGGCGGGGAATCTGATTTTCGGGGTTTTGAGCCTGTACTTCCTCTTCCGCGCCCGCTTTTAACCGAACGGTCTTTCCCCGGCATCTCGGCCGATCTTGAAGATGACATCAATCCATGGGAAGACTGGTGATCTCAAACAGTCTGGATGTCCGATCAACTGACCGGGTATGCGATGCCCTCTACAGCTGGTAAAACCTGGAAAACCGTCGGTATCCTCTCACCTGTTTCATCGTCAGTGACCAATGTCACATAATTCCCATTGCAGAACCGACCGCTTGCATTCGGTAAATAGCACGTCCCCAGCCACTCTCCGTTGGGATGAATCACATAGCAGGTTCTCCCCAGTCCTTGATCCAGAGCATGAAAATCCAACTGGCGGATGAGCCAGATATATCCGTACTCATCCAGTATGACATCATGCCAGAAGGCCATCTTCTCGGCGAACAGCAACTCTCGGTCAATATTCCTGACTGGCTCTGGAGTCGGCACGTGTGCTAACCGATCTCGTACATATTCCTGAGTCCTGATGCGATCAGCCTGGGTCACAGGTTCTGAGGGCAGATCAAGCTGAATCCGTCTGGTGAGGTTCCCCGACAGGTCATATTGGGTAACAACAGGTGAAGCTCCTGTTGTCATGACGATTCCATGCTCTCGAGAGAACGCTGCACTGGGGAAAGGCGCAAAATAGAGATGCTGTGGACTTCTATCTCTCCTACCGAAAGCCATGATACGTACTGACTCAGATTCAATTGAGCTGATCTCGGTCTGGGAGGAATCCAGTACTGTGACAATCGCACGGAGATAGTTGTAGTCGTCATCATTTCGCGCATCGATACGGCCACGTATATATCGGATAGCGACAATCCTGTTGAGCTCCGAACACAGGAATGCCATCTCCCCTACACCTGCTCGCAATGCGATTACACCAATAAGTTCACCACTGGTACGATATCGAGTAATGCGATTCAGATTGGGATCAAAGAGATGTATTTCTCCATCCCGGAGCGCTGAAAACCTGAGATTCTGGGATTCCCCCGGTCCGCTCCCATAACCGCCGAATGAATTGATATACCTCCCCGCAGAATCGAACACCACTATCTGCTCATCTCCTGCATCACTAACATACACAAAGCCATCTTTGTCCTGAATGATGCCCGTCGGGTACATCAGCAACGAACCGGGTACAGCAGGATCTGACGTGATCGAGAGTACCTCTTCGAACTGGAAAATCGGAATGGTGAAACGTGGCTGAATCGGTTCGCTCTTGGATGATTCTCTTGCCGCTGTCTCGGGAGTCGTTTGGCGTTGGGGCCTCACTTTCTGATAAATGAAGATCGCAAGGATCACGCAGGCGATTGCGATTGAGAAATTGTTCAGAAACTTTGATCGAAACATTCGACAACAATCCTGATGCACCCGGGTCAATAAGTTCGAAAACAATACGACCTCGGATTATATGGCCGTTTTCTGCATCCTAGCTCTTGATTGATCGCTCAACAAGCGACTGCAGTCCTTTGCAGCCGCGGAACCCGTCGTCCTTTCCGACCTCGTGGAAAAGAGCTGGCTTCCGTTTTTCTCTGAAAAAAGACTTGACCACCCCGATTCGGTGTCTTAGTGTATGGGTTAACTAATACACTAAGTCCCGATGAAGACCCCGCTGACCTGTGATGGCGGGACTCACGAGGCACCGCCCATGCCGATCGTCTTCACCATAGATCCCGCCGACGCCCGGCCGATCTATGTCCAGATCATGGATGAAGTTCGCCGCGGGCTGGCGGTCGGGACACTTGCGCCCGACGAGCCACTCCCCTCTGTACGCCAGCTCGCGGCCGAACTGCGCATTAATCCCAACACCGTCCAGCAGGCCTGGCGCGAGCTCGAGCGCGAGGGACTGATTTACGTACGACGGGGTCAGGGCACCTTCGTCGCCCGGACCGCCCGACCCGATCGGGAGCGAACCATCATCTCCCGTCAGGTGGCCGAACGTGCCCTGCGCGATGCCTTCCGCCACGGTCTGTCCCGCGCCGAACTCATCACCGAACTCGAACAGATCGAACCCGCCGAGACCGATATCACCGACCAGACCGAGAAGACCGATACGAAGGGAGCCGATTGATGAGCTCTCCCATCCCTGTGAACATCGACACCGACAATCCGGCCGTCATCACCTCCGGACTGCGCAAGTACTACCGCCGGAACCGGGCTCTGGAGAAGCTCGACCTGACCGTACCCGAAGGAGCCGTCTACCTCCTGGTCGGCCCCAACGGATCGGGCAAGACCACAACCATGAAGATCCTGCTCGACCTGGTCCGCCCCGGCGAGGGTTCGGCAAAAGTCTTCGGGTTCTCTCCCATCGCGGACGGCCCCCTGGTCCGGGCCCAGATCGGGTACGTGCCCGAGGGCCGCATCCCCGGCTATGAATGGATGCGGATCGATCACCTGCTCGCCCATCACGCGGTCTATTATCCCGCCTGGGACGAGGCTTATGCCCGTTCCCTGATCACGGTCCTGGAGATCGACCTGAAGAAGAAATTCCAGAAACTCTCGAAGGGGGAGTCCCGCCGGGTTCAGCTGGTCATGGCCCTGGCCCACCGCCCGCCCCTGCTCCTGCTCGACGAACCGATGGACGGTCTCGACCCGGTGGTCCGGGACCGGGTCATCGAGCTGCTGGCCGCTCACCTGGCCGAAACCCCCACCACCGTCCTGGCCTCGACCCATCACATCCAGGAACTCGAGAAACTGGCCGATCACCTGGGCGTGATCAGGGCGGGAACCCTTCTGGCCCAGAGCGACACGACCACCCTGCACACCCGCCTGAAGCGCTACCGGATCGAGGCCGCAGCCGACTGGACCGCGCCCGAATCGCTCACCGACGCGATCGTCCGGCGCAACGGCTCGGGGCCCGAACTGGCTCTCGACATCTGGGGCGAGGAAGCGACCGTGACCTCCGCTCTGGCCGGCAGCGGCTCGACCGTCAGGCAGGTCTCGGCCCTGGCTCTGGAGGAAACCGCTGTCAGCCTGCTCGCCGGTCAGGAGAAACCGTGATGAGCGCCCTTTCCCTGCAGGCCCGGCCAGCTCTCGACCGACTGTTCGTCAACTACACGCGGGTTCTCTTCTCCCGGAACTGGCAGGTACTCCTCGCCATCGGCATCCCCGTCTGGATCTATCACTTTGCCACCCTACGCGGCGATCCCGGTGGAGCGGAGATCACCCTTTTCGTGAACGGGGGTCTCAGTTTTTCCGGGGGTATCATCATGACTCTCATCACTCTGCTGTGGTCCTCCAGGGTCTGGAACGACCTGCCCCCCGGGGAGCGGGAGACTTTCCTTGCCTACCCGGTCGATCGGACCGTTCACTATCTCATGCGGATGGCAGCTGGGCTCGGACTGCTGCTTGCCATCATCATCACCGGCTGGATTCTGAGCGGATTGTGCGTCGAGTGCATACACCCGGGTTCGAGCTGGTTCAGTGATCCCCTGCTCCGCGGCAGCGGCTGGCCCATCTCGCTGATCGGGATCGTGAACGCTTACCTGCTGGGGTCGATTTTCGCCCTGCTCTTCCGGCAACCGATATTGTGGTTTATGTTCGGCATACTTATCGTCAACCTGCCTTTCATCCTCGCCGTTGCGCCAGATACTCTCCTCTGGCAGATCATGGTCAATCCCCTCAGCTACATTCTCCTGTATCCCTATGGTCTGTTCTCGGGTCTGGGGATAGCATGGCCGAGCCTGGCGGCAACGGATTCCTTCGCAGGTCTGACACCTCACCTGCCTGCTCTCACCATCGTCCTGCTCTGGACCGTGATTCTCGGTTTGGGTCTCGCGGCGGCAAGCCGGTTTCGCAGGGAGAGGTGAGGCCATGACCACCAGCATCCTGCGATCGACGCCGACCCTCAGGAACCTGATTGCTCCCCACATCCAGACCCTCTTCACTCGCCACCGGTGGGAGTTGCTCGCCATAGGAGCGATTGTCTGGATTTACCAGTTTCTGATCCTCGAAGCGGATGCAGAACTTCCCAGTGATATCCTGACCATCGGCGGTCCGGGCTTTCCCGGAGCGTTCATCTTCTCCTGTTTAGCTGTCTTCTGGGCCATTCGGATCTGGGATGGACTCTCACCCGGCTCGCGGGAAACGCTCCACTCCTACCCCATCGACCGCACGCTCCATCACGGCCTGCGGGTATCCGCCGGCCTGGTTCTTCTCTCCATCACTCTCGTCACTTTCTGGCTCATCGGCTCAGCTCTGAGCGCAGTTATCAACCCCGAACTGAACTGGTACACGAATACCCTGCTGTATGGCAGCAGCTGGATCATCTCCATTCTCGGGCTGGTGAATGCGTACCTTCTCGGCACCTGCCTCGCCCTGCTCTGCCGCCGTCCCGAATTGTGGTTCTTCGTCTGGATACCGGTCGGCTTCATTGTCCTGTCCCTCACGGCCCAGTTACTGAACAGTGAATTCTTTGTTTCGGTGTTCAGGATCGTCTTTCTCGGCTTCTTTTCGGTGCTGGCTCTGTTGGGTACTCCCTTCACCGATCCCCGCTGGCGTCCCGATATCCTCATCATGCTCGGAGGTACGCTCATCCTGGTCACAGCGGTTCTGCTGGCAAGTCGCAAACGGAGATAGGAGCACCTTATGGGAACTGCTTCTGCTTCTCTCTCGCACCACCCGGTTCGGTTCCTGACCCTGCTGGGAAGCGATTTCAGGCTGCTCCTGCGGCGGCACTGGTGGGAACTCTTCGGCGGGCTCGGTCTGATCCTGGTCGAGATGGAACGGTCGTCAGGCGTGCCCGGATTCTGGGCCCCGGTTGTCTGGTTCGTGATTCTCTCTGTCGCGGTCGGCTTGGTCGCTGCCCGCCACCGGGAGGCATGAGCGTGTCGGTTCTAACCGAACGTCTGCACGATCCCCCTTCCCGGCTGAGCGTCATCGGAGCCGAATTGCGGCTTCTTCTGCGGCAGTACCGGTGGACGATCCCCCTGCTCTTTCTGGCTTACTTCGTCGCTGAACACTGGTTGCTGCTCTACGATTCCCAGTGGTTGGATTACCTCATAAGATTCGGGAGTGTAATCACTATCGATCTGTCCGATCCGGATCGGTACGGGGCGGTCTGGACCGGACTGTATCTCCACACATTTATCAAGGCTGTCACAGCCGGATTGTGGGGTTATCTGATCTGGCGTGACACGGACGCGGTGAGCATTCACAGCTCGATAACCGATCCGATTTCCGGGACATTCATCCGTATCTCCCGGCTCTTTCTCGGCGCCCTGATCCTCATGGCAGCCGATATCTCAGCCTGGTATCTGGGTACCGGCATCAACGGCCTGCTGGTCAATGTCACCGGACTCGTCGCCGGGTTCCTCCCCCCGGCAATTCACGCCGCCCGTTTCCTCTCCTATGTCAATGTCTTCCTTCTCGCCTCGCTGATCTGCCTGACGACCAGACGTCCCCTGGTCTGGTTCTTCATCTATCTTCCGGCCATCGGCATGCTCTTCTTCCTGCTGCAGCTCTTCGCCAATGTGACACCCGTCAGAGAAATCTGCCTTCTCCTCCTTTCACCTTATGGCCTGAGCGGCGGACTCTATATCGAAACCTGGACCATGGCGGGGGAGTTGATCGAGCCCGCTGTTCTTGCCCCGGTCATCTGGTTCCCCGTTCTGCTGGGAGCGACCCTGTTCGCCGCTGCCCGCCACCGGGATTCCTGATCGTGAAACCAGCAATCTGACCGCGCAGAAAAAGGCCGGGATCGCTCCCGGCCTTTTCTGTGAGAGAGTGTTTTCGCAACCGACGTCGCCGACGTCGGTTTTGATGCTGTCGGTGCTGCTGCTGCCCTACAGGATACCCTGCCCGCTGATGAGTTCGACGATCTTGTTGGTCAGGATCAGAATCAGGGTGATGGGGCAGAGGTAGCGGATCAGGAAGGTCCAGATCTTGCGCATCCGGAAGACCGTGCCCTCTGACTCGACCTCGGCCGCGGCGTTGTCCACGCCCCACTTCCAGCCCACGAAGATGCTGATCAGCAGGGCCCCGATGGCCAGCGAGTACTGCCCGAAGGCCTCGAAGAGCAGGCTGAGGAAGTCGATCTTGAACAGGGGCAGGTCGGTCAGCCACGAGACCGCCCCGTTGCCCAGGGCCGAGGGGATGCCCAGCACGAAGGAGAGCGCCCCCAGGACCAGACAGGCCTTCTTGCGGCTGATCTTTTTCTCGTCCACCAGGTAGGCCGTACCGACCTCGAGCAGGGAGACGCTCGAGGTGATGGCGGCGATCCCGAGCAGGACGAAGAAGCCCGTGCCGAAGATGATACCGCCGATCGGGGCGGGCGGGATTTCGCCCAGCAGGCTGGTGAGCACCACGAAAACCATGCCGGGGCCGCCCTCCTGTAACCCCAGGCCGGCGTGGAAGAGGGTCGGGAAGATGATCAGACCGGCCAGGATGGCGATACCGGTGTCCAGGGAGGAGACCCAGAGGGCCGAGCTCTCGAGGTTGTCGCGTTTGGCAATGTAGGAACCGTAGGTGATCATGGTCCCCATGCCCAGGCTCAGGCTGAAGAAGGCCTGGCCGGCCGCGGCCAGCACGGTGGCGCCGGTAATCTGGCTGAAGTCGGGCTTGAAATAAAAGGCCAGGCCCGCTCCGGCCCCCGAGAGGGTGACCGCCCTCACGGCCAGGAGGACGAGCAGGATGAGCAGGATCGGCATGAGCACTTTGGTCCAGCGCTCGATCCCCGAACGCACCCCCCCGACCACCACGTACACGGTCAGTCCCATGAAGAAGAGCAGGTAGCCGAGTTCGCTCAGGGGATTGCCCGACATCTGGGCGAAGATGGTGGCGGTGTCGACCCCGGGCTGGAAGGTGCCGCTGATGCACTTGACGATGTAGGCCACCGTCCAGCCGGCGATGACGGCGTAAAAAGAGAGAATGATGACTCCGGTCACCACCCCCAGCCCGCCGAGCAGTTTCCACTTCGTGCCCGGTGCCAGGGCCGAGAAAGCCCCGACCGGGTTGCGCTGGGTCCGCCGGCCGATGGTGAACTCGGCCAGCATGACCGGGGCGCCGATCAGTACCACGCAGACGAGGTAAATCAGCAGAAAGGCGGCCCCGCCGTTGGCGGCGGCGTTGGTCGGGAAGGCCCAGATATTGCCCAGACCGATAGCGCTCCCGGCCGCAGCCAGGATGAAGGCCAGCTTCGAACCCCAGGTGTCACGCGAGGCTGCATCCAGTGATTCCATCGACAACGATCCCTTCCCCGGCGGGCTGAAGTGAACCTGCCTACAACTGATACGGAACGGCCATCATAGTGTATGTGTTCAGGGCGAAAGCAACCTTCAACTTTATCGGTCCGCGGCTGCGGTGCTCACCAGGCATCACGCCGACGGCCCCGCCGGCAGATCGCCGACGGGGCCGTCGATGATAATCTCAGGCAGCGCTCAGAAAGCGCTCAGAAAGTGATTTTCAGTCCCGCCGCCGCTCCGAAGCCGCGAATGCCGTCGGGTGTGATGCCGGTGTTGGCTACCGCAACCTCGAGGCAGAGGATCCGGAAATCGAGTCCGAGGCCGACCGCACCCACCAGGCCGTGGCGGCCGCCGAAGCTCAGGCCGGCCCGCAGGGGCAGGAAAAAGATCGGCCGCCACTCCATACCCAGCCCCAGGCGCGGTACCGCCCGGAATCCCAATCCCCGGCTGAAAGGCTGCTCGAATTCGGCGTTCAGAGCCAGTCGCCCGAGCTGGTAGGTCGTCCCGACCCGAAAGATGACCGGCACCGGGGTGCGGAAGGAATCAATCCGTTCCAGCTCCACATCGTAGCTGGTCAGAGAGTCCAGATCGGTGGTCTCGGCTTCTTCGTCGAACTCCAGGAAGGTTCCCATGCCGATCGTGTCGGCATCGGCGATCAAGTGGACGTTGTAGGTCGAGTTCTTCCAGGTGATGCCGGGACTGAGGTTGAGCAGGGCACCGTGCACCGTCCAGTGATCGTTCATAACGGCGGCCACACCCAGGTCGAGCCCGATCCCCGAACCGTTGACCGGCTCGAACTCGTCATCGTCGATAATCTCGAGGTCGTCCGACTCGGGGTCGAGGTCGTAACCCGGAATCCCGGCGGTGTGATAACGGTAGTCGGCGTGGCCGAAGATGCCGTCCTCGAGAAAGGTGAAATCGACCGTACCTTCGTCGATGCCGGCATACTGGTGGCCGGCATAGTATTTCAGACCGATTCCGCCGTAGATTTCACGCCCACCGATGAAGTTGCGGAAGAAGGAGTCGATGACAGCCGGGGCACGGAAGGCATAGGTGCCGTAGAAGACCGAAATCCCTTCGGTCGAGGCGCCGAACTCGCCGAAGTGGTACGTGCGGTTCAGCCTGTTACCCCGCAGGAGAAGCTCGAAGAGGTCGGTGGGCATCCGGGCTTCGGCATCGACCACGTGGTAGGTCCCCAGAGCGAGCCGGCCGATCTGCAGCCCGAAGGTGCCGACTTCGACATTGGCGCTGACCCGGGCCGCCTTACCCAGACTGTTGAGATAGCTGTCTTTCTCGTCCTCGTCGATGAACCCCTCTTCCATCCAGCGGTTCCAGCGGCCGATCGACATGATGTTCTGGTCAACGTGCGTGTTGACCGACACCAGGCGAAGGCTGAAGTGCCGGCGTCCGGGCAGACCGAGCAGGGCCGGATTGACCAGGGCGGCGTCGATGTCGTACATCGCCGTGCCGCGGGCTCCGGCCAGGCTGTAGCCCGCCACGCTGTAGGTGCCCTGAGCAGTAGCGGTGCAGGGCAGGGCCAGCAGGACGAGCAGGCCCGGCATTGCAAGCAGGTGCCGTAGAGTCATGCTCCGCGTCATCCCGATCACCTCCCCTCTCCGTCATCGCCCGCATCGGGATCGATGATTGCCCTCACGGTGACGAAAGCCTTGACGAAGATGCGATCCGATTTGGCAACCTTGAAAGGTTCGGTCCCGGTAGGTGGTATCGTGATCCGCATCCCCGACCAGTACGGCTCCAGCAACGCCTGCCACTGATCACGGGTCAGCGTCACGACCGTGTCCTGAGCCGTAGCGGCATTGGGCTGGAAGGTGAGCACCAGATCCACATCGGGATCGGTGAAAACCAGTCCCGAGTCGGCCGCGGTGGTGTACCGGGCGGTAATCCCCAGCCCCAGTGTGCTGGCGAAGCGGTAGGTGATCGAAGCCTCCTGGAAGGTGACGACATCTTCCTCGACATCGATCCCCTCGGCCTGGAACTCCTTGTCGAGTTCGATGCTGATGGGTTGATCGATATTGAAGCTCAGGGGAGTGGAGAAGGCGATCTCGGCCTCGACCCAGGAAGTACTCGACAGCGTCCCCGGTGTCACCCCGTCCCCGACCGTTACCGAGCCCGAATAGCTGATCTCCTCGGGAAAAGCGTTGAGGAAAGTGAGCAGGGCCGAATCATCGCCGAAGCTGAGGGTGCTGGTGTCGGGTGCGGCCTCCGAACCCGGCTGCAGGTCGAAGGTGATGTCGAGATTGACCGGATCGGGCGTCCCCCCGGTGCCGACCAGGTGCAGCTCGAGGTGGGCGGGAAAACCGATGGTATGGACCACGGTGATGTCGAGGTCGACATCGGCCAGCGAAATCTTGCGCAGCTCGTCGAGCAGATTGCCCGAGTCTTCGGCCAGGCTGAAGCTGTCGGCCGGCACGTCGACCGTAGTGGCGTCGAGGGTACCCGTGACCGACTGCAAAACCAGTTCGGAGAGCAGGGCTCGGACGGAGACCGAATCCTGGGCCGAGAGCGTCACCTGCGATCCATAGGAGCCGGGGGAGTCGACGGTCACATTGAGGGCGAGGGTCTGGTTGCCCGCACCAACGCCATCTGGTGTCAGGGTAACATCGGTCAGATCGCGGCTCTCGCTCTGGGTCTGTCCGGCTGGGATGGCCAGGTTGAAGTTGAGCGGATCGCCCCAGTAATCGACCAGGTTGGGCAGGCTGACCACGAGATTCAGATCGATGGGGAGCTGGTTGTCCAGGCTCAGGGTCAGGTCGCCGCCCCCCAGGGTGGCGCTGGTGATCGAGGCATCACCGGGCAGGGTGACCGTTTCGCTGAAAGGGAAGCTGATTGGATCCACCTGGGCAGTGGCCATAGCGACGGTCAGAGCGCTGAATTCCACCTCGACATCGATGCCCTCATCCCCATCGAAGTACATCGTTTCGCCGCTCGACGATCCGTAGAGCTCGATCGAGAGATCGTTGCTCAGGCTCAGGCCGTCGAGGATGACGGGGATGATGTGGATCTCACCGTCCGTCAGAACGTCGGTCCCGCCGGCGGTGACATCGATATCCACGACCAGGGTGTCGCCGGCGGCATCATCGAGCAGCTTCACGCCCATGATCTCGAAGGGTACTTCGGTCCGGTTGGTCACCCGTACCGACATGGTGCCGGAATCGATCGTGACATGGGTGAAGGAGCTGAGCGAGGGGATGTCCTGGGTCAGACCGGCCGGTATCGAGAACGGGGGAATGATCACCTGCTGAGGCGGCAGTCCGACCAGGATGGGGTAGATCTGGTCGAACTGGACCGTGGCCGAGACCGCCGGGGCGGCGGGTACGGTAAAGGAACCGATTGACTGCGCCACCGACTCGTCGAGCCCGTCAATGGTAATGTCCTCGCCCATCTCGATCCGGTCGAGGCTTTCCTCGAAATCGATGGTGTAGACGCTGTCGAGTCCGACCGTTTCGAAATCCTCGTCATCGAATAGATCGACCAGATCGATCCACTGATTGAGCAGAGGAATGTTGTACTCGACCTCCCACGAGGGAGCGGTCGGCTCTTTGGGCATCGTGCAGGCTGTCGTGAGCAGCACGAGGACGGGAAGGACGACGACAGATATACGTCGACCTGCGCCCTGTTCGGCGCGCGCGCTGGGAACTCTGCGCATGCTTACTCCTCATCGTTGATCCCAGGGATTCAGACCCGGAACCGCTACAGGGGGTGGCGGCTGGCCGCATTAAAAATAACGCCAAACACCGGAGAACGGCAACCGCCAGTCTTATTGGTATTAATTATTAATAAATATTGCCGAGAAAAGCGACTCTCGAATGCAGCCTGAAGCGACCGCCCCTCAGGTTCCCGACTGCCACGAGCGCAGGTACTCCTCCTGCTCGGGGGTCAGGGTATCGATCCCGATCCCGAGCGAGGAGAGTTTGAGCCTGGAGACCCAGGCATCGATCTCGGCCGGGACGGTGTGGACCTCGATCGCCAGGCCGTCCTGCTGCAGGGCCCACTCGCAGCACAGGGCCTGCACGGCAAAGCTCATGTCCATCACCGCCGCCGGATGGCCCTCGGCCGCGGCCAGGTTGATGAGCCGCCCGCGGGCCAGCACGTGAACGGTCCGGCCGTCGGGCAGACGGTATGCCTCGACGTGCTCGCGCACGGCAACGGGCCCTTCGCTGGCCATATCGGCCAGGGCCTCGAGATCGATCTCCACGTCGAAATGCCCCGAATTGGCCACCAGGGCGCCATCCTTCATGCGCTCGAAATGTTCGGCTCTGATGACGGCACTGTCCCCGGTCAGGGTGACAAAGAGATCGCCGAGCGGGGCCGCTTCGGCCATCGGCATGACCTGGTAACCGTCCATGGCCGCTTCCAGGGCTCGTACGGGGTCGACCTCGGTCACGATGACCCGGGCACCCTGGCCCCGCAGCCGGGTCGCCACTCCCCGGCCGCACCAGCCGTAGCCGGCCACCACGCAGGTGCTGCCGGCCAGCAGGATGTCGGTGGCCCGGATGATGCCGTCCACGGTGGATTGGCCCGTCCCGTAGCGGTTGTCGAAGAGGTGCTTGGTCATGGCGTCGTTGACCGCCACGACAGGAATCTTCAGGGCTCCGTCGGCCGCCATGGCCCGCAGGCGGATGACACCGGTGGTGGTCTCCTCCATCGAACAGCGCACCCCCTCGAGCGAGTCGCCGTATTCGCGGTGCAGGGTGCTGACCAGGTCGGCGCCGTCGTCCATGGTGACGACCGGTCGGTGATCCAGCGCAGCCCGGATGTGCCGGTAGTAGGTCTCGGTATCCTCACCCCGGATGGCCTGGACCGTGATTGAGTCCCGCTCCACCAGGCTCGCGGTCACATCGTCCTGGGTGCTCAGGGGATTGGAGGCCACCAGGAAGAGCTCGGCGCCACCGGCGGCCAGGGTGCGCATCAGCACCGCCGTCTCGGCGGTGACATGCAGGCAGGCACTCAGGTGCCGGCCCGCAAAAGGCTGCTCGGCCGCGAAACGTTCTCTGACCCGGGCCAGCACCGGCATCTGGCGCGCGGCCCAGTCGATGCGGCGGGTTCCCTCGTCGGCCAGGGCGGGATCGGCGATATCGAAAGCGGGTTTTCCGGTCATCACGGTATCCGATTCTCTGTCGGCGCCCGGGGCGCCGGTCATGGTCGATCGTCGTTCGGGGCGGTTTTTCAGAGCCGCTCGGCGGCGGCGGTCACATCGTCGATCAGGAAGAGCTTCTCCCAGGTGAAATCCTCTTCCTCGCGGCCGAAGTGCCCGTAGGCGGCGGTGCGGCGAAAGATCGGCCGGCGCAGTCCGAGGGTCTCGATCATCTCCCGGGGACGCAGGGGAAAGACCTCGGTAACCAGGTCGGACAGCCGGGAATCGGGCGTGACCCCGGTGCCGTAGGAGTTGACGTGTACGCTCACGGGATCGGGCTCGCCGATGGCGTAGGCCAGCTGCACTTCCACCTCGTCGGCCAGGCCAGCCGCGACCAGGTGCTTGGCGATCGCCCGGGCCATGTAGGATGCCGAGCGGTCGACCTTGGTGGCGTCCTTGCCCGAGAAGGCCCCCCCGCCGTGGCTGCCGTAGCCGCCATAGGTGTCGACGATGATCTTGCGGCCGGTCAGCCCGGTATCGGCGTGCGGACCCCCCTGCACGAAGCGACCGGTCGGGTTGACCAGGAAGGTGACCTCGTCATCCATCAGGTCGGCCGGCACGACCGGACGCACGACCTGTTCCATCAGGTCGTCCCGCATCGTCGCCAGGGTCACATCTTCGGCGTGCTGGGCGGAGATCAGCACGGTGTCGAGACGGACCGGGGTGCGGCCCTCATACGCGATCGAGACCTGGGTCTTGCCGTCGGGCCGCAGGTAGTCGAGCACGCCCTCCCGGCGCACCTGCGCCAGGCGTTCGGCCAGCCGGTGGGCGAGGAGGATCGGCAGGGGCATGAACACCTCGGTCTGGCGGCAAGCGTAGCCGAACATGATGCCCTGATCGCCGGCTCCATCCCGGTCCACTCCCAGGGCGATGTCGGCCGACTGCTGGTGGATCGAGGTCAGCACGGCGCAGGTGTCGGCGGCAAAGCCGATCGAACCGTCGGTGTAGCCGATCTCGCGAATCGTCTCCCGGACCACGTCGGGTACTTCGACGTAGGTCTGGGTCGTGACCTCGCCCCCGACCAGGGCCAGACCGGTGGTCAGGAAAGTCTCGGCCGCCACCCGCGAGAAGGGATCGTCGACGAGCATGGCGTCGAGTATGGCATCGGAGATCTGGTCGGCCATCTTGTCGGGGTGGCCTTCGGTAACTGATTCGCTCGTGAAAATGTAGTGCATGCGTACATCCCGTTCGTTGGGGCCGGCAGAGTGGTATTGCGGCGCCCGATACCTGGTGGGGCGGTGATCGTTTCTAAAGAACATTCTCCGGCGACGCAGGTCAAACCCCGGCTCGCCGTCCGGCTTGCGACCGGTCGGCTCCGGTCTGCCGGGGAATTCAGCCCGAGGAATCCGGCAGGACCGGACCGGCGCCGTCGACGGCGAACATCGCGGTAAAGGCCTGCACCCGTTCGGCCAGGTCGGCGGGTCCGACCCCGAGCAGACCCGAGAGGCTGAAGTCTTCGACGGTAAAGGAAGCCAGGACGCTGCCCACCATCAGACCGTGACGGACCGTGGCCGGCGTGACCTCTCCGCGCCAAGCCAGGTATCCGAAGAACCCGCCGGCGAAGGTATCCCCGGCACCGGTGGGATCGACCACGCGCTCGAGCGGCCAGGCGGGTAGAAAGAATAGGTCGTCGGCATGCCAGAGCACCGCGCCGTACTCGCCCCGCTTGACGATGATATAGTCGGGGCCGAGCCGGGCGGCGGACCTGATGGCCCGCAGCAGGTTCTGTTCCCCGGAGAACTGGCGGATCTCCGCCTCGTTCATGGTCAGGCAGTGCACCCGGCCGACGAGTTCAGTGAGGGCCTCGATCTCACCGTCGATCCAGAAGTTCATGGTATCGGCCCCGATAAAGGCCGCCTCCGAAACCATGTCGACGACCTGCAGTTGCAGGCGCGGGTGGATATTCGCCAGAAAGACAAACGGCGTATCCTCCCATCCTGCGGGCAGTTTCGGCTCGAAGGTCTCGAATACGTTCAATTGAGTGTCATATGTGACAGCCTGGTTGAGATCCGTCTCGTAACCTCCTGCCCAACGGAAGGTTCTTCCCGGAGCCGTCTCCAGCCCGCCCAGGTCGATACCCCGTCCGCGGAGCAGTTCGACGTGATCGGGGGGGAAATCCCGGCCCACCACGGCCACCATCCCGACCCGGGTCAGGGCGGCGGCGGAGGCGGAGAAATAGGTCGCGGACCCGCCGAGTGCCTCGGTCACCGACCCGGCGGGCGAGGTGACGCTGTCCAGCGCCACGCTCCCGACGACAAGCAGTTCGGGGCTCGCCATTTACCCGGCTCCATTCACTGTGGCGGAGTCACCGATGTTGAGTTGCATCGGCTGTCCCCGTACCTGCGCCCCGGGTCCCACGAGGCTGCCCTCCACGACCGCCCCTTCGATCACGGCCCCGGCGGCAACGATGCTGTTGCTCACCACACTCCGGCGTACCACCGCCCCGGCTTCGATCGAGACGTGGGGTCCGATGACAGCTTTCTCGAGGACCACCTCGTTCCCCACCTGGACCGGTTCGATGATGATCGCCTCGCTGCCCGGCTCATGGTCGGGTAACGCGCCTTCCCCGGCGGCCCGATCGAGCAGGGCCCGGTTGGTCGCCAGCACCGTTTCGGGCAAACCGCAGTCGTACCAGGCCTGCAGCGGAAAGGTTCGGAAGACCGCCCCGGCCTCGAGCATCAGAGCCAGCGCGTCGGTCAGCTGGTACTCCCCGCGGGTCCGGATATCCTCCTCGACGAGATGCTTGAGCTGGGTGAGCAGGAGGTCGGTCTCGGCAATGTGATAGAGTCCGGCGATGGCCAGGTGGCTGATCGGTTCGGCGGGTTTCTCCACCAGTCGAACGACCTGTTCGCCCTCGACCACCACCACGCCGAAGCGGGAGGGATCGTCGACCCCCATCACCCCGAGGCTGTTGCCGCCTTTCTCGAGCACGGCCTCCAGATCGGCCTCGAAGAGGGTATCCCCCAGGACGATGAAAACCGGTTGGCCGGCGATCGAGTCGGCCGCGGTGAGGACGGCATGCCCCAGACCCAGCATCTGCTCCTGTTCGACCCAGTCCATCGACATCTCGTAGGTCGCTTCGGCCCACGTCCTGATCTCGTCACCCCGATACCCGGTCACGAAACAGAAGGCCTCGATACCGGCCCCCAAGAGAGCATCGATGATGTGTCCCAGGATCGGCCGGCCGGCGACCGGGAGGAGGGCCTTCGGGATGGTGTGGGTGTGCGGCCGGAGGCGGGTACCGATACCGGCGACCGGGATGAGCGCCTTCATGAATCCACCTCCGCGAGTTTGGCTTTCAGGTGATCGATCTTCTCGACCGGGGTGGGATCGACCCGCCAGCCCAGGGCGAGATACACGCTCACGTAGTCGCCCAGAGCGGCCAGCGCGACCATCCGGGCCAGCCCGTGAGTCCCCTCTTCGGCCTTGATCCGGCGTACCGGAGCGCCGGCGGTCTGCAGCAGCTCGGCGGTAACATCGAGCCGACGCTGCATCTTCGGGCTCTGCCCCGGATCTTCCATCAGCAGAACCCGGGTGGCCGGGTAGATCACCTCCTGGACCTCCCACCCGACGATTTCGTTGTGATTCATCTCGGGGAGCAGGTGCCCCGAGGCAACGCGCTTGGCGTTCTCGGCGAACTGTCCCCGCCAGCGCCACGCCACCGGTCCCAGCGGCCGGGCCGGTGCGTATATGACCGGCCAGTTATCGCCCAGCCACAGGGCGAGTTCCTTGGCCGGATTCTCGAGCAGGGGGGAGTCGCCGCCGTACCGTTCCCGCAGACCGTCGAGCAGGTCCGCTACGGCAGTCAGTTCGATCCGGCTCTCCTCACTGCCCGGGGCGCTCTCGTCGAGGGGCCCGATCCCGGCCAACAAGCCGTAAAGGGTAACCAGGGCCGAAGGAAAGGCGGCCCGGGGGGGCAGCCCCTCGGGCAGAGCGAAGAGCGGGACGCCCTCGCGTTCGGCTTCCGAGCCCAGCTCGCCGCCGGTCGTTATGGCCGCCCGATCCAGTCCCCGCCCGGCGGCTTCGTGCCAGGCACTCAGGGTTTCCTCGGTGGCGCCGGAATAGGAACAGGCCACGACCAGATCGCCGTCACCCGCCCAGGCGGGCAGGTGGTAATCGCGCACGACATGCAGGGCTACCGGCCAGGTGTCGGCCAGAGCAACGGCGGCGAAGTCGGCGGCGATTGCCGATCCTCCCATCCCGAGCACGATGACCCGGCGTTTTTCACGCCAGGCATCGGGCAGTTCGAAGGCGGTCGTCGCCCGGACAGCGTCCCGCCATTGCACGGCCGCACCTTCAATCAGGCCCAACATGCCTCCCGGATCGGCTTCGGCCAGAATCTCGGGCGCATCGAGCCGGGTGCGCGGGTCGTCTCGCATGGTCTTACTCCTCCTCGGCGGCGGGGGTGGCAGTTCCGCCCGCCTCCTCGGCAGTCACTGCGGCGGGATAGCTCGGGATGCTTTCGATGGCGTCGGTTTCCAGGTCGCCGAGTTTGCCCTTGGTGTACCGGCGGGCTACGCCGACGACTCCCTCGACGGTCTCCTGGAGCAGGGCTTCCTCGGCACACGCCTTGGCCTCGGCGTGCGTACACGACCGTACGATCTTCTTGATCTCGGGAATCAGAGCCGGACTCATGCTGAATTCATCGAGCCCCAGACCGAGCAGAATCATGGTGGCCAGGGGATTGGCGCTCATCTCGCCGCACATCCCCACCCAGCGGCCGTGCCGGTGACCGGCGTCGATGGTCATCTTGATCTGCCGGAGAACGGCCGGGTGAAGCTCCTGGAAGATGTAGGCTACCCGGGGATTGCCGCGGTCCACGGCCAGCGAGTACTGAATCAAATCGTTGGTGCCGATCGAAAGGAAGTCGGCCTCCCGGGCCAGCAGATCGGCGATGGCACAGGCCGCCGGCACCTCCATCATGATCCCGACCGGAATCTCCTCGTTGAAGCTGACCCCCTCGGCCCGCAGTTCGGCCTGTACTCCATCGAGAGCCGCCCTGGCCTGACGCAGCTCTTCGAGACTGCCGATCATCGGCAGCAGGAGCTTGGCCTTGCCGTAGGCCGAGGCCCGCAGAATGGCGCGAAGCTGGGTGTCGAAGATGTCGGGTTCGGCGAGCGAAACCCTGATGGCCCGCCAACCCAGGAAGGGATTGCGCTCCAGCGGCCCGATCGGCCCCAGGCCCATCTTGTCTCCACCCAGGTCGAAGGTACGGATGATGACCGAATCGGGAGCCGCCTGTTCGAGTACCCGGCGGTAATCGGTATACTGCTGTTCCTCGTCGGGGAGCTCGCCCCGTCCGAGGTAGAGGTACTCGGTCCGCAGCAATCCGATGCCCTTGGCGCCGAAACTGATTGCGCGCTCGACCTCTTCGGGCACCTCGATGTTGGCCGAGAGTTCGACCTCGCGACCATCGAGGGTCACCGCCGGCAGGTTCTTGAGTTTGAGCAACTCGCGTTCGAGTTCGGCGAAGATGGCCTTCTGCGACTCGAAGAACTTGATCAGACGTTCGTCGGGATTGACCGCCACCTGCCCCGAGGTTCCGTCGACGGCGATCAGGGCGCCGCTCTGGATCCGTTCGGTTATCCGCGAAACCCCGACCACGGCCGGAACGCCGAGGCTGCGCGCCATGATGGCCGCGTGACTGGTCCGACCGCCGGCTTCGGTCACAAAGGCCAGCACGTGCTCGGGATCGAGCATCGCCGTTTCCGACGGAGTCAGATCCTCGGCCACCACCACGACCGGTCGACTGAGCTGGCGCAGGAAGATCCGGCCTCCTGGCGCGAGCTGAACCAGAACCCGGTGCCGGACATCTTCGATATCCATGGCCCGTTGAGCCAGGTACTCGTCCTCGGCTCCGGCCAGCCGGTCACGCATCCCGGACATGATCTCGTTGTAGACGGCATCTGCGTTGCGCGCGCCGGATCGAATACCTTCGATGGTATCCTCGACGACCATCTCGTCTTTCAGGATCATCATGTGAACCCCGAAAATCCGGGCCACATTCTCGCCCATGGTGCGCGAGATCCTCTGTTGCAGAACGGTGATCTGATCCTGGGCAGCATCGAGAGCCCGCCGGAAGCGGGCAATTTCGTTTTCCACCTCGTCGCTTTCGAGGCTCCGCTCCTCGATAACGAGCTCACCCCGATCCAGCAGATATGCTTCCCCAACCGCGAATCCCGGCGAGGCCGAGATACCGCTTATCAACCTGTCCATACGCCGTACTCCGGAAGCGGCCAATGATGTGATTGTACTCCGGAAACCATGCCGGTACCCGTCCGGAACTCCAGGGCGAAAACCGACTATGCCTCCATCTCCTCGAAACCGCCGGTAACCAGTTCGAGCAGGGCCGCCAGGCATGCCTCCTCGTCCGAGCCGTCGACCTCGATCGTGATCTCGGCACCCTGTTCGGCCGCAAGCATCATAACCCCCATGATGCTCTTGCCGCTAACGCGAATATCCTCACGGGTAACGTGAACATCGCAGGTGTACTGGTTGGCGGCCTGTACGAATAAAGCCGCCGGTCGGGCGTGCAGACCGAGGGGGTTGGTGATGATAACTGTCCTGACGATCGCCATTTAGAACACGACCAGGAGCGACGTGAGCAGGAGGGTCAGTACGAGCAGGGACGGAAAGCGCCCCCGCTCCCGGCGCAGAACCAGCCAGCCGACCCCGATCGTTCCGGCTATCAGCGCCGCGCCCTCCACCCCGTCGGGTGTGCTCGGGTGGACGAGCAGCAGAGGGGGGACCGCTCCCAGAGCCAGCGCGGCCAGGCGTCTGACCCAGCGGATCGCCCGGGCGCCGAGGTCTCCCGCGACGATGGTCACCACTCCCCGGCCGGCGACGCATCCCAGCCGCATACCCTCGGCCCGGATAAGGAGGTGGGGAATATTGAAGAGCAGTAACAGGACCAGGATGCCGTAGAGAGGCGACAGGAGAAAGGCAATGACACCGGCCAGACAGGCCAGCGGCTGAAGACCAGCCCAGAAGAAACGGTCGCCCAGATTGCCGAGCACACTGCCGCTGGCCTGCTTGAAACGGTCGAGCCAGGTCGTGTCGGCTTCGAGTCCGCCGCCCCGCTCGAGGTTTTCCTCTTCGGCCGCGATGAGGGCTCCGGCCGTAAAGGTCGCCAGGTAGGGATTGGTGTTGAAGTAGCGTAGATGCCGTTCCAGGGCGCGCTCCAGGTCGTCCGGTTCGGGGTAGAGATCGCGCAGGGCCGGCAGGAGGGTGGCCGCCAGACCGATATTCTGGAATCCGTCGTAGTTGAATCCGGCCTGGAATCCCAGGCTGGTGAGAAAAGCCGCAAAGCGGCTAGACATTCTGACCCGCCAGCTCATCCGAGCACCACTGCGGCTGCAATTCCCAGCACGAGCCCGCCACCGAGCCAGGCCAGCAGTTCCCGGCTCCGGAAGAGGCCGAGCATGCCGCCGAGACCGATTCCCAGCATTCCCGCCAGCAGAGCGTACGGCGGGATCTGCCTTGCCAGCGGTTCGAGCCAGCTGAGTTCGAGCAGGAACCGGGCCGCCGCGGCCGCACCGAGTGCGGTGACTGCACCCCGCCCGGCACACTGCAGTACTCCTTCGACAAGCAGCCACCTCAGACGCCCGGGATGCCCCGCCGCCACCGCGGCCCGGGCCCGGCGGGCCATCCGGCTGCGTCGATCCCGCTGCCAGTTCACGAGATACCCGGCCAGATAGGCGATCGGAAGGGCAGTCAGCAGAACCACCAGACCGCCGACCCCCAGATCGAGAAAGCCGGCCTTGATGCCGATCAGAACCCCGCCGGCGGCCCCGACCGCGGCCGGACCGACTTCGGGCCTCAGGCGGCTCCCGACCGGCAGGTCTCCCATCCAGAGGAGCTGAAGAAGACCGCCGAAAAAGGCCCCTTCATAGGGGACGCCGAGGGCCGCTCCCGCCAGGGAACAGATGACCAGCGGCTGGTGGACCATCCCCTGGAAGAAGGCCGTCGTGTCTATTGCCGCGACCGCCCCCAGAGCCGTGACTGCAAGCCACTCCGTCACGCCTCAGTCCCCCGGCGGCCGCATGTCAACGACCGTCACCCCGGCCGGGATGGAGAAGGTGAAATGTGTCTCTTCCTGCGGTCCGGTGCGGATATCGTCGAGGACATATGCGTGCGTGTTCCCGGCCCCGTCGGCATAATCGGCCCGCACCGCCAGCAGACGGTCGGTGTCGATCACGATATCCACACTGCTGGGATCTTCCCAGGCCTGCCGGTGGATCCGGACCGATACATAGAGAGTACCATCGACGGTCTCCTCGCTGAGCCCTTCGACATCCACCCCCTCGGTATACGCCAGGAAGAGCTGTTGCTGATTGGAAATGCCGCGCTCGGGATCGGCGTTGAAGATGAGAACCTGGTTCTGTTCCTGATCCCAATCCCAGATCGTGTCCCCGTCCGAGACCATGACCCGGCCCTCGAGTTCGAGCCGGAAGCGGGTTCGGCCCGCGATCCAGAGCCGGCCGCGGGTGACCTGGGTTTCACCGGCCAGAACCCATTCGAAGGTGTGGGTGAACCGGGCCGTCAGACCATCCAGCGATTCCCAGTTGGTCCGGAGGCGCTCCATGAGAGCGTTCAGCTGCGAATCGGGTTCCTGCGCTCCGGTTCCTGCAGGGATCGCGAGCACGATCGCCGCCGCGGCCACGGCCGCCAGGTGACGGCCACACGGAGAAGGGCCGGGGTATCGGCGCCGGCTCCAACCGGTCTGCAAACACGTCATCGTCCACCCCATGAGATATCTTCCAGGTCTTCTTCGTCCAGGAGCACCTCGCGGGCTTTGGTTCCGTCGGGAGGTCCGACGATACCGAGCATCTCGAGCTGGTCCATCATCCGCGCCGCCCGTGTGTATCCGACCCCCAGGCGGCGCTGGATCAGACTGATCGAGCCCTGGTCGTGGGTGACGACGATCCAGGCCGCATCGCGCAGCTGGTCGTCGAGCGCCTCACCCGCCGCCCCCATGCCGCCCGGATCGCCCGCAGCCGGCGCGAAGATGTCCACCTCTTCGGTATCCAACTCCTGACCGCCGACCAGGTTCACAAGGCTCTCGATCTCCTCGTTGCTGATAAAGGAACCGTGAACCCGGCGCGGTTCGGGGAAAGAGGGATTCATGAAGAGCAGGTCGCCCCGGCCGAGCAGTTTTTCGGCCCCGTTGCAGTCGAGGATGGTGCGCGAATCGATCTTGGAAGGCACCTGGAAGGCGATACGGGAAGAGAAGTTGGCTTTGATCGGTCCGGTGATGACATCCACCGAGGGTCGCTGGGTGGCCAGGATCAGGTGTACTCCAACCGCCCGGGCCTTCTGGGCCAGACGCTGGATGAGGGTTTCGATATCGGCCGAAGCGGTCATCATCAGATCGGCCAGCTCGTCCACCACGATAATGATGTAGGGCAGCGGCTCGGGGACGTCGGCGGCTTCGACGTCGTCGTTCTCGGCGGCTGCGTCGCGCAGGGAGCGAACCTTGGTGTTGTACTGCTCGAGATCGCGCACCATGACCCCGGCCAGACGATCGTACCGCTGCTCCATTTCGAGTACGGCCCACCGCAGGGCATCGACCGCTTTGCGCGGATCGGTCACCACCGGCGTGATGAGGTGCGGAATGGCATTGTAGATCGCCAGTTCGAGCATTTTCGGATCGACCATGATGAAACGGCACTGCTCGGGGCCCATCCGCAGCAGCAGACTGGCAATGATGGCATTGATGCTCACGCTCTTGCCCGAACCGGTCGTGCCGGCCAGCAGCAGGTGGGGCATACCGCCCAGATCCACGACCACGGGAGCCCCGGCGATATCCATGCCCAGCGCCAGGGGGAGCTTGTGCGGTCCCTCGGCGAAGTCTTTCGATTCCAGAACCTCGCGCAGGCGGACGATCCGTGGACGGGCGTTCGGGATCTCCACCCCGACCGCCGCCTCACCCGGGATCGGCGCCACGATTCTGATCCGTTGCGCCCGCATCGCCAGAGCCAGGTCATCGGCCAGGTTGACGATCTGGCTCACCTTGACCCCGGGGGCCGGCTTGAGTTCGAAACGGGTGATGACGGGACCGGTCTTCCAGCGGGCCACTTCGGCCCGCACTCCGAAGCTGAGCAGTTTCTCCTGCAGCAGTTCCGCTTCAGTCCGGACCTCCTCTTCGTCGGGGCCCAGTTCATCTTCGGAGGGAGCGACGAAGAGGTCGAGCGGCGGTGGCGAGTAGGTCTCGGAGCCGGGTATCGTCCGCGGTTCGAGCGCCGGGGGTCGATCGTCTTTATCCGGAGTCGGTACGTCGGCCGTCCCGGAACCCTCTTCCGGAACAGCGGCCGGGGCCGGTTCCATATCGCGCCCCACCGGCGGGAGCGGTTCCTCCCCGGGAGGCGGCGCCGCAGTCCCATCTCCGGCAGCGGACAGGGCCGTCTCTGCCGCCGGTGCCGGCTCGGCCGGCTTCCCGGCGGTCTTTTTCCTGGTCGTCGGGGTACGTGCCGTCCGGCGGGGACGGGCGGCGGTCTTTTTCGCCGACCGCCGGGTGCTCACTTTTTTCGCCAGCGCCATCACGCCACCGGCTGCGGCGGCAGCAACTCGCCCGATCCAGATCCCCGCCCGGGCCAGAGCCGCCGCCAGTTCGCCCGGTTTGAGCCCGAAGGCGACCATGGCGAAGATCAGAACCACCACCAGCCAGACCAGGGGGGCTCCGACCACACCGGTGTAATCGGTCAGCACCCCGGCTATCCAGCCCCCCCATTCCCCGGCCAGGTTGGTGGACAGATCGGGATTGAACAGGTGGTGGGGAAAGGCCAGTAAAACCGCGAGAAGAACCTGGACCAAGAGTACCTGAACCGACAGGATCACCAGCCGCCGATCGGCCGTGCGGCGCAGGATCCGCCAGCCCCAGAGCAGGATCAGACCGATAGTCAGGAAAGGCGGGAGCCGGCCCATCTTCGTCACCATGCCCCAGGCCAGCAGGGCGCCTAGCCGTCCCATCCAGTTGCGGGGCGCTCCAGCGGCGGAATCAAAGGCCGGGTAATCGGTCAGACGGTAGGAGAGCAGACTCAGCAGCAGGATGAGACCGGCCACCAGGACGACAACCCCGACGATCTCCCGGGTGTGCCCCCCCGATCGCCTGGTACGCCGTGAACGCCGTTTCGTGCCCGTCTTTGTGCTCATGGTGACTCCTCCCGGGCAGTATCCATATACGCTCCGACAGAGCCGTCACAGCCGGGCGGGCGGGGCCTGGTCGCCGCGCTGTCAGCCGGGGAACCCGGTGGCGTCACCCGTGATGATCCGATCGCGCACCCGGGGGACGACCGGCAGGGAATCCACCGCCGCACACAGGTGCAGATCGGCGGCGAAACCGGCTTCATCGAGCCTCTGACCGTGGGCCGAGCGACGCAGCATCCGGAGGGGACTGCGGGGAGTGCGCCGCCCCAGCTGCAGGGCCACCCATGCCCCGTCGTTGGCCGGGATCATCTCCCGTCCGGTGACCTGAGCCAGGCGCTGCAGGATGAATCCGGCACAGGCGGCATCCTCGAGGGCGAAACCCCCACTGTTGCCGGCGCAGAGAAAAACCGCCTCATCGAGTCGGCTGAGTTCCTCCACGATACCGGCGGCATTCACGTAAGCGCCGATGAGGATCCGGGCCGCCGCTCCCGCGCGGGTGATCGCCCGGGTTCCGTTGGTGGTGGAAAGAACCAGCAGACGACCGCCGACCACGTCGGGGGTGTATTCGGCCGGGGAATTACCCAGATCGCACCCTTCAACCCGCTGAATGTCACGCTCGGCGCAGAGGAGCACATCGTCCATACCGAGACGGGTGACCATCTCGGTGGCCCCTTCGAGAGTCTCTGCGGGGATGATACCCCGGGCGCCGTGTGCGATGGCGGTGACGATCGTCGTCGAAGCCCGTAACACATCGATGACGACAGCGGTGCGCGAACGCAGTTCCTCGTCGGGCGCCTCGGCGGGTATGAAGTAGACCCTGACTTCCATCATTCCGGAAACAGAAGCCGTCGGACGGCTACTTCCGGCTCCCTTCGGCATAGAACGGCAAAGCGACGATCTCGGCTCCGGCCATGCGACCGCGGCAGTCGACCGACAGAGCGGTTCCCCTGCCCGCCAGGTCGGCCCGCACGTAGCCCAGCGCTATCGGTTCGCCGACCGAGGGACCGACCGTCCCGCTCGTGACGACGCCGACCTCCTCACCCTCGTGGCGAATCGGGTATCCCTGGCGCGGGAAGACCTTGCCCTCGAGCCGGAGACCCACCAGGCGTCGGGACACTCCCTCCTGCTTCACTTTGAGCAGGGCTTCCCGCCCGATGAAATCGCCCGCCTCGAGTTTGACCGTCCAGGCCATTCGGGCTTCGAGCGGGTTGGTCTCGTCCCAGATATCATTGCCGTACAGGTTGTAGCCCACTTCGAGACGCAGACTGTCGCGCGCCCCCAGACCGATGGGGAGGATTTCCTCTCCGGCTCCGGCCTCCATGATGGCCTCCCACAGGCGCGGCAGAGCCTCGAGATCCTCAACATAGAGTTCGAAACCGTCTTCGCCGGTGTAACCGGTGCGGGAGATGACCGCCGGGATCCCGGCCACCTCACCGGGCACGAACCAGTAGAAACCGATGCGGGGCAGATCGGTGGGAGTCAGCCTCACGAGAATCTCTTCGGAGCGCGGTCCCTGCAGGGCCAGCAACCCCATCTCGTCGCTGCGGTCGCGCAGGTCGACATCACCCTCGACATGCTCGGCGAGCCAGGCAAAGTCCTTTTCGATGTTTGAGGCGTTGACGACCAGCAGGTAGTGGTCGGGAAAACGGTACAGGGTCAGGTCGTCGACCAGGCCGCCGTGCTCGTAGCACAGACCGGTGTACTGGACCTGATTGACTTTGAGTTCACCGACGTCGTTGGTGACCATCTTCTGTACGTACTCGAAAGCGTCCTGCCCCCAGACCTCGAACTCACCCATGTGACTTATGTCGAAGAGCCCGGCCGTCGTTCTGACCTGCCGGTGCTCGGCCTGGATGCCGCTGTACTGCACCGGCATGATGAAGCCGTGGAAGTCTACCAGTTTGGCACCGAGGTCCTGATGCGTCTGGTAGAGCGGTGTCTTCTTGGCAGGGGGATGATCGGACATGACGTTCCTCTTCCGGCACGGAGTTGGGGACACAGGCGCTGCCCGGTCTGGAAAAGGTAAGCATTGAGAGAGCCGGGTGGCAAGCCGTGTGGAGGCTCGGGGCTGACCGCAGCCGTTTCCTCAGCCGTGGTGACGCCGGGGAAGACGACCGTTGAGAGCCACCAGGAGTTCGTATATCGATCGTCCGGTCGCCGCCGCCAGATCGTGCGGATCGAGTCGCCCCTCCTCACCCTCCCCCATGACGAGAGCGATACTGCCCACGCCTTCGGCGGGCAGATCGGTCAGATCGACCACACAGCTGTCCATGCTGACACTACCCACCAGGGGCGCCCGGCCGCCGGCGAAGAGAACGCAGCCGCCCGCCAGCCCCCAGGCAGCCGGTATACCGTCGGCGTACCCGATCGGCAGCACCCCCAGCCTCCGCCCGGCCCCCAGGGGGGTCTGCGAGTATCCGACTGAAGCGCCGGGAACGGTTGTCTTTTCGACCACGACCCGGGTTCGCACTGCAAGGGCCGGCTCGAGAGGTGGCAGATCGGGCAGCCAGGCCGCGGGTTTCCAGCCGTAGACAGCCAGGCCGGGACGAGCCAGATCGAAGGTCGCGTCGCCGGCCGCCATGACGGCGCTGGAGTTGGCGGCGTGGGCGATGAGGGGACCGTGCCGGGCGCCAAGCCTCGAGACGAGGGCGGTGAAGCGTTCGACCTCGCTCCGGGTGCGTTCGCGCGAGACCTCATCGCCGCAATGGGCGGCGGCGAGATGAGTCAGCACTCCTTCGAGGCGCAGCCCGGGCAGCGAAGCGACCTCGCCGGCGGCCTCTTCGGCCTCGGCGAAGGGAAAGCCGAGCCGGTGCATGCCGATGTCGACCTTGAGGTGAACCGGCGCCCGGGTGCCGCGCCGGCGCGCTTCGCGATCCAGAGCCCGGGCGACCTCCCGATCCGACAGGGCGATAATGGCACCCGAATCGAGGGCTTCGGCCGCCTGTTCGGGAATCAGTCCGCCGGGGATGACGATCCGACCGTCATACCCCAGTTCGCGCAGACGGGTGGCTTCGGCCACCAGGACGACACCGACCCCCCAGACCGCAGGCAGGGTCGCCAACCGCTCCACGACCGGACCGACTCCATGACCGTAGGCATTGGCTTTGACGATGGGGAGCAGAGGTGCCCCCGCCCGCTCGGCCAGAGCCCGGGCGTTGCGTTCGATGGCACCGAGGTTGATGTCGCACCAGGCTGATCTCACACCCGTTTCCCTTCCCTCATACCGTACCGCCGACACAGACCGGCAGCACTGCCCGAAGTAATACTCCCCGGTCCGATCGGTCCATCACCGATACCGGTGAAAGCGAAGAAGGAACTCACCCGCACCGCTCTCGTCGAACCGGAAACGAACCCCCACCCGGCCGGTGCGGTCGGTCCAGCCGAGAATTATAGCCGGACCTGCGGCCGTGACCCGCCGGAGATTCCGTCCGGGGAAGGGGGCCGGCTCATACCAGTAGAGTGGAGCCCGCGGTCCCGGCAGTGCATACGACCCGCGCAGGTATCCGTTCCCGCCTCCCAGGATGAAATCGCGTTGCACCCAGGCCCCCCGGCTGCGGGCGCCGGTTTCTCCCCTCACCTGCCGGATACCGACCCGCCATCGTCGGTCCGCCTGCGGCCGGCTCTGCAGCCGCAGGTCGGTCACCGTCGCGGTCGAATTCAGGGCCGGTATCCAGAGCTGTGGTTCGCGCTCCCGGGTGCGGCGCAGGGTCAGGTTCCATACCGCCCCCTCTTTCCCTCCTCCCGCGATCCGACCCTCGCTCCGCCACCACCCACAGCGTTCTCCGGGCGTGCCGATACCGCCGGCGATCTCACTCGAGACGGCCAGCTTCACCCCGAACGGCGGCCGCAGTTCCAGGCCGGCCCGCAGGCCGCGTCGCCGGCTTCGAGTGGCCGAGTTCACCAGGGGAGCCAGCGGCGGCCGCGACCCGCTCCAGGTCCAGAACCTGATCTCCCAGGCCGCTCCGTCTCTTCGCCGGGAGACAACACCTTCCACGGCCCCGCCTCGTCTCTCACCCTTTCCCGCTTGCGGAGTCTCCCAGAGGGCTCCCGAAAACCGCCCTTCAATACCGTCGCCGCCCTGGCGCCACCCGGCTGTGAACTCGACCGCGCGCCGATCGGCAGCGAGCAGCACCATGGTTCGCAGCCCCGACCCGATCGTCCAGCCCGCCAGCAGGGTTGTGGAACGATCGGGCTGAAAAGCGACAGCCCACGCGAGTCCCCGGCCGTCCCGGCGCTGCCAGGTGAGCAGCTGTGTGGGCTCCGGGGCGACACCGGCGGCGGTGCGCAATCCATGCGGCAGTCCGGTCCAGGCGCCGCGGGCCTGCGCTCCGGTCCGCAGCCGCCAGGTGAAATCGCAGACCAGGCCCGCTCCGAGACCTCCCCGGGCCGGCCCGAAGCCGAGACGGCCCCGTCCGAACTCGAACTGGCCCGCGATGCTGATCCGTTCATACCGGGGAACGCCCCGGGAACGGGAAAAAAGACAGAGACCCTGCAGGGTATACGCCCGGCCGGTCCGTCCTCCGGTTATCCCTGTCCCCAGACGGCCCGACACCTCCCCCCCTTCGACCGTCAACCGCAGGTCGAACCCGGGAGCATGGCGCAGAGCGCTTTCCGCAATCCCTTCCTGCTCGAGCAGGGCGGCTACCCGGGCCTGCCAGATCGCTTCGCTGATCCCGCCGCCGAGGAGCAGGTGGGTGAGCAGAACCGTATTGAGCCATTTCACCGTCCCGCCCCCCTTCCCGCCTTCCTTTGCGTTTCCCGCCCCACCCCCACGCTCCACAGCAGACTCACTCCGGGACCCTGCACCCACCTGAACTCGCCTGCCCACCTCAGGGCTCCGACCAGGATCGCCAGCACCGCCCCCGGGGCGGGCGGATCGCCCCACAGTCCCGCCGACAGGGTCAATCCGGGCCGGGCGAGGGTAACGTACAGGGCCAGGGTATGGGTTCGGCCCGGTCCGAAGGAACCCCCTATCCCGGCCGCCGCCCCTCCGATATCACGCTGCAGCGCCCAGTGACCGCCGCTGTCGGTCCAGCCACGTTCGCCGCTGCCGCCCCGCAGCAGGACCGCCCCCCGCCAGCCCTCGGGCCCGAACCAGGCACCGCGCAGAACCGGCACGGCGTTGAGCAGCACCGGACGGTCGGGAGCGCTGAGCCGGCGCAGATCGCAGCCCCCCCCGATGAAGAAGCGGGCTCCGGCCCGCCCCACCCCGATCTCACAACTCGAGATCCGCATGCCATCCCCACCCAGCTGACGCCAACACACTCCGGCGACTGCAGCCGGGGTACCGGCTGTCAGCCACCCCTCCCGGTACTCCAGATCGGGCACGCCGAAGGGGCGTTGGGTGCAGATCCGCCAGCCGATCCCGGCTCCCGGGGCGACCATGGACCCTCCGAACGAGAGCCGGCTCATCAGAGCTCCCGCCCCCAGAGCGGTCCACCCCGGTCCCGGCGCAATCCCGTGCTGGCCGCAGGCCGGGTCAGCCCCCGCAATCAGAAATCCGAAGACCATCACGATCCGGATCCGGGAACGACCGGTCATCACGGCCGCACCCCCAGAGCCCGGCGGATCGTCCAGACCCGTCCCGTTTCCGCCGCTTCAGCCCGCACAACGAGGAGGTAGAGCCCGGCCTGCACCACGGGAGCGGCCCTCTGCGGATGCCAGCGGGTTTCATCCCGGCCCCTGACCAGAGTGCGCGGCAGAACTGTAGCGATACCGGCCCCGCTCATATCGTAAAGGTCCGCTTCGAGCCAGAGTCGGCTCGCACCCGCCTGCCAGATAAAGGTGATCGTCCCGTCGGAACCGTGATCGAACTGGAACCGGAATCCCCGATCGCTCTCGCTCCCGGCCGTCAGAGTGTCTTGAGCCGCCAGCCAGCCCGGAGTGACCGCTTCGGTCGAGCGGGCGAATCCCCAGGCGTTCGGCAGCCAGCCGGCCAGGTCGGTTTCCCAGCGCTGCCAGCTGTGACCGCGCGGCAGACCGGCGGCCGGCCGGATAACGGCACTGTCCACGACCGTACCGAAAGGATCGATGAGCACCACTGCACAGCCGGTGTCGGTCAGGCGGAGTCCCGGCCAGAGTTCGGTCGGCGCCCGCAATTCCGCCAGCGGTGCCGCCGCCGGAAGCCGCACCCTCTCTCCGGCTCCGACGAGCACCAGAGCGGCGGCCGGAGGGGTGAGCTGATATTCACGGGGCGCCCACGCCGCCCCGGAAACCGACCCCACCCTGACCCGCCACCCGACCCAGGACGGAGCCGACCGAGCGACGCTCCCCGGCCCCGGGCCGATCTCGAACCATTCTTCCCAGCCGCTGACCGGACGTGGCTGGGCTTCGGTCACGATCCGCACCAGAGGAGCGAAACGAACCGCCAGGTCCAGCGTATCGGCGTCCCACCAGGAACGTTCAGCGGGGGGGGATTCGATCGCCGCCCGTACTTTCCAGAGGCCCCCTTCGGGAGGAGTCCAGAGCCAGGTGATGCGGACGCTGTCGCCGGGTGCCAGGGTTCCTGACCAGCGTTCGTTCTCCGATTTTTCTCCCCTCTCGTCCGGCAACCACGTTCTCACACTGAGGTGGAGCGGATCGAGTCCGGCCTGTCCTTCGTCGACCAGGCTGGCAATCAGGGTGCAGGCCTCTCCGGCCCGGGCCGGAGAGGGGACGGCGCCGGTCAGGCGCAGGGAACGGTCGCCGGGGATCGGTGTCCACGAATTGACTCTGCCCGGTGTCGAGCCGGCGGGTGCCCGGCAGGGTCTCCAGCGGAGACCTCCGATCTGCGACGATGACCCCGGCCGGCCCCCGGCCCGCTCCCTCGAGATCCCCTCCGCGATCGGCTCCGACCAGCTGAGAGTATCGACGATGTTCCCCCTCTCGTCGCAGAGCCGTAACCGATCGCATTCGGCGCCCAGCCCGTTACCGAGCGAGGCATCGTCGACCGTCAGGAGCAGGACGTCGGCCGGCAGGGCCAGAGAAGGGGGATCAGCTTCGGGATCGCAGATCAGAGCATAGCCACCCGGTTCGAGCCGACCCGAGCCACCGGACCAGACCCGGATACGATCCCGTCCGTCTCCCTCATCGGCCAGTACCCAGCCTTCCAGATCGACGACCCTGGTGCCGTCGTGACGCAGTTCGATCCACTCTCCGGCACCGTTACCCTCCGGTCCGGAGGGGTCGGCCATGACCTCGTTGAAACGCACTCCGGCCTGATCGCCGTCCCGGGGAACCGGCACCACCCACACCCCGGCGACGAGGCAGACCAGAAGAGACAGCCGCGCCATGATTGACCTCTCTCGCGGTGACGGCCGGAGGGAAGGCCGGTAGGGGAGCGGTATCGGGGAGGCGGTATCGGGGGGAGGGTGTCAGTCGGGCGATACCGGGGGGTCAGTGTACGGGGGGGTGATTCGAGGTTCCGGACCGAGCCGCTCAGGCTGGTCCGCCGGGAGGTTCCTCCTCCGCCGGCCGGAGCTCGATCGCGGGAAGCTTCATCGAAGGATCGGCGTCGAGTTCGAGCCCGTCAGCCTCACCCCCCGCCAGGTGGAAAGCACCTGCGGCGGCGATCATGGCTGCATTGTCGGTGCACAGTCGCGGACTGGGAAAGGCGACTTCGATCGAGCGGCGGCGGGCCAGGTCGACGAGTTCGCGGCGCAGGAGCCGATTGTTGGCCACCCCTCCCGCTACTCCAACCCGGGGGGCATCGGTTTCATCCAGGGCGGCTTCGATCCCCGCGATCAGAGCTGCCACGACGGCACGGCGGAAAGCCGTCGCCACCTCCCCGCGCTTTTCCTCCTGCCCGGCGGAAGACAGCTGACGCCAGGCCTGCATGACAGCCGTCTTCAGTCCACTGAAGGAAAAATTGTGCCCCGGCCGATCGACCGAGGCGACCGGAAAAGAGAGTTCGGTGCGGAGTGTTTCCTCGGCCAGCCGGTCGACTCCGGCTCCTGCCGGATAGGGTAAACCGAGCATGACCCCGACCTTGTCGAAGGCCTCTCCGGCGGCGTCGTCAACAGTGGCGCCGAGACGGCGGTAGGCTCCCAGATCCTCGACCATATGCAGCTCGGTATGACCTCCGCTGGCGATCAGGATCAGAAAAGGGGGGCGCCATTCGGGATCCTCGAGCAGGAGGCTGAAGATGTGTCCCTCGAGGTGGTTGACGCCCACCAGGGGCAGTCCGGTGCCCAGCGCCAGGGCTTTGGCGACCGAGAGGCCCACCAGGAGAGCTCCGATCAGACCGGGTCCCCGCGTGACGGCTATACCGTCCAGATCGGACCAGGCTGCTCCGGCCGTTTCCATGGCCTGTCTGATACTGGGCAGAACCAGCCGCAGGTGCTCGCGCGAAGCGACCTCCGGGACCACTCCGCCCCAGTCGGTGTGGACCTCCTGGGTGACGACCACGTTGGAGAGGATGCTCCTCCAACCGGTGACCACCGCTGCAGCGGTTTCATCACACGAGGTTTCGATCCCCAGCACCCGGGGACGGTCCACGCCCTGAGCCTGCACCATGCGGAGCCTTCCTCAGTATTCGGTCACCCGCACGGCGGCTGGCTCGAGCCGCAGCAGGGTGATGCCTTCGGGGAGCTCGACGAGGGGTTCGACCGCAACCATACGATCGGGGGAATGAGTATTCAGATCCACGGTCAGGGTGATATCCGAGGCGACCATCTCGGCCAGCACGCCGACCCCGCCTTTGACGGTCACGGTGATCCGGCGGGGCTCGGTCACATACCGTTCGGGCCGGGTGGTGCCGGTGAAGGTGATCGGAATGTCGGCAAAGGTCCGCTGACCGATTTCCTGAACGTCCTGCAGGATGCGAACCGTCTCGGATTCGCACCGGCAGTTATACACTGCCGGTAGAATCAGAGCGGTTTCGGCCTCGACCAGAGCGCGGGCCCGGTTGACGAACAGGGTGTCGGTTTCCACGGCCGTAATCGCCTGCAGGGCAGTACGCGGCCCGGTGAGAGTGACCGAATCGGGCATGGCCCGCAGGGTTCCCACGGTGGTGAAACCGGCTGCCGGTGAGATCCGGGCCTGGGGACGGACGGGAACACGGCGGGTGATTTTTTCATCGAGGACGATCGTCACCCCGGTCGGGGGCAGCACCTCGACGATCTCGAGTCCGAGACCTTCGGGGGCGACGACGTTTTCCACCCCGAGGTTGTAGCGGGCCCGTCGCTCTACCCCGCTGGCATCCCGCTGGACTCTCACATCCCGCCAGCGCAGGGTCAGCAGGCGCTTGCCCCGGCCGCGGAACCGCACCTCGAGCGATTCGGGTACCTCTCGGGCCACCACCAGGTCGGCCGCGACCCCGACGACCTCGAAGGGGATGCTGCGTACCAGCTCATAGTCCCGTTCGGTCGCCGTATGGAACCAGAGCAGCAGGGCGACCGCCAGAGAACCGAGCTTCAAGCCGAGATTGTGTGTCAACCAGTTACGATCCATGGGGGGCGGAATCCCGTCCGCCTACTTCTTGACCGGCGCTCTCCCGAGCTCGTACCCCAGACTCACCTCACCGTTGTCGATACGAATGTGAAAGCCGCATTCGGGATTCGAGCAGACCCAGGCCTTGTACATAATACTCGCTCCGTCACGACCGTAATCGGAAAGCGGCAGCAGAGTTCCGTTATTACACTTCAGACATTCAGGAAAGGTCATGTCCATGCGGGGTACTCACCTCCCCTCCGCGCGTCAGTCCACCTCATCCGCCGGCCTGCACCTCAACCGGCTGAAAAGCGTGGTGAGTATAGGGAAGGCACCCGGGGGGGTCAACCCCCCTCCTTGACACTCCCCGGGCCCGGGCCTAGCCTGTCGGAACCACGCCTGGGGAAGGTTAACGTGCCATGAACGCCGCCCTGCTCCTGCTTCTCGCCGTTCTCGCCATGATCGCCGGGTACCTGTTCTACGGGCGGTTTCTGAGCCGCCGGCTCGGTCTGGATCCCGAAAGGCGCACCCCGGCTCACACCCGGCAGGACGGAGTGGACTACGTGCCGGCCCGCACCCCGGTGCTCTTCGGGCACCACTTCGCTTCGATCGCCGGAGCGGCTCCGATCATCGGTCCCGTCACGGCGGCGCTATTCGGCTGGATCCCCGTTTTCCTCTGGGTGCTCATCGGCTCGATCTTCATGGGGGGTGCCCATGACATGTCGAGTCTGGTGGCCAGCATCCGCCACCGCGGCCGCTCGATCGGCGAGATCATCGAAGAAAACATCGGGGTGAGCGGAAAGACCCTTTTTCTGATCTTCGCCCTGGCCACCCTGGTCCTGGTGGTAGCCGTTTTCGCCATGATCGTCGCCCGGACCTTTGCAGCTACGCCGCAAGCCGCCAGCGCTTCAGTCCTTTTCATCCTCCTGGCGGTCATATTCGGTCAGGCCCTCTACCGCCTGCGACTGCCGCTGGGCATCGCCACCGCGATCGGGGTGATACTGCTCTTTCTCTGCATCTGGCTGGGTGTGTCCCATCCCCTGACCCTGGGCGAAGGCACCTGGCTCTGGATTCTGCTCGGGTATGTTTTCGTCGCCTCGATCACTCCGGTCTGGGCCCTGCTGCAGCCCCGCGACTACCTGAACTCTTTCCTTCTGTACGCTTTGCTCCTCGGGGCTCTGATCGGGATCCTGATCCAGCAGCCGACTATTCATCTGCCGGCCTTTACCGGTTTGCGGACCTCGCTGGGATTCATGTTCCCGGTCCTGTTCGTGACCGTGGCCTGCGGAGCCATTTCGGGTTTCCACAGCCTGGTGGCGAGCGGGACCACCGCCAAACAGCTCAACAACGAACGTGACGCCCGACCGGTGGGCTACGGAGGGATGTTGACCGAGGGACTGCTGGCAGTCATCGCTCTGCTGGCGGTATCGATCCTGACCGCCTCGGATCACGCCGCCCGGCTGGCCGAGGCCGGACCGGTGGCACTATTCAGTGAAGGGGTGGGAGGTTTTCTGGGCACGCTGGGAATCGCCCCGGTGGTCGGGACCTCGTTCGCCGCCCTGGCGGTGAGCGCATTTGCCCTGACCAGCCTCGATACCGCCACCCGGCTGGCCCGGTACGCCTTCGCCGAATTATTTATCCACGGTCGTGAGACGGAGCAGGCACCCCCCCCGTCCTGGACCCAGAACCGCTATCTGGGCAGTGCGGCGGTGGTGGCGGTCAGCGCCCTGCTCATATTCTCGGGGCAGTGGGAGACACTCTGGCCCCTTTTCGGGAGCGCCAATCAGCTCCTGGCCGCTCTGGCCCTGCTGGCCGTCAGTGTCTGGCTGACCCGCCGCGGCCGGGGCGCCACCTTCGTGCGCCTGCCGATGTACTTCATGTTCGCCGTCACGCTGACGGCTCTGCTCAGTTTTGCGTACAACCATCTGCTGGCGGGGGAATATCTGCTGAGCGGATTGAGCGTCGTGCTCTTCGTCCTGGCGGTCGTGCTGGCCGTTCACGCCGCCCGGGCCCTGAAGAAATAGAACCTATCCCTCACCGGGCGCCGCCCCGGAGATCATCTCGAGCACCACCCGCAGCAGCGCCCCGGCCCCCTCGCCGAGCAGAACGTCGTGAGGGGTGCGTCCGCCGAGCCGGTTCAGGGGACGTTCCATCCAATCCGGTATCGAATCGGGGCGGAACAGCCGCTCGAGACGGCGAGCGAGATCAGCAAGAGCCCGCAGCTGACGCGCGGCCATCGGACTGGGAACACTCTGCCCGGCTTCCCACCGGGCCACCGTGCGCACGCTCACGCCGATCACCCGTGCCGTCGCCTCCTGGGACAGTCCCAACCGTCGTCGCAGTTCGTTGAGTTCCGATCCATTCATACCGACAGGATATCATACCGTCATGACAGATGTCATGTCATATCAGTCTGACTGCGGCGGTGCCACCCTGGCGCAGCAGCAGATCCGGCGTACCTGCAGCCGACGCGGTTCTCGGAACCGGTACCGCGATACCTGCCGTGCGGATCGGATTCCACCGGGCCGCTGATCGCCCTGCGTCGCGTTTCCGGCTGCCCCCCAGATATGGTGGCGGTCGATATCGGAGTCCCCAAGAAAAAAATAAGACAGGCGGCTTTTTCGTCTTACCCATGTTTCTGATGTCTTACATTCGTATGTTGCCGCTTACTCCTTCCTTCTGTCGTCGTCATGCCTTACATTGAAGATCAGGGAATCCGCCCGTGGTTCGTTGTCCTGTTTGTACGACCGGAGAGCCGTGCGCATGCCGATCGTCAATGCCTCATCTAAAGGACAGATTGTCATTCCGGCAAAGTTGCGCCGTAAATACCGTATCGAGAAAGGGACGAAACTCAACGTTCTCGACGGCGACGGCGAGATCATCCTGCGGCCTGTTCTGCAGGATGCCGTCACCCAGGCCAAGGGGCTTTTCAGCGGGGGACTCTCGTCGCTGCAGGAACTGACCCGCGAGCGGCGTGAGGGCCTGCATCCGTGAGCACGCCGATCGAGAACGGTCAGGTCCGCCGGCTGGTCCTCGATTCCCACGCCCTGCTGGCTTTTCTCGAAAACGACCGCGGCGCTGACTTCGTGGCCAACGCCCTGGGTATGGCCAGTCAGAAAACACTGGAATGTTATATGTCGATCGTGAACTGGGGTGAGGTTTATTACAGCATCCTGCGCGCCAAGGGCGATCGACGGGCTCAGGAGGCAACGTTCGTCATCGATCAGCTCCCGATCGACATCGTGAACATGGACCTGAATCTGGTCCGCCGGGCAAGCACGTTCCGCGAGCAGTACCGGCTGCCCAACGGGCTCTGCTTCGCAGCCAGCCTGGCCGATTCGCTGACCTGCCCGGTCATGACCGGCGACGACACCTTCCGGCGGCTCGAGGAAGCGATCCAGATCCTATGGGTGAAGTAACCTTTCTGAGTCTCGGTGACATCCATGGCCGGATCGGCTGGACCGAGGAACTCCGTTCTGCGGCCAGTTCGGCTCACGCCGTCCTGCTCGTCGGCGACCTGACCAATTTCGGCGGCCCCGAGGAGGCCGGTCAGGTCATCGATGACATCGCGGCCCACTGCCCGCAGGTCTACGGCGTACCGGGGAACTGCGACAGTGTCGCGATCCTTGACTGGATGGCCGAAGCCGGTATTTCTCTGCACGGTCGCGGTCTCGAAATCGCCGCGGGGATCGGTGTCTGCGGAGTTGGCGGTTCGAATCACACGCCCTTCGGAACCCCGCTCGAATTCGACCCCGACGATCTGCAGTCGGCTCTGCAGTCCGGCTGGCAGGATATCGCCGGACTCGACGCCCGCATCATCGTTCACCACGCGCCTCCCTATCGCACCCGCTGCGATCGCACCCGCTTCGGTCTGCACACGGGTGTCAAGGGATTGCGGGCTTTCTGCGAAGCAGAGAAGCCCGAACTCGTCCTCTGCGGACACATCCACGAAGCCCGCGGTACCGACCGTATCGGCGAGACCCCGATCGTCAACGGCGGCATGGCCGCCCGGGGCCACGGCACCCTTCTGACGGTTACGGAAGCAGGCGTGTCGGTCGAGCTACTCTGAACACCCCTCAAGAAAAACGCCCCATGACGGGGCGTTTCCAGCAGCAGTATCCCGGTGCCGGGAAGCGGGTCTATTCCTCCTCACCCGAAATCGCAAGGGTGGACTGTTCCTCCTCCTCATCGCCGGGGAGCAGGGTCCGTTGAACCCGTTCCTGGCGCTGCTGATAGCGCCCCCCCATGCCCTCCTCCTCCTGCTGTCGCTTGCAGGCGGTGCAGAGCAGGGCGGTTGGGATCGCTTCGAGCCGCTCACGGCCGATATCGCCGCCGCAGCTCTCACAGGTGCCGTACGAGCCGTCGAGAACTTTCTCCAGAGCGTGATTGATCTCCTCCAGGCCGCGCGAGTCCTGTTCGATGAGTTTGGAGAGGTACTCCTTGTCATCGGAGAGGGTGACTTCTTCCTCGTACTCGGCCGCCCGCGAGTCGTTGATCTCGTCCAGCGTGCCCTGCAATCGACCCAGAGCGGAGAGCTTGCGCTCCCGCTCCTTCAAGATCAGCCGGGTGAAGTACTCGCGGTCCTTCTTGTTCATCAGAGTTCTCCCCGCAGTGCCTCACGATACACGTTCGTTTCTCCGGCCGGCGTTACCGACCAGGCGAAAAGGACGCATCAATGTATCGGATTCCGGCCGTCTTTCAAACGAAAACCGGCAGCCTCGTTACTCTTTGTCTTCCTCCTCGTCAACGACTTCGTAATCGGCCTCGACCGGTTCGCCATCATCGGCATCGGCCCCGGCGGCTGGACCGGCGGCCTCACCGGCTGCGGCACCCTCGGCATCCCCGGCCGCGGCGGCCTGCTGGTACATCTCCTGCGAGGCGGCGTGCCAGGCTTTCTCGAGCTTTTCGGTATCGGCTTTGATCGCCTCGAGGTTCTCACCCTTGAGCGTTTCTTTCAGATCGGCGACCGCGCTGACCACCGCCTGGCCGGTCTCGCTCGATAGTTGATCCTTCTGCTCCTCTATCTGCTTCTCGCTCATGTAGATCAGCTGTTCGGCCCGGTTACGCAGCTCCACCCGTTCCTTCTTCCTGGCATCTTCTGAGCGGTGCTCCTCGGCATCCTTGACCATCCGGTCGATTTCATCGCGGGACAGACCGCTCGAGGCTTCGATCTTGATGCTCTGCTCCTTGCCCGTGGCCTTGTCCTTGGCCGAGACATGCATGATTCCGTTGGCGTCGATATCGAAGCTCACCTCGATCTGCGGTACGCCGCGCGGCGCCGGAGGAATCCCGTCGAGCTGGAAACGGCCGATGGTCTTGTCGTCCAGGGCCATCTCGCGCTCGCCCTGCAGGACATGGATATCCACCTGAGTCTGGTTGTCCGACGCCGTCGAGAAGATCTCAGCCTTACGGGTCGGGATGGTGGTGTTCCTCTCGATCAGCCGCGTGAAGACCCCGCCGAGGGTCTCGATACCCAGCGACAGAGGTGTGACATCGAGCAGGAGCACGTCGGTCACGTCACCGGCCAGCACGCCGGCCTGAATCGCGGCTCCGACCGCAACCACTTCATCGGGGTTCACACCCTTGTGGGGATCGCGACCGAAGACCTCTTTGACCAGTTCCTGCACCTTCGGGATGCGGGTGGAACCACCGACCAGGATCACTTCGTCCACTTCTCCCTTCGACAGCCCGGCGTCTGCCAGGGCCTGCCGGCACGGCTCGACGGTTCTCTGGATCAGATCCTCGGTGAGCGATTCGAACTTGGCCCGCGTGAGCTGCAGGTTGAGGTGTTTCGGGCCGCTCTCGTCGGCGGTGATGAAGGGCAGGTTGATGTCGGTCTGCATCGTACTCGAAAGCTCGCACTTGGCCTTCTCGGCGGCTTCTTTGAGCCGCTGCAGAGCCATGGGATCCTTGCGCAGATCGATCCCCTCGGCCTTGCGGAACTCCTCGGCGATCCACTCCATGACGCGCTGATCGAAGTCATCGCCGCCCAGGTGGGTGTCACCGTTGGTCGACTTGACCTCGAAGACACCCTCGCCCAGTTCGAGGATCGAGATATCGAAGGTCCCGCCTCCCAGGTCGTAGACCGCGATTTTCTCGTCCTTCTTCTGATCCAGCCCATAAGCCAGCGAGGCGGCGGTCGGCTCGTTGATGATGCGACGCACGTTCAGGCCGGCAATCTCACCTGCGTCCTTGGTGGCCTGACGCTGACTGTCGTTGAAGTACGCCGGGACCGTGATGACCGCTTCGGTGACTTCCTCGCCCAGGTAGTCCTCGGCCGTCTGCTTCATTTTCTGCAGGATCATGGCCGAGATCTCGGGCGGGCTGTACTCCTTGCCACCGGCTTTGACCCGCACGTCGCCCGCGGGTCCGCGTTCGGTTTCGAAGGGAACCTCTTCACGCTCGGTGCCCACCTCATCGAAGGCCCGGCCCATGAAACGCTTGATGCTGAAGACGGTATTGGTCGGGTTGGTAATGGCCTGCCGTTTGGCCGGCTGCCCCGTCAGACGCTCGCCCCCCTTGGTGAAGGCCACCACGCTCGGGGTCGTCCGGCCGCCCTCGGAGTTGGTAATCACGACCGGCTCGCCGCCCTCCATGACGGCCACGACCGAGTTGGTGGTCCCCAGATCGATACCGATGATTTTCTGTCCCATCTCAGAGCCTCTATTCTTTAATAATCATCACACGTGTCCCCGCGGTCGAGGTGGTATCCCGACCGCGGGGACGCTCCCGACCTCCCCGCACACGCATTCCTTCGATCCCGGTTACTTGACCTGGATCTCGATTTCCTTCTCCTTGGCTTCTTCGACCTTGGGCAGCGTGATTGTGAGCACACCGTCCTTGTGCGCGGCCCGAATCTTGTCGGCCTGAACCGCGTTGGGCAGCGAGAAGGACCGGTTGAAGGTGCCGTAGTACCTCTCCGAGCAATGGCAGGAGCCCTCGTCCTCGGAGCGCTCCATCCGGCGCTCGCCCTTGATGGTCAGGACGTTGTTCTCGACGGTGACCTTGACGTCCTTCTTGTCCACACCGGGGACATCCATCGAGATCAGGTACTCGTTGTCGTTCTCTTCCACGTCGACACTCGGCACCCACTCGCGCTCCATGTTGCGGCGCTGCCGTGGCAGGGCGACGTCGTCGAAGAGACGGTTGATCTCACGCTGCATGTTCCAGAACATGTCGTTCCTCGGCTGCCAGCGAACCAGAGTCATGTCACTTCACCTCCCAGGTGGTTCTTCCACCCGACTCATTGTCCGCACCGGAGTGCGGAGGGGTTGGCTTTTTTGTTCTTTCACCTCATGTACTGATCAAAGACCGTGCCAATTCCCCGGTGCCGGGGTGTTATTCCTGTAAGTCTTTGCGAAACAAGATATTACATGGCTTTATCAGTCCCCCGCCGACGTCCGGAGCTCGAGCGGTCTTTGAAAGTGCCTGCCGGATTGGCATAAATTGTGTCATTTGTGCGCAGGCTGTGTCTTTCCGGCGCAGGCTCTGCCGGTTTGACTCATCCCGGGTACATGTCGCTGCAACATCACAAGGGAACTTCCACAGCGCTCCGGGGAGGTAAGGCGCATTCCTCACGGCAGCAAGCAAGTAAGACCTTGCAACAAGAAAACACATTCTGGTACTTTACAAGAAACTTAGGTGTGCTCTATTGTACCTGTTCAACCGTGCCGCTTACTCAGCGTCACGTACTTTTCACACGCACGCCGCGATGCACCTCTGTTGCACGGGCGGGTGAGGAGATGTCGGGATGTCGGACATCATGAACACCGACCAGATATGCAAAGCCTTCGGCATATCGAAATCGACCTTGAACAACTGGCGCAAAGAAAAGGGACTGCCGTACATCAAGGTGGGACGGACTGTCCGCTACGATTTCGACGCCGTGGTCGAATGGCTGAAAAAGCACGAAGTGACCGGCCGCAAGAGCTGAGCGCATTGACAGGACGCCGTCGAGGATTCCCGCACCCTTCCCGCTGATTCCCTTCCGTTCTTCACCGCAGTCACCGAATCAAACCCGAGCCCTCTCCAGCGCGGAGGCGTACTCATCGTACGCCGCACAAGCTGTGAGGCAGTTCAACGAAGAGATCGCGCAAGACCCGCTCAGGTTTCCTGGGCCGGAGATTTCGTGTCAGATCAAGGCGCTCAAGGAGCGGCGCGGAGAAGTACGTACAGTACGTCGCACAAGCCGCGACGCCGAGCAACGCCGAGATGACACGAAAGAACCGCTCAGGTTATTCGTAGCGCAGCGATTCGATAGGATCCAGCCGCGCCGCCTTGA
>CAZNUA010000012.1:0-61588 GCA_964576115.1 uncultured Gemmatimonadota bacterium
CAGCAGGGCCGGGCGGTCTTGCTGGGCTCGCACATCATCACCAGGAACCCCTAGGGAGAGTAAGAAGGTGAAACTGAAGATCACCGTTCATGGAGTCGCCTACGAGGTCGATGTCGAGGTTCTCGATCCGGGTGACGGCTTCCCTGTTTCCGGTCCTCTGCCGGCTCCGGGTGTCGTCCCGGCCGAAGGGGGCAATCCGGGTCCGGCCGCGCCGGCGGCAGGTCCGCCGACCGTCATGCCGGCGGCCCCGCCAGCCGCGGCTCCGTCCACGGAGCAGGCCGGCGGGCTGGTCACTTCGCCGATCGCGGGTACGGTCATCGAGGTCAAATGCAGTGCGGGTCAGGAGGTCGATCAGGGTCAGGTCCTGCTCGTGATCGAGGCGATGAAGATGAACACTTCGATCGCCGCTCCGGTCGCCGGGACCGTCAAGAAGTGCACTGTGGCAGCCGGTGATAACGTCCGCGAAGGCGATACCCTGGTCCAGTTCGAGTAGAACCTGGCGAGCTGCGGGGGACCCGATGCAGATCATCCTCGATTTCCTGCACTCAGGTGCAGTCGGAAACTTCACCTGGGGTAACCTGGTGATGCTGGTGGTGGGAGGGGTCTTCATCTGGCTCGCCATCACCCGCGACTACGAACCGCTGCTGCTGGTTCCGATCGGATTCGGGATCCTGGTGGGAAATATCCCCTTCTCGCCGGGGATGAACATCGGGGTCTACGAAGACGGCAGTGTGCTCTCGATCCTCTATCACGGGGTCAGATTCGGCTGGTATCCCCCCCTCATCTTTCTCGGTATCGGGGCCATGCTCGATTTCTCCTGCATGCTCTCCAATCCCCGTCTCATCCTGCTGGGGGCGGCCGCCCAGACAGGTATCTTCCTGACTTTCCTCGGTGCCATCGCCCTGGGTTTCGACCTGAAGCAGGCGGCGGCGATCGGAATCATCGGCGGAGCCGACGGGCCGACCGCCATCTTCCTCTCCTCCCAGCTTGCCCCCGGTTTCATCGGAGCGATCGCGGTGGCGGCCTATTCCTACATGGCCCTGGTACCGGTCATCCAGCCTCCGATCATCAGGCTCCTGACCACCCGCGCCGAGCGCCGGATCCGCATGAAACCATCCCGCCCGGTATCGCGGCGTATCCGGATCATCTTCCCCGTGGTGGGATTTCTGCTGACCGCCTTCGTGGCGCCGGGTTCGATCCCCCTGCTGGGTATGCTCTTCTTCGGGAATATTCTGAAGGAATCGGGGGTGACGGAGCGGTTGGCGAAAACCGCCCGGACCGCACTCATCGACATCATCACCATCGTGCTCGGTTTCGCGGTCGGTACCTCGACCGACGCCAGCCGTTTCCTCACCCCGGAGTCGCTCATGATCTTCGGGCTCGGAGCGGCCTCCTTCTGCGTGGCTACCGCCGCCGGGGTGCTCTTCGCCAAATTGATGAATGCCGTGGGGCGGGAGCGGGTCAATCCCATCATCGGCGCGGCGGGGGTATCGGCCGTGCCCGACTCGGCCCGGGTCTGCCAGATGGTCGGAGCCCAGGAGGATCCCGATAACTTCCTGATCATGCACGCCATGGCGCCGAACGTGGCGGGAGTCATCGGCAGCGCCGTCGCCGCGGGTGTATTCCTGGCCGTTCTGGGCTGAGGGCGGTCGGAATGCATCGGCGCTCGAATACCGTCGTCATTGCGGAATGGTGTACTGAGGAAGGACCATGATCATGCGACACTGTCTGCTTTTGATCGCCGCCGGCATGCTGCTTGCCGGCTGTGGCGGTGCCCCCGGTCCGAGCGACCGTCCCGCTGACGATCTGCTTTCCCGACCCGATCTGCAGCGGATCGTCGAACTCGGGATCGCCCGAGACGGCGCCGCCCTGGGTGTCTTTCTGAACGATCCCGATCCGGCTGTACGCAGCCGGGCCGCTTTCACCCTGGCCAGCGTGCAAGATCCCGCCGCCCTCACCGGGCTGCTGCGCCTGCTCGACGACGACGTCCTCTTCGTGCGGGCCGAGGCCGCTTTCGCAGTGGGGCAACTGAGTGATTCCAGCGCCGCCGGGGCTCTTTTCGAAACCGTCGAGCGGGAGTCGAGCCCGATCGTCAGGCGCCGCTGCCTCGAAGCGCTCGGCAAGTGCGGCGGGCATCAGGCTCTGCGTCGGCTCGCCGCTCTCGTCGTGGCGCCCGCCCTCGAGCCCGATCTGGCCCTGACGATGGCCCGTTTCGGCATGCGGAATATTTTCTCCGAGGAGGCGATCGACTACCTGGCCGGGGCTCTCACCGCCGACGATCCCCGGCTGCGCCGCAATGCCGCCTACTTCTTCGGCCGGATGGCGAATACCGCCATCTGGGAACGCGTCAGCAGCCAGGTGCGGGGAGCGCTCGATCGGCTCACCGTTGAAGACCCGGCCGCACTGTACCTGGTCCAGGCACTCGGGCGGCTGGGCGCGGTCGAAGATGTCGACCGGCTGCTGGCCGCCCTGCGTTCGGCGAGCGACTGGCGGGTTCGTTCCAATGCCGCCGCCGCCCTCGGCCCGCTCACCGACACCGAACGGGTGCGGCGAACCCTGCTGGCGGCCTGCGAGGATCCCTCACTCCACGTCGCCGTCTCGGCCGCCCGCTCGCTCGCAGGAGCGGCGGAGCGGATGACCGGGGGCGAGATCGACATTCTCGCCGCCCGGGTGGAGGCCCTCAACGATCCCTGGCAGGTGGCGGCCGAGTGGCTGACACTGCTCGTCGGCGCCGATCGGGCCGACACCGTGCGGTATTGGCGTGACGCCCAGCCCGACGACGCCGAACGGGCCCGCGCCCGGGCCGAGCGGGCTCTCGAGCCGCCCACCCGGCGGCCTCCCCGCCGTCCGCAAACCCCGGAGGAAGCGGAAACCGGACCGCCGCCGGTTCCGCCGCTGGACTGGGATTACCTGGCCGGGATGGGGCCCGAGCCCCGGCTCGAGCTGGTCACCGACCGGGGTAGGATCCTCATCATCCTGCAGACCTCCGAGGCCCCGCTGACCGTCCAGACGATCCTGCAGCTGGCCGACGGCGGCTTCTACGACGGCGTCGCCTTCCACCGCGTCGTACCCAATTTCGTGGTCCAGGGAGGGGATACCGGCGACCGGGATTCACCCGGTGCTCCGGCCGATCCCCTTCGCAGCGAGTTCACCCGCCTGCCCTACGAGCGGGGGGTGATCGGCATGGCCAGTTCGGGCAAGGATACCGAGGGTTCGCAGTTCTTCATCACTCACAGCATGCAGCCGCACCTTGACGGCCGCTATACCGCCTTCGGATATGTCGTTGAGGGAATGGATGTCGTCGATACACTCTATGAGGGTGATCGCATCGTTACGGCCCGCAGCCGGGCGGGGCGGTCGCACCGCCATTGAGAGGACTCAGCCGGGGGGATAACGCCAGATGGATGACAGAGCGAAGACAGTCGTCGGAACCGGGACCGTACTGCTTGCCGTCGCCCTCATTGCGGTCGCCGGGTGCGGCCGGGGCCCGGAGAGGATGGAGGGTGAGATGTCAGTGAGCGAGCGCGTGGACCAGTATATCGGCTTTCGTCTCGAAACCGATTTGAGCACACTGAGCGATGACCAGCGGGAGCTGCTGGGACTTCTCCTCGAAGCCGCCGAAGCGATGGATGAGATCTTCTGGGCCCAGTCGTACGGTCCGCGGGCCGACCTCATGGCCGGTGTGCGCGATCGTCACCTGCGTACCTACATCGATATCAACTACGGGCCGTGGGACCGTCTGGCGGGGGACGAACCCTTCATGGAGGGTTTCGGGCCCAAACCGCCGGGGGCGCAGTTTTATCCCGAGGACATGACCCGGGAGGAGTTCGAGGCCGCCGCGGAGGAGGAACCCGAACTGCGCAGCCTCTATACCGTCGTCCGGCGCGATACCGACGGTGCTCTCACGGCCGTTCCCTATCACGAGGTCTGGCCCGAACCGACCGCCCGGGCGGCGCGGCTGTTACGGGAAGCGGCCGAGCTGGCCGAGGATCCCGGTTTCCGGCGCTATCTCGAACTGCGGGCAACAGCGCTCGAGACCGATGACTATCAAGCCAGCGATTTCGCCTGGATGGAGATGAAGGACAACCGTATCGACGTGGTGATCGGTCCCATCGAGACCTACGAGGACCAGCTCTTCGGCGCCAAAGCCGCGCACGAGTGCTTCGTGCTGGTCAAGGACATGGAGTGGAGCGGGCGGCTCGAACGCTATACCGCCCTTCTGCCGGACCTGCAGCGGGCCCTGCCGGTGGACCCGCGCTACAAGCAGGAAACGCCGGGCCGGGATTCGGACCTCAATGCCTACGATGCCGTCTACTACGCCGGGGATGCCAACGCCGGTTCGAAGACGATCGCCATCAATCTGCCCAACGATCCGGTCGTCCAGCTCGAAAAAGGCGCTCGTCGCCTGCAGCTCAAGAACGCCATGCGGGCCAAGTTCGAAATGATCCTGGTTCCGATCGTGGAGATGCTCATCACCCCCGGGCAGCGCCGCAACGTCACCTTCGACGCCTTTTTTACCAATACAATGTTCCACGAAGTGGCCCACGGGTTGGGGATCAAGAATACCCTGACCGGGCGTGGGACGGTACGCGAGGCTCTGCAGGATCTGGCTTCCTCGCTCGAAGAGGGGAAAGCCGATATCGTCGGGTTGTGGGCCGTGACCCGGCTGCACGAAGCCGGCGAACTGGGCGAGGCGGCCCTGCTGGATAACTACGTGACTTTCATCGCCGGTATCTTCCGCTCGATCCGCTTCGGTGCCTCGAGCGCGCACGGCCGGGCCAACCTGGCCCGCTTCGCGTTCTTCCGGGAAATGGGGGCCTTCACCCGCGACGAGGAAACGGGGACCTACACGATCGATTTCGATCGTGCCAGAGAGGCCACCGAAACGCTCGCCAACCGCATCCTGACCATCCAGGGGGATGGCGACTACGACGCGGCCGCCGAGTTCATGGCCCGCTACGCCGTGATGGATCCCGACCTCGAGGCCGATCTGGAGCGCCTGGCCGGGGCCGGGATTCCGGTCGATATCGTCTTCGAACAGGGCCGCGACGTGCTCGGTCTCGAACGATGAATCAGGGCTCACAGGAGAGCCGACCGCAGACGCTCCGCATACCCCCCGGTACCTGCCACAAGGCAAAGGACCCATCCCATGTCGAAACGTGCCTGCCTGCTGTTTTTGCCTGTTCTGTTTCTCGCCGGCCGTCATGACGCCGCCGCGCAGGAGAAGATCTGGAAAGATGTGGCCGAGTTCAGCTATGTCGTAACGGGCGGCAATGCCAGCTCGGCCACTCTCGGGTTCACCAACAAGCTCACCTGGGACCTGGACGGAACCGCTCTGGTTCTCAACATCGGTGCCATCCGGGCCGAGAGTACGACCCGGGAACGCATCGTCACCGCCGCCGGACCGCCGCCCGCGGTGAGCGAGATATCCGATACGCGTCTGACCGCCGAGAGCTATCGAACCGGTCTGACCCTGGATCGCGATATCTCGGCCAGGATGTTCCTCTACGCCGGGGCGGGCTGGAAGCGGAACCGTTTCTCGGGTATCGAGAACCAGTTCTCGGCCGCCGGCGGGATCGGTACTACCTGGATCGATGAAGAAGGACACAGCTTCAAGAGCGAGTACGCGGCGACCTGGACCAGCCAGGAGGATGTGGTCCCCGGTCCCGAGGGAACCCGCTCCTTCGCCGGAGCCCGTCTGACCTGGAGCTACCTGATCCAGCTCTCCGAAAGTACGACCTATACCAACGATCTGGCGGTGGACGAGAACCTCAAGGACACCGTCGACCTGCGGGCCGACATGATCAACTCGCTGCAGGTGGCAATGAGCCGGAGCCTGGCCCTGAAGGTGAGCCTGCAGCTTCTCTTCGACAATCAGCCGGCGTTTGCGAACGCCGACGATCCCGACGGCCTGCTGGGCGCGGGCGAGACGGTCCGGGTGGAGCTGGAGAAGCTGGATACGATATTTACCGTATCCCTGGTGGTAAATTTTTAACTCAGCTGTTTCCGGTCAGGGCCTCGATGCGGGCGATATAGGCGGCTGAGTCGAACTTGCGCGACGTACTCGCATAGGTCATCGAACGTACCTTGCCGAACACCTCGCGCTCGGGCCAGGGCCGGTCGTGCCGGCCTCCGATCGCCCAGGCGATATTGGCGTAGCCGTTGGGATCGCGTCCGTCGAGCAGGTAGCGGTCGTTCAGGGTCACGGCCGTCTGGTGCGCCTCGCGCGGAGTGCGCGACCAGTGCAGGATTTTCTTGGCCCAGTACATCCGTATGTAGCCGTGCATGAAGCCGGTGTGGACCATTTCCTTCTGGGCCGCATTCCAGAGCGGATCGTGAGTTCGGGCCGCTTCGAATTCTTCGAAGGAATACAGGTGTGGGCGGGGGTCACCGGCGTGCTCGGCCAGGGTGGCCAGCCCCCAGGCGGGAAGTCCCTCGTAGCGATCGTAGTCGGGATTGCGGGCAACGTAATTAACGGCCAGTTCGCGGCGTACGATCAATTCTTCGAGGTACGCCTCACGAGCATCGGAGGGCACCTCGGCTTCGTTGACCCGCAGGACGATCTGCAGCGGCCCGAGCTGTCCGAAGTGCAGCCAGGGCGAGAGCCGGCTGGTGCCGTCGGGGTGTTCGGGGTGGCGGCGGCGGGCGTCGTAACGGGCCAGGCGGTTGGCGATGAAGTCGTCCAGTTCGGCCAGGCCGGCCCGGGTTCCGGCCCGCATTCCGGCCAGACGGCCCGAGGCGGTGTCGATTTTCAGGCGGGCGAGCAGGCGGTCGACGTCGAATTCTTCCCCCCGGGGTCGCTCGGGCCCGGGCAGGCGCCGGTGCACGTCGGGATCGGGCGCCGCGACCACGAACCGTTCCAGCTCCCGGGTGATCTTGGGGCGCAAGGTGCGGGCGGCGTACTCTTCTTTGCCGAACAGGGCCGAGGGGATGAGGACGTCGGCATCCACGGTCACGAAGGGTACCTCCAGCTCGGCCGGAGCGGCCGTGCGCCACGCCTCCGGTTCGCGCAGCGGATTCTCGTCCCCGACAACCAGGGCGGCTTGCAGCTCCCGGGCCACGGCTCCCACATCACCTTCTGCACCGATCCGCAGCAGGAAAGCGGCTCCCCGGGCTTCGGCATCGTTGGCGGTCTCGGCCAGCCCCTCGAGCATGAAGGCGTAATGCCGCTCGGTGGCGTGCGGGAAGGAGGGTTCGAGACGGAAGAGAACGACCAGCGGGATCCCGAGCGTGTTGGCGATGAGCACGGCGGTATTGAAGGCTTCGTTCCCCCGGGCCCGCTGAGCCCGCTGCATCCAGTAAAGAACGACCTTCCCCTCGCGGCGGAGAGGAAGGTCGTTGCGGAAACGCAGGCGGGGATTGGTCGTGAGCCGGTTCAGCAGCTCGTCAGGCATAGATCGTCTGCAGTTCGGCGATCCGCTCGGCAATGTTCACCGTATTCGCGCAGCGGGCGGTGCAGCTCCGGCAGGCCGCACAGCTCTCGATCCCCCGTCCCGGTTCGATCTCGGTCAGGGTTTCGCGCGCCTGTTCGAAATTAGTGTACGCGGCGGCGTACATGTGAACCCGCATCAGGCTCGGGATATCGGCCTGGCCCGGGCAGGTCGCCAGACACTGCTCGCACTGCAGGCAGAAACCCAGCTCGTTGCGGATCCGGTTGTCGTCGAGGAACTGCTGCTCCTGCTCGGTCAGAGCGGGGTCGAGGGCGACACTGAAGTTCTGTTCCAGCTGCTCGTAGGTGGTATACCCCGGGATGGCGGTGCCGATGAACTCGTGTCCCAGCGCCCATTTGAGGACGGCCTTGTGCATGACCTCGGTGGGGTAAGTGGTCCGGCCCTCGGCGGGAACGTTGCGGCGGGCCAGATCGCGCACGCACTGCGTTTTCATGGCCACGATCCCGATCCCGGCCGCTGCGGCCTCCTGCATGGCGGCGGCGAGATCAGCCTGGCCCTCGAAAGCAAAGTTGAAGGACGAAAGGATGACATCGACCCCGCCGGCTTCGACTGCGGCCCTGATGCAGGCAGCCATGTTCCGGTGCGTACTGAAGCCGGTAAAGCGGGCCTTGCCCTGTTCCTTGATCCGGGCCATGCCTTCCTGGAAGCCGGCATTGGAGATGTCGGCCGGATCCTGAATGGCATGCATGTACAGGATCTCGACGTGATCGGTGCCCAGGCGCTCGAGGCTCTGATCGCTGTGCTCGATGAAAGCTGCGGCGATCTGGTCGGGGGTCATGCCCCGCCGGGTGCGGGAGTGCAGGATCTTGGTGGCGATGACGGTCTCGTCCCGCACGCCCATCTCGCGCAGTGTGGCTCCAACCACTTCCTCGTTCCGGCCGCCCATATAGCTGGCGGCGGTGTCGAAGAACCGCACCCCCATCTCCCGGGAGCGGCGGATCAGATTGGCATCGTCGGTGTTCATCACCCCCATGCTGACGATCGGCAGTTCGAAACCGGTCCGTCCGAGGGTGCGGGTGACGGCCTCGCCGGTCTGGACGGCGGTCCTTTTCGGCGCCGTATCGGCATCGAGCCGGCCCGGCAGGCCGGCCAGTCCGGCGGCGGCTGCACCGGTGGCGGCGGTGGCGAGGAATTCTCTTCGGCTGCGACTCATTTCGGCTGACACGTTCCTACCCTCCCTGGCAGTTCGGTGCTCTCGTCTTCCCCTTGCCGGGGCCGCTGCCCCGATCCGGTCGTACCTGTATAGCGTATACCGGCTGCCGGGTCTATACTTCATCGCATGACATACGATCACGAAACCATCCGTCTCGAGATCGAGCCGCCCCTGGCCGAAATCGTACTGACCCGGGAACAAGTGCACAATGCCATCTCTTCGGCAATGACGCGTGAGATCCTGGCTGCTCTGCACGTGGTCGAAGAGAGCCGCAGTGCCCGGATCCTGATCGTGCGTGGCGAGGGCGCCAATTTCTGTGCCGGGGCCGACCTGGCCGAACTCAAGACCCTGCAGCAGTCAGATTACGAGGGCAACCTGCAGGCCGGACGGGAACTGGCGGCCCTCTTCGGGCGTCTGTACTCCTTTCCCAAAGCCACCGTGGCCGCCGTGCAGGGAGCCTGCGTGGCGGGCGGGTGCGGTCTGGCCACGGCCTGCGACCTCGTCGTTGCCGATCCCGGCGCCCACTTCCGGTATTCGGAAGTCTCGATCGGGTTCGTAGCCGCGATCGTCTCGATCTTCCTGGTGCGTGCGGTGGGTGAGAAACACGCCCGCGAACTCATGCTCACCGCTCGACGGGTTCAAGCCGAAGAGGCCGAACGGATCGGGCTGGTGAACGAGGTGACCGCCGAGGGTGAGTACCTCGAGCGGGCCCGCACCATCGCCCGGGAGATCGCCCTGAATTCCCCGGCCGCGATCCGGCACGCCAAGGAGGTCCTCACGGCTGTCCAGGTCATGGGCTTGGAAGAAGCGCTCAAATTCACCGCCGAGTACAACGCCCGGGCCCGGCTCGAACCGGAATGCCTCGAAGGAGTGCGGGCCTTTTTCGAGAAGCGCGCTCCCGCCTGGCGGGCCGACGTGGAAGAGATGCTCGCTGGAGAGAGTAACGATTGAAGCCGATACGGGCTCTGGTCACCGGCGCAACCGGCTTCCTCGGCAACCGCCTGCTCGATCACCTGAAAGATCCGGTCGTGCTCACCCGCAACCCGGTCCGGGCCCGTTCCCGCCTCGGTTCGGTAGAGACTTTCGCCTGGAATCCCCTTGATGAACCTGCTCCGGCCCGGGCTTTCGAGGGCGTCGATGCGGTCTTCAACCTGCTCGGGGAACCGATCTCGGGCCGTTGGACAGATGCGAAAAAGGAAGCGATCCGGGAGAGCCGGGTGCAGGGTACGTCTCATCTGGTGGCCGGAATGGGGGCGGCGGACACTCCCCCGTCGGTTCTCGTATCGGTCTCGGCGGTGGGGTACTACGGTGATCGGGGAGAGGAAGACCTCACCGAGGCATCAGGTCCCGGCGAGGGTTTCCTGGCCGGGGTGTGCACCGCCTGGGAGGCCGCAGCGTATCGGGCCGAAGAGCTGGGGGTGCGGGTCGTGACCCCCCGAATCGGCCTGGTGCTCGGCCGCGAGGGCGGGGCGCTGGCTGCCCTGCGACCGATCTACCGGTCAGGTCTGGGCGGTCCCCTGGGTTCGGGGCGTCAGTACTGGCCGTGGGTGCATGTCGAGGATGTGATCGGCCTTCTGCTCTGGGTTGCGCGAACCCCATCGCTCTCGGGGGCGGTCAATGTGGCCGGCCCCGAACCGGCCACCAACCGCGAGATCTCCCGTGCCCTCGGGCGGGCCCTGCGCCGGCCGGCGGTGCTCCCGGTGCCCGGTTTCGCTCTGAGACTGGTGGTGGGGGAATTCGCCGGCGACCTGCTGGCCTCACAGAAAGTCGTGCCGGCCGCTGCGCTCGACCACGGCTTCGCCTTCCGCTTTGCCGACCATCGGGTTGCAGTGGCCGAGGCCATCTGATCGATTTTTCCCTTACATCGTCTTGAGCACCGTGCTCGGATCGACCCGGGCCGAGCGCCGGGCCGGGATCCAGATGGCCACGGTCGCCACCGCTCCCATGAGGATTGCAGCCCCGATGACGGTCAGGGGACTGACGGCGGCGATAGCGAACAGCTGACTGCGCAGGAGCAGGCCGAAGAGAATCGCCAGGGCAACTCCGACCCCCCCGCCGATCAGGACAGTGCGCAGCCCCTGACCGATGACGGTCGCGATGACATGGCCCCGGTGTGCTCCGAGCGCGATCCGCACTCCGATCTCATAACGGCGCTCGGCGGTCAGGTACGACACTACGCCGTAGATGCCGATCGATGTCAGCAGCAGAGCCGCCGAGGCGAAAAAAACCAGTAGCAGGGTCACGAAGCGGCTCTGCCGGGTCGTGGCCCGAGCCAGTTCTGACAGACGAACGATCTCTCTGACCGGTTGATCGGGATCCAGGGCCTGGACCTGCTCGCGAATGGCGTCGGTTACTTGCCGGGGAAGCAGGTCCGATTTCACCACCAGGTAACCCCCCCCGGTACCCGCGGCCGGGCGGGGAAGGTATACCTCGGGCCGGGTTTCGTCGATCGGCCCCCGGGCATGGACGTGCCGGACCACCCCCACGATCTCGAACAGGTTCTCCTCGGAAGGGGGGAAGGAGAAGGAGAATCGGCGTCCGATCGGATCGCTGTCGGGCCAGTGCAGGGAGGCGAACAGTTCGTCCACCACAGCCACCGAGCGGGCATCGGTGACATCCTCCTCCGAGATGACCCGTCCCCGCAGCAACACGATACTCATGACGGCGAAGTAGTCGGCGCTGATCGCGTTGGCTTCCGTCCAGTTCGCCTCGCCCGGAGCGGGTTCGGGTTCACCCTCGATATAATACCCGTTCTGCCAGCCATGGCCGCTCAGGGGCAAGGTGCGACAGGTTGCCGCAGCCTCGATCCCGGGCAGGGCCCCGATTCGCTCCCGCAGTTCGGAGAAGAAGGCCAGCTGCGTGCTCTCTTCCTGATAGCGCATCGGGGGCAGGCTGATCTCACCGGCCAGTACGCCGGCGGGTTCGAGTCCCAGATCGGCGCCTGTCAGACGATTCAGACTGCGTATCATCTGGCCCGTGCCGGCCAGCAGAGCGACGGCGAGTCCCACCTCGGCGACAATGAGCGTCTTCTGCAGACGGCGCCGGCGCACCCCGCCGGCGGGACCGGGCCCGGAGCGCAGGATCGAGGCCGGATCGCGGAAGGCCGTGAGCAGGGCCGGGGCCAGACCGAAGAGGAGTCCGGTCACGAGCGCCAGGAGCAGAGCCACGACCACCGCCCGGGCGTCGATGGCAACCGAAAAGGCGCGCGGCAGCAGGTCGGCCCAGAGGGGAGCGGCGGCCCGAACCGCAGCTGCCGCCAGAACGATGCCCAGAATCCCCCCGGCCAGCCAGAGAGTGACGCTACGAACCAGCAGCAGGCGGATGAGCCGGCCCCGGCCGGCACCGAGGGTGGCCCGCAGGGCGATCTCACTCTGGCGCGAGGTTGTCTGGGCGAGCAGGAGGGTAGCCACATTGGAACAGGCGATGATGAGCAGAAGTCCGACTGCGGCCAGCAGCTGCAGCAGGGGATCGTCGGCCCGGCGGGCGACGAATTCCTTCAGATCGCGCAGGTAGGCTCCATGTTCCTCGAGCTCGTCGGGGTATTCCGCTGCCATGGCGTTCGTGACCCGTTCCATGTCGGCGCGGGCCTGCTCGAAAGTCACCCCATCGGACAGCCGGCCGATGGCGAAGATGCCGGGATGGCTGGTACGGCCCCCGAGATAAGGGGCCGCCTGGCCGATCGGGACGAAGAGGTCGGGTGCCTCGGCCTCGGGGGGGAAAGCGAAGGTGGGTGGCATCACCCCGATGACGGTGTTGGGGATACCATCCAGGGTCAGGGTCGAACCGATGACCTCTTCATTGCCTCCCAGGCGGTTTTGCCAGAAGCCCCAGGTGAGCACGGTGACCGGATCACCGCCGACGCGGTCCTCGGCTTCGGTGAAGGTCCGGCCCAGCCGGGGCTCGATCCCCAGAATCCCGAACATCGAGGCCGTGACGGGAACCGCGCTCACGACCGTCGGCACACCCTGCCCGGTCAGATTGAATTCGGTCTGGTTCCAGCAGCCGATGTCCGCGAAACTCCGGTTTTCCTCCCGCCAGTCGAGGTAATTGACGTACGACATCGTCATCGCACCACCGCCGGGGGTGGATTCGAGCATCAACACCAGCCGGTCTGAGTCGGGGAAGGGGAGGGGCCTGATCAGCACGGCATTGATCAGGCTGAAGATGATGATGACTCCCCCGATACCGAGCATCAGGGTGGCGACGGCGGTCAGGCTGAAGCCGGGATTGCGCCTGAGGATGCGCAAAGCGTGGCACACGTCCTGCCAGGTGTCGGCCGCCGCGGCCGCGAAGCCGCCCCGGCGGCGGGCGGTCTGTTCGACCCGTTCCAGGGCGACACCGACCTTCGGACGCTCGTGGCGGTACTCCTCTTCGAGAAGCTCGTCAACGAACTCCCGCCAGTCGCCCATTCGTTCCAGTACCATCCCGACCGCTTCGGAATCCGACTTTCCTTCCGCCCGCAGCCGGCGGTAGTGCTCCTCGAGATGGTCGCTCAGTTCGCCGATGATCCGCTCCTCCCGCAACCCGGTCATCTCGGGCAGGGGGAGGTTGGCCTTGATGAGTTCGTTCCAGTCAGGCATGGCTCAATCCCGTCACGTCGTTTATCGTCCGCGCGAATTCCTGCCAGCTTTCCCGTTGCCGGATGAGGACCTTCTCACCCTCATCCGTCAGGGTGTACACGCAGCGCCGGCGCTCGCCGCTCTTCTCGATCCAGCGGCCGGTGACCCAGCCCTTGCGCTCCATCCGGTACAGGGTCTGATAGAGGGTCGAGATACGGAACTCGATCCGGCCCCCCGAGCGTTTCTCGATCGCCTGGCCGATGGCGTAGCCGTGCTGTGGACCCTCGTCGAGAATGGTCAGGATCAGCAGGTCCATGCTGCCCTTCTTGAGTTCGGGACTGAACACCGGCGCCTCCCTTGTCGTATGGTATGGCGTTCTGTGTCGCGACGTTCCCGGCGCCGGACCGTCCGGCGGAGCAGGCGTCCGCCCGGGGGGGCCATTCCCGGCCGGGATACTTCCCGTCGTGATGTTTCCTGTAGTGAAGTATACGGCGGAAAGGAAGAGAGGGTTTCAGGGAGTCGGTGGCGCGACGGATTTTCCCGACAGAATGGGCAGTACAGGTCAGATGAACAAGTGGCTGGATCGCATGAGCCGGCAAGGTCGGCGGGACCGGATGAGCCCGCAGGATCGACTCGGCCGGCCGGACCGGCACCGACCTCGGGATCGCCGCCAACACTGAAAGCTGCAATCACACCGGGAGCTGCTCATGCCCCGGGATGGCGGCGAGTGAAGCAGTCCCGGCCGGTCTATTCCCCCCGTGGCCAGAACCGCTTCAGAGAGAATTTTTTCTTTCTCTTCTTCGCCCGTTCCTCTTCCACCTGCTGCAGCCGGGGGAGCAGAACGAGGACGAAGAAAGCGGCGATCAGGGGTACGGCGATAATGACTGCCAGGTAGATAGTACGCATCGTGACCTCCCGTTTCGGTCACTGAGATCGTGATGTTACATGACAATGATACGACGCTACGACGACCTTTTTTGCAGGTTCATTTTTCGATCTTGTAAATACATGCACGTGCATGTATTTTCCGACGCAGGAGGGATGATATGCGCACGACGATCGAAATGAACCCCGAGCACCGGGCCCGTCTGCTCGAAATCGCCGCCCGCCGGGGTGAGAAAGGGTTCTCCGGAGTTGTAGCCGAGGCGATCGAGACCTACCTGGCCCGGCTTGATACCCTCGATGAGCTTCAGGCCCGGGCCCGGGAACTGCGCGGCCGGCTCACGGCCGAGGAAGCCGAGGAGATGCGGACCGAGATCGAGGAATTGCGGGAGTCGTGGCGATGACCGTGGCCGACACCGATGTCCTCATCGATTTCCTGACCGGTACCGATCCCGGAGCCGGGGCCGTCATGCGACTGCTCGAGAAGGGGGAACTCCGGACCACAGCCATCACCCGCTTCGAACTGCTCTGCGGGATCCGCACGACGAAAGAAGAGGAGATCGTCACCGTTCTGCTCCGGGCTCTGCCGACCCTGCCGCTCGATGAGGCGGCAGCCGAGCGGGCGGCTCGCGTCCGCCGCACCCTCCGGGACCGGGGCGAGGAGATCGGCATGGGGGACAGTCTCATCGCGGGGATCGTGCTCGAGCGCGAGGCTGTCCTCCTGACCCGGAACCGGCGGCACTTCGAGCGGGTGGAGGGCCTGCAACTGGTCGGCTGATACCCGCCGTTTCGAACTCCGTATACCCTCCCGTCCCTCCCATCCGTCTTTCCAGAAAGGAAGGAATCGGATCGTGCTCTCGATACTCGGTGTTTCAATCAGTCTCCTCCTGGCCGGATCACCGTCGCACCCGCACCAGCTGCCGTCATCATCGGAGGATGTGACGGCGTCACAGGATTCCCTGACGGCCATCTATGGGGCTGTGTTCGCGAGTCTGGATTCCTACCCCAATACGCAGCGCCGGAAACATCTTCTCGACCGTCGTATCCTGCAAAAGAGGACGGTCAGTGGGTTGTCACGGCCAGGGATACGATCGCAATTACCTGAGTCGCGTTGATCTGATTCCGTCAGGGATTCGGATGAAAGGTAAGCCGCACCAGGGCCGGGGCGTCCTCCTCGGCAGCTCCGATGGTGAATAATTCGGGATCCCGCCAGGTACTCCCGGGCGGGAAGAAAAATCCGTGTTGCATCCGCCCCCGGTACTCACCGTCGGCGGTGAAGACATCGACCGGCCAGGTGCCGTCGTCGAGCGGTTCCCCCCGGCGATTGACCCAGATCTCACCCTGCGGGCCTTCCTGCATGGTGAGGAACCAGATCCGTTCCTGCAGCCAGGCCAGCCCCCCGGCGATATCGTTACCCAGGATTTCCCGCATTCCTTCGATCTGGTGGTCGGGGATGGTCATCGGTTCGTGCTCGAGCCGGAACCGGCGGATGGCTCCTCCGCGCTCGCGGTCGATCTCCATGATCCAGTCGCTGTCCCAGGCGGAGAGATAGAGCCGGCCGATCGATGTCAGCAGCAGGGTGTCGAAGTTCGGATAATCGAAAGCGGCCTGAGCCATGGATGCCCAGCGGTCCATGGGCGTGGTTTCAAAGGTATACAGCGTATCGACAAAGGTACCCGCCCAGTCGCTGACGACGAGATGGGAGGTGGCGATGGTCTCATCGGCCGCGTTCCGCCGCCATGAACCGGCGATTGTGTAGATGCGATCCTCGAAGGTCTCCAGACTCCGCGGCCGGTTCGAGATCCCTGCCGCAGGCTGTCAGGGCCGGAAGCAGGGCCAGGAGGACGACAGGCAGCAGACCATCTTTTCGAGAGCGGAGCGACGATAGCATACAATCACCTCGGATACGGGCGGATCTGGATAGTGGACGTCCGGTTGGTCCGGACGTGTAGCTAGTTCTCGCCCGGAAACGGCTCTTTCCCGCGATCTCGGCGTCAGCCGGTCAGCAATCCATGGTCGCGCTTCACCTGCCAGGCGGTTGCGAAACTGCCGTAGGTTCCACGCGCCAGCTCTGAAGCGGAGAGATCGGGATCTCTCGCGATCATGACCCACATGTCAGCCCGGTAACTCGGACCTGAACGAACCCGTTCCCGGTAGGTGGTGTGTCGACGGGCCAGTTCAGCCTCCGACAGGACATCACCCCGGCGATCTCGCAGCACTCCGGCTGGAATACGCAGACAGGTCCCGGAGAAGCGGGGATCTTCTCCTCTGCGGCGGATATGGAAATCAGAGCCGGCCCGCAGGAGATCGATTCGGGAACCCGTGTGAAGCTTCATGAAGCGCAGGAAGCGACGATCTCCGTTCAGCCATTGCGATACCGCAGTCCAGAAGGCGCGCACGCGATCAGAGGATTCGTGGAATACAGCCCGATAGAGACGATCGGCATTGATCCGAGGGTGGTGGATATCCAGCCAGCTGATAAGGATCGAAAGTACACGCAGATCGTCGCCATCCATTGCCTCACGAGAGGCTGCGATCAGAGTGTCCTCGATATTGGGATTCTCTGCCGGCCGGGCTGCGAAGTTCAGGCCGATGCCGACCATGGCTCCAGTCAGATTCTCACCGGTCGGCAGCTCCGTTGGTGTCGTCACACGTTTATAGGCCATATCACAGACGTTCCTTCAGATCGTCCAGAACCTCCCGGACATGAGTCGGCCAATCCGGATTCCCGTCGTGTTCCTCGAGCCAGGGGGTGACCTCATCGATCTCTTCTCTCGTCGGCGCCAGGGCCAGACAGTCCGGCAGATCGATACCCCGGTCGCAGAGTGCGAAGAGCTTGCACCGCAGCAGATCAAGGCGACCCAGCGTTCGGATCGTCAGGGCCTGTCCGACGAAGACAGGCTGAAGATGTTCCTGCCATCCATCCGGGAGATCACGCTTGAGTGACATCGGGCCGTTGTTCAACCAGTCGGTGTCGAGTGCAAGACCGTTCTCCCTGCACCATTGTGCGAAACTCCGGGCCGCTTCGATGATCTCGACGGGTATTTCGGGATCGAGGATATCCAGATCACGTGTGTGTCGGGATATGATCCCCAGCAGTCCCAGGGTTGCGGCACCGACAGCGATACACTCGAATAGTAACTCTCGATCACGCAGAAAACGATCAAACGCCGGGATGATCTCCTCAGGATTCATAGTATCAGTATAACTGATACTTAGGTTATGTCAAAAGGCCATTCAGAGCAGATCATTCCGTCAGTGAATGGTTATTCCTCAGGTTGACATGTAAAACACGGGCCCGCCGGATGGCTCCGGCGGGCCCGGTAATGGTCCTGCTGCGGGTCTGCTGCCCGGTTCTCTCAGCCGAGGATCTCGGCCACTTCTTCGGCGTCGACCTCGGTGATGTAGGGCAGGCCGGTCACATCGGCCGACTCGCGGGTCAGGCAGGCCACATCGTTGCGCTCGATGTGATCGAGCGTGAACTTGCGCTCCCCGGCCATGATCTGACGCACTCCCTGAGCCAGACGGCTGAAGTAGGTGTACACCCCCATGGCGCCGGTGGGCAGTTCGGCGAACCGGTCGGCACCCACCAGCTCCTTGAGTTCGGGAGCGGTGATGAAGACCTCTTCCTTCGACTCGCCGAAACGGCCCACGAAGACCGGCAGCATGCCCTCGTCCATGTGCCGACCGAGGGTCTTGCCCACCATGGCCGCGGCCAGCGGCGAACGCGCCATCGCGATCAGCTTGGTGTAGGGAGCGCCCAGGGCCAGGCCCTTGAAGATATTGTCCTCGAAGGTGAATCCACCGGCGAAGGCGATGTTGGGAACGAACTCGCCCTTGTCATCGAGGTGCTTGCACATCTGCCAGGTCAGGCTGTGCAGCTCGACCACCGGCACGCCCCACTCGTTCATCATCCGCCAGGGGCTCATACCGGTGCCGCCGCCGGCTCCGTCGACCGTGAGCAGGTCGAGCTTGGCCAGCGAGGCGAACTTCACGGCCCGGGCCAGGTCGGCCGGACGGTAGGCGCCGGTCTTCAGGGTGACCTGCCTGGCGCCGGCGGCCCGCAGCTGCTCGACCCGCTCCATGAAGCTCTCGAGGCTGACCATGCCGACCCGGCTGTGGCGCTCGAACTCGTGGAACACACCGGCCTTGAACGACTCGATGACACCCGGGTCGGTCGGGTTGGGCAGCACCACGTAACCGCGGCTGTAGAGTTCCTGGGCCTTCTCGAGGTTGGTGATCTTGACCTCGCCGCCGATGTCCTTGGCGCCCTGACCCCACTTCATTTCGACCGTCTCCACGCCCAGCTTCTCGATGGCGTACTCCTGCACGCCCAGGCGGGTGTCCTCGACGTTGGATTGCAGCACAACCGTGCCCTTGCCGTCGATCTGCCAGTTGCGGTAGGGCGTGATCCGGCTCTCCAGTCCCGGCGATTCGACCACCCGGCCGTTCTTGATGGTGGCGCTCATGTCCATTCCGACCACGTTCTCGCCGATGGTGAGCGGCACTCCCCACAGGGCGCAACCGATGGACAGACCTTCCCAGTTCTGGGCGGCGACGTTGGTCGACCCCATACCGGCCACGACGAAGGGCAGGCCGGCGGTGAATGTGTTCTCGGCGCCGATCTCGCGCTCGAGCACCACGTTCGGAAAAATGGCCTTGTCGCTGTCGGCTTCGATACCGTGCGCTCCGACGGCCGTACCCAGAATGGTCAGATGACCGTAGTCGATCGGGTACTCCTTCTCCGAGGCGGCGGTAATGATCCCGAAGGGCTGGGGATAGATCATTTCGGCCCCGCGGTAGGCCGACTTGCCGATCTCACACATTCCGATGCAACCGTCAACACAGGTGGCGCACATCCCCGAAATAGTGGTGACGGCGTCCTCGGTGCGGTTCTTCGAAAGGGTGGCCGCGCTGGCGTTGATCTTGGTGTAAGACATTGTGACTCCTCCTGAAGCGCCCATGCTCACCGGGCTGCTGATGAAGCTGTTACTCTTCTCGACAGATATGCCCGGTTGCGGGCAGGTAGTCCCCTTCGGGACGCACACACGTTCCACACTCCGGCGGCATCCAGCACTGTTGATCGTCGTACACCTCGGCGCACGACGGACTGAAGTTCAGACAGCCGCTGCAGATCGTTGTTTCGGCACTCGGTCCCTGACAGCGCAGCTGGCATGCCGGACAGATGTACATGCACCCGCCGCAGTGGCGGCAGATGTCGGAAAGTTCGTCGAAAGCGGTGGTGATGCGTCGGTCGGGTCCCCGGCCGACGAAACCGATGGCCCGGGCCATCATCTGCTCCTCACACATCCTCACGCAGAGGCCGCAGAGCAGGCAGTCCTCGTTCTCGCGGCGGAAGCGCGCGGTGGTGACACCGTGGGCCGAAGCGAGGTCCTGGACGACTTTCGAGGCCGGGGTCGAACAGACCATCAGCTCGAGGATCATCTTGCGGGCCTTGATGATCCGGGCCGAATGGGTACGGACCTGCATACCCTCCTCGCACGGGTAGGTACACGACGAGACGACCTTGGTCTTGCCCGGAGGGCCGATCTCGACGATGCACAGCCGGCAGGCGCCGTAGCTCGAAAGTCCTTCGACCGAACAGAGCGTCGGGATGTTGATCCCGTACAGCTTGGCGGCCTCGAGGATGGTCGTCCCCTCGTACACCTCGACGGGCAGACCGTTGAGGGTCAGCGAGATCGTCTTCACGCTCATTCTCCACCTCCCGAGACAACGCTGATCGCTCCCTGGGGACAGACTTCGAGGCAGGCTCCGCACTTGATGCAGACATCAGGATCGATGACGTGGACGGCGTCCTTCTCACCGCTGATCGCATCGGCGGGACAGACCTTGAAGCAGGCGTGGCATCCGTCACAGAGCGATTCCTGGATCTGGTAGCGGATGAGAGTGGTGCAGACACCAGCCGGACAGCGGCGTTCGGTGATGTGGGCCTCATACTCGTCCCGGAAGTACCGCAGGGTCGAGAGAACGGGATTGGCGGCATTCTGCCCCAGCCCGCACATGCTGGCTTCGTTCACCGTATGCCCCAGCTCCTCGAGCAGCTCGAGCTGTTCGAGGGTGCCGCGCCCCTCGCAGATGTCGTCGAGGATCTCGCGCATCCGCTGGGTTCCCTTGCGGCAGGAATAACACTTGCCGCACGATTCCTGTTCGAGGAAACGGGTGAAGTACCGGGCGATATCCACCATGCAGGTGGATTCGTCCATCACGATCATTCCCCCCGAACCCATGATGGTGCCGGCTTCGGCCAGGGCTTCGAAGTCGATCGGCAGGTCCATGAGTTCGGCGGGCAGGCAGCCGCCGGCGGGGCCGCCGGTCTGGATTCCCTTGAACTCCTTGCCGTTCGGTATGCCGCCGCCGATGTCGTACACGAGCTGGCGGATGGTCGTTCCCATGGGGACTTCAACCAGGCCGGTGTTCTCGACCTTGCCGACCAGGGAGAAAATCTTCGTGCCCTTGCTGCCCTCGGAACCTATCGAGGAGAACCACCCGGCCCCCCGGGTGATGATGTGCGGCACGCTGGCCCAGGTTTCGACGTTGTTGATGACCGTGGGCTTGTTGCGGTAGCCGGACTGGGCGGGGAAGGGGGGGCGCTGTTTCGGCTCGCCCGTGCGTCCTTCCAGGGATGCGATCAGGGCAGTCTCCTCGCCACAGACGAACGCCCCGGCTCCCATGACGACTTTGAGATCGAAAGCGAAGCCGCTGCCGAGAATACCTTCACCGAGCAGACCGGCTTCGCGGGCCTGTTCCACCGCCCGGGTGATGTTGCGGACCGCGATCGGGTACTCGTGCCGGACGTAGACGAAGCCCTCTGAAGCACCGATGGCATAGGCGCCGATGCACATCCCTTCGATCACCCGGTGCGGATTGCCTTCGAGGATTCCCCGGTCCATGAAAGCCCCCGGGTCGCCCTCGTCGGCGTTGCAGACGATGTACTTCGGCTCGCCCGGATTCTGGCGGCAGATACTCCATTTGCGTCCGGTCGGGAAACCGGCTCCGCCCCGACCCCTGAGACCGGAGTCGAGGATCTCCTGCACGACCGCCTCGGGATCCATGTCGGTGAGCACCCGGGCCAGGGCTTCGTACCCGCCGAGGACGAAAAAATCATCGATCGATTCGGGGTCGATACGCCGATTTTCCTCGAGCAGCAGGCGGTCCTGATGCTTGTAGAAGGGGATGTCCTTCTCGTAGGGAACGGGCTGGCCGGTATCGGGGTGCGTGTACACGAGGCGGTCGATGATTTCGCCGGCCCCGACAGTGCGTTCCAGGATGGTCGGAACATCAGCCGGCTTGACACCCCCGTAACAGATTCCGGCGGGATCGATGGTGACGACCGGGGCCAGGGCGCAGAAGCCGTGGCAGCCGGTACACCGGAAGGTGACCCGATCCTCCAGCCCCTGCTCCTTGATCTGCGCCCGGAAGGCATCGGCGACTTCGCCGGCGCCGCTGGCAACACACCCGGGACCGGTGCACACGGTAATGATGTCCCGGGCACTTTCCCTTGCCTGCTCCAGAGAAGTCCGGGCCTGTTTCAGCTCGTCGGGAGAAGAGATTCTGCCTGTCATTGTGTTTCCTCGGCCCGTTCGCGATCGAGACGACGAAGCAGTCGCGGCACCTTACGGGAAGACATGTTGCCGTGGTACTCGCCATCGATGAGAACAAGAGGTCCCATTGCGCAAGCTCCCACACAGGCGACCGTTTCCAGCTCATATTCCCGGTCGGGGGTGGTCTGTCCGGCGCAGATGCCCAGCTGCCGCTCGAATTCCTTGAGAACCTGAGGGCCGCCGCGGACATGACAGGCGGTCCCCATACAGATCGTACAGGTGTGCCTGCCGGGAGGATTCAACTTGAAAGATCGGTAGAACGTTGCGGTTCCGAAAATGTCGATGGGGGGGATGTTCAGGCGCTCGGCGATGTATTTCATGGCGGGTACCGGCAGGTAACCCAGAATGTCCTGTGTATCCAGAAGAATGGCGATCAGTTCACCGCGGTCATGCCGATGATCCTCGAGGACAGCATCGACCTTGGCTTTCATGTCCTCGATATCGGCGGCCGGGTTGGATACGGCTGTACGGTCGGTGGAGCTTGCAGATGACATTCTGTACATCCTTCCCCGGTGAGGAAAGGTCAGCGGTGCAAAGGGGTGCTTACGGGAAGCACCCCTGCGATACGACGCACAGTAACAATCGGAAGCGCCCGAACAGATGTCAACCATTTCAGGTCCGATTATCTGAAATAAGGAAACGGGTGTTTTTCGGGGTCCGAGATATTTTTCAGGATGATGAGACCGGCCTGCTTCAACTGTCCTTCCGACCGGCGTGCCGCTACCTGTTGCCGGGAGGGCGGAATCCGGAGGAGGAACGACCGGCAGGTGGTGGGCGCAGAGAGCGCGGGGATGCCAAAAGTCCGAACCGGTAGTACCTTATATGTCTGGGATTCGTATTGAAGGACGTTCCACTGCACCCGTAGTGTTCCGGTGCAGAGGGATCGGTGGGCTGTGCTGGATGGCCGGGGATCGTGCGGGAAACACCGTGTGGAGAAGGAGCCGTTATGCCCGAAGCGGATGGACAGGCAGACCGGACCCGGCCCGACGGGAACGGCTGCGAGGAAACGGAATTCGATGCCCTGAGACGGGAGGTCGAGCGCTACCGGGCCGTTTTCGATGTGACCCGGGCCCTGGGGGGAACGCTCGATCTCGACCAGCTCCTCAACCTGATCATCGAGAAGATCAGCACCGTCATGGACGCGGACCGTTCCAGTCTCTTCCTGATCGACTGGGAGACAGAGGAACTGTGGTCGAAAGTCGCCCAGGGAGTCCGGTTCATGGAACTGCGCTTCCCCATGAGCGCCGGTCTGGCCGGGGCGGTCGCCACCACCGGCGAGCCGCTGAACATTCCCGACGCCTACGAGGACGAGCGCTTCAATCAGGAGTGGGACAAGAAGACCGGCTACCGCACCCGTTCGGTTCTCTGTGTGCCGATGACCAACAAGGCGGGGGAGCGGATCGGTGTCATCCAGGTTCTGAACAAGGGGGGCGACGGCGTCTTTACCGACGATGACCAGGAGATGCTGTCGGCCCTGGCGGGGATGATCGCGGTGGCGGTGGAGAACTCCCGGCTCTACGAGGATCAGAAACAGACCTTCATCTCGTTCGTCGAGACTCTCTCAACCGCGATGGATGCCCGTGACCCGATCACGGCTGGTCACTCGACCAGAGTGACCGACTATGCCGTGGCGATCGGCGAACAGCTCGGGTATTCCGAAAAGCAGCTCGAGGTTCTGAACGCCGCAGCCCTGATGCACGACATCGGCAAGATCGGGGTACCCGAAGTGGTGCTCTTCAAGGACGGGCGGCTCGATGATGAAGAGTACAAGATCATCCAGACCCACGCCCTGCACACCCTCAACATCCTCGACAAGATCCATTTTACGCGGGATTACGAGAATATCCCCATGATGGCGGCTACCCATCACGAACGGGTCGACGGCACCGGCTATCCCCTGGGATTGCGCGGCGACGATATCCCCGAAGAGGGGCGGGTCATGGCGGTGGCCGATATCTTCGACGCCATCACCAGCCGTCGTCATTACCGCGACCGGATGAACTTCGGCAAGGTCCTGCGGGTACTCGACGAAGAAGCCGCCGGCGGACATCTCCAGACCGATTTCCTCACGGCTTTCAAGGCTCTGCCCCTGAGCCGGGTCGTGGCCATCCTCGAGGCGGACAACACCGAGCTGGTGCCCGAGGAAGACATGAAAACATTCGGTGCGTACACCCTCGGTGAGCTGCAGGAGATCATCGAGAAGGATGAAGAAGAACGGAGTGATGTCGAGTATGATCTCCTGGTTCGTTTCGGCTGCTGCTACGAACGAACCGCCCCCGGCCACGAGGAGATGGACTGAAACCCGGTTTGGGGCCGGGTTACGCTCGGGAACGTGCAATGGGTATTGCCACCAGGAAAGGCGACAGCGGCAGAACCCGCCTGCTTTCGGGTGAAGAGGTCTCCAAGGCCGACCCGCGGGTGGCGGTATACGGCGATCTCGACGAGGCGGTCTCGGCCCTCGGCTTGGCCCGGACCCTGGTCAGCACACAGCCTCTGCGGGAACGGATCCGGACCCTGCAGGAAGTCTGCTTTGCAGCCGGGGCCGAACTGGCGGCCCGCCCGCCGGCCCCCGAGCGGCTGCCCGATCGACTCGGTCCCGAGCACCTCGAAGCTCTCGATGAACAGATCGCCGAACTCGAAGCCCACATCGTCCTGCCCCCCGTTTTCATCATTCCCGGCGCCACGCCGGGCAGTGCCGCTCTCGACCTGGCGCGGGCGGTGTTGCGCAGGGTCGAGCGCGGGATCATTGCCCTGCTCGAGAGCGACCCCGGGGCTGTCGACAATCCGGTCATGATTCCCTGGATCAACCGTCTCTCCGACGTTCTTTTTCTCCTGGCCCGGTTCGAGGAGCAGCAGCAGGGTCTGGAATTCGAGCGCCGGCGGTAACCCTCTGCTCCGGCAGGACTTTCAGAGGGCCGCCTCGGCCGAGGCGGTGAGTTCGTCGAGGCGCCGGGCCAGTTCGGTCCCGAGCGCTTCGATTTCTTCCGGGGCGGTGCCGGGGGGGACCGGCAGCGACTCGCCGTAGGCCACCACCACCCGGGTCAGCGGCCAGGGCAGGATATAGCGGTCCCAGGCCCGCGTGAAAATCCGTGCCCGGCGCACCGCACAGGTGATCGGTACGATCGCACTGCCGGTTTTCTGGGCGGTGAAGAGAACGCCCGGTTTGACCTCGTGATAAGGTCCCCGCGGACCGTCCACGGCGAAGGCGCAATCCCGCCCTTCCTTCACCGTCCGGATGATGCCCACCAGCCCCCGCACCGCGCCCCGCGAGGCCGAGCCGCGGATGATGTAATAACCGAGCCCGCCGAGAACGAGACTCTGCAAGGTGCCGTCGCGGCTCAGACTGGTGAGAATGGCGACGCCGCGCCGACGCCAGGTGTGCACCAGCGGGAACTGGTGACCGTGCCAGAAGGCGAAAGCGACCCGGCCCCCGGCGGCGCTGCGACGGGCCGCTTCGAGATGCTCGCGCCCGATCTCGCGCACCCGCATCGTGGAGCCCAGAAGGCGGATGAAGACGCGCGCGGCCACGGCTGTCAGACGCTGCGCGGTCGTGGCCGGGGCCGGCTGGAGCGTTTCGCTCTCCGGATTCGGGTTCGGGGTATCCACAGTCATCGTATCCCGCCACAGAGTAATCCCCCGCTCGCCCTGATGCCACCGGCAAGGCCCGGTGGACGGGCGTCAGGACGTCGGAGGCCGGAAGTAGGGTAAGGGTGCCATGGTGCGCGATGATGTCCGCGAAGAGGCCGTCCGGGCCTTCACGCTCGGATTCCGCTGTCAGAAAGCGGGCGAGATCGAGCGGGCGGTCTATGCCTATCGACGCTCGCTCGAACTGCTCCCCTCGGCCGAAGCCCACACCTTTCTCGGCTGGGCGCTCTCCTTTCAAGGCCGGTTGGAAGAAGCCGTCGCCGAGTGTCGCAAAGCCATCGAACTCGATCCCACCCTCGGGAACACCTATAACGATCTGGGGGCCTACCTGATCGAACTCGGCCGGCCCCGCGAGGCGGTGGTGTGGCTCGAAAAGGGACTGGCGGCGGTGCGCTACGATTCCCACTGCTATCCCTGGTTCAATCTCGGCCGGGCTCACGGCGCTCTGGGGAACCAGCGCCAGGCGCGTATCTGCTACCGCCGCGCGCTCGAGGCCGATCCGGCCTTCGTCCCCGCCCTGCTGGCCCTCAAGGGTGCGGTCCTGCCGGTTGCCTGCGAGCCCCGCGAGGGCTGAAAGGCCCGTCGCACAGCACCTCTCCGACTGCCACTTGACAGATCGGCCGGAAACGATTCTCATAGCTTCCATGGGAATCCGCTACCTCGACGGGACACGGCTGCAGCGTATCTTCATCGCCGCTGCCAACTGGGTCAACGCCCGCCGCGAACACCTCAACGCCATCAATGTCTTCCCCATTCCCGATGGTGATACGGGGACGAACATGGCTGCCACCCTGACTTACGGGGTCGACGGTATCGCCCACCTCGAACATCCCAGTCTCGATGAGGTGCGCCGGATTCTGGGCCGGACAGTTCTGATCGGCGCCCAGGGCAATTCCGGTTTCATCCTGGCCCAGTTCATGCGCGGCTTCCTCGACGGCATTGCCGCCGGCACCCGGCGCATCCATCGCGAGGAACTGGGAGCGGCCTGTCAGAACGGCTTTCGCCGGGCGTACGAGGCGGTCCTCGAACCGGTCGAGGGCACCATCCTGACCGTCATGCGGGAGTGGGCCCGGACAGTGGAGGCTCTCTCGGCCGAACTCCGGGACCTCGGCGAGATCCTCACCGGAGCTCTCGAACGGGCCCGCGCCGCCCTGGCCGAGACCCGCGAGCAGATGCCCCTGCTGCGCGAACACGAAGTGGTCGATGCCGGAGCGCAGGGATTTGTTCACATGTTGGAGGGGATCAACGAGTTCATCCGCAAGGGAGCGGTCCACCCCGGCCGTCCTCCGGCTCTGGAGCGAACCCCGGCTTCGATCGTGGATGCCGCCGCACAGGCCGGGGAGATCGGCAATCGCTACTGCACCCAGGCTCTGCTCGAAGAACCGACCTGTGGAGTGGCCGAGCTCCGGGCCCTGCTCCAGGACCTGGGTGACTCGCTGATCGTGAGTGGGGGGTCAGACCTGCTCAAGGTGCACCTGCACACCGACGATCCCGAAGAACTCTTCACCCTGCTTGACGGCTACGGCACGCTGCTCCAGACCCATGCCGAGGACATGCAGTCGCAGACCGAAGCGGTGGCCGGCCAGCGGCGGTCGATGCGCCGGCGGGCGGCCAGGGGCGAAGTGGCGATCGTGATGGATTCGACCTGCGATCTGGATCCCGATGTGGCTGCGACCGCGGGGATCGGCATCGTACCCTGTTACGTCACCTTCGGTGAGGACCGCTACCGCGACCGGGTCGAACTCGACACCACCCGTTTTTACGAGATGTGTGCGACCCGGGCCGAACATCCCCTCTCATCCTCTCCGAGCCTGGCCGACTTCCAGACCGTCTACGACGAGGCTCTCACAACCCACGACCACGTCCTCTCGCTCTGCCTGACGAGTAAAATGAGCGGGGTCTACCAGGTGGGGGCCCAGGCCGCCCGGGAGCTCGATCCGGAACGGATCACGGTGGTGGATACCGAAGTCTTCAGCCTCGGTCTGGGCTACATGGGGCTCCAGCTGGCCCGGCGTGCCAACGAGGGAGCGGCCGTGCCCGAACTGCTGCATCACCTGCAGGAAATGCGGGAGCACTCCCGCCTGTACTGCATGACCGATACTCTGGAATATGTCATCAGAGGCGGGCGGGTCGGAAAGCTGCGTGGTTTCGTGGGTAAGACCCTGGGGCTGCTGCCGGTCCTCAGCCTGCAGAGCGGCCGTCTCGAACCGGTGGGAGCGGCCCGGGGCGCCGAGAGGGGTATGGCGGATATCCTGCGTCGCCTCGATGATGAGATCCCCGAGGGAATGCCGGTCTGCGGGGTTGTCGGGCATGGGGGAAATCCCGGGATGGCCGGGAAGATCGGCGCCGAATTCGAGCGACGGTACAACCCGGTCGAAATGGTCTACCTGGAAATCGGTCCGGCGGTCGGGGTGCATGCCGGTCCGGGGGTGTGGGGCATCTTCTACATCGCCGCCGATACCCTGTAATCGATTCTCCGTTTACTCTCTGAGACCCATGTCCAGGATGAAGGGATTGGTCCGGCGTTCCTCGCCGACGGTTGTGTCGGGACCGTGACCGCAGTAGAGCACCGTCTCGTCGGGCAGGGTGAGGATTTCGTCACGGATGCTCTGCATCAGCCGGTCGAAGTCGCCGCCGGGCAGATCGGTGCGCCCCACGCTTCCGGAGAAGATCGTGTCCCCGACGAAAGCGATCCCGTCGCCGATGAGGGTGAGGCCTCCGGGGGAGTGCCCCGGTGTGTCGACGACCCGGAAGGAGTGGCTGCCGGCCGCCACGCTGTCGCCGGCACTGAGGATGCGGTCGGGCGCGGGTGGGGGCGGTACCCGGATCCCCAACCAGCGCTGGGCGACCTCGGGAGCGTGGGTCAGGACCACCGCTTCGGGGGCCGAGGCGAGCAGGGGCACACCCAGTTCGGCGACGATCTCGCCGGCTGCCAGAACGTGATCGAAGTGGGCGTGGGTCAGGACGACCGCTTCGAGTTGCCACCCGACCGCGCCGATGCGGTCGAGCAGAATGTCGGCGTCGGCCCCGGGATCGACGATGAAGGCCTGACGGTCGACCTCGTCACCCACCAGATAGCAGTTGGTCGCCAGAAGTCCGACTTCGATCTTGTCTACTGTCAGTGCCACTCGTTCACCTTCTTCATCCCGTTCCAGAGCGTGGTTCCCGGAGCCTGAACCGCATCTGGAATCCCGAAGGGAGCTCTGCCATGAGTCTGGAAGCCGGCGTTACAGCCCCCGATTTCACCCTGCCCGACGACAGCGGTAACGAGATCTCTCTCTCCGACTTCCGCGGCCGCCCCGTGATTCTCTACTTCTACCCCAAAGATAACACTCCGGGGTGTACCACCGAAGCCTGCGATTTCCGCGACAATATGGCCCGGGCCACCGCGCGCGGAGCGGTCGTGCTGGGTATCTCTCCCGACTCGGTCGCAAGCCACGGCAAATTCAAAGCCAAACACGAACTGCCCTTTCCCCTGCTGGCCGATACCGAGCGTGAGGTCGCCCGGCTCTACGGGGCCTGGGGCGAAAAGAAGATGTACGGCAAGATCCGTCTGGGGCTGATCCGTTCCACATTTCTGATCGACGCCGACGGTACGATCGCCCGGGTCTGGCCGAAGGTGAAGGTCAAAGGGCACGTCGACGACGTACTGGCCGCCCTCGAAGAACTGCACTAGTGCCCTCTCGGAGTAATCCACCGGCTGCGGTCCGCGCTGGCATCCGGCCGGAGTTTGTACAGGGGCACGGGTCAATCCGCATCTTGAGAAAATCTCGCGGCGATCCGGGTATCGAGTTTATCCAGCCATTCGTCGGGCACGTGCAGGTCCCCGGTTCCGATCCCCAGGCTGAGATCGGGCTTGCGGGTGCCGTGGAAGTCGCTTCCCCCGGTCCGCACCAGATCGAATTCGGCGGCCAGCTCGTCATAGAAGCGGCTCTGCTCGGGGGTGTGTGAGGGGTAGAGGACTTCGATTCCTTCCAGGCCCTCCGCTGCGAGTTCGGTCACGAACCGCCGCAGAGCCTCTCCTGCCCGGCCTGTCTGACAGGGGTGGGCCAGAACGGGGATGCCCCCTCCGGACCGGATGAGCTCGAAAGCCCGGGCCGGTTCGTATTTGAGTTTGGGCTCGTAGGCGGGGGCGTCGACACCCACGTAACGATCGAAGGCGTCATCGAGATCTTCGGCGGCTCCTGCCGCGCAGAGGGTCTCGGCGATGTGGGGACGGCCGATCACATCGCTCCCGGCCCGGGCCGCAACCTGCTCCAGCGTGATGGAAATTCCCATCGCCTGCAGGTTGGCGATGATCTTCGGATTGCGCTCGGCCCGGGCGGTTTTGAGCCGTTCGATCCCGGCCGCGAACGCAGGCCGGGCCGGATCGATGCCGTAACCGAGAAGGTGCAGGGTGCCGCCGGTGAACCGGGCCGAGATCTCGATACCCGGCACGACCCGCAGTCCCAGGCGCCGGCCGGCGGCCAGGGCTTCGGGCACGCCGTCGCAGGTATCGTGATCGGTGATGCCAACGGCTGAGAGGCCGGCCTCGCAGGCGGCTGCGACCAGTTCGCCCGGAGTCAGGGTGCCGTCGCTGGCGGTGGTGTGGGTGTGCAGGTCGATCATGGATCGAACCGCGTTCCAGCCCGGTCTACTCCTCCTCGGGCGGGCGGCGGCCCGAGACCAGCAGGGCGCCCGCTTCGCGGAAATTCTTGAGCTGTTCGAGGCTCCGGAACCACTTCCCGTCCACTTCGGCGGGCGGTTCGGATTCGTCGCGGATCCGCTGGTCGCCCACATCGATGAAGCCGCAGGCGCGGAAGAGAGTGTTGTACTGATCGGCTCCCTTGCAATGCATCGGCACCTCGATCAGATCGCTCCAGTGGTGGACCCACTCGTTCTCGAGGTAGAAATGCATGGCGACGAAAAAGGTGCCGCCGGGCTTGAGAACCCGGAACATCTCATGGCCGACCTTGACCTGGTTGGGATAGTAGTAAAAGGATTCGATAGTGACGATGTGATCGACACTCGCATCCTCGAGAGGCAGTTCCTCGGCGCCGGCGGTCTCGAACCGCAGGTTGGCGGGATTGTCGCTGTGAGCTGCGGCCCTCTCGATCATCTTTGGAGCCAGATCGATCCCGATGATCTGGCCGCCGGAGATGACATCAGTGGCCAGGTGGCGGCTGAACCAGCCGTCGCCGCAGGAGAGATCGAGAACAATGTCTTTGTCCTGAACCGGCAGTTCGGCGGCTATCGCCAGGCCCAGGTGCTGGTGGTTCTCCTGCATCAAAGCCACCTCATCCTCGGTGGCGAGGGCATCGAATGTCTCGCGCAGACGCTCCCACGTCTCAGGGGTGCGGTTCTGCTCGTCTGGGCTCGCGTGCTCGGTCATGGGTCCTCCGAAGAAATCGTAACCGGTTCTCTCTATCTTGCCCCGATAGAAAGCCCAACTTATAGTGCCTGCGCGACCATGCCAATACCTGATGAGAAGAGAGCGGGACCGGGGCGCAAACCTTCCTGGCTGCTGACCCGCGCCCCCGGCGGTCCGGCCTATGCCGCTCTGAAGAAAAAACTCCACTCTCTCGAGCTGCATACAGTTTGCGAGGAGGCCAACTGCCCCAACCAGGGGGAGTGCTGGGGCACCGGAACCGCCACGGTCATGATCCTGGGCGATATCTGTACCCGGGCCTGCCGTTTCTGCGACGTCAGGAGCGGCGATCCGGCAGGTATGGTGGACGACGCCGAACCGGAGAAGGTCGCCGCCATGCTGGCCGATCTCGATCTACGCTACGTGGTCGTTACCAGCGTGGACCGCGACGACCTGCCCGACGGCGGGGCCGGCCATTTCGCCCGCACCATCACGGCCATCCGAACCCGCCATCCCGACCTGATGCTCGAAGTTCTCATCCCCGACTTCCGCGGCTCACACCCGGCTCTGACAAACGTCATCGCCGCCGGTCCCGAGGTGGTCGCACACAATGTCGAAGTGGTCCCGCGTCTGACCCGCACGGCGCGTGACCGGCGGGCGTCGTGGGAACTCTCGCTCCGGGTTCTGGCCGACATCAAGGTTCTGGCGCCGGATGTGCGCCGGGCTCCGGTGTGGACCAAATCGAGTCTCATGGTCGGACTGGGCGAGAGCGAGCCCGAGATGGCTGCGGCCATGGACGAGCTGCGTTCGGTCGGAGTGGATTTTCTGACCGTCGGTCAATACCTGCAGCCCAGCCGCAGACACCTGGCCGTGCAGGAGTATGTCACCCCCGAGCAGTTCGAGCGCTACCGGACCATGGGGGAAGAGAAGGGTTTCGCCTATGTGGCGAGCGGGCCGCTGGTGCGCTCGTCCTACCGGGCCGGAGAATACTTCATCGCGGCCGTCATCGAATCCGGTCGGGCAGTTACCTGAACAACGAATGAGGAGAGTGTCATGCCCCAGGCGTACGAAGCGGTTGTCATCGGTTCGGGGCCCGGCGGATACGTGGCCGCAATCCGTCTGGCCCAGTTAGGGAAGAAAACCCTCTGCATCGAAGCCGAGCGACTCGGCGGGGTTTGTCTGAACCGCGGCTGCATTCCCTCCAAGGCCCTGATCGCAGCCGCAGATCTCTACCACGCCGTCGGAAGCGAGGGGAAAACTTTCGGGATTTCGGTCGAGGGTCGGAGCCTGGATTTCGGCAAGACCCAGAAGTTCCGGGAGCGGGTGGTGAAGAAGATGACCGGTGGGGTGGGGGCACTCTTCCGGGCCTGGGGAGTCGAAACCCTGCAGGGTATGGCTGCCTTTGCCGATCCGAACACCCTGACCGTGACGACCGCCGACGGCGAAGAACGGATTGCCTTCGAGTCGGCCGTGATCGCCACCGGCTCGCTCCCCTTCTATATCCCGGGGTTCGAACCCGACGGCGACCGGGTGGTGGGTTCGCGCCAGGCCCTGGAATTCGCGGAAGTACCGGCCAGCCTGCTGGTGATCGGGGGGGGTTATATCGGGCTCGAGCTGGGGATTGCCTACCGCAAGTTCGGGACCGCGGTGACGGTGGTCGAAATGCTGGAGAGTCTGCTGCCCCTCTCGCCCTCCAATCTCGCCGAGCCGGTCGCCCGACGCTGCCGCAAGCTGGGTATCGAGGTGCATCTGGGCACCGCCGCCCGCACCCTCGAAAAGCGCACCGACGGCCTGACGCTCATCGCCGAAGTCCCAGGGGGCGAAGAGGTGCGTCTGGAGGCCGAGCGGGTGCTGGTTACGATCGGCCGCCGGCCTCGTACCGACGAACTCAACCTCGCCGCGGCCGGTCTGGAGACCGACGATAAGGGTTTCATCCCGGTCGACGAGCACCGGCGCACGGCGGCAGAAAACATCCGGGCCATCGGTGACGTGGCCGGCCCGCCCCTGCTGGCCCACAAGGCCAGCAAGGAGGCGATCGTAGCGGCCGAAGATATCGCGGGTCGCGAGGCGGTGTATGATCCCCGGGCCGTACCGGCGGTGATCTTCACCGATCCCGAAGTCGCCTACGTCGGACTGAGCGAAGAGGAAGCCCGCGCCGCGGGTCACGAGGTCATGACCGGCCAGTTCCCTTACGCCGCTTCGGGCCGGGCCGCGGCCATCAACCGGCAGGAGGGCTTCGTCAAGGTGATCGGGGAAGCCGGCAGCGGCAAGCTGCTGGGGGTGCAGATCGTCGGCCACGAGGCCGCCGATCTGATCAACGAGGCCTGTGTGGCCCTCGAAGCGGGTCTGAGCGTAGAACAGCTCGGGCACGCCATGCACCCGCACCCCACCCTGGGAGAGATCGTCATGGAGGCGGCCGAAACCGCTCTCGGGCAGGCGGTACACGGACAACTAGAATAATTCACGCCTCCGACACATTTGTGCACCGGGAGTTCTGGAATCGGAACCGGGCTTCGACTATATTGGGAGCCGCATCAGCGGTCGGATCGTACTGACCGTACCGTTGCGTGACGATTTCTTTGAGAAACGGACGAGCTTCGGAACCCGCCAATCCACCAGCTCAAGACACAGGGAGAGAGCGCCTATGGCGACGCTGAAAGACAAACTCGCAGAACTGATCCCCGGTCGTCGCGAGGAGATCAAGAACCTGGTCAAGGAGCACGGTGACAAAATCATCTCGGAAGTCACCGTCGCCCAGGCCTACGGAGGTATGCGCGGAGTCAAGGGACTGGTCTGCGACACATCTCTGGTGGACCCCGAAAAGGGTCTGATCATCAGGGGCATTCCGATCAGTGAACTGACCGACCGCACCCCGGAGGAGATCTTCTACCTCCTCTGCGTCGGTGATCTGCCCGGCGAAGCCGAAGTCGAGAACGTGAAGAAGGAATTCGCGGACCGCAGCGAGGTCCCCGGTTACGTTTTCGACGTGCTGCGAGCCATGCCCGATGACGCGCACCCCATGGACATGCTCGTCACCGGTATCCTCGCCATGCAGAACACCTCGGTCTTCGCCAAGCGGTACAACGAGGGCATGAAGAAGCAGGATTACTGGGAAGCGGCCCTCGAGGACTCGCTCCAGCTGCTGGCCAAGCTCCCCTCGGTGGCGGCCGCGGTCTACCGGATCCGCTACGACAAGGGCGACCTGATTCCGTATGATCCGGCCGTCGACTGGTCGACCAACTACGCCCGGATGCTCGGTTCGGACGATCCCGAATTCGCCGACCTGATCCGGCTCTACCTGGTGCTGCACTCCGACCACGAGGGCGGGAACGTGAGCGCCTTCACCTCCCATGTCGTCGGTTCGGCCCTGAGTGACCCCTACTACGCGGTCGCAGCGGGTCTGAGCGGTCTGGCCGGTCCCCTGCACGGTCTGGCCAACCAGGAGTGCCTGAAGTTCCTGCACGAGATCCTCGAGCGCTTCGACGGCAAGGCTCCGACGGCTGACGAGATCAAGGACTACACCTGGGAGATCCTGAACTCCGGACGGGTTGTGCCGGGTTACGGCCACGCGGTCCTGCGTGCCACCGACCCGCGCTACACGGCGCAGTGGGAGTTCGGAAAGGCCCACTTCCCCGACGACGAGCTCTTCAAGACGATGTCGATCGGCTTCGAGGTCATCCCGCATGTGCTCATGGAGCACGGCAAGGCCAAGAACCCGTGGCCGAACGTCGACGCTGCGTCGGGAACCATGCTCTACCACTACGGCATCACCGAGATGGAGTACTACACCGTGCTCTTCAGCGTGAGCCGGGCCATGGGCATGCTTTCGCAGCTCGTCACCAGCCGGGCGATGATGGAGGCCATCACGCGGCCCAAGTCGGTTACGACCGGCTGGATGAAGTCGCAGGTCGACTGATCGCACAGTCCGTACCGGCGCAGTAACAACCGCTCGTACCGCGGTTGCCGGCATCAACAGCGAAGGACCCCGGGCTCCGAGTCCGGGGTCCTTCTTCTCCGATAGGGTGGCAACCCGCGGTTTCCTCCTCTATGTTAGTGGCCTGATCGTTCCGTACCGTCCGCTCAAGGAGAGCCAGGTATGTCTGCCATCACGAAGATTCTCTGTCCGACCGATTTTTCCGGATTCAGCAACCGGGCTTTCGACCATGCCCTGGTCTGGGCTCGCACTTTCGGTGCCGACGTACACCTGCTGCATGTCGTCACGGTCCACAACTTCGATCCCTTCAACCCCGAACTCGGCTTTCCCGGCCAGAGCGTGCAGGAAGACCTGCAGCGTAGCGCCGAGGCGCAGCTGGATCAGCTGCTCGCCCACACCGCCGATACCGCCCCGACCGTAACCCGGGAAACGCGGACCGGTTTCAGTCCCTGGGGCGAGATCCTCGACTGTGCCGGCGAGCAGGACGCCGACCTGATCGTCATGGCCACTCACGGCTACCGCGGCCTGGGCCGTCTCTTCCTGGGCAGCACGGCCGAGCAGGTGCTCGAACACGCCTCCTGTCCGGTACTGCTCCTGCGTCCCGATGATTCCGAAAAGGTCGTCGAACCGGCTGAGATCGGCACGATTCTGCTGCCCACCGATTTCAGCGAGGCCGCCTCCGCCGCAGCTCCCCTGGCCTTCGAACTGGCCGAAAAGTTCGGGAGCAGCGTCACCCTGCTGCACTGCGTGGAACAGGAGATCAATCCCTCCTACTTCGCGATCGGTATCACCAGCATTTTCGAAGTCAACGACTCGATCATCACGGTTTCGCGCGAGAAGATGGCCGAACTGGTGCCCGAGGACTTCGACTCCGATCGGATCAACGACCTGGTGGTACTCGAAGGCTCCTCGACCGTCAAGATCGCCGAGTACGCCCGTAGCGAGGGGATCGACCTGATCGTCATGGCCACCCACGGTTATACCGGTCTCGAAGAAGTGCTGCTCGGCTCGACCACCGACCGCACCGTGCGCCGATCGCCCTGCCCGGTTCTGGTCACGCGAGCCGGGATATCCTGAGACCTTTCGTCCGGGAGGAAACCGACGCCGACCATGAGCGAGAAAGAGATTCACCGTGTCATCATTATCGGTTCCGGTCCGGCCGGCCTGACTGCCGCCCTCTATAACGCCCGGGCCAACCTCGCCCCGCTGATCCTGGCCGGTCCCGAACCGGGCGGTCAGCTGATGATTACTACCGAAGTCGAAAACTACCCCGGCTTCCCCGAAGGAATCACCGGTCCCGAGCTGATGCGGAAATTCGAGGAACAGGCCGTACGGTTCGGAGCCGAGGTCAGGCGGGAGACTGTCGAAGCGGTCGACTTCTCCGCCCGGCCTTTCACCGTCGTGACCACCGAAAGGGAGTACCGGGGCCGGAGCGTGATCGTTGCCACCGGGGCGACGGCCCGTTGGCTGGGTCTGGAATCGGAGACCCGTTTTCGCGGCCGGGGGGTGTCGGCCTGCGCCACCTGCGACGGCTTTTTCTACCGCGACAAGGTCATCGCGGTCGTGGGCGGCGGTGACACCGCGGCCGAGGAAGCCCTCTACCTGACCAATTTCGGCTCCAGGGTCTACCTGATCCACCGCCGCGATGAACTGCGGGCCAGCAAGATCATGGCCGAGCGGATCGAGAAGAACGAGAAGGTCGACATCCTCTGGAACGCGGTCGTGGTCGAGGTGCTCGGTGAAGACCCGGCCGGAGTACATGGGCTCCGGCTGCAGGACACCCTGACCGGCGAGGAGCGCGAGCTCTCCGTCGACGGTATCTTCATCGCCATCGGCCACGATCCCCAGACAGAGGTCTTCCGTGGTGCGATCGATACCGATGAGGACGGGTATATCCTCACCGAGGGCGTGCGGACCAGTATCGAGGGCGTTTTCGCCTGCGGTGATTCGGTCGATCACGTGTACCGGCAGGCGATCACGGCGGCCGGGATGGGCTGTGCAGCGGCTATCGAAGCCGAGCGGTGGCTGGAGGCTCAGGCATGACGGTCCGATTGGGTAACTGGTCGCTGACCTCGATTGCCGGAGGTGATTTCGTCCTCGATGGGGGGGCCATGTACGGCGTGGTGCCGAAGGTGATCTGGAAAACGATCCACCCCGTCGATGAAGACAATCGTATCCCCATGACAATGCGCTGCCTGCTTCTGCGCCGCGAAGTCGAAGGACGCGAGCGGATTGTGCTGGTGGATACAGGAGCGGGCACCAAGCTCTCCGACAAGCTGGTCACGATTTACGGCATCGATTACTCCCAGCACGATCTCATCGGCAGTCTGGCCGCGGCCGGGGTCACCCCGACCCAGGTGACCGATGTCATCCTCACCCACCTGCATTTCGATCATTGCGGCGGGGCGACGATGTCGGTTGCCCGGCCGCCCGGTGAGGAAGGAGATGCCGCCACCGGAGGGAAGGGGGAGACGGACGTGCGGCCCACTTTTCCCAATGCCGTCTATCACCTGCAGCAGCGGCAGTGGGAGTGGGCCCTGGCGCCCAGCGAGAGGGACCGGGCCTCCTTCCTGGAGAAAAACTACGTCCCCCTCGAGCGAAGCGGTCAGCTCAATCTGGTAGAGGGGGAGATCGAAATCCTGCCCGACATCTTTCTCCTGGTCGTCAATGGGCATACCCCGGGACAGCAGCTGCCTCTCATCCGCACCACCCGGCGTACCTTCCTGTACTGCGCCGACCTCTTTCCCTTTGTGTCGCACCTCCATCTGCCCTACATCATGGCCTACGATCTGGCTCCCCTGCGAACCCTGGAGGAGAAAAAACGGGTTCTGCCCCGGGCGGTGGAGGAGGAGTGGGTGCTTTACTTCGAACACGACGCGGCGACCGAGTGCTGCACGGTCGAAGAAACCCCCCGTGGCTACCGGGCGGCTGAAACCCTCTCGCTCGAAGACTGCTTTACCTCCTGTGAGTGAGGCCGGTTTGCCCCCTCATTGCTAAAAGAGACCCGGCGGTCCAGTTTCGGGTTGCGGACCCCGAAAGTGGTGCATAGAGTGCTGAGGAAATCCGGGATCATCAGCGAGATCTCTCACCAGATGGAGGATAGAGACGGATGCCGAGCGTCATTTGCGAACCCTGTATCGGAACGAAGGACACCGCCTGCGTCGACGTTTGTCCGGTCGACTGCATCCACCCGACCAAGGATGAGCCCGAGTTCGAGGAAGCCGATCAGCTCTTCATCGACCCCGACGAGTGCATCGAGTGTGGCGCCTGTCAGCCTGTCTGTCCGGTCGAGGCGATCTTCGAGGAAGAGGACGTGCCCGACCAGTGGCAGTCCTTCATCCAGAAGAACGCCGACTACTACGCCTGATCCCTCATAGCGGGCACTGGTACTGAGCCGGAGCGGCTGCCGGACGGCAGCGCCGCTTCCGGTGATGGCGATAATCGGCCTCTGGAGGGTCAAACGACCCTCCGGGGGCCTTGGTGTGTCATACAATCGGCACGTTGAGCGTCATTCCCTTTTCTGCTAGCATACCTGAGGCTGCTTCCAGACTTTCCCGAGGCTCGGATGATACGGTACAGATCTTCAACCGGTTTTACCCTGATCGAACTGCTGATATCGCTCGTGATCGTCGCCCTGCTGGCGGCGGTTGCCATCCCGCGATTCAGGAACATGTCCAGCAAAGCCAAGATCTCGGCCGCCGAGCAGGAAGTCGATCAGGCCGTCCAGGGGCTCTGGTACTACCGGACCGAAAACGACAGTACCAGCTTTCCCCCCTCCTCGATGATCACCAACTATGAGGAACTGCGGGCGACCATCTCCGAGTACATCGGCTGGCCCCCCCAGCAGAGCAACGCCTCCTTCACCTTCGTCTCCTATGCCGGAGCCGATACAGGTTTCACCCTCTCGGCCCGGGCCCGGGATTCAGACCGGACCCTCATCGTCGCCACCCATATCGGCCTTACCACGCATTGATCGCGTTCCGACCCGGCCCTTCACGGGCAGAGAAAAGCCGGCAGGAGACCCCTGCCGGCTTGTACGGATCCGGCCCTGCTCGGAATCAGGCCCCGGATACCTGAGGCTGTAGGGCGCGCTTTAAAAACCGATCGCGGCCGCCAGCGAGAAAAGTCGCTGCTGCTCCACTCCCGCCGGCGTCCACTGCTCGACATGGGAGACAGCGGCCGAGAGATCCACGATCAGCAGGTGAATCCCCGCTCCGAGAGAGAGATTGCCGTTGAAGTATCCGGCCCGCAGGGCGATCAGGGGCAGTTTGACCTCGGCTCCGAGATGGAGCTTCTCGAGGTACTGCTCACCCCGTACGTTGAGCACGTCGCGCAGGTCGGCCTCCAGAGTGATGTCCCGGATGATCACCAGGGGAATCCCCAGCAGCAGTTCCATCGGCTTGAGTCGCACTCCGGCCGCAATCTCCGGCTCCCAGTCCCGGGCGAGTTCCTCATCGGCCGTGCTCACCAGACCGCGCACCACCCCCCCGGCGGCGAAAGCCTTGCCCAGAGTCACCATACCCCCCACGTCCACCTGCAGGGCGGTCGGCGGATCGTCGAGCCAGTTGTCCTTCGTGGCGAAACCGTTCAGGAATTGTATCGGGTCGTCGACGTCCTCCGGCTCGAGGATCTGGATTGCGGAGCGTTGCCGCTGCATGAAGCGTACCCCTACCCCGCCGTGAAACATACGTCCGAGCTGCAGGCCCAGGCCGGCGTTCACGACCATGTCGGCTGCGGCGGCGACCCGCACCTGCGGCGGCAGGGGGGTCGGGGTCAGGACCGGCGGCATGGCCCGCAAACCGAGCCGGGAGACCGAATAGCCCGACAGACAGAGCGACCCGATCTGCACGCCGACCAGGGGATCGACTTTCAGCTGATACCACCGGTCGGTATAGCCGTTCAGATCATTCAGGAAGCTGGTCTGTGTTGCCAGAGGCTGGCCTGCAAAGTGCACCGGGTCGAGCATCTGGGAATTGTCGCTGAGGAAGTTCACGAAGTTGATGGCATCGTTGTTCGTGCCCAGCTGTGCGCCGAGATAGACGTGCAGGCCCTTGCTCTGGGTCAGCGCGCCGGGGTTGAAGTAGCCCGCCTCGATCGGTCCGGCCGACAGGAGCATGGCCCCGCCCATACCCTGGGCCCGGGTGCTGTAGCGCATCGGGATCGGCGTCTGGGCCGTCGCCGGGGTAGCGGTCATCACAACCAGCACGGCGGCCAGAAAGATGACTGCGGTGGTGCGGTTGGTCTGCGAACGTATCACGGGACACCCCTTCCGTTCGGGCCGGCGGCGGGCTGGCGGCGGCCGCCGGGCGAAAATGCTTTCGCCCTCCCCGGAGGAAAGGGCTTGGCGGAGAGTGTACGCAGGGCCGCCGGCGGGCGCAAGCCGGCGAGGGAAGATACGGGAAAGGCCCCGGGGTCGGGTCAGGTGCGGGTTCAGGTGCGCTTGCGGGCCAGAGCGGCGAGCAACTCCCCGGGGGGCCGGGTGTTGAGCACGTCGGCGGCTTCAAGCCAGGCCCGGCGGGCCACCCGCACCCCATAGTCCATGAAATCGAGGTGGGCGGGGCGATGGGCGTCGGTGCAGATGACGATGTCGACCCCGGCGGTCCGGGCCAGCCGGGCGTGCCGGTCGCCCAGGTCGAGCCGGCGGGGATTGGCGTTGATTTCCAGGGCGGTGCCGGTCCGGGCCGCAGTTTCGATCACCGCTTCGACATCGAGCGGATAGGCCTCGCGCTCCCCCAGCATGCGACCGGTCAGGTGACCGACGGCGAAGACATGCTCGGACTCCATGGCCCGGCAGATGCGGGCCGTCTGTTCTCCGGCGTCGAGCCGGAAGGCGGTGTGGACCGATGCGATCACCAGGTCGAGTTCGGCCAGCAGCTCGTCGGGGTAATCGAGCGAACCGTCGCGCAGGATATCCACCTCGGTTCCGACCAGGACCTCGATGTCGTTGTAGTGCTCGTTGGCTTCCCGAACACGGTCGATCTGCCACCGCATCCGGTCGGCGTCCAGACCGTTGGCGATGGTGAGCGAGCCGGAGTGATCGGTCACGGCCAGGTAGGCGTACCCGCGGGCCCGGCAGGCCTCGATCAGCTCTTCCAGAGTCTGGTGACCGTCGCTGGCGTCGGTGTGGGCGTGGAGTTCACCCCGGATATCGCCCGGTTCGATCAGCTCGGGCAGGGTGTTCTGAGCCGCGGCGGCGATCTCGCCGGAGTCCTCGCGCAATTCGGGAGGGATGAAGGGCAGTCCCAGGGCGGTGTAGCACTCCGCTTCGGTCGCCGCACTCAGGCGGCGGCCGGCCCGGGGATCCTCCCGTGCCTTTTCAGAGAGACCGCCGACATCGAAGATGCCGTACTCGTTGATCTTGATGTTTCGGCGGGCCGCCATTTCGCGCAGGCGGATGTTGTGTTCCTTCGAACCGGTGAAGTGCATCAGAGCCGCTCCGAAGACCTCCGGTTCGACCACCCGCAGGTCGATCTGCATCTCATCGGGGGTTCGCAGGCTCGATTTCGTCGGCCCCTCGGCCAGAATCCGGGCCGCCCAGGGACCGGTCGTGAAAGCTTCCATCACCGTTTCGGGCGAGGTCGAACCCGCCACCAGGTCGATATCTTTGACCGTCTCCTTCATGCGCCTGATGCTGCCGGCCAGACTGACCGATTCGACGGCGTCGTGCGCGGCCAGGGCCTCCACTACCTCTTCGGCCCGGGGCAGGGCCGATCCGAGCGGGCGGCGTTCGGCGACCCGGCGGGCGAAGGCGATCCCATCCAGGATATTCTGCGCGCTCTTCTCGCCGAAGCCCTTCAGGGCGGCCACCTCTCCCCGGCGGCAGGCCGCCTCGAGTTCGTCGAGGCTCTCCAGACCCAGTTCGGCGCGCAGTTTCAGGGCCTTCTTCGGTCCCAGTCCGGGGATCTTCGTCATCGCGACCAGCACCGGGGGGGTCTGGAGCCGCAGCCGCTCGAGCTCGCCGATCGTGCCGGTCTCGAGATACTCCTCGATCCGGGCCGCCAGGTCGGTGCCGATGCCTTCGATATCGGTCAGGGTGCCGGCTTCGGCCCGCTCGGCTATATCCTCCTCCAGACCCTCCAGGGTCGCCGACGCGCGGCGGAAAGCCCGGATCCGGAAAGGATTTGCTTCGTTCAATTCATTGAGATCGGCGATCTCTGAAAAAAGGGCGGCTAGTTGGAGGTTGGCTGACATGGCAGTAATATAGCGGGCATGATGCACGTGCGCAGACCCCGATACTCCGCAGCGATGCTGTTGAGTCTGACACTGGCTGGTGCGGCCGTAACCGGTGTCCGGGGACAGACACGTTCGATCGATCGTCCCGCAACCGAACCGCAGGAAGCGGACTGGTCGGTCACCTACGTGGTCCGGCCCGCTCTGGAGAGCGGTCTGGTCGAAATGACGGCGGTCCTGGTGGGCGAGGTCGGCAGCGGCGTGGTCTGGCGGTACGCCGAGGGTGTGCAGCGCCGGGGCAATCTGACCCGTCCCGATGCCTATGACGGTTTCGGTCAGCAGCTGCGAGTCACGCTGCATCCCCGCGGCTGGATGATCACAGGCGGGTCGGGAGCGGGCATGCGGCTGGTGTGGCAGGTCTCGGCACCCGGGCCCGAACCGGTCGGGGTGCGGGGAGTGGGTCTCGGGGCCGAAGCGATCTATGCCCAGGGGTACGAGCTCTTCCTGGCCCCCGATCCCGAGCTGACCGCTGTCGGAGCCGACGACGAGGCTGTGGGACGCGGTCCGGTTGCGATCAGGTGGGAGGTCTTCTTCGATATTCCCATATCCTGGCGGATCATCGTCCCGTGGGAGGGCGTGGGCCGTCGCTACGATCCCGTCACCGCGGGGGGGTTGTGGAACACCATCATCGCCGCCGGCGACTTCCGGCGTCAGACGATCCGGGCCGCGGGGGTGGAGGTCACGATCGGTATTCAGGGCCGGCGTCCGGCCCTTGATGCAAGTGTCGGTGACATTGTACGCCGCATCCTGCTCTTCGGGCAGAACACCTTCGGTCTGGTGCCGGGGGACCGCCTGACGGTGCTGCTCCCCACGGTCGCCCGAGGCGGGGAAGAAGTTCTTCGGCTGGGCGGAAGTGTCGCCCTGGGCTGGGAAAGCACGGTCCGCCTGCCCGGCGACGTCGGCGCTCTGCACCAGCTGGCCCGCGAGATCTTCGGTCTCTGGCAAGGTGCCCTGAAGGGCATACCGGCCTGGTATGTCGAAGGGGGTACCGATTACCTGGCCTGGCTGGTGCTCTATCGGGAGAGCCTGATACCCCGCGCGACCTTCCGCCAGCAGTTACTGATAGCCGAGCGCCGGTACCGCGACCATCCGCAGACCGGGGAGTGGTCTTTCGCGCAGGAGGAGGCCCGCTTCGGCACGACCCTGCCCGAATGGCCCGATCTGCCGCTCAGCGCCGCCGATATGGGCAGCCTGGCTCGCAGCCGCGGGGTGATCGTCAGTCTCATCCTCGATGCGGTTCTGGCCCGGGAGACCGACGGCGAGCGGCGGCTGATCGATCTGGCGGGGGTCGTCTATCGGCGCACCGCAGGCGTCGAAGATCACCTGGTCGGAGACGCCGCCCTGATGGCGGCGTGCGCCGAGGTGACCGGGGGGAACTACCTCGACTCCTTCTTCCGCGATCTGGTCTTCATTCCCGGTTCACCGCTGGTGGTCGAAGCGCTGACCGAAATTCTGGCGCGGGAGAGCGGCCAGCATCCCGACTGAACGCCTCCGATATCGGCCGGTGCAGTCCTCAGCTCCCTTCGTAGACAACCTTTCCATCCACGATGGTCAGAATAACCGGCGTCTTGAGCCAGTCACGCGGTTGTGAGGCGAAGAGGTCGCCGGCGAAAACGGCGATATCGGCCAGATAGCCGCGCTGCAACCGACCCTTGATATGCTCCATGCTTTCGGCCCAGGCGCTTCCGGCGGTGTAGGCTGTGATGGCTTCGGCCAGCGTGATTCTCTCTTCGCCGAACCAGCCCCCCTCCGGTCCTCCTGCGGGGAATTCCCGGGTCACGGCGGCATACAGCCCCAGGCGGGGATCGAGCGGTTCCACGAACCAGTCGGTTCCGAACGCGACCGGGATGCCGGCTTCGAAGAAACTGCCCACCCGGTACGCGATCCGGCAGCGTTCGGTCCCGATCCGCGCTTCGGCCCAGCGCATGTCGTCGATGGCGTGGCTCGGCTGGATCGAGGCGATGATGCCGAGTTCCTGAAACCGCTCCAGGTCGGAGTCGCGGAGCACCTGGGCGTGCTCGATACGGTGGCGGCGTTCGGTGCGGCGGTCGGGATTGGCGGCCCGGGCGGCGGCATAGGCATCGAGGGTGACGGCGTTGGCCCGGTCGCCGATGGCGTGGGTGGCAACCTGCAATCCCAGGGCGTCGGCGGCGGTGATCAACCGGGTCAGCTCGGCGGGCGCAATGATGGCCAGACCCGAAGTCGAAGGTTCGTCGGTGTAGGGCTCGAAGAACCAGGCACTGCCGGCTCCCATACTGCCGTCACTGAAAATCTTTACGGTTCCGCGCTGCAGCCACTCGTCTCCCGACGGCCCGGCGATCCCTTCGGCGGCGAGAGTGTCACGCAGCGCGATCGGGTACCAGGCGTTGACCCGTACGGTAAGCAGCCCTTCGGCCCGTAGCTGCTCGTATACCCGCCAGATCTGTCGATCGGCGTTGTCCTGGATGCTTGTCACGCCGACCTGCGAGGCATGACGCGAGGCCGCCAGCAGCCCCCGGCGGACCGTGTCGTCGCTGTTGGCCGGAATGACGTCGTACACCAGATCCTGGGCGGTATCGATCAGAATACCGGTCGGCTCCCCCGTGACCGGATCCCGGACGATCTCGCCCCCCTCGGGATCGGGAGTGTCGGCTGTGACCCCGGCCAGTTCCAGGGCCAGCGAGTTGGCCAGGCTGATGTGGCCGTCGAGGCGGGTGACGAAAACGGGGTGATCGGGGGTGACCGGATCGATCAGCTGACGGGTCGGGTGGGCATGGTCGGGCCAGGCCTCGTGATCCCAGTTGCCGCGCAGGATCCACTCCCCTGCCTCGAGCCCGGCGGCGAAGGAGACGATCCGGTCGCGGAAGTCGTATCGGTCATGGGCCGAACGCAGCTGAACTCCGGCCAGACCGAGTCCACCGTCGAGGAAGTGGACGTGGGCATCGTTGAATCCGGGCACGGCCAGAGCGTCCGGATAGCGCCGGATATCGGTCCCGGCTCCGGCCCGCCGCAGGATCGCAGTCGAATCGCCGAGGCTCGCGATGCGGTTGCCGCGTACGGCCAGGGCCTGGACGAACGGCCGGTCGGGATCAGCGGTGAAAATACGGCCGGCGACCAGGATCAGGTCGGCCGGGCGGCCTGTGCCACAGGCCGTCAGGACCGCTGTCAGCAGGCAGATCGCACCGCGCAGGCATAAACGGTACATGGATGGCTCCCGTCCTTCTCGTGAGAAAAGACTGAGGCTATACTGTCACTTTCACCCCGGCCAGGCAACCGGGACGCGGCTCAGTGGGCGGTGATGAACGGGAGGCATGCAGCGCCATGGAGAGAATGTATCGCACAGGGGGAGTGAGCCCGGGACTGCGGGCTGTGCCGGTGCTGCTGGCCCTGTTCCTGGTTTTCTCGCCGACGGCCGAAGCGCAGTACCGGGGCGGCCGCCGGCCCCCGAAACCGCCCCTGCAGCGCAAGGGCCTGCTCTACCTCGAGGCGGGCTGGTTCAGCGCCGTCCCGGGGCAGGATTTCGCCTCGCCCTCCGGAGGCGCCGCCGAGAACGGGAACGGCTTGCGGATCGGTGCCGGAAGCTGGATCGGACCGCACCTGACCGTGGGTTTCGAACTCGCTCTGTATACCGTGCAGCGTTTCTCGAACGTCGTGCCCTACGATCTGCAGACCTACGACAATATCACCGGCATGGAATTCGAGGTCGGCGGCTGGCAGCTGCAGAGCCGCTACCATCTGAACATCAGGAAGCGGATCATGCCCTATGTCGTTTTCGGGATCGGGCGGGTGAGGCCCAATTTCATGATCCACTTCACCCACGAGGGCCGCGATCTCACCTCGGAGCGCCGGCAGACGGGGATCATCTATGCCGGCGGGGTCGGGGCCGATATTGTGCTTGGTAACCATGCCACCTTCATGCTGGAATGGCGGTGGATGAGCTGGTTCGGTGACTGGTTCATCCCCGGCGCGCGCTACTGGGAGGTCCAGCGCAGCGGCGTCGGCGTCGCCTGGCACTTCTGAATCCGAACCTTCCGCGGGAACGATGTTCGCTGATACCGCCACCCTGCATGTGAGCTCCGGTACCGGGGGGAGCGGTTGTGTCTCCTTCCGCCGCGAGAAGGGTGTCCCCCACGGTGGCCCCGACGGCGGAGACGGCGGCCGGGGGGGGGATGTGATCGTGGCGGTCGATCCGGCCCTGCGGACCCTGCTCGATTTCCGACGCCACCCCCACGTCCGCGCCGGCCGCGGCGCGCACGGCGAGGGTTCGAACCGAACCGGCGCCGCCGGCAAAGATGTCACGGTCCGGGTGCCCCCGGGCACGGTCGTGATCGACGCCGGAACCGGCGAAGTTCTGGCCGACCTGGTGGATCCCGGGGCGCAGATCACGGTCGCCCGCGGCGGGCGGGGGGGGCGGGGGAACGCCCGGTTCGCGAGCAGCGTGAACCAGGCCCCCCGGCAGTGGGAACCGGGCGCCGAAGGCCGGGAGCGCACCCTGCGTTTCGAACTGCGGCTCATCGCCGATGCCGGACTCGTCGGCCACCCCAATGCCGGCAAGAGCACTCTGCTGGCGCGCCTCTCGGCGGCCCGACCGAAGATCGCCGACTATCCCTTTACGACCCTGGAACCGAACCTCGGCCTGGTCGATCTCGGCTCGTGGGAGAGTTGTGTCGTGGCCGACATCCCGGGGCTTATCGAGGGCGCCAGCACGGGGAAGGGACTGGGCACCGACTTCCTGCGGCACATCGAGCGCACCCGGGTGCTCCTCTACCTGGTGGACATCTCCGGTGACGATCCCCTGGCCGAACTCGCGATTCTGCGCGCCGAACTCCGGGCCCACTCTCCGGCCCTGCTCGAGCGGCCTTCGGCCCTGCTCCTCTCCAAGCTCGATCTGGTTCCGACTGAGGATCGGGAGGTCTACTTCGAACTGCGCGATCTGCCCGCCGCCGCGATATCCGGCCCGGACACGAACGTCCTGCCACAGGTCGAGGGCATGCCCTGTCTTGCTTTTTCCTCCCACAGCTCGGAGGGGCTGGTTGCTCTCCGTCCCCTCCTGCTGACTCTGCTCGAAGCGGCACCGATGAGCGGTGAGTGACAGCCCCTCCGGAGTGCGCTAGACTCTGCAGGCCGTTCCCCCCCGGTGAATTTCCCCGATGAGCCCCTCCTGACATATCCCCGGCAGTATCTGCCCGGTTGCTCGTCCCCCCGACTCGTCCCCCCTGTTCGCCCTCCCGGTCTTCCCTCAGCCGGCGGGTGCGGACATCGGAGGTCACAGGTAATGAAACACCGGCTCGAGGAGCGGATTCTCGAAGTTGAAGAAGCGATCGTCCTGGGTGCAGCGAGCGGTTATGCCGCCCCCCGTCTGGGGCGGGCCGCGCGTCAGTGCCGGAGTCTGGACGACCTGCTCGGCAGGTCCGACGCCGACCTCTGCCGGCTGCCCGGCATCGGCGAAAAAACCCTCCCCCACGTGCGCCGGATCGCGGATATCGATCTCGAACGCGAGCAGGCCCGGCTGGACAGACTCGGTCTCACGGTACTGGTGCCCGGCCGGCCCGGCTGGCCGCCGCTCATGAGCGAAAACATCTCGGTTCCCCCGCTGGCCCTGTACGTGCGCGGCGATCCCGCCCCGCTGGGCGAGGCGGCCGTAGCAGTGGTCGGCACCCGGAAAGCGTCTCCGATCGGGTTGCGGGTCGGCGAGGGGCTCGGTTTCGATCTCGGCCGGATACCGCTCACCGTTGTCTCGGGACTGGCGGTCGGTATCGACGCCGCGGCTCACAGGGGCTGTCTGGCGGGAAGCGGGAGGACCGTTGCGGTCCTGGCGCACGGGCTCGATCGGGTTCATCCGGGCCAGAACCGGAAGCTCGCCGACGGGATCCTCGATGGCGGCGGCGCGTTGGTCTCGGAATATCACCCGGGAGTCAAACCGCTGGCCGAGACCTTCGTGCCCCGCAACCGCATTATCGCCGGCCTGAGTCTGGCCACGGTGGTGGTGGAGGGGAAAGAGGGCAGTGGAGCCCGGCATACGGCCAGGTTCGCCGGCGACTTCGACCGCGAGGTTCTGGCCGTTCCCGGTTCCCCTCTCGACGACCGGTCGAACCTGCCGAACGAACTCATCCGCACCGGGGCGACGCTGTGCCGCGGAGCCTACGATGTCATCAGCGTCATCGGCGACTGGGAGATCGGAAGCCTGCGCGAGGCCCTGGCGGACCGGGCCGCATTCCTGCGCCGGCAGGCGGCCGATGCCCTGCGGGGACTGGGACCCGAGGCGGATCGGATCGTCAGGATTCTGGCTGACGAACCGCTTCACATCGACGGCATCTGCCGGTTCACCGGCATCGCCGCCGAGCGGGTTCTGAACCTGCTGTTGCAGCTCGAGATCGAGGGCATCGTGGAACAGCTTCCGGGGATGCGCTACATGCCGATATACAACCCGCCCGATCCCGAACCGGAAGAGGAGACACTCCGGCGGATCACGTGACGGCAGTATCCCGCAGACCGGCCGAACGGGCGTGCGCTTCGAGCCCTTCGAGACGGGCCAGACGCTCGACATCGCGCCGGAAACCGGCCGGGGGGGGTACCGGTCCGCTCCGGTACCAGGTGCGCACCCGCAGGAAGGTGAAGACCGAAAGCCCGCCGCTCCAGCGGGCGGTGCCGCCGGTGGGCAGAACATGGTTGGGACCGGCCCCGTAATCGCCGAAGACCTCGGCCGCACCGGGGCCGATGAAAAGGGCTCCGTAGTGCCGCACCCGGCCGGCGAACCCGTCCGGATCGGCGAGATGGAGTTCGAGGTGTTCGGGAGCCAGACAGTCGCAGAGTCCGGCGGCCTGCTCCCGGTCCCCGGCTACGACGGCGAAACCGTTTCCGAGGGCGGCCCGGGCGGTCTCGCGAGCCGGCAGGTCGGCCAGCCGGCGGTGCAGCGCTCCCTCCACCGCCTCGACGAGAGAGGGCTCGAGGGCAATCAGAATCGGCCGGGCGTCGGGAGCGTGCTCGGCCTGGGCCAGCAGGTCGGCCGCGATGAGTTCGGGATCGCTGCCGGCGTCGGCGACGACGACCAGTTCCGAGGGACCGGCCAGGCTGTCGATTCCGACCCGGTCGCTGACCAGGTACTTGGCGGCGGTGACCCAGCGGTTGCCCGGGCCGACCACGACATCGCAGCGGGGTACCGCACGCGCTCCGCAGGCCAGGGCGGCGACGGCGTGGGCGCCGCCGGCGGCGAGCAGGGCCCTGGCTCCGGCAATTGCGGCCGCCGCCAGGGTGACGGCGGCGGGGCGCGGCGAGGCGACCCAGACCTCTTCGACCCCGGCCGTGCGGGCCGTGATGGCTGTCATCAGGACCGAGGAAGGCAGGGGGTAGCGGCCCCCGGGAGCGTAGCAGCCGGCCCGTTCGACCGGGACCGCTTCCTGCCCGGCGAGGCCGGCCTCGATTCCGATCTCGAATTCGGCCAGCGAGCCGCGCTGCTTCGCGGCGAAGGCGCGGATGCGGCTCGCGGTCCGTTCGAGCACCCCCCGGTCGTCGGCATCGAGGGCAGCCAGGGCCGCTTCCAGGGCGGAGCGGTCGAAGATGAGGGGGGCGCCCGGCTCGATATCTCCGAGTCGCTCGGCGTGCGAGCGCAGGGCGGCCTCGCCTCCGCTCTCGACCTCGGCTACGATCCGGGCCGCCTCGGGCACGATCGAGCGATCGAGAGCCGTGCCGGCGTGCGAACCGGTACCGTGTGAGGGCAACAGGGCGACCTCGGCCGGCGTGAGCCGGGGCAGCAGGGGAGCGTTCATCGCGGACCTCCTTCGACCGACCGGTCGGGAACCGGCCTTTTGGTGACCGGGCCGGGAGAAGCACCGGCCGGTTTGGCGTCCCCGGGCCGGCGGGAGAGACGTAGCGCGCGTCGATCGAGTTCGCGCTCCACCTCGGCCAGATCCACTCCGCCCCGGACCAGGGCGGTAAGGGTGAAATAGAGCAGGTCGGCCGCCTCGGCGGCGATGTCTCCGGGCTCTGAGGCGGCGGCCAGCTCGGCGGCTTCCTCGGTGAGCTTGGCCTCGAGAAGGCCGGGTTCGGTGAGCAGGCGGCGGGTGTAGGAGCCCTCCGGAGCGCTGTGGCGGCGGCCGGTCAGGCGGCGGGCCAGGGTGGGAAGTCCCCCGACCGGTCCCCAGCACGACCAGGTGCCGAGATGGCAGAAACCCGGCTCGGACTGACGCACGGTGAAGAGCAGTGTGTCGCGGTCGCAGTCGGGAGTTACGGACAGCAGACTCTGGCTGGCCCCTGAACTCTCGCCCTTGATCCAGAGGCCGCGGGAGCGGCTGCGGTAGATACCGCGCCGCTCCCGGAGAGCGGCTTCGAGACTCTCGGCATCCGAATACGCCAGACCGAGAGCGCGGCCGTGTTCATCGGCTACGACCGTCGGCCAGAGCCCGTCGGGCCGGTCGCTCACCAGGACGGCCGCCACCGCTTCGGCAAGCGACAGGCGTCCGGTGTACAGCGCCATGCCGACCTGGGCGTCGACACCCAGGCGGTCGAGCTCGGCTACTTCGCCGGCGGTCGTGATCCCCCCGGCCACGGTCAGGGCGGTTTCGGGTACGGCCCGGTGCAGCCGGCGCACTCGTTCCAGGTCGATTCCGGCAAGCCGCCCCTCGCTTTCGACCAGGGTGACCAGGAAGCCGCCGACCAGACCCTCGAGCTCAGCCATCCGCTCCTCGATGCCGCGCCCGGTGCCTCGGCGCCAGCCATCCACCACCACCTCGCCCTCGCGGGCGTCGAGCGCGGCCACGACCCGTTCGGGAGGCAACTGCGCCAGCACCTCGGGTTCGGCGGCAGTGCCGAGCACGACCCGCACGGCCCCGGCGTCGAGCCAGGCCCGGGCCGTGTCGGCATCCCGGATGCCGCCCCCCACCCGGCAGGGGGCCAGGGAGAGTAGTGCCCGGATCAGGGCGGCGTTCGAACCCCGCCCCAGAGCGGCGTCGAGATCCACGACCGCGATCTCGCCCAGGATCCCGAAACGTTCGGCCAGAGGGCGGGGATCGCCGGCGTCGAGCACTTTCTCGGCTCCTCCGACGAGCTGAACCGCCCGGCCGTCCATGAGATCGATCGAGGGCACGATCACGGCCGCACCCTCACGCCCCGGTCGGCCAGCCAGGCTTTGAGATCGGCGACCGTCAGCTCGTCGTCGTGGAAGATCGAGGCCGCCAGTACGGCCGCGGCGCCGGTCTCGAGGGCGGCCAGCAGGTGTTCGGGGCCCGCCGCGCCGCCCGAGGCGATGACCGGTACCCCGACGGCCCCGGTCACGGCCGCGAGTAGCTCCAGATCGTACCCGTGGCGGGTGCCGTCGCGATCCCAGCTGGTCAGCAGTATCTCTCCAGCTCCCAGATCGGTCCCGATCCGGCACCAGCTCACCGGATCGAGATGACGCCGTTCGGTTCCCGACTCGATCACCACCTCCCACACCGCTTCGCTGTTCCCCGCGACCGGTTCGCTGCGACCGGAGTCCGGGACCGTTCCGGCATCCGGCCCGGGCCGGGGCCGGCGGGCGGCATCCACCGCCAGCACGGTGCATTGCCGGCCGAAGGCTTCGGCCAGCTCGATCAGCAACTCGGGCCGGCGAACGGCGGCCGAGTTGACCGCTACCTTGTCAGCCCCCGCCTCGATCAGGTCGGCCGCCGCCGCCACGCTCCCGACTCCTCCGCCGACGGTCAGCGGGATCGCGAGCCGGCGACGGACGCGGCGCACCGTATCCAGAGCGGTCCGGCGGCCTTCGGGGGTGGCCGAGACGTCGAGGATGACGATCTCGTCGGCCCCCTGGGCGGCATAGAGTTCGGCCCGTTCGGCGGGCGAGCCGGCGTCGCGCAGATCGGCGAAGCGCACTCCCTTCACGATCCGGCCGGCATCGATATCCAGGCAGGGAATGATCCGGACACTCAGCATGCCGCACCCCCTTGCGGTCCGGTTCCGAGCCACCGTTGCAGCAGAGCGATGCCCCAGCCCCCGGAGAGTTCGGGGTGAAACTGGCAGGCCAGGACGCCGCCGCGCTCCAGGGCCGCCACGAACCGGCCTCCGTGATCGGCATGGGCACAGCGCCAGCCGGCGGGAGCGCGTTCGAGCCGGTAGGAATTGGCGAAGTAGGCATGGCCCGGTTCGAGCAGGGTGCAGTCCCGGTCGGGGGTGATCAGGTTCCAGCCCAGCTGCGGTACCGGGACCGAACCGGGAAAGCGGATGGCGGTGCCGGGGACGGCTCCGAGTCCCGGCACACCGGGACTCTCGTCACTGCCCTCTGTAAGCAGCTGCAGGCCCAGACAGATCGCCAGCAGGGGCGTGCCGGCTGCGATCCGTTCGCCGAGAGCCGCTCCCGTGCCGTCGGCTTCGAGGCGCTCCATGGCCCGGGCGAAAGCGCCGACTCCGGGCAGAACGACCCGGGGGGCTGTGCGCACCTCGGCCGCCGAGCGGGCCAGCCGGACCGCGGCTCCGGCCCGTTCCAGACCGGCCCGGACCGAGGCCAGATTGGCTGTGCCGGTGGGTACCACCACGACCTGCGGTTCACAGGTCATGTCAGGGTCTCCTTGGTGCTGGGTAGGCGTTGCGAACCGTCGTGCTCGACGGCCCGGCGCAGGGCCAGAGCCAGGGCCTTGAAAGCCGCTTCGGCCCGGTGGTGATCGTTGGTGCCGCGCAGCACGTCTACGTGCACCGCAGCACGGGCCGTGCTCGCGAAGGAAGCGATGATGTGGGGCACGGTCTGGCAGGCCAGCGCTCCGAGCCGCTCGCCCCGCAGATCCAGTTCGGCCACCGCCCAGGGACGGCCCGAGAAATCGACCACCGCCCGGGCCAGGGCTTCGTCGAGGGGGGCATGAGCCGAGCCGAAGCGGGCGATGCCGCGTCGCTCGCCCAGGGCCCGGTCGAAGGCGGTCCCCAGGGCCAGGGCGCAGTCTTCGGCGCTGTGGTGGTCGTCCACCTCGAGATCGCCCCGGCACTCGAGGTTCAGGTCGAAGCGGGCGTGCCGGGCCAGGGTGGTGAACAGGTGATCGAGAAAGCCGATGCCGGTGGCGACTTCGGTCTTACCCTCGCCATCCAGGTCGAGAGTCAGGCGCACCTCGGTTTCGGCGGTCATCCGCTCGATGTCGACACGACGACGGGGATTCATGATCTGACTCCTTTGGCGGTGGTGGCGCGGTCCGGGTGAGAATCCGGCCGCCCGGACGGTTCAGCCGGCCCGCGCAGGGCGTGCAGGGCATCCAGCAGACGTGAAAATTCGCTGTCGTTCCCGGGGCAGGTGAGGCGCAGGTAGGAGGCCAGCGCCGGTACCTCGTCGAAACGGCGTACAGCGACTCCCCGCTCGGCCAGACGCCGGTGCACCGCGCCGGCGTCGGTAAAGCGGGCGGTGACGAAGTTGGCCTGCGAGGGCAGGGGACGGGCCCCGAGGGAGCGCAGGTCGCTCTCCAGCCGGGTGCGCTCGCGCCGCACCCCGGCGACGTAACGCTGCATCGCGGTTTCGTCCCGTTCGAGACGCAGGGCGGCCAGCACTGCGCTGGGACCGGCGACGGGGTAGTTCTGCCCGGCCAGGCGCAGCCGGCCGATCAGCTCGACCGGACCGGCGGCATAACCCACCCGTAGACCGGCCAGGCCCCACGCTTTCGACAGGGTGCGCACGATGACGGCGTTGGGTTCGTCCAGGATCCGGGGTGTGGGATCATCATCGGCGAATTCGACATAGGCCAGGTCGAGCAGGACCGGAGTGTCGGGCACCGCCCGGATCAGTTCGACGAGCTGCGGGGTGTCGATCACGGCGCCGGTCGGATTGTTGGGCGAGGTCAGGACCAGCAGGGCGGTCCGCCGCCCGCAGCGACGGAGGATCGTACCGAAGGGAAAAGGTTCATCCAGCCAGGGAACCTCGACGATCCGGCCCCCGGCCAGGGAAGCGAAACGCGCCAGCATCGAAAAGGCCGGAACGGGCAGAACCATCCGGCCGCGGCCGGCCAGGGCGATCCGCATGATGCGGTCGAGAGCGTCGTTGGAACCGTTGGTGGCGATGACCCGTTCCGGGGCGATCCCGAGCCGGGCGGCCAGGAGTTCCTCGAGCGGACGCGACACGGGATAGCGGCGGAGCAGGTCGGCCGGGGCCCGGGCAAGCTCGCCCAGCAGGCCGGTGGAAGGCAGGCCCCCCTCGTTGGCGTCGAGCAGCAGGCGGGAAACGCTCATGGGACGATCTGGGCCGGTTTGGTGACCACGATGTCGGTGCCGCCCCGGGCCTTGATTTCGGGAATGAGGGTCGGCAGCTCGTCGCGGGGAATGGCGATCTTCACGGCATACCCGGCCTCGCCGTGCAGGGGGGCGATGGTGGGTTCGCGCATGCAGGGCAGGATTCTGACGAGGGGTTCGAGCCGTTCGGCGTCCACGTTGACTTCCACCATCACCCGCCGGCGGGCCTCGAGTACGGAGGCGAGCAGCAGCACGAACCGTTCGACCGCCTGGCGGCGGTCCGGATCCTCGAGTACGGCGGCATGGGCATAGAATCGGGTCGATGAGGACATCAGCTCGTCGAGCACATCGAGCCGGTTGGCACGCAGGGTCGAGCCGGTGGCGGTATTGTCGACGATGCAGTCGGCATCCTCGGGCGGGAAGACTTCGGTGGCGCCGTAGGAGCGGACGAAAACCGCCTCGAGCGAGTGCTTCTCGATCCAGGCCCGGGTCAGGCGCTCGTATTCGGAGGCCACGATGAGCCGCCGGGGCGGCAGCCAGCCGTCGACGATGATCTTCGAGGGGGCCGCAGCCACCACCTCGACCGGATCCAGCCCGGTATCGAGCAGCTCAACCACGCCGCCGTCGAGTTCGGCCACCCAATCGGCGCCGGTGAAACCGATGTCGCGCGAGCCCACCTGGAGCATTTCCACGATATTCTGCGGCTTCAGGATCTTGACCTCGAGCCCGGGATAGTCGGTGACGGGGCGATAGGCGCGGCTCGAGGTGCGCAGCCGGATACCGGCTTCGGCCAGCAGGGCGAGGACACCCTCCTGCATGCGGCCTTTCGGCAGCCCGAGCCGCAGGGTCGGGATTTCAGGGGACGACGTCATCGGGGACTCCTTCTCTGCGGCCCCGACCCCGGACGACGCGTCTTCCCCGAAAAAAAATCGGCGCCGGCCGGAGCCGACGCCGATGGAAAAAGTACGCTGGTCGGGCGAACCTACACCATCAGCCGGCCCCGGGTGGGGGGATGAGCATGATGATGATGGCGGCTGCCCGAAATCATTCTGTCCATGGCGGGCCCAATATCCCGGACAACTCGGTTGTTGTCAAGCCCCTCGCGTCTGACCGACAATAACGTGATCATGGTCAGCCGCCCCTCCCGAGCAGAACCGATAGCAGACGTGCGCCTTCCTGCACTCCACTGCACCGCCGCGGCCGGCACGGCTGTCCTGGCGCTGGCGGTCCTCCTCGCTCTGCTCAACGCCTGTACCGGTCCCCCCGAGTCCCGGCCGGGCGAGGTGAAGGTGCTGGTGCTCAATTTCGATCCGCACATCCCCGAGCTCGGAAACCGGCCGGTGCACGAAGCCCTGGAGTGGAACGATCCGCGCGAGCTGGCCGAGGGATTCGCGTCGGCGGTAGCCGAAGTCAGTGGTGGAAGGGTGCGCTACCGGATCGTGGAGTGGCGCGACATCGACACCTTCATCCCCAAGACCGACGGATTCCTCTACACCGCTGACACTTTTCTGCAGTGCTGGCGCAACCGGGAGAGCTGTCACGATCCCGACGGATCGGATTACCCCCGCCTCGTCCGCGAACACGGGGTGGTACCGCTCGTCGATGAGGGCACGATCGACGAACTCTGGCTCTTCGGAGCCCCCTACTTCGGCTTCTGGGAATCGGCCATGGCCGGGCCGGGAGCCTTCTATATCAACGGCGGTGTCTACGAAGAGGTGCCCAGCCGGCGCCCGTTCGCGATCATGGGTTTCAGCTACGAACGGGGAGTAGCCGAGATGCTGCACAATCTTTGCCACCGCACCGAGGCGACCATGGAGCGGATCTACGGCGGCTGGGAGGTCGACCGGCTCGACACCAACTGGGCTCGCTTCGCGGCCAACGCCCACCAGTCGGGAGGAGTGGCGGCGGTGGGGACCTGCCACTTCCCGCCCAACGGCGAGGCCCACTACGACTACGACAATCCCCGGGTGGTGCAGAGTTCGGCTGTGGACTGGCTCGCATTTCCCGACCTGACCGGCCGCAGGGCACCGGTTAGCTGCGAGACCTGGGGCGGCCCCGATTATCAGCTCAACTATCTGCGGTGGTGGTTCTCCCACCTGCCGCAGGCCGCCTGTACGAATTCCGACGGTCGGCTCAACAACTGGTGGGAGTACGTCTTCGGTTTCTGGATGTACGCTGCCGACGGTTCGCCGTTGACCACCGATCCGGCACCCTGAATCGAGCGGGTGCCGACTGCAATCTCCGCCTGCAAGGAGGCAGATGTCATGATCGCTTTCTCCCCCGTCAACCGCACCTGCCGGGGTTCGGCTCGGGCCCGGCGCGTCACCTTTATCGCTTTCCTGCTCGCCCTGGCGCTTGCGTGCGGTCCGGGCATCGTTCCCGGCACGGTTTCCCGCGTGGCGGCTCAGAGGGCTCCGGACGTAAGCGGCGAGCTGTTCGGCCAACTGGCCCTGCGCGGTATCGGACCGGCCAACATGAGCGGACGGGTGGTGGATCTGGCAGTTTTCGAGAGCGATCCAACTCTCTTCTACGTGGCCACCGCCACCGGGGGATTGTGGAAGACTGACAACAACGGGGTGACCTTTACCTGTGTCTTCGAACGTGAGGCGGTCCACTCGATCGGGGCCGTGACGCTCTGTCAGACCAATCCCGACCTGATCTGGGTCGGTACCGGTGAGCGGGCCAACCGGCAGAGTTCGGGCTGGGGCAACGGCGTCTACCGCTCCACCGACGGAGGACGGAGCTGGCACAACCTGGGGCTGCGCGATTCCCGCCACATCGGCCGGATCGCCATCGATCCCACCGACTCCGACATCGTCTTCGTGGCGGCCATGGGCCATCTCTGGGGCCCGAATGCCGAACGCGGGCTCTACCGCACCACTGACGGCGGCCGCAGCTGGGAGCAGGTGCTCTTCATCGACGATGATACCGGGGTGGTCGACGTGGCCATCGATCCCGATGATCCGTCCATCGTGTACGCCGCCACCTACCAGCGGCGCCGCCGGACTTTCGGTTTTCACGGTGGGGGGCCGGGGAGCGGACTCTGGAAATCCACCGACTCCGGAAGGAACTGGTGCGAGCTCACCCGCGGTCTGCCCGAGGGGGACAAGGGCCGGATCGGTATCTCGATCTACCGCCGCGATCCGCGTATCGTGTATGTCTGCGTGGAACAGGGCTGGCGCTACAACGCCTCGACCGCCTACGGCGAGCGGCGGGCCGGCGTTTACCGCTCGGAAGACCGCGGCGAGAACTTCACGCACATGAGCGATTGGAATCCCCGGCCGATGTACGCCAGCCAGATCTACGTCGACCCCAATGACGATCGCCGGGTCTACATGCAGAACTCCTTCAGTGTCTCGACCGACGCCGGTCAGACCTTCCACTCCATCAGCAACTCCCTGCACGGCGACGATCGCATTGTCTGGGTCGACCCGGCCGATTCCCGTCACCTGATCAAGGGCGACGACGGCGGGCTTGGAATCTCGTGGGATCGGGCCGAAAGCTTCCTCTACCTGCCTCACCTGCCCGTGAGTCAGTTCTACCGGGTGGGGGTCGACTATGCCGAGCCCTTCAATATCTACGGCGGTCTGCAGGATAACGGCAGCTGGTACGGTCCCAGTGCCACGTATCGACGGGAGGGGATCCTGAACGAGGACTGGATCCGCACCGGGGGCGGAGACGGTTTCTTCAACGTTCCCGATCCCGCCGACGAACGCACTCTGTACACCGAATCGCAGTACCTCATGCTCTCACGCCGCGATCTGGTGACCGGCGAGAGCCAGTCGATCCGCCCCGGCGATCCGCACGGAGCCATCGGCGCCCGCCGCAACTGGGATGCCTGGGGACCGGGGCTGCCCGAGCCGGAACTGGGCAACGCCATGGCGCCGGCCAACTGGGACGGACCTTTCATCCTCAGCCCGCACGATCCGCAGACCGTCTACGCCGGCACCGACACTCTGTGGCGGAGCACCGACCGCGGCCGGACCTGGACCTCGCTGGGGGATATGACGACCGGTACCAACCGGCGCGAGTTGCTCATCATGGGCCAGCGGCCGCATGACGAGACCCTTTCGCTCGACGACGGTATCCCCTACTGGCCGACGATCACGGCCATCGAGGAGTCGCCGGACGTGCGCGGTCTGCTGTACGTCGGCACCGACGACGGCAACCTGCAGGTTTCCGCCGATAACGGACAGACCTGGACCAACGTGGCCGACCGTTTTCCCGGCCTGCCGGGGCCCCGGTGGGTGTCCGATATCGAGGCCTCCCACTACCGGGTCGGGGTGGTGTATGCAGCCTTCGACGGGCACCGCAGCGACGACAACGGCAATTATCTCTATCGCTCCGAGGACCGGGGGCAGAACTGGCGTTCGATCACCGGCGACCTGCCCCCCGAACGAGTGGTCCGGGCTGTGCATGAGGATCCGCGCAATCCGGAGGTGCTCTGGCTGGGGACAGAATTCGGCTGCTTCGTCACGCTCGATGGCGGCGGGCACTGGGTGGAGCTGAAGAACAACCTGCCGACTGTGGCGGTCAACGACCTGCTGGTGCACCCCCGCGACAACGATCTGGTGCTCGGCACCCACGGGCGCGGCATCTGGATTCTCGACAACGTCAATGCACTGCAGGAACTCACTCCCGGGGTCGTTGCTTCTCCGGTCCATCTCTTCACCATCGAACCGGCCGTCATGATCCGCCTGCAGAGCGAAAAGGCTCACAGCGGCGATATGATCTTCCGCGGGCCCAACCCCCCCGCGGGAGCGATCATCGATTTCTGGCTCTCAGCCGACGACCCGGCCGACTTCTCGCTCGAGGTCCTCGACGCCGCCGGGCAGTGGGTGGCCGACGTGCGGGTGCGTTCGCCCCGGCGCGGAATCAACCGGGCTGTCTGGAATCTGCGCTGTTCCCCCTTTTATGCCGGGCCGGGCCGGGAACGAGCCGAACGTTCGGGTACCTCCTTCCTCATAACTCCGGGTGAGTACACGGTCCGCCTGCAGGGCGGGGGAACGGTTTGCGAACAGATTCTCGAGGTATCAGAGGATCCGAGGATACCGGCTACGACCACCGAACGTCGGGCCTGGACACAAAAACTCCTGAGTCTCGGCGATCTCATCCGGGACTGCGGTGTTCTCGTGCAGGAAATAAACGAAGCCGCCCCCCTGGCCGAAGCTTTGCGCGAGAGCCGACGGAACCGGGAACTCAAGACCGAAGCTGCTGAATTACAACGGATGGGCCGGGAACTCTCGAGCCGGATCCGCCGTCTGGCGAGCGAGATATCGGGCTGGACGGGGCTCCCCACCACCGATCAGCTGAACGAGGAAGAGTACTTCCGGGCGATGGTGGATACCCTGCGCGAGCGCCTGGAAGCCCTGCGGGAACGGCTCGGTGAGGCTGTGAAGCCCCGGCCGGGCCTTTCGGCCCCCGACCCCCCTCATCTCCCGGTCGGATTGAGGGATTGCGGGCGGGGATCCGAACGCGAGCTGCGTCAATTTGTTACACAGAGCTCTGAAGCGCGGGAATACGGACATAACATGTAAGTACTTTCATTGTATTTATGTTTTTTCGCGGTTTTTCCCTGTTTCTGAAGAGAGAGTTCCTTAGGTTGAAAATAACGTTCATCTTCCGCAGTCTCGGTACGGGGCGGGTTCAGAGTGGACCCGCAACCCGTCAGGCCCGCCCGGTACCCCGCGGGCTCTGCGAGACAAGTACCAGTATCCGAGCGCAATACCCCCGTCAGGTCAGGTGCGACTGCTCCTGTGCCTGTATACAGTGAACCACCACTCAGCCCCTCGAGGTGAATCACGTTATGTCCCCGACAACCACGAATCGTGAAACGGTCATCGAGAGAATCTGTGAAGACGGCGTCACCGCCGACTGGAAGGACTGGCGCTGGCAGATCAAGAACGCGGTGAGGGATCTCGACACCCTGCAGCGGGTTCTCGATATCACCTTCGACGACGAGGAGAGACTGGATCTGGAACGGACGGTGGCGAAGTTCCCCTTCTCAGCCACCCCGTACTATCTCTCCCTGATCGACACCGCCAATTACCGTAATGACCCGGTCTTCAAACAGGCGGTGCCCGATCCCCTCGAACTGATCACCGAAAACTGCGAGATGACCGATCCCCTGGCCGAGGACAAGGACAGTCCGGTGCCGGGGATTACCCACCGGTACTACGACCGGGTTCTGTTGCTGGTCAGCAACACCTGTTCGATGTACTGCCGCCACTGCACGCGCAAGCGCAAGGTGGGCGATGCCGATTCGATCCCCACCCGCGATATCATCGACACCGGTCTCGACTACATCCGTTCCACTCCCCGGGTGCGCGACGTGCTGCTCTCGGGCGGCGATCCCCTCATGCTCAAGGACGAATACCTCGATTACATCCTGACCGAACTGGACGCCATCGACCACGTCGAGGTGGTCCGGATCGGAACCCGCATGCCGGCGGTCCTGCCCTTCCGGATCACCGACGAGCTGGTCGAGATGCTCAAACGTCACCACCCGCTGTGGGTCAACACCCACTTCAACCACCCCCGCGAGCTCTCGGGGTCAGCCCGAGCCGCCCTGGCCCGGCTGGCCGATGCCGGGATACCGCTGGGGAACCAGAGCGTGCTACTGGCCGGCGTGAACGACTGCCCGCGGATCATCAAGCGGCTCGGTCATCTACTGGTGCAGAACCGGGTCCGGCCCTACTACCTCTATCAGTGCGATCTCTCCGAGGGGCTGTCGCACTTCCGCACCCCGGTCGGCAAGGGGATCGAGATCATGGAGAACCTGATCGGTCACACCAGCGGGTTCTCGATCCCACGCTACGTGATCGACGCTCCCGAAGGTGGCGGCAAGATCCCGATTCAGCCCAACTACATGATCTCGCGCGGGACCAACAAGGTCGTCCTGCGTAACCACGAGGGCGTGATTACGGTCTACGAAGAACCCGACTCCTACCAGCAGACCTTCTGCGACCGCAACTGCGCCGAGTGCGAGCTGGAGCTCGATCTCGACGAGGCCGGCGAGTACACCGCCACGGGGATCTACCAGCTTCTTTCCACCTGGGACGACACCATCAGCCTGACCCCCGAAGGAACAGAGCGCCTCGAGCGGCGCGACTGAGAGGACCGCATGAGCACCCGCATTCTCATCGTCGGCAGCTGGGCCAAGGAGCAGATCACGGTCGAGAATATCAGGCGCGCGGACGACTACGAGGTCCATGCCTGGCTCGACACCAACAATCCCGGCATCACCGGTCAGGTGGACGGCTTCGAGATCGGCAGTCTGTATGCGATCGACGAGATCGTGGACTACGCCGTCCGGCAGACCGTCGACCTGGTCCTGCCGACCACTGCGTCCCCGCTCTCGGCCGGGCTTGTCGATGCCCTCTCGGCCAAACAGGTGCCGGTCTTCGGTCCCGTCCGGGACGCCGCCCGGCTCGAATCGGACAAAGCCTGGACCCGCCGGCTGATGCAGAAGTGCTGTCCCGAGGCGATTCCCTCCTTCCGTGTCTTCACCGACCGGGACGAGGCCGTGGCTCATGCCCGCGAGCGCGACTTTGAAGTGGCCGTGAAGCCGACCGGTCTCACCGAAGGGCTCGGGGTCAGGGTTTTCGGCGATCAG
>CAZNUA010000012.1:61688-63782 GCA_964576115.1 uncultured Gemmatimonadota bacterium
CATGACCCTGACAATCCGACAGGCCCGTGAGGACGATTTCCTCCGGGTTCATGCCTTCATCGACCGCTGTGAGATCCTCGTCACACATCCCGAACACGTCTATCGGATCATTTTGCGTTATTTCGCCGACAGCTGTTACGTGGCCGAGCGCGACGGCGAGATCGTCGGTTTCCAGATGGGCTTTCTCTCCCAGCGCCACCCCGGAACGTATTTCCTCTGGCAGATCGGAACCGATCCCGCCCTGCGTCGCCAGGGAGTCGGCCGGGCCCTGCTGGCGCACGCCGAGGAGGATCTGCGCGACAGCGGTTGCGAGCGGATCGAGGTCACCATCGATCCCGAGAACGTCGCGTCTGTCCGGATGTTCGAAAAACGGGGCTATGTCAATATCAGCCGCCGCGAAGGCGACACGGTCGAAGTGAACGATATGACAGCCGTGAAAGATTTCTACAGCCCCGGCCGCCACTTTGTCCTGCTCGAGAAGGTCCTGTAAGATACAGCCTGTCACAGGTCCGGGTACGGTCCAGACGATCCGGATGATCTCAGACTGTCTGACGGACTCGATGCCGGCGTGAAGAGCGCTTTCAACCGGCCGCTTTTCGCCAGCTATCTCCTGATCGTGATCCTGGTTCTGCTGCCGGTTCTGATACTCCTCTTCTGATCGGCGCCGTCGCCGGCTTCCTGTCCGCTCGATGGACCAGCCGGGTCGCGTTCGAAGGGCCCGCGATTTTCCGGTAACTATTTCGACCGTGGGATCGTTCAATACATCAGTTCGTGATATCACTTTCATAGGTCATGGCCGGGAACGTGGCCGGGAGCCAGACGAGTATCCTTCTCCTCTTTCGGTGCGACCGGGTTTCGAGAGTCAGGAGTCAGACGGTGAGCGGTATCGATAGTATTTACGGAACGGTCGATCTGATGATCCTGCAGACGCTGCAGGCAGAAGGCCCGCTGCACGGCCTGGGGATCGCCGAGGAGATCCACCGGGTCTCGGAAACCGAGGTCAGCGTGGAAGACAGCGCGCTGTACCCCGCTCTGCGCCGGCTCGAGGAGCAGGGTCTGATCGAGGGGGAATGGAAGATCTCCGAGCGCGGACGGCGGGCCCGGTTCTACGATCTGACACCGCGCGGACGAGAACACCTCGATGTCCAGACGAAGGAATGGGCCCGGCGGGTGGGCGTCATCGGCCGCGTGCTCGGCTTCGGGGGGGTGAGGATCCGATGAAGAACCCTGCTGGCCGTACTGACCCTCGCCCTGGGCATCGGTTCGGTCACCGTCATCTTCAGCGTGGTGAACGCCGTGCTCATCAGACCGTTGCCGTACGAGGATCCCGACGGGCTGGTGCAGATCATGGAACGGGTCGAGACCGTCTCGCCCACGATACCGGTCTCGCAGGGTCTCTTCCTTGCCCTGCGGGAGCAGACCACCACCCTGGCCGGCCTGGCCGCTTCGGATTTCGTGACCTTCTCGGTGATCGGCGGAGAGGAACCCGTCCAGGAACCGGGGGTCATGACGACGGCCGACTTCTTCACTCTTCTCGGCGCCCGCCCCGAACTCGGCCGCTTCTTCACCCGGGAGGAGGAAACCGCCGGATCGAACGGCGTGGCGGTGCTGAGCTTCGGTGCCTGGCAGAGCCTCTTCGCCGGTGATCCCGAGGTCATCGGCCGGCGGATCCGGTTGATCACGACCTACCAATACGGTCCGCCGCGCAGTCTGCCCGAGGAGGTGACCGTTATCGGCGTGCTCGGGGAGGATTTCGTCTCCCCGTACGGGAATACCCGTATCTTCGTTCCCCTGGGGATACAGGGGGAGCGTGAGAACAGGATGCACCAGTACCTCTGGCTTCTGGGGCGGCTTGGTCCCGGCACGACCGCTGAAACCGCCCGCGCCGAGATGGATGTGATCGTCCAGGGAGTCGATCCCCAGTTCAGGGGGACGAGAGGTAATGAAGACTGGGACAACGGCGTCACCCTGACCTCGTTCTGGGAGGTCCAGCGGGGATACCTCCGCAGCTCCCTCCAGATCTTCTTCGTGGCGGTAGGTCTGCTGCTGCTGGTGGGATGCGCCAATATCGCCAACCTGCTTCTGGCCCGCGGT
>CAZNUA010000012.1:63882-70161 GCA_964576115.1 uncultured Gemmatimonadota bacterium
TCTGCTGCTGCTGGTGGGATGCGCCAATATCGCCAACCTGCTTCTGGCCCGCGGTGCCGGCCGCGGCCGGGAGATGGCCGTGCGGCTCGCCATCGGCGCTTCGCGCCGCCGGCTCGTCCGGACCCTGCTGATCGAGAACGCCCTGCTGGCCGCGGTCGGGATTGCGGTCGGTCTTTTCCTCACCTGGGTGGGGATCCGGCTGCTCGTCGCGGTCTATCCGAGCGCCGTCCTGCAGCGGACCGGCGTGGGACTCGATCTGCCCGTTCTGCTCTTCGCCGCCGGAGTGGGGGCGGTGAGCGTGCTCCTCTTCGGTCTCGCACCTGCCCTGCAGACGTCCCGGGTCAGCCCCGGTACGACCCTGCAGACGGGCGGGCGGACCCTGTCGGCGAGCCGGGGGCAGCGGCGTCTGCGCAGCACGCTGCTCGTCATCGAAGTGTCCCTGGCCGTCATCCTCACGGTCGGCACCGGCCTGCTGCTGCGCAGTCTGCATAACATGATGCACGTCGAGTTGGGCTTCGAACCCGGGAACCTCATCATGATGCAGCTCCCCCTTGATCCATCGGCGTATCCGGCGCGGGAACATCAACTCGAGTTCGGGCGGCAGCTGCACGAAAGGCTCACCGCCCTGCCCGAGGTCGAACAGGCCGGATCGTTCGATTTCCTGCCCTTCAGCGGGGCGGCGCCGGGGATCTACTTCCAGATCCCCGATCACCCCGATCCCGAACGGCAGCAGCAGACCATGGGCCTGCTGCGGACCGCCGGTCCGGGAGCCCTCGAAGCGCTGGGGGCGCGGCTGCTCACCGGGCGGTGGTTCGAAGAGGCGGATCTGGCGATCACCCCCGACGTGGTCATCATCGACCGCACCTTGGCCGAGCGGTACTGGCTCGACGGCGATGCCGTGGGCCGCCGCATCAACCTCATCACCCGCACGCCGTGGCCCCCGGTGACGGTGATCGGGGTGGTGGAGACCATGAGGCTGCTGGACTTCGGGAGCGACGGGAATCCCGGTCTCTTTTTCCCGACGCACTACTCGCAGAGTGCCGGCGTGGTCGTGCGCACCCGGTTCGAGCCGGCGGATTTCGCCGAGCGCCTGCGTGCCGTCGTCGCCGACCTCGATTCCGATATCCCCCGCGGCGATATCCGGATCATGGAGACGGTGCTGCGTGATTCCTCCTCGACCCAGCGTTTCCGGGCCATTCTGCTGGGTTTCTTCGGCGGTCTCACCCTTCTGCTCGCCCTGGTGGGGGTCTACGGCGTGCACAATTACACTGTGACCCAGCGCACGCACGAGATCGGTCTGCGCATGACCCTGGGAGCCCGCAGATCTGGCCTGCTCCGCCTCATCCTCTTCGAGGCGGGCCGCCTGACCGGACTGGGGATCGTGCTCGGGATCGGCGCGTCACTGGCCCTGAACCGGCTCATCCGCTCGTTCCTCTTCAACCTGAGCCCGACCGATTTGCTGACCTACGCGGCGGTCGCGGTGGCGATCCTCATCGTCACCGGGATCGCCAGCCTCCTGCCCGCCTGGCGGGCCAGCCGGGTCGATCCGGTCGTGACGCTGCGGGTGGATTGAGGCGCGAGTCCTGCCGTATCCTTGTCTCTGTGCACCCGCCGGCTGCGAGCCGTCGGAGCGCTCGCACCGCGAGGGCGGGGGAGAAAGAGGACCGGCCATGGGCAAAGAGATCCCCAACCGTCAGAAGAAACGAGTCATGCCTCCCCGTCCCGTACCGGGGCGTGAAACAACCGAGCGGATCCCGGAACGGGAACGGAAGCAGGCGGAGGAGGAAAAGACCGGGAAACGGAAGCGGCGCAGGGCGGGCACCGGCAGTCTTCTCCTCTGCCTTGGCCTGCTCCTCGCCTCGTGCGGCGGCGGACAGGGACCGCCTGCCGGGGATGAGGCGTCCGGCGGCATGGGCGCAGCCTTCCCTCAGCTCGATGCCGGCAGCGTGTCCGCGTTCGCGGGGTTGGCTCTGAAGGGGATCGGTCAGGAGTTTCCCAACAAACTGGATCACGTGATGAACGATGCCGGGGAGGTGCGCCGCCCCGCCGCGCTGCACCCGGTCTTCTCCGGCAGCTTCGACTGGCACTCCTCGGTGCACGGGCACTGGCTGCTGGTGCGCCTGCTCAAGCTCTTCCCCGATCTGCCCGAAGCGGTACGCATCCGCGGTACCCTAGACGCCCACCTCACGGCCGGGAACGTGCGTACCGAAGTAGACTACCTGAACCAGCCGAACCGGGCGTCTTTCGAGAGAACCTATGGCTGGGCCTGGCTGCTGAAACTGGCCGAGGAACTCCGGACCTGGGATGACCCGGACGCCCGGCGCTGGTCGACCGCCCTCCAGCCGTTGGCCGATGCCTTCGTAGCTCGCTATCTCGACTTCCTGCCCCGGCAGACGTATCCGATCCGCCGCGGCGTGCATCCCAATACCGCCTTCGGGATCGCCTTCGCCCTCGATTACGCGCGGGCGGCGGGCCGCACCGACCTGGAGGCGCTGCTGCTGGAACGCGCCCGCACCTACTTCGCAGACGATGCCGACTACCCGGCTGCATGGGAACCGGACGGGGATGATTTCTTCTCCCGCTCGCTGATCGAAGCCGACCTCATGCACCGGGTACTGGACCCAGCCGCCTTCGCCGACTGGTTCCACCGCTTCCTGCCCGATCTGGAGAGGGGGGAACCGCGCTCCCTGCTCGAACCGGCCGATGTCTCCGACCGCACCGATCCCAAGATCGTCCACCTGGACGGCCTGAATCTGAGCCGGGCCTGGTGCATGCGGGGGATCGCGGAGGCTTTGCCGGACGGCGATCCCGTCCGGCGGGTGCTGCTCGATTCATCCGTCCGGCACGCCGAAGCCACCCTGCCGCACATCGTCAGCGGACACTACGAGGGGGAACACTGGCTGGCTTCCTTCGCGGTCTACCTGTTGAGCCGATGACGGCTCTGCTGCTCACCGGCTTGCCCGGGCGGGTGATCGCGTGGCCCGGACTCCAGTGAACGGGAAGGATGGCTGGTTGAGGATCGACTCGGCAGCCGGAGCCGGTCAGGCGACCGGCGTGCCTTCACCTTCCACCAGCATCCGGTAAGTCTTCTCTATCCGGTCCCAGTGTTCCTCGCGGTCCAGCGACCAGAAGCGCCCGATGACGGTCGCGACCTGGCCCACGCCCAGGCGCTCGGCGGTCTCCTCGACCTGCTGGATGTAGACCGCCCCGCTCTCGGGACGTTCGCCCCGGCGACCCAGCATGGCGTGGGTGTAGACCTCGGGCACCTCCTCGCGGGCGGCCATTTCCATCAGGGCCAGCAGGTGATCGACACTGCCGTGCGAGCTGTAGAAAGAAACGATGCCGAGCAGGTGCAGGCGGGTGCCGGCTTCTTTCGCTCCCCGCATGGCGCGAAGGAAGGCCTCATTTTCGAAGAAGGATCCGTCCTCGAGGGCCGAATTGATCCGCACCCGGTCGGCCGGGATCACGCGCCCGGCGCCGATGTGGCCGTGACCGGCCTCGGAGTTGCCGACCGTGCCTTCGGGCATCCCGACCGCGGGGCCCGAGGCCGCGAGCCGGGTCATCGGCCACTCGGCCTGGAAGGCATCCATATTCGGCGAGTGCGCCTTCGCGATCAGGTCGACCTCACTGCCGTCGCCGATTCCCCAGCCGTCGGTGATGAGCAGCAGCACGCGCCGGCGGTCTTCGGGACCAGTGGTGGCTTCGGTGGATGCGGCCGCAGGGCCGGGCAGGTCGATCGGTTCGGCGATCAGGCTCCGGCCGGTCATCGCCTCGGGCCGGGGCAGGCCCATCAGGTGCAGCACAGTGGGGGCTACGTCGGTCAGAGCGCCTTCGCCGCGCATGACGATATCGGTGCCGAGGGTGTCGTCGATCACGATGAAGGGCACGGGATTGTCGGTGTGTCCGGTGTCGATCTTGCCGTCGGGATAGTACCAGCGTTCCACGGTGCCGTGATCGGCGGTGATCACGGTCGTGACACCGGCCTCGCGGGCGGCGGCGACGATACGGGCGGTCTGGGTATCAACCGTCTCCACGGCGGTGTTGATGGCCTCGGGATTCTCGATGTGGCCGATCACGTCCACATTGCACAGGTTCACGGTCACCAGGGCGTACTCGGGATTCTGCACTGCGGCGATGGCCGCCTCGGCCACCCCGGCGGCACTCATTTCCGGCGGCATCTCGGCGTGGGAGGTCACCCGGGGGGAAGGGACCACGAAGCGGTCCTCGCCCTCAAAGACCGTCTGGGTCTTGCCGTTGAGAAAGAAACTGAGGTGGACCGCTTTCTCCGACTCGACCGCCTTGGCCTGTTTCAGGCCGGCCTTGCTCACCACTTCACAGAGCGTATCCTCGATGCTTGCCTGGGGCGGGAAGGCCACCTCGACATCCAGATCGGGGTGGTATTCGATCATGGTCGCAAAATTGACGGTCATTTCGGGTCGGGAGAAGTGGGGGAAGTCCTTCTCGATGAAGGCGTTTGTGAGTTCGATCTCCCGCTCGCCGCGGATGTCATAAAAGATCACCCAGTCACCGTCGCCGATGGCGCCGACCGGATTTCCATCGGAATCGACCCGCACCAGGGGGAGGAGTTCTTCATCTTCCTGTCCGTCCCGGTAGGCGGCCCGGACTGCATCGGCCATGAGATACCCTGAATCCGCCACGTGTCTGCTCCCGTCTGTTCCGCTGTGATCACATCGCCCGGTGCCGGGCGACCCCCGGTCGGGGAGAACCTAAGATAGAATATCGGCCGTGAGAGGCAATACAGTGCTCAGGCAGTCACCCCTACCGGTACCTGATCAGCCTCCGTTCGTGTATCGGACGGTCGTCGCGGAAATAGGTGAGGACCATGAAACTGTCGGTGCGTCCGTTCCGGTCGAAATCGATGTCGGCGTCGACGATCAGGTAGAGATAGTTGAACCGGAACCGCCTGTTTTCCCGGTTCACGGAATATATCCGGAAACTGTGCAGATGGTCTTCGGGGAGCCTGACGTCGAGTTCGGAACTGCTCCACTGCGTCCGGCTGAGGATGTTGAGAGTACCGTTCTCGGGATAGAAATGCCCGTGCTCGGTGAGGTAGAGATCCTGGGCGTCCATGATGATGTCGACGTACTCCTCCAGGGCGGCGTACTGGGCCTTGAGCTTGTAGCCGGTGTAATTGGGAATCGAGATCGCGATCAGGGTGCCCAGGACCAGCAGGGTCGTGACCATCTCGATGATGGTAAAACCCCAGTGTCTGCGGTCGGTTCTCAAGGATGTGAGGGCCCGGCGGTTCATCTCGGCCCTCCTTCGGTCAGCACCAGCTCCGGGGTGGCGTCTTCAGGTGGTTCGAGCAGGCTCAATTCCCAGGTGCGGGGTGAGGTTCTCCGGTAACGGTACGCTTCCAGTTCGTCCGAATCCATCAGTTCGGCCGGCAGGTAGTCGCCCCGAAGGGCATTCAGGTCGGCGGGAGCTTCGCCGTTTTCCTGCAGGTAATCGCGGATCGCGGCATCCACAATCACCAGCGAGGCGACCGGATATTCGGACGCGACGAACGCTTCGATTTCGGGCACCGGTGCGGTCATGAACAGGATGAGGTTGGCGATGCAGATCAGGACAACCAGCGCGATCGGAACGATCAGACGCAGGCGGCTCCGGCGCACTTTCGCCTCTTCCTGACGGGCCCGTCGGGCGGCACTTTCAGTGACCTTCTGGCGGGTCTCCTCGGTCACTTCGCCGGCGGCCGCCAGAGCCAGGCACTTGTTACAGAGGACCGTGCCCGCTTCCCCGGGCAGGGCGCACTCCTCGCAGAGCGCCGTGTCGCAGGCCGCACACCGGGCGACGGCTTCCCGATCGGGATGTTGAGCGCATTTCATCGTCACCTCTCCGGCCGGTATACTCCCGGTACCGCCCGGGGGAATTCCACTCCCCCGGGCCCGGTCATCATAGGCGATTGAGCCCTTGTCTTCCAAGCTGTCGTAACGCTCGCGGCTGGATATCCAGGGCCTGCCCGCTCTCATCCGGGGAGGGGAGAACCGGAATGGCCTCTCGTGCCGATCAACCTGAAGTAACGACCACGAAGAATCCGCAGCTGCTGGCCGAAATCATCTCCCGTCGCCAGCCTGAAGATGAGAGAGGGATGGTTCTCGACCGGATGGTCGGTGAGGGAATGAAGCAGATGCTGGCCCGCCATCTGCTGGGGGAGAGCCCCTTCGCGGAGTTGAACCACATCCTGCTGGCTGCGGTTGTGACTTTCATCATCTGGCCCTCGGTACCGTTCCCGACAATCGGCGCCTGGGCAGGGGC
>CAZNUA010000012.1:70261-75730 GCA_964576115.1 uncultured Gemmatimonadota bacterium
CTTTCATCATCTGGCCCTCGGTACCGTTCCCGACAATCGGCGCCTGGGCAGGGGCGATCGTGCTCGTGACCGGTTTCCGGATCGTGATGAGACAGCGGATCACCCGCACCATTGCCGACCCGGAGCGGGCCACCGGGCGGATCCGCTTCTGCATCACCCTGCAGGGGCTGGCCTGGGGCCTCGGCACCTTCGCCGTCGCCCCTCTCCTGCCGGCCCGGGATCTGGCCCTGGTCATGGTGGTCTTCGCGGGACTGGTGACCGGCGCGACGGTGGTCCTCAACACCGACTACCTCGCCTTCAGGCTCTTCGCCGCCGCGATGCTGCTGCCTCTCGCAGCCGCCATCCTGCTCAGCGGAACCACCCGGTTCCACCTCGTGGCTGCCCTGCTGGTGTTGTTCTTCATTCTCATGACTTCGATCCTGCACCGCCGCCTGCACCACCAGGTCATCAGCCATCTCAGCGCCCGCAAGCGGCTGGAGTACAGCGAGAAAGTCGTCGAGCAGGAGAAGAACTACCTCAATGCGGTCTTCATGCACGCTCCGATCGCGATCGCCACCCTCGACACCGACGGCCGGGTCATCGAGGTCAATCCGGGCTTCGAGAAGCTCTTCGGCTATTCGGCCGGGGAAGTGGTCGGGATCGAACTGAACCGGTTGGTGGTGCCCGAAGAGGAACTCGATCGCAGCCGTCTGCTGGATCGCCAGCTCTCGACGACCGAACCCACCGTGATCGAAGTCGTGCGCCGGTGCAAGGACGGCACCCTGATCGAGGTGAAGGCTTCCGGGACCATCACCGGAGAGTCCGAGGACGCTCTCATCTTCGTTCTCTACGACGATCTGACCGAGATCCGCCAGGCGCAGGCAGCCCTGCGCGAGACCGAGGAGCAGTACCGCAAGCTGATCGAATCGGCCTCTGACGTCGTCTGGCAGGTGGATGGCGAAGGGCGGTGGACTTTTCTGAACACCGCCGCCGAAGAGGTCTTCACGGCCGACCGGGACGACCTGCTCGGCCGGTCCTTCCTGGAGATGATGCCGCCCGACCAGCACGAGGCGGCCGGCGAGAGTTTCCGGCGGATTCTGGCGGGACAGGATCTCATCGATTTCGAAACCGTCTTTCTCACCTCGACCGGAGAGATGCGGCACATCAGTTTCTCGGGCCGGCCGATCCACGATCCCGCGACCGGGCAGAGCGTCGGCGCCCGGGGGATCGCCCGCGATGTGACCGCCCGGGTCGAAGCGCGTCAGGCGCTGGAAGACGCCCGGTCTGCGGCCGAGCGACTGGCCGAAACACGGAGCAGCTTCCTGGCCAACATGAGCCACGAGATCCGTACCCCCATGAACGGGATCCTCGGCATGACCGAGCTTCTGCTCGATTCCGATCTGACCCCCGAACAGCGACAATCGGCTCAGCTCATCCAGACTTCGGCCGAGGCTCTGCTGCGGATCCTGAACGACATCCTCGATTTCTCCCGGATGGAAGCGGGTCAATACGAAATCGAACGCACCAGCTTCAATCTGCCCGCCCTCGTGGACTCCACCTTGAGAACCTTCGCCGTGCGGGCTTTCGAGCAGGGTCTGGAGCTGGTTTCCGACATGCACGGCGACACCCCCCACCAGGTCATCGGCGACCCGGGCCGCATCCGGCAGGTCCTCAACAACCTGGTTGGAAACGCGCTCAAATTCACTCCCGAGGGGGAGGTGAGTGTCGCGGTCGCCCCGGTCGGGGAGCGGGAGGGCGCCGCCCTCATCAGGTTCACCGTCCGTGATACCGGCATCGGCATACCGGCTGAGAAACAGCAGCACATCTTCGAGGAATTCGCCCAGGCCGATTCCTCGACCACCCGCCACTATGGCGGAACGGGTCTGGGACTGGCCATCTCCAGCGGTATCGTCCGCCTCATGGGGGGTGAGATCGAACTCGAGAGCGAGGTGGGGCAGGGGAGTGTGTTCAGGTTCGAGATCCCTCTCGAAATCGAAGCGGCCGACCTGCGTCCCGTTCCCGAGCGCGAAAAAGTGATCCTGGAGGGGATCCGGGTTCTGATGGTGGACGACAACGCCACCAACCGGCGGATCGTGAGACAGATGCTGGACGGACTCGGTCTTGAGATCGAGGATGCCGAAGAAGCTGAAGCCGGGCTGGCGAAGCTGCGCGCCGCTGTCGAAAAGGAGCACCCCTTCGACCTGGCCGTCATAGACGGTCACATGCCCGGGCGCGACGGCTTCGAGATGGCGTCGGTCATCCGGTCCGAAACCCGGATTGCGGGAACGAAGCTGATGATGCTGACCTCGGCGGCCCGTAAAGGCGACGGCCAGCGGTGCCGCGAGCTGGGGATACACGCCTATCTGACCAAACCGGTCGCGCGCCCTGATCTGCTGGAGGCAATCGTGATGGTACTCGGTGAAAAAGGTCCCGAAGAAAAAGCGGACACCCTCATTACCCGGCATTCGATCGAGGAGACCCGTCAGCACCGCCGGATCCTGCTGGCCGAAGACAACCCGGTCAACCAGAAGGTTGCCGCCACCATGCTTCGCAAGCGCGGCCATGAGGTCGAGGTCGTGGAGAACGGCCGTCTGGCTGTAGAGGCGGTACGAAAGCGGACCTACGACCTGGTGCTGATGGATGTGCAGATGCCCGAAATGGACGGTCTGGAGGCCGTGCAGGAGATCCGCCGCGATCGGGCTCTGGCGAACCTGCCGGTCATTGCGCTGACCGCTCACGCCCTGGAAGGAGACCGGGAGAAGTTCCTCGAGGCGGGGATGAACGGGTATCTCTCCAAACCCTTCAAGCCTCACGAGCTCTTCTCGACCGTCGAGGAGTGGACGGCCGGCAGAGACGAGGAGTCTGCGGAAGGGGGAGAGAAGCAGACAGGGGAGCGGGGTGTGCCGGGACCTGGAACCGATGGCAGTCCGCCGGTCGATCTGGAAAGCCTGCGGGCCACAATGCGAGAGGCCGGGGTCGAGGAAGCGGTTGACAGCATGCTCGAACTTTTTCTTGATGATTCTCCGGGCCGGATGGCCGACCTGCGGCGAGCCGTGGAGGCTTCGGACGTTGAAGCAACGGCCAAAACCGCCCACGCCTACAAATCGGCGGCGGCCACGATCGGGGCCGCGACTCTGGCCGAACTGCTCAAGGAGATCGAACTCGAATCCAAAGAGGGAAACATAGCTCGCGCGGGCGAGCTTCTGGCGCAGACCTCGGCGGAGCACGAGGCCGTGATCGCCTACCTGCAACCCCGTCTGCCAGAAGGAGGCCAGGATGACCGGGGAGCGTAATCCCTGCCAGTGGATGATAGATGCCGTTCAGAAGGCCGGTTTCAGCATCCCCGACGTCGTCTGTCTGAGTCTGCCCGAGGAGACCGGCGAGCTCTGGCAGAGCATGATCGAGAACTGCGGTGTCACCGAGTACGAACTGGCCGATATCGTCGCCCGCCATGCCCGGCTCAAGGTTGCCGATCTGAACAACGCCGAGGATCACGTCCTCAAGCTGTTGCCCGAAAAGCTGGCTCGCCAGAACCTCGTTCTGCCTCTGCGTGAAGATGACGAGAATCTCATCGTCGCCACCGGAGCGCCCTTCGATTTCAATGCCGCCAAGATTCTTTCCTTTGCCTCGGGGCGAACCCCGCTCTTCGAGGTCGCGCCTCCTTCCCGGCTCGCCGAGGCGATCGAATCGCGCTACTCCCCCGACCGGGTCGTGGAAGGCCTGCTGGGCAACGTGGAGGCGCAAGATGCAGACGATGTGACCGTCCTCGAGGAGCGCAGCGCCGAGGATCTGGAACTGGCCGCGGTCGAGGCCGGGCCGGTGGTGCAGCTGACCAGCGCGATCCTGCGTGACGCTCTATCGCAGGGAGCGAGCGATATCCATCTCGAACCCTCGCGGATCGGCGCCGTCATCAGATTCCGGGTCGACGGGGTCATGCGTCACTACATGCAGATGCCGGTACCCGCCCTGAACCGGGTCCTCTCCCGGCTCAAGATCCTCGCCAGGATGGATATCGCCGACCGGCTCCGGCCGCAGGACGGTCGGGCTTCGGTCCGGGTGCGGGGGCACAGCTACGATCTGCGGGTCTCGACCGTCCCGACCCGGAGCACCGAGAAAATGGTCATTCGCGTGCTCGACAGCGCCGCCTCGATATCGCTCGACGCGATCGGTGTGCCGCGCCGCGAGCTGGAGCAGTTCCGGCGCATGCTCTCGCAGCGGGACTCGATCGTCATCATGACCGGACCCACCGGTTCGGGGAAAACGACGACTCTCTATGCCGCCCTGCAGGAACTGGCCACCGAAGAGGTCAACATCATCACCGTGGAGGATCCGATCGAATACGAGCTGGACGGGATCACCCAGATCCAGGTCCAGCCGCAGCAGGGGGTGACCTTCGCCTCGGCCCTGCGCGCGATCCTGCGCCAGGATCCCGATATCATCCTGCTCGGTGAGATCCGGGATACAGAAACAGCCGAGATCGCCGTACAGGCCAGTCTCACCGGGCACCTGGTCCTGGCCACGCTCCATACCAACGATTCGATCGGTGTCATCACCCGTCTCGAAGATCTCGATCTCGACCGGACCGCCATCGCCGAATCGCTGCAGGGAGCGCTGGCCCAGCGTCTGATGCGCCGGGTCTGCGACCGTTGTGCCGAACGGATCCTGGAGGAAGATCTGACCGAGGACGAACGCCGGCTCGCCGATCGCTGCGGAGTGGTGCCGCTCGTCAGAGCGAAGGGATGCGAGCAATGCGGCCAGTCCGGCTACCGTGGCCGCTTCGCCATCTGGGAACTGTGGAGTTCGAACGGAGAAATGGAGGAGCTGATCGCCGGCGGGGCGAATATTTCCGAACTGCGCCGTGCCATCGCGCGTTCGGGCATGCGAACTCTCTTCGACTCGGCCCTGGACAAAGTTCGGGAAGGAATCACGACCCTTGAAGAGGTCGAACGGGTTCTGGGGGCGGCCGGTGAAGCGGCGCCTGCCGTCGCGGAAGTGCCGACGGCTGGAAACGCTGTTTCTCCAGAACCCCCGGTCGGGATCACGACTCTATCCGAACCTACTGCCGAAGAGGAGGAAGCCGAACTCAAAGCCGATGCCGACGGAGCGCTCGTTCTCATCGTCGATGACGATCCGGTGAATCGGAAACTGGCTCGGACCCTGCTTGAAAAGAACGGTTTCGATGTGGCCGAAGCCGAGGACGGCGGCGCTGCGGTCGAACTGCTCGATCTCAATCCGGGCTTCAGCCTGCTCGTGCTCGACCTGGATATGCCGGTTATGGGCGGGGAGGACGTGCTGACCCACGTCCGGGGCTCGGTCGGGACAGCAGGCCTGCCGGTGGTGATCCTGACCGGTAGCGAGGAGCAGGACACCGAGGTGCGCCTGATGGCGGCCGGGGCCGACGACTACATCCGCAAACCGCTCAACCCCGGCAAGTTCATGGCCCGGGTCAACGCCGTGCTGCGCCGCGCCGGCATGTGAGACAGCGGCGCT
>CAZNUA010000013.1:0-27926 GCA_964576115.1 uncultured Gemmatimonadota bacterium
AATCCGATCGCACTCCGGCGTAATCCGATTGCACTCCGACTCAAAACGATCGTCATCCGGCGCAACCCTCTGTTCGATCTCCCGCACGGCGAAGCGCAGTTTCTTTCTGCCCTTCCTGGGAGCGCTTGTCGTCATCGCGATATCCGGATCCTCCACCCTTCAGGCCCAGGAGCGGGGAGCCGTGGTCGAGAACGGTACCATCAAGGTTTTCCTCGACGGTAACTACCGCATGCTCGGCGAGGATTTCATCCGCACCGAGATCGACTACGTGAACTGGGTGCGTGACCAGGCCGATGCCGACGTGCACCTCATCATTACCTCGCAGTCGGCCGGCAGCGGCGGTCAGGCCTACACGGTGGATTTCATCGGCATGGGGGAGTATGAGGATCGGACCGATCGGCTGGTGCACACCTCGAGTCAGACCGACACCCGCGACGAGGTCCGCACCGGGGTGGTGCGGGTCATCCAGCTCGGTCTCGGTCCCTACCTGCTGCGCACACCCGCGGGGCGTAACCTGGTGCTCTCGATGGCCCGGAGCCGGGGCCGGGAAGAGAGGCCGGCCCTGCCCGAGATCGATCCATGGAATTTCTGGGTCTTCCGGACCAGTCTGTCGGGCAATATCGAGGGGGAGAGCAGCCGGAAGAACCGCTCGGTCAACGGTTCCTTTTCGGCTCGCCGCATCACGGCCGACTGGAAGACCGAGTTCGAACTCAACGGAGATTACCGCGAGAGCGAATATGAATTGACCGATTACACCATTCTGAATTTCAGGCACACCCTGCGTGGCGAAGCCTCGGTGATCAAGAGCCTCGGGGAGCATTTCGGGGCCGGTCTGCGTTTCAACGCCAGTTCCCAGACCAGATTGAATCAGCACCTCGATACCCGCCTCTCGCCGGCGGTCGAGTACAGTTTCTACCCTTACAGTGATTTCACCCGCCGCCGGCTCACCCTGCAGTACTCCATCGGGGCTACCTGGGTCGAGTACGAGGAGAAGACTCTCTACGGCAAGATGAGCGAGATGCTCTACAATCAATCCCTGCGTCTGACTCTCTCGGTCACCCAGCCGTGGGGAAACGCCATGGGATCGATCGAGGGAGCTCACTATTTCCACGACCTCGATCTCTATCATGTGAACGCCAACATCTGGTGCGACATCCGTCTCTTCCGGGGCTTCTCGCTCAACTTCAACGGTCGCTACGGGCAGGTGCACGACCAGCTCTATCTGGCTGCCGGTGGTGAGAGTGACGAGGATATCCTGCTGGAGATCAGGAAGCTTCAGACCAGCTTCGAGTACGAGGTCCGGTTTGGCTTCAGCTACACCTTCGGCTCGATCTTCAACGCCGCCGTGAACCCGCGTCTGTCGAGCGGCGGGGGGATGGAGCGGATGTTCCGCCGGTAACCGACCGGCAGAGAAACCGACGGGAACGTCGTGATGACATCACGCGAACGGCTGCTGACAGCCCTCGACGTCGGGATTCCCGACCGGCTTCCCGTCACGACCCACCATCTGATGCCCTCCTTTCTGTCGCAGACCTGCGGCGGAATCTCTGCCCTCGATTTCTTTGACCGGTACGGCCTCGATCCCATCCTCTGGATCGCCGCCCACCGCCCCGACCAGGGGCGCGGGCACGTCTTCAGTCCCTCACAACCCGAACCGGGTTACCTCGATCCCCGCTGGATCGAATCAGAGCAGTGGCGGATCGAGATCGAGCCGCTGTCCGACAATAGCTGTCGCACCGACCTGTTCCGCATCCATACTCCCGGCGGCCAGCTGCAAATGGCCACGCGGGCCTCACCAGAAACCGCCTGGGTTGTCGAACGTCTCGTCAAGGAAAAGGGCGATATCGATCTCATCGCCCGCTACGCTCCGGCTCCGCTCTGCGACACCGAAGCGGTGAACGAAGCCGCTGAAGAGTTCGGCGATCAGGGTATGGTGCGCGGTACCGTGCCCGGCTTCGATATCTACGGTCAACCCGGCTGCTGGCAGGATGCGGCCGTTCTGGTGGGAACCGAGCGTCTCATCATGGAAACCTTCGACGACCCGGTCTGGGTGCGGACTCTGCTCGACATCGTGCGCGAACGCAAGCTGGCCTGGATCGCCTCGTCCGCCGGAGCCCGCTTCGACCTGCTCGAGCTGGGCGGGGGTGATGCCAGCTCGACCGTCATATCGCCCGACATCTTCGAGTCGTTCGTGGCCCCCTGGGATTGTGAACTGATCGCGGCCGCTCATGCGGTCGGGCAGCGGGTGGTCTACCACACCTGCGGGGGGATGATGCCGTTGCTCGAACTGATCGCGGCCACCGAACCCGACGCCATGGAAACCTTTACCCCACCCTCGCTCGGCGGCGATGTCGACCTGGCCCGGGCCCGCGAGCGGCTCGGGAACCGGGTCTGCATGATCGGCGGTTTCGACCAGGCACGGTTTTTCACCGGATGCACTCCGGCCGAAACCCGCCGCGCGGTCCGGAGCTGTTTCGAAGCCGCCGGGGCGCAGGGGGGCTACATTCTGGCGCCCTCCGATCATTTCTTCGAAGCCGAACCGGAGCTCATCGAAGCCTTTGCCGATGAAGCCCGGTCGTGTATCTATCCGGCCTGATACAAAGACATTCAGAGACAGGCTCGGGCGGCCGGAGACAGAACGCCGGTCCGGCCGCAACGGGATGGTGTGAAAGGGAGGAGAACGGGATTCGACCGATGAGCGGGGCGGTGCAGAGAATATTCAGCGGTATCGAGGATACCTATGAGGGGATCAATCACCTGCTCACCTTCGGGCTCGATATTCTCTGGCGCCGGCGGGCAGTGCGGCTGGCGGTTCGTGCCGGCGGGCGGCGCTGGCTCGATGTCTGTGCCGGCACCGGCGAGACCGCCTGCTACCTGAAGCGACGGGCCGGACCGGATGTCGGTGTGACGGCGGTCGATTTTTCGGCTCCGATGCTCCGGACCGCGGCCCGCAAACCCGCCGCTGCGGGGATCCACTTTACCCTGGCCGACACCGGCCGGCTCCCCTTTGCCGACGGGACATTCGACCTGGTCACCCTCTCCTTCGCCACCAGGAACCTGAAGACGGGATCGCAGGCGCTCCCGACCGTCTTCGCCGAAATAATCCGGGCGTTGCGTCCCGGCGGCCGCTTCGTCAACCTCGAGACCAGCCAGCCCCGCCGGCGTCTGCTGCGAACTCTCTCTCGCGCCTATGTCGGTCTGGTCGTGCGGCCGGTGGGGCGGTGGATTTCGGGCTCTGATGCCGCCTATGCTTACCTGAGCAGTACTATTCCCCGCTTCCACGGAGCGGAGGAACTGGCGGCGATCCTCGGCGCGGCCGGCTTCGAAAAGGTCGAGTACCGGTCTTTGCTGGGTGGTGTGGCGGCCATCCATATCGCCCGCAAAACCTGCTGACAGGATAGGAATCGGGGAGATCGGGACCGCTGAAGGTCGGGAATACGGCGGGGAAGGAATCCACGAAGGACGAAGTCCGGGAGGGAAGAACTCGGGAAAGAAAGGGGCGGGGCGTGCAGTACCGGCAGCTGGGACAGACCGGCGAAGAGGTTTCGGTTCTGGGATTCGGATGTATGCGACTGCCGGTGATCGATGGTGATGAGACCTGCATCGACGAGCCGCAGGCCACACGCATGCTCGATCGGGCCCTGGAGCTGGGGGTGAACTACGTCGACACCGCCTGGCCCTACCACGGCGGCCACAGCGAACCGTGGCTGGGGCGGGCACTGGCCGCCGGGGGACGGCGCGAGCGGGTTCTGATCGCCACCAAGCTGCCGGTCTGGGATCTGAAGCATCCCGATGACTGCGAGCGGATTTTCACCGAACAGCTCAGACGCCTGCAGACCGACCGGATCGATTGTTACCTGCTGCACAATCTCAACCGCCGCAACTGGCGCCGGGCCCGCGAGAAGGGCGCCCTCGACTTTCTCGACCGCCAGCTGGCACAGGGGAGGATCCGGTACGCCGGATTCTCTTTTCACGACGATCCCGATCTCTTTGCTGAAATCGTCGCGGCCCGGGAGTGGTTCTTATGCCAGATCCAGCTCAACTATATGGACGAGCGCTATCAGGCGGGTACCGAAGGCATGCGTCTGGCGGCCGGGCGCGGTCTCGGGGTGATCGTGATGGAACCGCTGCGGGGGGGCAAGCTGGCGGCGTTGCCCGATGATATTCAGCGCCTTTTCGCCACCTCCGGGATCGAACGCACCCCCGCCGCCTGGGCCCTGCGCTGGGTCTGGGATCAGCCCGAGGTATCCCTGGCTCTGAGCGGCATGGGCGCCCCGGCCGAGCTGGAAGAGAATGCGGCTACGGCTTCAGCGGCCGTGCCGGGCGCGCTGACGGCCGCCGAGTATGGGGTCATCGATCGGGTGCGCACCAGGCTGCGCGAGCGGATGCCGGTTCCCTGTACGGTCTGCCGCTACTGCCTGCCCTGTCCCGAAGGAGTCAACATCCCCAAGATCTTCAATCTCTATAACAATGCCGCTCTGTACCAGGATGTGAAAGAGCCGGCGGGCTATTACACTATGATCATGCTCTCGTCCGAGCGGGCCGACCGGTGCGTGGAGTGCGGCACATGCGTCGAACTCTGTCCGCAGCAGATCGACATTCCGGCCGAACTGGCCCGGGCTCACGAACTTTTCACGAAGGCCTCGCAACCGGCTGAAGGGGACTGACCGTCCGGCGATCCGGGAAGCCGGAGGCAAGGAGGATTATCCGCATGTCACGTTTTCTGTTCATCGCCACCCATGGAACCGACGATCCCGCCCGGGCGACCTGGCCTTTCGAGATGGCCCTGGGAGCGGTCGGGGAAGGGCACCAGGCTGCGGTTGCCCTGCTCGGTGAGGCGGTCGTGACGATGCGCGACGAGGTCGTGTCCGAACTGCACGGCTTCGGCACGCCGCCGCTGGCTGAGATCATGGCCGGGATCTCCGAGCATGCGATTCCGGTCTATGTCTGAGGCTCCTGCGCGCGGACCCGTGGGGTCTCGGAAGAGGATTTTGCAGACAAGCGGGGACTTTGGCTCAACACCGGGCTCTTCATGGAGCTGATCGACACCTACGACCGGGTGATCACCTTCTGATCCGGATCCCGGTCTGGCTTTGTAAACGGTTGTTCCACCTGTATCCGCGAGAGCATTTGGTGGTGCCCGGTAGTGATTCTGAACCAGCTGTCCGTCAGGCGATGATCTCGGTCCCGTCGGGCAGAGCGACACCTTTCGGGATGACGACGATACCGTCCCGTACATAGTATCCCTCGCCCTCGGTGTCTTCGGCACCGGACCGTCCCTGCAGGACGACCCGGCGTCCGAGGCGGGCATTCTTGTCGATGATGGCCCGCTCGATCCGGCTGCCTTCTCCGATTCCCAGCGGCGGATCCCCCGGCCGTTCGTTCGGATAAAAGTCGGCTCCCATCATGACCGTATCGCGGATCTCGCATGCCGAGCGGATGATCGAGCGGACTCCGATGATGCTGTGCTCCACGGTGCACTCGTGCAGGCCGCATCCATCGGCCAGCAGAGTATCCTGCACCCGGGCGTTCCCTATCCGTACCGGCGGCAGGTAGCGCGGGTGGGTGTAAATCTGGGCGTCGCGGTGCTTGAATTTAAAGGGGGGATCGGGTTCGGCCAGGGCCAGGCTGGCCTCGTAATAACTTCCGATCGTCCCGATGTCCTCCCAATAACCGTCGAAGAGATAGGCAAAGGCGTTCCGCTTGCCGATTGCGGCGGGGATGATCTCGTGCCCGAAATCGGTCGTCCCGGGATTGGCATCAAGAGCCTCGCGCAGGGCCTGCAATTCCCAGACGTAGATCCCCATGCTGGCCGCCCACGGTTTGACCTCCGGAGTGCTGCCCTCTGGATAGAGTTCGGTCGGAACCTCGAACCCGGCCAGTTCCTCGATCCGGTCGGGCTTCTCCACGAATCCCGCGATCCGTCCGCCGGGCTCGATCTGCATGATGCCGAGCCCGCTGAAGGCGGTGCGCTCGATCAGGTTCCCCGCCACGGTGACCTCGGCCTCCCGCTCGCGGTGCTGTGCCAGCACCTCTCTGAAATCCATGCGGTAGAGCTGGTCGCCGCTCAGGATCAGAACCCGTTCCGCTGCCCAGTCGTCGAGCCGTTCGAGGGTTTTGCGTACGGCATCGGCGGTGCCTTCGTACCAGTCGGTGCTCTCGCCCAGGGTCTGGCTGGCGGCCTGGATTTCCACAAAGCCGTCGCTCAGATGCCCGAGGGAATAGGTACTGCGGATATGCCGGTGCAGGCTGGCGGAATTGAACTGGGTCAGCACGTAGATCCGGTCGAGCCCGGCATGCAGGGCGTTACTGATCGGCACGTCCACCAGCCGGTACTTGCCCCCCAGGGGAACGGCCGGCTTGCTGCGCACCCGGGTCAGGGGAAACAGACGGGTTCCCCGCCCGCCGCCGAGAATCAGAGTCAGGATTTTCTGCACGGCCACCGGCATCCTTTTTCAGGTGAAGGGGTCTTTCGGGAAGGGTAGGTTGGGGTCCGAAGACTGTCAATGCACCTGCCGCCGTGACGGGAGGTTCCATGCGCTTCACCTTTCACAACCCGGTCAAGGTCTATTTCGGTCCCGGCGAGTTCGACCGGGCCGGCGAACTGGCCGCCCGGCTCGGGAGTCGGGCCCTGGTCGTAACGGGGCAGGGGAGCGCCGATCGGCACGGGTACCTTACCCGCCTCACCGAACGGCTCGAAGCGGCCGGTGTGGACCGGATTCACTTTCCCGGCATCGAACCCAATCCGCACCTCGAGACCTGCCAGTCGGCGGCGTGGGCCGCCCGCCGGGCCGGGTGCGACATGGTTCTCGGCCTTGGCGGCGGATCGGTCATGGATGCCTGCAAGGCGATCGCGGCCGGCGTCTATCATCTCGAGGATCTCTGGGATTTTCACGATCACGGTCAGGAGACCGTGCGCCGTGTGGACCGGGCCCTGCCGATCATGGTGATCCCGACTCTGGCTGCTACGGGTTCCGAGATGAACGGCAACGCGGTCATCACCCGCTGGGCTACGCGCGAGAAGTGCGTTCTCAACTCCCCCCTGCTGGTTCCCGACCTGGCTCTGATCGACCCCGGACTCACCCTGACCGTTCCCCTCGACTATGCCCTCGACGGCGTCTATGACATGGCGATCCACGTTATGGAGAGCTACTTCAACGGCGATCCCGAAGCCCTCCTGCAGGGTCGCATCATCGAGGGCTTCCTGCTCACCGCCCTGGCCGAAGGGACGCGGCTGTATGCCGATCCGCAGGATCTGGCGGTGCGCGGTAATGTGCAGTGGGCCAGCGCCCTGGCCCTGTCGGGTTTCTTCACTGCCGGACGGGGGGGGCCCTATCCGGTGCACAAGCTCGAGCATCCCCTCTCGGCCCATTGGGATATCAGCCACGGTCGCGGCCTGGCCCTGCTGATGCCGCGCTGGATGTGGTACGTCTGCCCTTCTGCGCCGGCGCTTTTCGCCGCCTTCGCCCGACGGGTCATGCAGGTGGCCGATTCGGGCGATGACCTTGCCGACGCTCGGGCTGGAATCCGGGCCCTGGTCCAGTGGCAGGCGAGCGTGGACCTGCATTTCACCCTCGCCGATCTGGGACTGGAGGACGAGGCGACCCTGCAGCGGGCCGCCGCCGACTGCCTCAGGCTCTACGGTCGCAAGGGGCGGATAGACGGAATTCGTCCGCTCGAACAGGAAGATGTGCTGGCGATCTATCGGCTCTGCGCCGACCGCGTACTTCTATAGAACTAGAGCTTACCCACCAGCAGGGCTTTCGCGAACCGGCCATGCAGGCGGCCGAGCCAGCGGGCCAGATGCAGGGTGACGATGATGAGCAGGGCTCCCACGGCCAGCAGGAACGGGAAGAGCCAGATATCCACATAGAGGCTCCAGCCGTCGAACCAGAAGACCGGATCGGCCACGAAGATCTGAACGATGGGAGCGGCGGCCAGCGCCAGAGCGATAGTGACACACACCATCGCGAGCGTGAAGTAGATCACTCCCAGGGGCAGCATCAGCAGCATGTACAGCAGGGTTGTCCAGGTACGCCGGTCCGACAGCCAGTATTTGATGCGGCCGGTCAGCCGGCGCGTCTCGGCCGGCAGGCGCGGTCGGCGGGGCATGCGGACTCCCAGCAGTGCTTCCACCATCCAGCCTTCCACCAACGAGATCGCCCGGGTCGAAGCCAGGAAGATCAGGATGAAGGGAATCCCGATGATGAGAATGATCAATCCGACCGAGAGACTGAGGCCGGTTATCGCCCAGGTGAAGTAGAGAATTCCGGTGATGATCGCCAGGAACATGTAGAAGAGCGAACCGTAGGCGTGCGGGTCCACCAGCACTCCGAAGAAGGGACCCAGAGTCGTGTGTTCGGGCAGAGCGTACCACGGTTTGTCCTCGGCGACTGTCCCCGTCTCGCCGACCCTTTCGCGCTTTCCGGACCTGGCGAGAACCGCGGCCGCCGCCTCCCGGCTTTCGGCGCCGGGTAGACGCGCTGTGGGGGTGCGCGGGGCGGCGGCCGCTGCCCGGTAGGCCCGGGCGATTTCCTCGGGGGTGCCGTAACGTTCGATCGTCGCGGCGAGTTCCTCGGCCAGCTCGTCGGCGGGCACTCCGGCCAGCTCGCTGCGCAGGTATTCGTCGGCGTCGTAGAGCGCGTCCTGTCTCACGGCCGGGTCGGTGCCGGCCAGTTCGCGCCGAAGGTAGTGCAGGTATTCCTCAATCGACCGCATCGCTGTAATCCCCCTCAAGAACCGCGTCCACGAAATTGCGGATCTCACTCCACGCCGTCCGCCACTCGGTCAGTCCCGCCCGCCCGATGGCCGTGACCTGGTAGTAGCGGCGCGGAGGGCCCGAGACCGACGGCTCCACCCGGCTGGCGAGCAGGCCGCTGCGTTCCATGGAGCGGAGCACCGGATAAAGGGTTCCCTGCTTGATCTTGGCCAGTTCGGTCGAAAGCGATTCCAGCAGTTTGGCGATTTCGTAACCGTACATCGGTCGTTCGGCCTGCTCGAGGACCGCCAGCAGGACCAGGCTGACAGTGCCGGCGTTCATCTCGCGCATGAATTTGCGCATGTACGGTGCGACCGGGTCGTCGGATCCGCCGCCGGCGATCTGTCCCTTCTCGTCCGTCACCCCTGTACTCCTTCGTTGCGCGTGCACCAGATGATACGACTCCGGTACATGCTGAGTTTCATAATAGTATGAACTACACAATAGCGAGAGCTGTCCGGAAACCCGGCCCGGTCGAGGCTGCGGGGAAAGAGGGGGAAAGAGACTGTATCCCCTCGCCCCGATTCATGTAGATTCGTCTGATCGGGGTTGCCTGGTCGGGGGTATCCGGTCGGGGGCAGGGGGTGACGGGTAAAGGGTGCGGCACCGGTACCGTCTGTATCGGATACAGCGGGGCAGGGTCAGCGTGGCGGGGTCAGCGGGGTGCATGGTAATCGGGGTCGGCAATCGGCCTCGCCGGCACCGGGACATGACGGTTGAGAGAGGTATTGATGACAGTGGAACGGGAACGCATCAACGCACGGCTCTATGCCACCCTGAGCTCCGAATATCTGGCGGCCTTCCCCGGTACTGCCTCGCACCAGGAGCGGGCCGAACGGTCGCTGATCAAAGGCGGCAGCCATTCCCTGCGTCTGTTCGATCCTGCCCCTCTGCGCATCCGTCGGGCCACCGGCGCCACCGTCGAAGATGTCGACGGCAACACCATCCTCGATTTCTGGCAGGGACACTACGCCAATATCCTCGGTCACAATCCTCCCCTGCTCACCGGTGCTCTCTCGGCCGGGCTGGGCGAGGGAATCGGGCTCCAGACCGGGATTGTCGACACCATCGAGATCGAGTACGCCGAGCTGCTTCTCTCGCTGACCGGTCTGGAGCGGCTGCGTTTCACCACCAGCGGCGCTCTGGCCAACCTGTATGCCGTCATGCTCTCGCGCGCCTACACCGGACGGGACATCACTCTGAAGGTCGGCGGCGGCTGGCAGGGCGCTCATCCCTTCGCGCTCAAGGGGGTGAGTTTCCGTGACGGGTACGATCATCCCGAAACCGAGGGTCTCTCCGAGGATGTCATGAAACGGGTTCTGCTGGCCCGTTACAACGATCCCGAAGACCTGCGGGCTGTTTTCGAGAAGCTCGGAGACCGCATCGCCTGCTTCATCGTCGAACCGTGGCTCGGCATGGGCGGCTTCATTCCGGCCGATCCCGAATACCTGACCGCCGCCCGCGCCCTCACCGAGCGGTACGGAGCCATGTTGATCTTCGACGAGATAATCTCGGGCTTCCGCTTCTGTGCCGGCGGAGTCGCACGTCTGTACGGCATCAAGCCCGATCTGACGACCTTCGCCAAGATTGCGGGCGGGGGACTGCCCCTGGCCGTGGTGGCCGGCCGGGCCGACCTGCTCGCACTCTGCCATCCCGACAGTCCCCGGCGGGTCAAGTTCGATGGAGGAACATTCAGCGCTCACCCCGCCGCCCTGCTGGCCGGCCGGACCCTGGTCTCCTGGCTGGCCGAGCACGAGAGTGAGGTCTATCCCCGGTTGGGCGAACTGGGGCAGAAGATGCGCCGGGGCGTGGAGGAGGCGTTCGCCGCCGAAGGAGTGTTCGTACGCTGTACCGGCTACGGCAACCGGATCGCTCCCCACAGTTCGGTTGCCATGGTCAATTTCCCCTACGATGAGACGTGTGCTCTGAATCGTCCCGACCAGGTCTGGAATCCCGCGGTCTGCGATGTCGAACGGCGCGAACGGCTCCTGAAACTGGCCCTGCTTCTGGAACGGGTGCATGTCATGCACGGTCTGGGCACCCTCTCGACCGCGCACACCGAGGCCGATCTCGACTGGCTCTTCGACGCCTGCCGGGCTGCTGCCCGGCGGCTGAAGGAGACTCCACGGTGACCCGACCGCAGCCGGTCCTGCTGCCGGCCCTCGACCTGCTGGCCCTGATCCTCGGTCTCTGCCTGCTGCACTACCATCCCTCACGCCCCCTGCCGGCCGACGCACCCGCTTCGGTGGCGATCATGCTCGAAATCGCCCGGATGCTCGCCAGTGAATCATCCCTGCCGAACGATGTCGTCTTCCTCTTCACCGACGCCGAGGAGATCGGACTGTGGGGCGCTCGCGGGTTCGTGCAGGATCATCCATGGGCCGGAGAGGTCGGTGCGGTGATCAACATGGAGGCCCGCGGCACATCGGGCCCGAGCCTGGTCTCCTGTTCTCCCTGCTCACCCTCGTCGTACCGGCCCTGATCTGGTTCGAGGTCGAACTGCTCTTTTACGATGCCATCGGTTTCAGCTGGCCGCCGGTTCTCGCCCTGCGGGCCGCCCTCTTCGCCACTCTGCTCCTGCCCGCCGCCGCCCGCTCCTCTCAGCCATTGCCAGATACTTCTTCGGAGTATTGATTACTCCTCGTGCCTCAAGGCACGAGCGCGGGCTTCGGGCGGAAAACAACTGCATCTCCCACTCACAGAGGGCGAAACCGATGAATATCGATGAGCTTGTACAGACAGCAGAAGCCATGGTCGCACCCGGCCGGGGAATCCTGGCGGCCGATGAAAGCACAGGCACGATTACCAAGAGACTGGCGGGTATCAATGTCGAGAGTACCGAAGAAACCCGCCGGGCCTACCGCGAACTGCTCTTCACCACCGCCGGTGCCGAGGAATATATCAGTGGTGTGATCCTGTTCGATGAAACCATCCGCCAGGCGACCGCCGACGGCGTTCCCTTCCCCGAAATACTGAGTTCGAAAGGCATCATTCCCGGGATCAAACCCGACAAGGGGGCCAAGCCGCTGGCCGGCTTCCCCGGCGAGAAGATCACCGAGGGGCTCGACGGCCTGCGCGAGCGCCTGCAGGAGTACTACGAACTCGGCGCCCGTTTCGGCAAGTGGCGGGCGGTCATCACCATCGGTGAGGCCATCCCCAGCCGGTTCTGCCTCGAGGCCAACGCCCACGCCCTGGCCCGCTACGCCGCCCTCTGTCAGGAGTCGGGTCTGGTACCGATCGTCGAACCCGAAGTGCTCATGGACGGAGATCACACGCTGGAACGCTGTGAAGAGGTGACCGAGCTCACCCTCCGGTTTCTGTACGAGGCTCTGGCCGAGCACCATGTGATGCTTGAGGGTACCATCCTCAAACCCAACATGGTCATCTCGGGCAAGGAATGTCCGGTCCAGGCCGCTCCCGGGCAGATCGCCGAAGCCACCATCCGTACCTTCGCACGAGCCGTTCCGGCCGCCGTACCCGGGATCGTGTTTCTCTCCGGCGGACAATCCCCGGTCCAGGCCACCGAGAACCTGAATGCCATGAACGCCCTCGGTCTCGATCTGCCGTGGGAACTCAGCTTTAGTTATGGCCGGGCCCTGCAGGAGCCCGTGCTCAAAGCCTGGCTCGGGGAGGCCGGGAACGTCCCGACCGCCCAGGCGGCCTATCTGCACCGGGCCAGGATGAACGGCGCCGCCCGCACCGGCACCTGGACGCCCGAGACCGAAGGCGAGGCAGCCTGACTCCACGACATCCGGGGCCCCGTCAGCCAACCGGGACCACAGGCTGTCGATCGTACAGCATCCTGCCCGAGGTATCGCCGCCGCTACGGTTCCGGTTCGATCCAGGGTCGGGCGAAGCGGTCTTCATACGCGTCGTTCCGCTTCAACTGCATATCCCAGTAGAAGTTGCCCACTCCAATCCGTTGCAGCAGGGCGAAGATGGTCCGGCGCAGCGGTGACATCTTCTCCCGCGGCGCCAGCCGGCGCAGCACACCGGGGTCGAAACCGCTGGTTTCGGACAGGGTCATTCCCAGTTCCCGCATCAGGGCGTAGAGTCGGCGGGTCATCCACGGCGGACGCGCCTGGATGCCCTCGACTCCGCCGCGTACCGTCGTGCCCAGATAGCGGCAGCCGAGCCGGCGGGTGAATCGGGTCAGGTACCGCTCGACCGGTCGCGAGTGAGCCGCCTCGGGAAAACCGGACTGCACCAGGAAGGCCAGGGGCGGGTGATGCGTCTGGTCCGGCAGGGCGGCCAGATCCTCGAAGAACTGCTTGACCAGGCCGGGCATGGCGTCGGTGTAAAGGGGAAAGGCGATCAGAACGGCATCGGCGGCGGTGATGAGCTGCAGCTGCCGCTCCCGTTCCCGCGAACGTACCAGATAAAGGATGTCGACCACCTCGCGGTCGGTTGCCTCGAGCCCGGCGGCGATATGCCCGAGCAGGATCCGGGTGTTGCTCTTCGGACCGCGCGGCGAGCCGTTACAGAGCACCCAGCGCATCGGCCACCTCCTCGGGAGCGCACGACGTGGTCTCGATGAAGGGGACCGTCGTCTTCATGTTCAGGGCGAACCGCCGGAAGAGCGTGGCGGTGATCTCGACGTCTTCAGCCCCGGTGTCGGGCTCGGGGGAGAGGACCAGGCTGAAGAGCGGGTAGCCCTCGTACCTGGCCCGGTGATGGTTCTCACCCTCGACGAACTCGAAGTAGGGATGCACCAACGGGATCATCCGGTCCCAGGTCATTTTCGTCAGGGCGTTGACGAAACCCGCGACCAGGGGGGCCGCGAAAAGGGTCAGGTCCGAATGCAGGATCCGGGTCAGGATCTCGTCCATGTCGTCGCGGAACACACACCGGCCGGGGGTTTTGACCCAGCAGTCCCAGCAGCCGGTGCAGTGGTTGATCTCGCTCTTCCGCAGGGCGACGGTGTCGGTCTCCGAACCCCGTTCGTGCAGGGCGGCGGCCAGACGTTCGAGCCAGCCCATAGCGGGGGCGAGGGATGGTTCGGGATGACCATCGAGGATCAGAATGTGCATGCCATCATCCTCCCGTGAGGAACTGCTGCGGGCTTCACGGGAACAGTACCACATTTCGCCTTGCTCACCGTGATGAAATCGGCGGGATATCGCTGGCGGGCAGGGAAACCTGCCGTCGGTGTCCTGCGTAGTATGAAGTGTACAATAGCAGGTGCCGTGTGGGGGGCACTATTACCGGGGATCGATCGACGGGAGAATCCACATGGTCACGCTGCTCCAGGACCTGCGTTTCGGCGCCAGACTGCTCCTGAAAGAAAAGGCTTTCACGATCACGGCCCTGCTGACCCTGGCGGTCTGCATCGGGGCCAACGCGACCATCTTCAGCGCCATCAACACCATCCTGCTGCGGCCGCTGCCCTTTGCCGACGCCGACCGGCTGGTGACCGTCTTCAATTCGTATCCTGGCGCCGGGGCACCGATCGGCTCGAACGCCTCAGCCGACTACTTCTTCCGCCGCGAGGCGGTCGAGGCCTTCGCCGATCTGGCCCTGTACCAGAACTACGCCAACACCATCGGGGAGGGAGAGAGCCCGGTCCGGGTCATGAGCACCCGGATCACCCCCTCCTTCTTCACCACCCTCGGGGTCGAGCCGGCCCTGGGGCGCACCTTCACCGACGAGGCCATGGACATCGGCAGGCAGTTCGAGATCGTCCTCGACCACGGTTTCTGGCAGGAACGCTTCGCGGCCGACCCCGGAGTGCTGGGACAGGAGCTGCGCGTCGACGGCACCGACTACACCATCGTCGGGGTCATGCCGGCCGACTTCAGGTTCGGTGATCGGGAGACGAGTTTCTACCTGCCGATTCCCCTCTCCGAACAGGAGCGGGGGCTGGAGAACCTGCACAGCAACAGCTACGAGATGATCGCCCGGCTGGCACCGGGATCCTCTGTCGAGCAGGCGACCGAGCAGATCGAGGCGCTGAATGCCTCACTCACGGCGCAGTCCCCGATTCCCGATGCCGCTCGGCTCCTGGCCGACACCGGCTTCCACACCGAGGTCCACCCAAGGCAGGATTTTCTGGTGCGGGACATCGCTCCCTCCCTCTACATGCTCTGGGCGGGTGTCCTGCTGGTGCTGCTGATCGGCTGTGTCAACATCGCCAATCTGCAGCTGGCCCGGGCCCGGGCCCGGCTGGCCGAGGTAGCGACCCGTTTCGCGATCGGAGCCTCGCGCGCCCGCCTGACCCGTCAGCTCCTGAGCGAGAGTGTCCTGCTGGCCGTGGCGGGCGGCGGACTCGGTCTGGGTGTGGCGGCCCTGGGGCTCAAACTTCTCGAAGTGCTTGGTGCTCAGCAGCTGCCGCGGGGAACCGATATTGGTCTCGATACGACGGTGCTCCTGTTCACCCTCATCCTTGCTGTCGGCTCGGGCGTCATCTTCGGTGCCATTCCCCTCTTCAGCCTCTTCCGAATGGATCTGAGCACCGTTTTCCGGCAGGAGAGCCGCACCGCGACAGCCGGGCGCCGAACCCTGCTGCTGCGCGACGCCCTGGCTGTGGTCCAGGTGGCGGTCGCCTTCGCCCTGCTCGTCGGTGCCAGTTTGCTATTTACCAGTTTCCGCCGGATGCTCGAGGTCGAGCCGGGCTTCGAACCCGAGAACGTGCTGACCGGTATGGTCATGCTCCCCGAGGCCCGTTATCCCGACGGGGCCAGCCTGCGCAGCTTCACCACCCGTCTGCTCGACGAGGTCCGCTCCATACCGGGCGTCGAAGCGGCGACGGTGACAGACATGCTTCCCTTCGGCGGCAACAACAACTCGAGTGTCATCTTCCCCGTCGGCCATGAATTCGCCGAAGGTGAGTCGATCCTCTCACCATTCCGGACGCGGGTGACGTCGGGCTACTTCGAGACCCTGGGCATTCCCATCCTGCAGGGACGGGGGATCGAGGCCACTGACACCGGCTCATCGGAGCGGATCGTGGTTATCGACGAGTGGCTGGCCCGGCGCTACTGGCCCGAGGAGAGTCCCGTGGGCAAGCTCATGCTGCGCGGCGCGCCGGGCATGGAGGAGGATCCCAGCCTGATCCACCGCGTGGTCGGGGTGGTGGGACAGATCCAGCAGAACAGTCTATCCGAGACCGAACACTCCGGCGCCTACTACCTGCCCATGATGCAGGGGATCGGGCGGTTTCACCGTCTGGCGGTACGCACCCGGGTCGAACCGGTCTCGCTCACCCGGCCGATCCAGGCGGCGATCGTGCGCATCGATCCCGATCTCCCCTTCTCGGGAGTGCAGACCATGACCGGGATGATCGAGGGCTCAATGCAGGCCCGGCGGGCAACGATGCTCCTGCTGATCGTCTTCGCGGGAGTGGCACTCTTCCTGGCGGCGGTCGGGATCTACGGCGTGCTGGCGTATGTCGTGAGCCAGCGCACCCGGGAACTGGGGATCATGCTTGCTCTGGGCAGCGGGACACAGCGTGTCTTCGGGCTGGTGCTGCGGCAGGGACTCATCGTGCTCGGTATCGGGCTCATGGTCGGTCTGGGGCTCACCCTGGGTATCCTTGCCGGTCTGGTGCGCACCCTGCTCTTCGGGGTTCAGCCGCTCGAACCGGCGGTGTACGTGATCGTCATCGCGATCCTGGGGGCCATCGCGATCCTCGCGGCCTTCTTTCCGGCCCGGCGGGCGACCCGGATCGATCCTGTTTCGACGCTGAAATACGATTGAAAGACAGGCCCTCGACCCCTGGCACATGCACTTCCCGCGGAGTTCCGGACGCGATCGCGTCCGGATCTCCGCGAGGAGGGATTTATTCTTCTCTGACTGCGTCCACCGGATTCACACCGCGGGCCCGCCGGGCGGGCAGCCAGGCCGCCGTGAGTCCGATGGCCAGCATCAGAGCGGCTACTCCCAGCGGCAGAATGACGGTCGGTTGAGCCAGGCCGAAAAGCAGGCTGGAGAGGGCGAACATGATGCCGATCCCCACCAGGCTGCCGATCAGCACGCCGGTCAGTGTCATGCGGCCGATCCGGACCAGAACCAGACGGGTGATGTCCGACGGGGCGGCGCCCAGCGCGAACCTGATGCCCATCTCACGCATTCGCCGCGAGACGGTGTACGAGATGACGGCGTAAATTCCCACCGCGGCGAGAATGAGCGCTATCGCGGCGAAAACGACGAAGGCCCAGGTTCCGATCTCGATCGGCCAGAGATCGCGTCTGAGGAGCTCCTCCATGGTCGCGATCTCGAAGAGCGGCAGGTCGGGATCGATCGACCCGAGGATTTCCTTGAGCGGCTCCACCACTGCGAGCGGGTCGCCGCCGGTGCGCGTGACCAGGTGCATCCGGTCTAAAGGAAGGGCTCCGGTCGGAATATAGCACCCCGCCTCAGAGGAACTTTCCGGGTCGAGTCCGGTGATGTCGGCCACCACGCCGACGACTTCGATCCAGGGCCGGTCGGCCTCGACACCGCCCCAGTGCAGGCGTTTACCCAGCGGATTTTCTCCGGGCCAGTTCTGCCGGGCGAAGGTCTCGTTCACGATCACCACCGGCGGCGACCCGATGGCCTGCTCGGCGGCGGTGAAATCCCGTCCCTGGAGAAGAGGTGTCCCGACGGCGCGGAAATATCCGGATCCGATCATCCAGAAGAGGGTTATGTCGGCCGGCTCCCCCGGTTCGGTGACCCGGCCTTCGATGGTGAAGCTCCGCCCCCGGAGCGAATGTCCCTCCGGCAGACCGGTCGTGACCGAAGCGCTGATCACATCGGGCACTGCCTGCAGGCGTTCCTGCAGGGTGGTGAAGAAGGCCATTTTCTCTTCATCGGTCGGATAGGCGAAGGAGGGCAGGAAGATCGTTGCGGTGAGAAGGTTCTCTTTCTCGTAGCCGGGATCGATGGCCCGGAAGCTCAGGTAGCCCTGCATGATCAGTCCGGTCGTGGCCAGCACGATCACGGCCAGGGTCACCTCGGCCGTGACCAGGGTGCGTCGCAGGCGGCCCTCCCGCCGGCCGCTCGAGGAGGTTCCCCCCCGGGCCAGGAGCCGGGCGGGATCGGCCCGCGTTGCTCCCAGAGCCGGAGCGGTACCGAAAACGATGCCGGTCAGCACCACCAGGGCGAGGATGGCGATGAGGATGCCGGGATCGGTGCGGAAGGAGAGGTACGAGGGCAATTCGATCGGCACCCCGGCGAGAAGCAGGCGCCGGCCGGCTTCGCCGATCAGATAGCCCAGGACACCGCCCCCCAGAGCGAGCAGCAGGCTCTCGGTCAGGAGCTGGCGCACGAGACGGCCCCGACGGGCCCCGAGCGAGGAGCGTACGGCCAGCTCGGTCTGCCGGGTGCTGTAGAGCGCCAGCATGAGATTGGCGGTGTTGGCGCAGGCCAGCAGGAGGACCAGGCAGACGACGGCGTAGATGATCAGCAGGGGTGCCTGGATATCGCGGTAGAGCCACTGGCGCAAAGGCATCACCCCGGCTGTGATACCCTCGTAGTCCTCGGGCCTTTCGGCCGCGATGGCAGCTGTGATGGTGGCCATCTCGGTTTGAACCGAGGTCAGGGACACATCTTCTGCCCGCCGGCCCACCACCCAGAGAAAGTGGGCGTCCCAGAGGCTCTCGCCCTCCGGAGCCTGGATCCGGAGGGGAATATAGAAATCGGCGTTGTCGGGGAAGCGGAATGCCTCGGGGGCGATCCCGATCACTTCATAGTGTTCTTCATCCAGGGTAACGGTCCGACCCACGAGGTCGGGATCGGCTCCCCAGCGACGGTGCCAGAGACTGTGAGAGACCACGGTCACGGCCGGAGCGTCGGGATCGAAATCGTTGGTGGCCATGAACCGGCCGCATGCCGGGGCGATCCCGAGCACACCGAAAAGATCACCCGCAAACCGCGCGACGCGCAGTCGCTCCGGCTCGCCCGCCCCGGTGAGGTTGCGGTCGTCGGCATGGTAGGCGGCCAGGTTCTCGAAACTGCCGGCCCGTTCCCGCCAGATCTCGTAGGCGGGAGGGGAGATCCCCATGCGGGAGCCGCCGTACTCGGCGCTCCGTTCGCAGAGAAAAAGCAGACGATCGCCTTCGGCGTAGGGCAGGGGGCGCATCAGCACGGCATGCAGCAGGCTGTAAATGGTGGTATTGGCGCCGATCCCGACCGCGATGGTGAGCAGGGCCGCCACGGTGAAGGCGGGCCGCTTGAACAGGGTACGCAGGCCGTGCCGCACGTCGTGACGCAGGGCGGTTGTGAAGCCGTCCCGCTCGCGGCTCTCCCCCCAGCCGTGCGATGACCTGCGGTAACGCCGGGCGGCCAGGATCACGTCGGCGTCGCGGCTGCGGCCCCGTCTGAGAGCGGCGGCGAGGAAAGCCGCCCCCAGGGCCAGGCATTCGCGCCAGTACCAGAGTCGGGCCCGGGTCGGGCCGAGACGGGGCACGATCTGGTCGACATACTCCTCGGCCAGTTCGGCTGAAACGACCGGGCGGGCCGTGCGCGGCAGGACGAGGCGCAGCAGGGCCGTCGGCAGGCGGGGCAGGTCGAGGCCGGCCATCAGAGATCCCCCAGAACCGGCTCGAGCCCGGACCACATGCTCTGCAGGGCGGTACGGGCTGCGGCCAGCGCCTCGATACCCTCGGGCTCGACCGCGTAGTACCGCCGCACCATGCCGGTCCGGGGCCCCGGGGAATCGGCCTTGGCCGAACTCAGCACGCCTTTTTCTTCGAGCCGGTCGAGAGTGGTGTAGACGGCGCCGCGGGAAACACTGCGCCCGGTGCACTCCTCGATCTCGCGCCTGATCGCCACTCCGTAGGCTTCTGTCTTCAGACGCAGGATGGCCAGCAGGACGAGCTGTTCGAATTCTCCGATCGGGGCGGCATTGCCCACGGCAAACCTCCAGAACAGGGGAGATGACACAACGATCATCTCCATGATGACAACATTGTGGTGACGACTACATTGTGTTCATCACGATGACGACAATGTATACGTCCCGGGGCGGACTGAAGTTTCAGCCGGATGATCGGGAAGTGCCGGACGATAGGGAGAAGACCGATCCACTCATTCGGATGGTTCGGATAACCTGTCGGGCAGACCGGGCGTAGTCTCGTGCAAACCGGGCGTAGTCTCGGGCAGACCGTCGGGGGCGTTCCGGCGCAGCACCTCGTAGCCGACCACGGCCACGGCGGTGGCGACATTGAGCGAGTTCTTGTAACCGAAGGTCGGGATGTGCACGCAGCCGTCGCAGAGTTCGAGGACAGACCGGTCGACCCCCAGGGCTTCGTTGCCGAACACCAGGGCTACCGGCTCGGGATAGTCGGTCCGGTCATAAAGCACCGCGTGCGAGGTGGTCTCGACCGCCCAGACCGGCAGGCCGTTCTGCTGCAGCTCCCGGACGGCGGCACGGGTGTCGTCGACATGCCGCCAGGGCACGTACGCGATGGTGCCCAGCGAGGTCTTCTCGAGTTTGCGGTGAGGGGGGTGGGCGGTGTAGCCGCAGAGGACGAGTTCGGCCGCCCGCATGGTGTCGCACAGGCGGAAGATCGCTCCGACATTGAAAGCGCTGCGCAGATTGTCGAGGACGATCGTCAGGGGTGCCCGGGGCAGGCGCCGGTAGTCGTCGAGGGGCAGGTCGCGGTCGAAACTGCGGACCTCGAAATTGGTTTCCATGTCGCCGCGCTCGCGGGCCATTCCGCCTCCGATCCCGTTCTCCGGAATCCGCCTCGAAGAAACTCCGGGCGGCGTTTCATCAGCATCGGCCAGCGGCGGCTCGAGACCGGGGGTGTCTCGACTACCGGCCGGTTATTTTCACCAGACAGACATCCAACGATCCCCGGCCGGCCGAAGACGTCTGGCCGGCCAGCACGACAGAGCCGTCGGCGGTCACGACCACCGCCGCGGCCCGGTCCGAACCCGCTCCGCCGAACCGTCTCTGCCAGAGGATATCGCCCCCGGCGGACAGTTTCACCAGCGCGATTTCGTTGTCGTAGACATCTTCACCGGCCCGGGGAGCATCGTGCATCCGCTTGCTGAGGCCGGCCACCACGAAACCGCCCCCGGGCGTCGGGGCGGCCGAGAAGCCGTAATCGTAAAAGGGATTGGCACCGTAGTACCTCTGCCACAGTTCGTCACCCTCCGATCCGGCCCGGATTACGACCGTATCCATGAGATCGTTGCAGTCGGCATAACCGACCAGCAGGACACCGTCGCGAGCATCGGCGGCCGCCGCGCGGCACCAGTCGAAAGCGTGGCCCGCCGGGCCCCGGGCCGGATAGTGGCGGGTCCAGAGAGTGTCGCCCTCCGCATCGGTGCGCAGGAGCCAGAAATCGCTGTTGGGCCCGCCGTAGGTCAGAGTGGTTCCCGCGATCAGCAACCCGCCGTCTGAAGCGGGCAGGACCGTGCTGCCGATCTCGATCCGCTCGCCGCCGTAGGTGCGGGACCGGATCTGCTCGCCGTCGGCCCCGAGTTCGAGCAGCCAGAGGTCTTCCTCCCCGGCGCCGAAGCTGTGCGTGGAACCGCAGACGACGATATGGCCGTCGGGGCGGGGCAGGACCGAGGTCCCCATCTCCCAGCTCGGGCCGCCGAAGGTGCGCGACCACTGCTCGTGTCCCTCCCGGTCGGTCCGGATGACCCAGAGATCCCGCGAGCCCGCGCCGAAGGAAGTCGTGAATCCGGTCACCAGATAACCGTCGGCGACCTCGGCACAGGCGTTCCCGTATTCCGAACCCGTGCCCCCGAAGGAGCGCGACCACTCGATCTGTCCCTCGGCATCGGTCTTGACGATGAGCAGGTCGGCGTCACTGGCACCGGGGGGAAAGGTGTATCCGGTGAGCAGGAAGCCGCCGTCGGAAGTTGCGATCAGATCGCGGGCTCCGTCGGCACCGGAACCGCCGATGGTGCGCGACCACACCATCCCCTCGGCTGCGAAGCCGGCTTCGGCGGTCCCGATGTGATCGGTCCGCCCCGACCGTCGACCGCCCCGGGGCTGGCGGTCCTCGATCAGGGTGGCGATCGCCCGGGCCTGGGCAAGGTTGTAGGTCTGCCCCCGGGCGCTGGTGATGATGTTGCCGGAGATGCAGGGCGGGGTGTCGTTACGCTCGTTGCCGACGTACTCGGCGCCGGCCGCTTCATATTCGTCCCGGAAGCGGGGCGTGCCGACCACCCGGCGGCCCCTCAGAACATCGGCCGCGGCCAGAACCCGGGTGCCCGAACAGGTGGTGAACACCGGCAGACCGGCCGCAACCGCGGTGCTGATCAGCTCGAGCGCCGGCGGACTGGCGATGATGTCCCCGTATGGATCGGGGACGGGATTGGCGTTGCCGGGCGAGGCAGCGAGCACGAGACAGTCGAAGGCCGTGATATCGTCGATGGCGGACAGCGGCTGATCGGGAAGCAGCGGGATCGCTTCGTCGAACCGGCCCCAGAAACCGCAGGGAGTGATACGCTCGACCGCGGCCGTCTGCGTGACCTCCCAGCCGTACTCTTCGACGGCATCACGCAGCAGGAAGTAGTTGGCTCCCAGGGTTTCGGGCAGCAGAAACAGGGCCCGCAGACCGCCCTCGTCGCTTTGTGCCTGAGTGGAGCGAGGGAAAACCGGCAGGCAGAGAAGAATCGAGAGGCTGAGCCAGATGCGCTGCGGAAACAGACGAATGATCGGCATGAGTGTGACTCCCGGCGATTGAATTTCACTCCCGGCAATTCGGGTCATATCGGGGTGCGACGTTCGAGGTCTGCTGTTTTCGTCGGGCTGTGCCATGCCCGGTGGTGATCGAAGCGCACCGGCACCGTTCATGATGCAATACGGTCGACAGCGGGGAATTGATTACTCTGAAGTGGCGCCGATTGTGCGAAGGGTCTCATATCCGCTTTGTCGGCCGGGAGCGCGGAATCATATTGAGTCCGTACGATCTGTGTGCGATCCCGAGGAGGACATCGATGTGTGACGATCACGACCACGGCCACGACCACGGTCATACTCACATCCACGTGCACGAGCCGGTCACGGCTCTGCCCCGTCTCGGCCTGCCCGCCCCGCGGTTCGAGGCCTCCACGACTCACGGTCCGCGACGGCTCGAGGATTACGCGGGCTCATGGCTGATCCTCTTTTCCCACCCGGCCGACTTCACTCCGGTCTGTACCACCGAGTTCATGGCCTTCGCCGGCATCCATGAAAAGCTGCGCGGGATGAACTGCGAGCTGTTGGGTCTGAGCATCGACAGTGTGCATTCCCACATCGCCTGGGTGCGGAACATCGAGGCGAAGATGGGGACAAAGGTCACTTTCCCCGTCATCGCCGATCTGAACAAGGATGTCGCGACGAAGTACGGAATGATCTCACCCGGCGAGAGTACGGTCGAGACCTCTCGCTGTGTCTTCATCATCGATCCCGAGCAGGTCCTGCGGGCGATGATCTACTATCCCATGACGACCGGTCGCAGCAGCGACGAGATCCTGCGCGTGCTGTCTGCCCTGCAGACGGCCGACGAACACGGGGTGGCAACCCCCGCCGACTGGCAGCCGGGCGAGCCGGTCATCCTGCCTCCACCGCCGACCCAGGCGGAAGCCGAGGAGCGGATGCAGACCGGGGAGGCGGAGTGCACCGACTGGTATTTCTGTAAAAAAACCCTCTGAGAGCGGTAGGGCGTTCATCATGACCGGGTGAGATTCCATCCGGTCGCAGTGACGGTGGTGAGAGCGTGAGCGAACTCACCCGGGATCAGTTCCGGGCTTTCCTGAAAGATTCGATCCGCAAGCGGATCGATTTCCGCCGGACCGACCAGCGCCGGGGGTTACCCCCGCCCCCGCTGCAGAAGCCGGTACCGGCCGGAAGCGAGCTGATTGCTCTGCCCCGCCGCGACGCCTGGGAGCGTTTCGATTCCGTGAGTCTGCTCGAGGCCGTCGGCCGCCGCGAGAGCCGGCGCGACTATCTGCCCGAACCCCTCACCCCGGCCGAACTCGGGTTACTGCTCTGGGCCACCCAGGGGATCCGGCAGGTCGTCAATCCCGCCACCGCCCTGCGTACCGTCCCCTCGGCCGGCGCCCGGCACGCGCTGGAGACCTACCTGGGCATCGTCAACGTCGACGGTCTTTCCCCCGGGCTCTACCGCTACATTCCGCTCGAACACGCCCTCCTGCTGCTTGATGAAGATGACGCCATCGGACCCCGGCTGGTCCGGGCCACCTTCGGGCAGAGCTTCCTCGCCGCCGCCGCGGTCGTCTTCATCTGGACGACGATCCCCTACCGCATGGAGTGGCGCTACGATCTGGCCGCCCACAAGGTGATTGCACTGGATGCCGGTCACGTCTGCCAGAACCTCTATCTGGGGTGCGAGGCGATTTCGGCGGGCACCTGCGCCATCGCCGCCTATGACCAGGAGGCGGTCGACACTCTCCTCGGCGTGGACGGCGAGGACGAATTCACCCTGTACCTGGCTCCGGTAGGAAGAGTCAGAAAGAGCGAGACCGACCGAGACTGAGAGGAGTAATTCCGTGTCAGGCAGCGACCTTCTCGAGACCATCCGCACGCGCCGCAGCATCCGGTCCTACACCCCTGAAGAGATTCCGGAGGAGCTCGTCGATGAGCTGATCGAGGCCCTCATCTGGGCTCCCAGTTCGGGCAACTACCAGTGTCGCAAGTTCTTCTTCGTGCGCCGTCCCGAGGTGCGCCGGCAGCTCGAGGACGCCTGCTTCAATCACGACTGGATCGCCCAGGCGCCGCTGGCGGTGGTCTGCTGTCTGGACCGCAAGATCGAGGAACACTACGGCGAGGGGGCCGCCCCCTTTGCGATTCAGGATGTTTCCGCCTCGATCGAGAACATGCTCCTGCTTGCCAACGACCGGGGGCTGGGATCGTGCTGGGTCTGTGCCTGGGATACCGAACGCGTGCGCGAGATTCTGCAAATCGGCCCCGAGCTCGACTTGGTGGCGCTCGTCACGGTCGGATATCCGGCCGAGAGCCCCGCACCGACCGAACGGGTGAGCCGCGACGAGGCGGTGACTTTCATCGACTGACACCGCGCTTATTCAGAGCAGGGCTTCGAGTTCGCTCTCGACCACTTCGAGCCCGGCCTCGGGCTCGGTTCCCAGACTGACGCGCACGACCCGCCGCTCGCGCTGCCGCAGGGCCAGATAGTCTCCCCGGGACTGGGCGGCGATCAGGGTGCGGAAATCGAAATCGGTCTCGGGGACAGGCAGAGCCTCGGCCGGTTCATCGACCAGCTGCAGAAAGAGTCCGGCGTTCGGACCTCCTTTGTGCAGCTGACCGGTCGAGTGCAGGAAGCGGGGCCCGAAACCGGTGGTTGTCGCCGCCCCGGTCGCGTCCCGCAGCCGGCCGGCGAGGTCGTGCAGCCGGTCGCTCACGGCCGGGTGGGGGGCCAGGTAGGCCTGCAGACCGAGATAGTCGCCCGTCGCGAGCGAACCGAGCCACGTGTCCAGGGCCGAGCGCAGGGCTGCGGGATTCCCGGTCGTCTCCTCACAGATTTCACCGCTGCCTTCGAGTTCACCGGCCATGGCCCGCCGGGCGAGATCCTTGGCCAGCTGCACATCGGGTTGGTCGAAGGGGTTGATATGAAGCACCGCGCCGGCGGCAGCCACGGCGAACTCGAAATCGAACATGCTCCCCGCCAGTTCCTCCTTCCCGTCCAGCCGGATCCGGACCACCGGATGACCGGCCGCGACCAGTTCGTTCAGCCGGCGATCGAGTTCGGCGTCGCTCTCGCCGGCCAGCTCGATGGCGACGAAGAAACGGTCGGAGCCGTAGGTGTCGAGCTCCCCGGGCGGTTCGCCGGCCACCGGAACGATTCCCCGGCCCTGCTTGCCGGTGCTCTCGGCGATGAGCTGCTCCAGCCAGTCGGGATAGGCCGCCAGCGAGGGGGAGGTGAAGAAGGTGACCTTGTCCCGCCCGGTGAGCGCCATTTCGCCCAGGGCGGCTCCCAGGGCCAGGGCGTCGCCGCCGATCCGGCCGTTGTCGCTGCGGGTCAGGGCGGCCGCGTCGGCGGCCCGTTCGAGCAGGCGGGCGGGATCGAGCCCGATCAGAGCCGCCGGGACCAGACCGAAGTAGGTCAGGGCCGAGAAGCGGCCCCCGACATCGGCCGGAGCGTTGAAGACCCTCTGGAAACCCCGCTTGACGGCCAGCTCCTCCAGAGCCGAACCGGAATCGGTGATGGCCGCGAAGCGGTCTCCCGGTTCGGCGAGTGCCCGGGCGGTAAGCTGCCAGAAATAGCGGAAGAAACTCAGGGTTTCGAGGGTGGTGCCCGATTTACTGGCGATCAGAAAGAGGGTGCGCCCGGGCTCGATCGCGTCGCTGACGGCCCGGACGGCTCCCGGATGGGTCGAATCGAGAACGAGCAGGCGGGGAAAGCCCTCGCGCGGTCCGAAAACCGCCGCAAAGGTCTCGGGGGCCAGGCTCGAGCCCCCCATGCCGCACAGCACGATCGTCTCGATCCCGCTTCCGCGTGTCTCCTCGGCAAAGTCTGTCAGGAGTCCGGTCACCTCGGGCATCGAGTGGGGCAGATCGAGCCAGCCCAGGCGGTCGGCGAGTTCGGGCCGGGGTTCGGACGACCAGATGGTGTGATCGTTCTGCCAGAGACGATCGGCGAACTCCTCGGCGGTCCAGCCGGCGAGGCGGCGGGATACGGCCCCGGCATCGGCTGTGAGCTCGAAGGTCCAGGCATCGGGACGGGGCATGAGACACTCCCTGCTTCGACTCCGCGGGTGGTGGAAACGCTCGACAGGGTATAGTGTAGTGGGCCTGAGGAAGAATGCAGAAGCCGAACCCGATCGGGAGGAGCCAGCCTGGTGAGGGAAAACCGGCGGACCAAAATCGTCGCCACCATCGGTCCCGCCTCGAGCGGGACGGAGGTGCTCGAGGACATGATCGGAGCGGGCCTCGATGTGGTCCGGCTCAACTTCTCGCACGGCACCCACAGCGAGCATGCCGAAACGATCGAACGGGTGCGGGAGATCGCCGGGCGTCTCGGGCGCCCGATCGCGATTCTCCAGGATCTCTCCGGACCCAAACTGCGCCTGGGAGAGATCGCCGGCGGCACCGTCACGCTGGATACGGGCGCGGACGTCATTCTGACCGCCCGCCCCGTGCCGGGTTCGGCCCGCGAGGTGTCTGTCGCCGATCCCGGCCTGCCCGGTCGCGTCCGACCGGGCGATTCGATGCTGCTGGCCGACGGTGCTCTCGAACTCGAAGTGATCGAGGCGGGGGAGACCGATATCAGGTGCCGGGTCATCGTCGGCGGACAGCTCGGCTCGCAGAAGGGGATCAATCTGGCCGGTGAGGGGCCCGCAGAATCGGGGCTGACGGAAAAGGACCGGGTCGATCTGCGCTTCGGGCTCGAGCACGGAGTTGATCTTGTCGCGCTCTCCTATGTGCGTTCGGCGGCCGATATCGACATTGCCCGTCAGATCGCCGGGCAGACGGGAGCGGGGGTTCCGATCGTCGCCAAGATCGAGAAGTACGAGGCGCTACAGAGGATCGATGGCATCGTAGCCACTGCCGACGGGATCATGATCGCCCGCGGAGATCTGGGAGTCGAGACACCACTGGAGCGGATCGCGCTGGAACAGAAGGATCTCATCCGGCGGGCCAACGCCGCCGCCATACCCGCCATCACGGCCACCCAGATGCTTCGTTCGATGGTCGAGAGCCCGCGCCCCACCAGGGCCGAGGTCAGTGATGTGGCCAATGCCATCCTCGACGGCACCGATGCCGTAATGCTGTCCGAAGAAACCGCCATCGGGGCCTGGCCGGTCGAGGCGGTAGCCATGATGGACCGTATCGCGGCCCAGACCGAGGCGGCCTTCCCCCACGATCTGTGGAGCGAGCGCCTGCGCGAGTACGAACCCGCCGGCACTCCCGGCGCGGTGGCCCACGCCGCCTGCGATCTGGCCCGGAGAATTGAGGCCCGCTGTATCGTATGTTTCACGTATTCGGGCTCGACTGCCCGGCTGGTGGCCAAGTACCGCCCCGCCCAGGACATCATCGCCGCCACGCCCGAGGCCGCCACCGGTCGGCGTCTGGCCCTGGTCTGGGGGGTCGAACCGTGGGTGATCGAGCGTGAAGTGGAGGGCGAAGAGGTGGTTGCCTGCGCGATCGAGGCCGCCCGGAACATCTGCGGTGTGACTGTGGGCGACCGTCTGGTCGTGACCGCCGGCCTGCCGATGGGCACCCCGGGGGGCACCAACCTGATCCGGGCCGTCACCGTTCCCGGTTGAT
>CAZNUA010000013.1:28026-63606 GCA_964576115.1 uncultured Gemmatimonadota bacterium
ATGGGCACCCCGGGGGGCACCAACCTGATCCGGGCCGTCACCGTTCCCGGTTGATTGCACTCCACCCCGAGCACCTTTTCCTTGTGTAACTGCTCCGGTTTCGGTTTATTGTCGAGAAATTATTAGGACTCCACACGACGATCCGGGGGTTTCCATGCAGGTTCCTCTCAGACACTCGATCACCATCGCCGCCACCGCCCTTCTCATCATCTCGAGTGCCGGCTGTGCCCGCGCCCAGCAGTCGGGCGTCATGCTCGACGTGGGCGATCGGGCCCCGGCCCTGTCGATCGGCACCTGGGTCAAGGGTGAACCGGTCGAGGCTTTCGAAACCGGCCATATCTACGTGGTCGAGTTCTGGGCCACCTGGTGCGCTCCCTGCCTGACCTCGATGCCGCACCTGAGCCAGATCCAGCGCGAGCTGGGCGAGCAGGGGGTGACCGTTATCGGCGTGACCAGCCCCGATCCGGGGAACACTCTCGAGGCGGTCGAAGAGATGGTGGCCGAGAAGGGCGACGTGATGGGCTACACCGTGGCCTGGGATCCCGAGCGCAGGACCAGTACCGACTGGATGCAGGCCGCCGGTCAGAACAGCATTCCCACCTCTTTCGTGGTGGACGGTGAGGGCCGGATTGCCTACATCGGCCACCCCATGTGGCTCGATATGCCCCTGCACGCCCTGCTCGAGGGAACCTGGAACTACCGCACCGGTCCAGCCGAGGTCGCCGCGGCTGAAGAAGAACTGATGGGGATTTATCAGTCGGCCGGGAGCGATCCCGCCGGCTCCCTGGCCGGTTTTCTTTCCTTTGAAGAGCGCTACCCGGCCGTTGCCGGAGGCATGCAGGACATGAAGCTGCAGCTCCTGCTCATCAGCGGGGAGTTCGAGGCGGGGTATGCTCTCGCTGCCCGCATGACCGATGAGGCGGTCGAGAAAGGCGACAGTACCGTCCTCGGCATGATTGCCTGGCTGATCGTGGATCCCCGAGCGCCCTTCGAGGAGCGCGATCTCGAACTGGCCCTGCGCGCGGCCGAGGCCGCGGCCGAGCTGACCGGACGTGACGATCCAGACATCCTCGACACGCTCGCCCGCGTTCACGCCGCGAAAGGTGATTACCGGACCGCCGTCTCGATCCAGACCCGGGCCGTCGAACTGGCCGCCGGCACCCGTCTCGAGAGCAACCTGCGCGCCACCCTCGAGGAATACCGGGAACACATCCGAGGGTAGCGCCGGAGTTCGTCCAGCAGTTCGCCGTCCTGCGGTTCGCCACGGCGGTTCAGAACCTGGTGGCGGGATGTACACTGTTCACGTGCTCAAGTGAGATCGCGCGGGCCCTCTCGCTGCGACCCTGATAGACTCTGCTCCGGCTCTCAGACGCATTTCCTTGTGATCAACTACTGCGCCGGGAGGTCTGCGCATGCGGTACTCCAGGATCCTTCCCGCTTTGGCCGGGAGCATCGCCCTGCTTGCGCTGATCGCCCCTGCCTTCGGGCGGATCCCGGTAGCGGCGTCAGAGCCCCAGCTCATGCCGATGGACAGAGCCCGGTAGAAGCCCTCGTCCGGCTGCTCCGGTCACAGGCTGTTACATCAGATGCAACCCGGGCTTTCTTTCCGACGTATATACATCACAGATATATCGCTCATCGTTATAGTTGAGGACACCGGGTCTCATCGCCCGAGCCACGTGCTGACCGGAGACAAGAGCATGACCCGCAATCGATCCGACATCCTCCAGATGCTACCGCTCACCCACCTGAGCTACCTGATCCTGCTGATCCTGCACGAGGAAGCCCGGCACGGTTATGCCATCATCCAGGCCGTGGAGGCGCGTCTGGGCAGCGAGCGCAGCCCGGGAACCGGGACCTTCTATACGGCCCTGAAACGGATGCGCCGTGAAGGGCTGGTGGAAGAAATCGATCCTCCGGCCGAAGTCCGTCGTGATGACTCCCGCCGTCGATACTACCGGCCGACTCTTTTCGGGCGGGAAGTGCTGGCGGCCGAAACCGTCCGGCTGGCCGAGCTGGTCGAGACCGCCCGCTCGCTATGCCTGATCCCGGCCAGACAGTCATGACCATCCGCCGGACCAGACTCTACCGCCTGTTGCTGCGGCTCGCCCCGCCCGATTTCAGAGGCGAGTGCAGCCCCGAGATGATCCGCACTTACCGGGCGAGGCTGGCGGTCATGCGTTCCCGGAGCGGTTCCCGCAGGCTCTGCTTCCTGCTATCGGAATACCTCGATCTGCTGCGCACTATCGCCCGGGAGTGGTGGCACTATCTGCAGCCCGCCCCGCTCTTCACCACCCGTCAACCGGATGACCCCCGGCCCCGAAGGGAGCCCGAACTCATGACCTCCTTTTTCGCCGACCTGCGATTCAGCCTGCGCACCTTTCTCCGCCGCCCGGGTTACTCCCTGGTCGTGGTCCTGACCCTGGCCATCGGTATCGGAGCCACCACGGCGGTCTTCAGCCTCATCGATACGGTGTTGCTCCAGCCCTTGCCGTTCGCACAGTCCGATCGCCTCGTCGCGGTGCAGAACATGAGGATCGATCAGGGGAACCGGTTCAACACGACCTGGAACGATTACGTCACCTGGCGCCAGGAGGGGGTTTTCGAAGACGTGGCCCTCTACAACGTCAGGACGGTCACGATCATGGGGATCGATCAGCCGGTGCAGGTCAGGGCGGCGCAGATCACCGATCAGTTCTTCAGCGCTCTGCAGATCGAACCAGCCGCAGGCCGGTTCTTTTCAGAAGACGAGATCGCTCCCGGAGCTTCGCCGTCGCCGGTCGTGGTGATCGGCTACAGCTTCTGGCAGCGGGCCTTCGGCGGGGAGGCGACGGCGGTCGGCAGCACTATCACAGTCCTGGAAACCACCTTCCAGATCGTGGGGGTCGTGCCGGTTGAAACCGAGGTCCTGCGAGGAATCGAGCTCTGGGCCCCCTATCCCCGACCGCTGGCAATCAACGAAACGGAATGGGACAACGGCGCCTGGCAGTGTCTGGCCCGTCTCAGGGCGGATACCGATATCCAGAGCGCGAATGCCGCCCTGGAAACGATCGCGATCAGACATGAAGAAACCCACCCCGGCGTGCGCCAGAACATGCGCTCAGTAGCCTCCCCCCTGCTCGACTTCATGCTCGGTCCGCAGACTCAGGGAACCCTCTGGCTCGTGCTCGGTGTGGTTGTCTTCGTGCTCCTGGTGGGGTGCGTGAATATCGCCAACATGCAACTCGCCCATGCTTCGGAACGGGGGCACGAATTCGCCGTACGCAGGGCAATGGGGGCGGGGCGACGGCGCCTGCTGCGACTGCACCTCACCGGGAGCCTCCTGCTGGCGCTCGCCGGCGGAGCGGTCGGCACGTTGCTGGCGGGCGTTCTGATCAGGATCATGATCGGGGTCATGCCCCTGAATGTGCCCCGGATCGCGGAGGCGGCTCTCAATCCGCAGGTTCTATTCTTCACCCTGGCCGTGAGCCTGGGAGCGGCTGTTCTCTTCGGTCTGCTGCCCGGCCTGCGCGCCACCTCTGCGGGGCAGCAGGGTCTGGTGGACCAGGCCGGCTCGAGAATGACCGCCGGACGCCGGCAACGTCTGGGTCGTAACCTCCTGGTCGGATTCGAACTCGTTCTCTCGGTCGTGCTCCTGGCCGGAGCCGGTCTGCTCCTGCGCACTCTCGGCAATCTCTACCGGGTCGATCCCGGCTTCGAGCACGAAAACCTGCTCACTGTCAGCCTGGCTCTGCCGCAGAGCCGTTACCCCGATCCGGATGAGAGCGTCAGGTTCTACGAACGGCTTCGCACCGACATGGTGCGTCTGCCGATGGTCGAGGAGGCCACCGTGCGCTCGATGCTGGCCCTCGGCGGCGGGGGCTTCAATCTCTGGCGGGCCTACCTGGCTGAGGGATGGGAAGAGCCCCCGGCCGGGATCGAACTGATGGGCCCCTGGGTGGTGGTGGGGGACGAGCATTTCAAGACCGTCGGGCTTCCCCTGCGACGCGGCCGGACCTTCACCACGGCCGATGACAGCGACAATGTTCCGGTCATGATCATCAACGAGGCCATGGCAGAAGAGATGTTCGGTGACGAAGATCCGATCGGCAAGCGGGTCCGCTCGTGGCGCGATGAGAACCTCTACCGCGAGATCGTGGGGGTGGTGGGTAATGAGCTGATGACCGGGGCGGCCGATATCGAACGTAATATCGTGTATGTCCCGCACCGGCAGAATCAATGGCGGAACATGACCTTCATCATCCGTACCCACGGCGATCCCTACGCCGCCGTCGAGAGTGTCCGGGGGGTGATCGGGGAGTTCGATCCCGAGCTGCCGGTCATGGGCTTCAGCACGATGGAGCAGGCCCTGACCAACTCGGTGATTCTGACCGCGACCCTGACCCGCCTGCTGAGCGCCTTCGCCGCTGTGGCCCTGCTGCTGGCCGCGGTCGGTATCTTCGGGGTTCTCTCCTACGTCGTCTCCCTGCGCCGCCGAGAGATCGGCATCCGGCTGGCGGTGGGCGCCGACGCCGGACGGATCAGCCGCATGCTCCTGGGCGAAACGTTCCGGATCGTGATCGTGAGCCTGGTTCTCGGCCTGGCCGGGGCGCAGGTGCTTGGTTCCCTGCTCCAGGGCCAGCTCTTCGGAGTCACTCCCCTCGACCCGATCACCCTGCTCGGGGTGGCTGTCATGATCGTCGTGACGACTGTCGTCGCCACCCTGGTTCCGGCCCGGCGTGCCCGCCGGACCGACCCGGTGGAGGTGTTGCGGATCGAATAGGAGGGCGCGGCGGTAACTTCAGCGATTCATGATCGAGTAGAGAAAAACAGGGTCTCATAAAAAGGCACAGAGCTGGAAAGTAGCAATGTATCCTTCATTCGGTAGGTGGAATGATCTTGTCCAGGTTCAGAAGCCCTATCTTGCGGCTCCCGAATTCCCCCCCCAGACCCCAGAGGAAGAGAGTTGAATAGTCAATAAACCAGTGCGCTCCAAAGCTGGCTCCATTGAGGACATAGATGAAGCCGAAGCCTGAGACCCATGTGACCAGGAAAAGGAGCAGCAGAATCCAGCTGCGTGACCGGGCCAGTTTTCCAAAGCGGCAGGTTTCCGGCAGCCCCATCCGCTTAATTGTCCTCCCTGTCTTCAGACTTTTTTCCAGCAGGTCAAGACTGGTACTGACACGCCTGTTCTTGGCAGCTCTGTGGGCCTTATAAGAGGCCTTGGCCCAGTTGATTCTGGCTGTACTCTCAAGGTGGAAAATATCTGACGTCGGTGACCGTTTCAGTTCCTCCTGTAGTGCTCTCGCCGCGTCTTCGTCCTTCTCACTCTTCAGGCAATCCTTCGCCTCATTAAGGGTGTGAAGTAGTTTCGTTATTGTCTTCTGTTGTTCTTGGAATTCTGCTTCTTTCTGGCTCGGCGGCTTTGAACCTGTTTCCCCCGCCTGCAGTATGACTTTGTGTATTTCACTTTCTATTTCTTGATTCTGTTGGTTCAGATCTGCACTGACTTGATCTAGCAGTTCCTGGGACTGGAATCGTGCTTCAATCGCAGTTACCTGCAGGCGGCCCATTTCGGAACTCACGGCGTAATTCAGATGTTTGGCAACCTCGAGCATGTCGAGAAAGGATGGAGTGAAAGGTGGTTCATTGCTCGTTGGCGGTGACTCTCCTCCCGCTCGCTGAGCTGCTACTTCTTTCTTCTTCTTCTTCAATTGTTTCAGGCTGTACTTGTTACTAGAGTTCACCTTCTGGCTCAGGGTGTTGATTCTGTTGATTACATCATTCGGTTTATCCGGTCTCTTGAAACATCTTTGAATAAAGAACCGGGCAATGATAGCAATCAGGAGCACAAGGAAGACGAGGAGGGCTCGATCCCGCATATTGATCTCGATCGGTATCCCCAGCCGGTCCTCACGTCCATCCAGACGGAGATAGAGATGACCTGTGTATCTGTCAGATCTTATCAATGAGCGGTCAATTGTGAGACTGTACCTTTCAATCTCACCGGGTGAGAAAGTTAGTTCTTTCGGCTTAGCATAAAGAGCTGTGTCTGGCAGACACTCGCCGCGCTTTCCACCCCGGACATCAAGCATGGAATCGAGGATTCTGACCGTATCGTCAACACTGTTTTCCAGGGTGAGATCGATCCGATCAAGAAATGCGCCACGCGGGAGCACCAGGCTTTGCAGGGTTGGAAGGTTGTTCATTAATACTGAGCTGCGTCTTTGACCGCGGACGAGCTTGAGATTGGTTGCATCGGGAGTGAAGAGAGGAGAAAGAGCCGGGGTTATATGAGCCATAATCGTGACGGGAATCACGATCAGGCTATTGCCGCGATCGGCCTTAGCGATCTCCAGGTATCCACGGTAACTGCCACCCGCCTCAATACCGATGGCTGACAGTTCATAGAAATGAGGATTTGAATCAGTAATAAGGAGTGGTCCAGTAATGGTAACCTTGGAGGGTAATATTGTGTGGTTATTCTGTTCATGAGTCAGCTCGGAGAGAATTATTCTTATTGCAGTAGTATCTTCAACATCTGGTAATGACAGATAAAATGATCCTTCCAGAGTATCTTGTTCGTCATTTATCCAGCCTTCGATACATATTTCATCTCCAATAGAGATGGCAGTTCCACCCGTTGTTTGCGCGGATATAGATCGCGGCGGAGTGGGGAGACAGATGCCAGCACATAGGAGCAATACTCCTGAATAGATATTGAGCTTCAGCATGGCATCTCCTTCGTGCGATGAAATGCTGACGCTGAGGGGAATATTTCTCCGAATATTGGATGTGATCCTATCGGATTATCAACAGCGGGACAACCATCTTATCTACCATGCAACTTCAGTCAGTTTGAAGAAGAAATGGTAACTGTAATCAGGATGACAGCGAGCGTTGATATGTCGTGATCTGGAGCCACGATCCTGCACATCTTCCTGTTCCTGAAAAGCACTCCCCATGGGTTTTTAACTGAAATGGGATCCTCAGACCTGTAATAACTTGAGTTCTGTATTCCTCTTCGTTACAGTCTCTGCATTACAACCAGTGGGAACTGCTTCTGCAGAACTGTACCTGACTACCCCTCGCATTCTCTGTCGAAGTTACATGAGAGTTCTTCCAGGTCCTGCACACCATTGAGAGGACTTGATCCATGCTTGTTACCGCCCGGGTGTATTACGGCGCCGATCGAGCAGCTGCTCTGGCGTGGTTGAGCAGTCAGCACCTCCAGATCATCCAGGACTACGGCAGCTTTGCACTGATCAGAATTGATCAGGCTGACCTGGTATCCATTCATTACCGGGTGAGAGTTCTGAACCTGCCGCCTGACATCCCGTACGGAGCGTTCCAGTACGATACCAGTGACCCGAATAGTTCTACGACCCCGGCCAATGTGCATGATGGTGATCTGCCTTCCGGACGCAGCCATCATATATTCCGCATGTACGGACCGTTACATCGGGACTGGAGAACGGAACTGCAACACTTTGGTGTCTCCCTCATCGAGCACCTGGGCAGTTATCACTTTCTGGCCGAGTTCCCCAGCGATAACCTGGTTGATATCAACAACAGGCCATATATCGAGGCGATCTGTCCCTTTCAGCCAGTGTTGAAAATCCACCGCACGCTTCTTTCACAGTATCTGATTTCACTTTTATCACTTCCTGCTCAGATAACGATCACGACCCGACCCTGGCGAGCGCGCTTTCCCCGGGGGCCCGAAGCACGGCAGGAAGGCAATGTAGAGCTGGTTCTGCACCAACCGAATCCCGATGCTGCAACCCTGAACGCTGTCAGGAGTGCCGGTGCCACGCTCATCGGGATCTATGACCGGCTGATCAGGATATACACGAATTTGAATACGGTCCCGGATCTGGCTGAAATTCCATCCCTCCGTCAGGTTGCCCTCTTCAGCCCGATCGATGTATGCAATGACAAGGCAGCCGAGATCACGAAGGTCAGTATTACCCGCCCGGCCTTGAATCTGGATGGATCGAATCAGGTCATCGGCATCTCAGATGGTGGTCTGGACAATGGGAACCAGGGTGATCTACAGGCCGATCTGCCGGCAGATGCGCTCCTGGTCCCTTTCAATCCCGCAAACAGCACCGCTGATCCTGATGGACATGGGACTCATGTCGCCGGTTCCGCGTTAGGGAATGGCACTCTTTCCAATGGTAAGGTCAAAGGTATGGCCCCCGGAGCGAACCTGGTCTTCCAGGCTCTCGGGGATGATCTTCAGGCGGCTGTTGACGACCAGTCCTCCGGTGCATCGCTATTCGAACATGCCGCCCAGAATGATGTTTCGATCTACTCGATTTCCTGGGGGAAGGAGTACGGCGGCGGTTATGGTTTGACCTCCTGGAGAGCGGATACGTTCACTTTCGATCATCGTGAATTCCTGATCGTAGCCGCGGCCGGAAATGTGACTGACGCTGACCTGGTGCTCATTCTGGATGCTGACCCGAACAATGACTCCCTGGCGAGTACGGAACATGTCTTCACGCCGGGGACGGCCCGGAATGTTCTGACAGTCGGGATCAGCGAGAATCGCCGACCTGAGCTGCCGGTCAAGATCACCTGGACCACGCCTGAAGGCGTTTACATGGATAGGGACGGCATCCGTGCTGAGGCCGATGATCCGGACCAGATCGGCAGCAGGAGCCCCTGGAATCCCGATATAGAGGGTCGGGCTCACAAGCCGGATGTCGTTGCTCCAGGTACCTGGGTGCTGTCCACGATGCCTCTGGATACCACTACTTCACCTGTTTCACCTGGTTGTGATATTGAAAATCTCAGTCGACCGGGAAGGTCGATTTTCGGATTTGCCAATCAACTTGCCCCCTGTGGACCTTTTGGACCGTACGACAACAGCGCCGGTCAGTGTACCGACGATGCCTGGCAGTACTATCGCTACGCTACCGGTTCGAGCATGTCGACTCCGATTGTGGCGGGTCTCTGTGCCCTTCTGCGCCAGCAGCTTGAAGAACGGGTCGGGCACGTCCCCTCAGCCGCCCTGATCAAAGCCCTGGTGATCAACGGTGCTGTCCCTGTCAGTGAGGCGATGATGACATATCCCGGCCCGCGCGGCGGTTGGGGGCGGGTTGATATCCAGCGCTCCCTCCAGTACTGCTCGGATTACCGGGTTCAGTACATCGATGATCTCGAACAACCGGTGACATTGGAGACACCCCTTACCTTCGATGTGTTCGTTTCTTCCTCCGGCGTATTGACGGTTACTCTCGTCTGGCGTGATCACGTAGGGTTAGCTCTCCAGAATGTGCTTCTGGTTTCAGCCTGTCACATGGAATCCCAGAGCGTCAGGTATTCGGCGGAATTCGATGATGGTACCGGTTCACTTGCTGCCACCGACAACCCTTCGATCATCACCAACAATGTCCAGAAGATACCGTGGGATAATCCAGCCCCCGGGCATTATCGGATCGAGATTGAAGCCATGTTGATCTCTCAACCGATTCCCGACTCTCCCGCGACTGATCCGGAGTGCCAGGATTTCGCGCTGGTTGTGTCAGGTGCGCACGGATTCTCGTGTAATCCATCCGATATCGTCCAGATCATCGATCGTTCAGGAAGCATGCAGTCATCGGGCTACATCGAACCCGCCAAGCAGTGTGCCGAACAGCTCGTCGATCTGCTCCAGATCAATGATCGGACGGGGATCGTTTCGTTCAATGATCAGGCTTCAATCGATTATGCCCTGACCCGTACTGATAACCAGAGCGTGAAAGAAGCCATGAAATCCCAGATTGCACAGCTTCAGGCAGGTGGCCTGACCGATCTGCGACTGGCCCTGGAAACAGGAGTGACCGCACTGGGGGACAACCCGGAACAGCAACGGGCTCTCATATTCCTCTCCGACGGAAAGCACACGACCACCACTCCCCCAATCGATTCCGGATTCCTCGACGAACTGGCTGAATCAGGGATGAAGGTGTATACGATCGCGCTGGGACCTGCCAGCGATCTCGAAGTCTTGGGCGAGATCTCCGCTCGGACCGGAACCGGATCACCCTACTACATCACCTCCGGTGCCGAGGCCAATAAGATGCAGGAGATTTACTACGATATCGCCGGCGATCTGGACTGCGGGGGGCTGGCTTATCTGGAGACAGAGGTGATTGGTGATTCGAATCCGTGTGAGATAGAAGTCGATATCGACAGTACCGTTGAGGAAGCGGGTTGCGGGGCATCATGGGAGGATGAAGACGATTCCTTCGAAATGGAACTCGAGGATCCCGATGGGAATCGCTCGACTCCGGATACCAGTGACATCTTTCAGTGCCGAGGGAAAACGCACCTGCTGATCCGCTGGTTCTCGCCCCGGCCGGGAAAATGGAAGGTGCGGATCAGCAGGGAGTCACCATCACAGGGAAAGAGCTGGCTGGTGCTGGCAGCCTGGACCGACTCACGCATCAGGCACAATCTCCACATCAACCGCCAGTACCTCCAGCAGGGTCAACTGGCGATCGAACTCAGGCCGGTTCTGAACGAGAACCCCCTCACCGGGGGACGGGGTATCGTCAGCATCACCTTCCCGACCTGTTCGGTTGAGACTTTGATAGAAACCTACCGGGAGCAGCTCGATGCAATAGCGCATACCAGTAACTGGCAGCATGGGGATGCGGATGATCGCTGGAGGGTCGCACTCGATCAGTTTGCCGCCCTCAAGCTTCGGGAAGACAGTGAAGATATCTTCCGCCGCGCGAGAACCGACATCGAATTCCGGGAAGTACGAAAAGAATCCGGGGTCTTTGCCGGGTGTCTGGTATATCAGGCGATGGTGGATCTGGCGGCCTTTGACATTAAGGGCCCGATTGAGGCACGACTCTACTTCAGCCTGGAGTCGCCTGAGTTAGGGCCCCATGCATTCCGCAAACTCATTCCCATCACTTTACCGGGCAGGGCACATCCTGATCCGGAGAATACTACCTCATCGATCCATGCTCGGACTAGAGAGTCGCAAGACCGTACGAAGGGGCTGGCAGCCCCACGTTCTTCTGATGAAGGAGGCAACGATGTGTGAAGATCCCCAGGGCACAACCACAGATTCCGGTGAGACCACAACGAGCAATTACTGCGATGACACGAGAATCGCGAATCTCATCATCGGCTTCGAGGGATTCATCGAAAGCGAGAAGCATCTTTTATTTTCGGAAATGAGGCAGGCGGATAAGGTGGGTGACGTAGTCTGTGCAGTTACCAAGTTCCTGCATCGTCTGCTCAAGCAGTTCGGGCCATTTGTCTCGCAGTGCAAGGACCATTATCACGAAGTAGCCAAGGGCAAGCTTGATACTGCTGTCGAGATAGGTGGTTACAAGGAATTGTCCACTATCGGTGATACCGAAGACTACTTCTGCATCTACACGGGTACCTACGTTGACAGCAAGGACGACTGCAAACCGATAATGGATTAGCGAACGCGTCCGGTACTGACACTCAGTACCGGAACATCAGGGCTCCGGCCCGGTGCTCAGTCAGGCTGATGTAGATAGCCCGGCGGCCGACGGTGAAGGTGCGCCTGAGGCCGTCGGGTACAGCCTGGGGGGGAAGGGAAGTGACGAATTCCGCCGGAGCGGAGCCGGAGACTGATGTCCCCCAGTCGCCGATGCGATAGATGGCATCCCCGCGCAGAAAATAGACGTCGCGGTAATCCGGGGAAGGAGTCGGCATCGTTCCCGGACCGAGCGTGTGCCTGCGGCTGGTGGCAAGCTCGTAAATCTCGAGATAGCTGTCATTCCCGTCACTGACCTGGTAGAGCAGCACGCGATCGGTGGGATCGGGCATCGGAGCCGCCAGGATCCCTCCGCGCGTGATCACCCTCTCGCCGATGATAGAGATCGCACCGGGAGCGAGTTCGAGTTGGATACGCCGTAACTCGTACTCTACGGGATTGAGACGCAGGGCAACGTAATAGAGATATCGCCCATCCAGCGACCAGAAGGGATCCCATTCCTGGATGAATTCATCGGTCGGATCGGTGGTGAGCCTTGTGTGCTGCCCCAGGACAGTATCGTAGAGATACAACTCGAATGATTCCTGGCTGAAAGCCTGATAAACGATGTAACGGTCTTCGTTGGGGTGGGGGACAGGCAGCCATTCCGTGCGGATGAGCAGGTTCTCGGTAAACAGATCGGCCGGTTTTCCACCCGGGATATTGCATGATTTCAACCTGACACCGGCATCGCAGGTGAGGGCGGCGAATAAGAGCGTATTGCTATCGCGCGACATTGCCGGGGTATAGGTATCCTGAAAGCCCGAGATTATCTTGCGAGCAGGCTGGGGATTCGAACCGATCGGAAGGCTCCAGATATCTGCGAGCCAGGATGAGGTCAGAACGACAAGGTTCCCGGTGTCCGGGTGGAGTTCGAAATCGTCGAGATATGAATTGATATGCAGCGGTTTCGGGCGACTCAGTGACTCTCCGGTCTCACTCACCCGCAGGCGGTAGACATCAGGTCCCAGACGGCTGTAGTACATGATTTCCCCGTGCGTTCTGTCCCATTCGAGGTCCTGGGGACATTGGGAGCCGTCGACCAGCAGGCTCAGGGAATCACCATTCGCAGTCATGCACCAGATCCCGAGGTTCATGCCCCGCCGGTCCGCCATAAAGGCGATGTGCGAATCATTCAGAAGGTACATCGGGTGATATAGGTTCACCTGCCTGTCCAGAACCGAGATGTCCTGGTAATCGATATCTGATACGGGGATCACCGGCCAGGAAGGATCGTCCGGGGCTGGCAGCGGCCCGGCTCTCTTGAGACAGGACTCACCGGCCCGGCGTCCGGCGGAACGGCGGAACAGCAGGTAACGACCGTCTGAGGACCAGGCCGGGTGTTGAGTGCTGTAATCGACGACCTGTTGAAAGGTGGCTGTCTGCGGATCGACCAGGAACAGTCCCGATGAACCGGCGATGGCGATCCATTCTCCGGTTGGCGACCACTTGGCCCGGCGGAGCTCCAGATCGCCCGGTATAGGGATCGGACGGGGATCCCTCGAACGGCTGTTCAGATCAAGGATCTGCAGGTTTGGACCGCCGAGATCGGACAGGTAAGCTACCCTGTGGCCGGTAGGATCCAGGGTGGGGGATTGCTCACCGGCTGAAGCCGGGATTTCCAGATCGAATCGGAGCGTTCTCGTCGGCAGCATAAGAGCTATGCTGAGACCGATTCCAACTACGCCGGAGAGAATCAGGGCGTTTCGCCAGGCCCGGAGACGTCGACGTCGGCGGGAATATTCTGAGAGGCGGGAAAGAGATGGATCACTGATACCCGCCGCCTCGCCGATCCGCGCCAATTCGTGAAAGAGTACCCCTCCGTGATTGATCCTGTCTTCGGGCTGTTTCTGCAGGCAGCTGTCGATCAGGTGCGATATGCCCGGGAATTCGCTCTCGCATCTTTCGGGTAATGAAGGGTGGGGTACGTTGATGGTCTGGTATCCGATGGCTTCGAAGGACGTGCCCTGGAATGGGTGCTCTCCAGTCAGGACCTCGAAGGCGAGAACTCCGAAGGACCAGATATCAGTTGCGCGATTGAGTTCACGACCGAGAAAAGCCTCAGGCGCGAGATAACGAGCGGTTCCCTTCACTATGTCGGCTGTTGTCTGAGTACTCTGATCAAGGGTCTTGGCCAGCCCGAAGTCTGTTACTTTTGCCGTCCCATCCTCGGATACAATGATATTGGACGGCTTTATATCCCGATGGATGATTCCAACGGAATGAGCGGCTTCGAGGGCTGAGGCAATCTGCAGCAGAAGTATTAACCGGTATTGCTGGGGAAGGGCTTCTTGAAGCAAGATGTCGAGGCTTTTCCCCTCGACGTATTCCTGAACGAAGAAGATAAACTCCTCATCGAACTCTATCGAAAGCAGGGCTGCGATATTGGGATGCGACAGCTTTGCCTGGGTGCGGGCTTCATTTAAGAACTGCTGCATGACTATGCTTCGTTCAGCTGCTGTGAATCTGACGAACTTCAATGCCCGGAAGGTTTCGAGGTATGTATCTAGGGCTTTGAATACATCACCCATGGCACCACTACCCAGAAGTTCAATGATCTGGTAGTGCCCGATCTGCTTATTCAATAACGGATGGTCGTTCATAGCCCCGGCAACGGTATCTGGTGATTGCCGTTCTGGCGGGTAATCTGCTGTCAGTGTAACTGATGAAGGTGATTTCTGGGAAGTGTAACTCACACGGGTACTTAGGAAGCAGGAATAGAACCTGGAGCCAGTACCGTCGCCACCCTGGTTCCGGCCCGGCGTGCCCGCCGGACCGACCCGGTGGAGGTGTTGCGGATCGAATAGTATCCAGAATGGCTGTAAATCAGCGGTGCTCGTGGAGCGTGAAGGAGTACTCCCCCGAACCGAGGGTGAATCTGACTGCCTGATTCTCCCGCCGGGCGTTGCGGATCCCGGCCGGACCGCTCTGGAACCGGCCGGACTCCCAGACCACTGCCTCGCTTTCCATGATCGTGCATTCGTTCAGCTCACCGACCGGCAGATAGAGAGTCGCGATCGTATTGGCCGGGACGGTGAGCGCGAGCGTGAGAAGGGCTCTGTTGGCATTGATGGAGGGATTCTCTGCAGGCGCGCCGGTCACCGATTCCGCGGCGCGGGGATTCAGGAAAGAGACATCTTTCTCCCACCGGACACCGATCTCGCCCCGCACAGTCGGTACGACGGTCTCCACGAAGGAAAGCTCGCCCTCGACAATCGGTCGGACGTCGAAGGTCGAGAAACCGGGCCCGGTGGGGGCGATCCCGCCGAGGTATTTTGGCAGGAAACTTCCCGGGGACGAGGACCAGGCATGGTTCCATTCGCCCGTACCCCAGTCCTCGGTACAGACCCGGCCGTTTGTGCGAGCCATCCACTCCCAGCGTCCGCAGCCTGTCTCGGTGAGCAGCCCGTGCAGATACGCCCCCTCGCCGGCCGTATAGAGGGCGTCGAAGAAGCAGTCGGCCCCGTAGACATGCGGCTCGAAGGGCCGGCTCGTGATGTGGTCCACCACTGCCGCCCGGTACCGCTCGGGAACGATGTCGAACCGCAGGGCCCAGGCCGAGGGGAGCTGATGCCAGGCCTCGCGGTCGAGGCTGTCGCGATAGCGGCTCCGGCCGTCGAAGAGGTGGCGGTTGATACCCTGTCTGACCTGTCGGGCCAGCCGGCGCCAGCGGGCTGCCTCGCGGGTTCTCTCGAGTACTCCGGCCACCTCGGCGGCAATCTCGAGCACCCGGCAGTACTGACAGTTCTGGGCGGTCAGGGCGGCTCCGCTCTCGTCGATATAGTCTCCTCGGGGCAGGTCGGTGATCTCCCAGACGGCCGTGTCGTGCAGCAGGTGCGTGCGCCGGTCGCGCCACTGCTCGTAATATGAGATCAGCCGCTCGAGATTGCCGTAGACCTCGCGCAGCAGGACTTCATCGCCGGTGAAGAGGTAGTACTGCCAGAGCATCATCGGCCAGGAGAAGGCCCATTCGGGGATCTTGTTTTTCGCGCCGGGACTGCAGGCGTAGAGATCGCCGTTGTCCAGCTGCTCGGCGGCATAATCGCGGATGGTTTTCCGCACCACCTCTGCAGCACCATGGTTGTACAGCAGGACGTTGCCCACGATCCAGGCGTCGGCGGTCCAGGTGGCCTGCTCCCGGTTGGCGTCCACGCTCACCACCCCCGACTGCACCGCCTGCCGGGCCGAGCGCTCGCACATCTCGTGGATGGCGTTCAGGATCGGTTCGGAAGAACGGAAGCTGCCCCGCACGTCGAGGTCGGTGTGGGCCCGCACTCCCCGCACGTTTTCCGGATCCAGCCGGTCGGTATACCCCGAGATCCGCAGGAAGCGGAAACTTCCGTAGCCGATATCGGGCTCGAACGATTCCCGGCCTCCCCGGCAGAGATAGCGGTCCCAGCCCGAGGCCCCGGTCAGGCCGTCGGCCTGGAAATAGCGGATCGTGATCGTGTCGCCGGGCGCGTTGGCGGTCATGGTCAGGACCGGCCAGCCGCTCAGGCACTGCCCGAAATCCACGATCCAGTCTCCGCTGGTACGGTCGTGCTGTACATTCACCGGGTTCAGCCGCTCCCATGCCCGCTGCTCGCCCACCAGCTGGGGATAGAACCGGTACTGTCCGCGGCGCACGACCCCGGCCGCCGCCCACTGCTCGTCGTCGAAGCCGGGCTCAGTCCAGCCCGCTGGTTCGAGCCGGCCGTCATAGATCTCGGCGCAGCGATTGCGGGCTCCGTCGGCACCCCCGAATGAGGTGTAGGGAACCTCCCGCCAGGGGGTGGCGGCCAGGCACCGCCACGAGGCATCAGTGGCGATCAACACCTCTGATGACCGATCACCGTCGGTCAATTCGATCCGGGCCTGCAGGATGAAGGCCGGATGACCGTTGACGCCCGAGGTCCTGAACAGACCGTGCCAGTGGGCCCTGGCGGCGATGACGTTCGGACCCGCCTGCAGGGCGTCTGCTATATCCCGGGCGTTGTACTGCCCGTAGCGGTAGGGATCGCTGCGGGCCGGACCGCGGCCGATCTCGCGTCCATTTATATAGAGGACGTAGTCGTCGTGGGCCGAGACGAAGACCCGGGCCCGGGCGGGGGCGGCCGGCAGGGTGAACTCCCGGCGGAAGAACGCGACGTTGTTGACGTTGTCGGTGCCGTCCCAGATGAAGTCGGCCGTCCATTCATTGCCGGTCAGGCCGGTATCGAAGCGGGCCGGCGCGCTCCAGGCTCCGGTCAGGCCCTGCCGGTCCCGGGTTCGGACTTTCCACCAGTAACGGGTGGCTCCGGCCAGCGGTGCGCCCGCATAGACCACCGCCGTCGAAGCCGGACCGGACAGCCACCCGCTATCCCACATGTCACCGATATCGTTGGTCAGCAGATCGGGTTCGGAGGCCACCAGGATCCGGGCGGCGGTCTGGATCTCGTTCCGGTCACTATCATTCACCTGCCAGGTGAAATGAGGGGTCAGTGAGCCGGTCAGGAGCGGCTCGGCGACGCCATCGGTCAGCAGACGAGTCGGCACCCCCGGCGGGGTCGAGGGGCCCTGGTCGGGAGTCCGGGCGCACCCGGCGAGCAGGAGGCCGGAGAGAACCGGTGCGAGTAACAGGGAGAGACAGAAAGAGAGGCAGAAAGAGAAGCAGAGAGAGAGGCGGTGAGAGAGGCAGGGGGGACAAAAATGATGCTGCACGGCCTTCAGTACCCGACCGCCATCCCGTCCTTGCGGGGATCGGATCCGGCCACCCAGCCGGCCTCGCCCCGCATGACGGCCTGACCGCCACCGAAGGAAGTGCCGCGTTCGTTCCCGATGATGTGTCCCAGCCTCTCCAGGGCCCGCCGGACCTCCTCGTCGATGGGGGCTTCGAGCACGATCCGACTGCCGCTCAGGTGACGGAAGCGGGGCGCGTCGATGGCGGCCTGCACGTCCATGTCGAAGAGCAGGATGTTCAGCAGGACCTGGACGTGCCCCTGCGGCTGCATCGAACCGCCCATGACCCCGAAGGCCAGCCACGGCTCGGGCTCGCCGTCGGGCCCGGGCCGGGTCGCGAATCCGGGGATGAGGGTGTGGAAGGGACGCTTACCCGGCGCCACGGTGTTGGGCCGGTCGGGGGTCATGGTGAAGCCCACCCCGCGGTCCTGCAGTTCGAAGCCGGTCCCTGGCACCACCACCCCGGAGCCGAAGTAGTCGTACACGCTGTTGATGAAGGAGATCATGTTCCCCTCGGCATCTGCGGCCGAGAGGTAGATCGTCTCGCTGGCCGTGACCGCCTCACCCGGTTCGGCCCGCTCGGCCGCCCGGCGGGGATCGAGCCGGGCGCGGCGGGCGGTAATGAAGGGCTCGGAGAGGATCTGGGCCGGGGTGAGCTCGAGGTGGTCGGGATCGCCGATCCAGCGGCCCAGGTCGGCGAAAGCCAGTTTCTTGGCCTCGATCAGGTGGTGGAGGTAGTCGGGGGAGTTGTGGCCCATGGCCTGCAGATCGAAGGGCTCGAGAATACGCAGCATCTCCAGGGCGGCGATCCCCTGGCCGTTGGGGGGCAGTTCCCACAGGGTGGCGCCACCGTAGTCGACCGCCAGCGGCTCGACCCACTCGACGGTGTGGTTGCGCAGGTCATCGAGAGTCAGGAAGCCGCCGACTTCCTCAAGATGGGCGACGATCCGCTGACCGAGTTCGCCGCCGTACAGGGCCTGCGGTCCGCGGCGGGCGAGCAGGCGGTAGGAGGCGGCCAGGTCGGGATTGCGGAAGCGCTCGCCGGGGCGGGGGGCGCGCTCGCCGTCGATCAGATAGGTGGCCGCCGCCCCCTCGTCACGCTGCAACTTGCGGGTCTGGGCCGCCCACTGCCGGGCGATGATCGGCGAGACGGGAAAGCCCTCTTCGGCCAGCCGGATGGCCGGGGCCAGAGCCTGGGCCAGGGTCAGGGTGCCGTGCTCGGCCAGCAGGGCCGCCCACCCGGAGACCGCTCCGGGCACGGTGACCGCTTCAGGCCCGCTCCTGATCCGCTCCCGTCCGCGGGCCAGCAGTTCCTCCCGCGTCATCAGCGCACCCGCCCGGCCGCTGGCGTTCAGGCCCACCAGGCGGTTCTCGCGGGCCGACCAGAGAATGGCGAAGACATCGCCCCCCGGTCCCGTCATGTGCGGTTCGACCAGGGCCAGCACGGCCGCCGCCGTGACGGCGGCGTCGACCGCGTTCCCGCCCTGTTGAAGTACCGCCAGACCGGCGCTCGAAGCCAGCGGCTGGCTGGTGGCCACGGCGCCGTGCGGGGCGTGCACCGCCGAGCGTCCGGCCAGGGTGGTGGGACGTTCAGGTTCCGGTTCGCGGCTGCAGCCGGTGGGCAGCAGTGGCAGCAGGATGAGAGTTGTGAGCAGAACCAGGGACAGTCCGGGGAACAGGGCGAAAGCAGTGGCGGTGGAAGAAGCGGTCATGGAGCGCATGCGGTTCCTTTCGGGGATCGGTATCCGTATGAAGCACCCCGTCGGCAAGGTGTTTCAGTCGGACCGCGGCCCGTCAGTCAACGATCCGGTGTTTCCCGTTTTCCCGGCACGATGCAGCCGGAAACGGGTCTCGACTGCGATGGTAGGCTCCGGACGCAGAGAGGGCAAGAGCGCCGGTCGGAGCCGGGCGGGCGGATGACATCTGAGTGCGGGTGAGATCGGGTTTGACCGGGCGTCAGTCGCCCCGCATCAGGACCTCGTCGGCGTATTCGGACATCATCGCCTCGACCTCGCGCAGGCGGTCGGGGGAGGTGCGGGGGTAGGTCGTGAAAACCGGGTCGGGCATCTCGTCGCGGGGGATGAAAGCCTGCAGGACGTAGCGGCGGGCGCCGCGGATCATCTCGCCCATATCGCGCAGTTGCTCATCGTCGTGAAAGGGTTCGATCAGTGTGGTGCGCAGTTCGTAATCGGTCTGCCCCGCGCGCAGGATCTCGATGCTGGCGGCGATCTTGGCCGCGTCGGCGAATCCGGTCAGCTCCCGGTATCGTGCGGAGCTTGCCTTCACATCCATGGCTACATAATCGACCAGGGGCAGGACGGCCTCGAGCACCTCGGGACGCGAGCCGTTGGTGTCCAGCTTGAAGCGCCAGCCGCGCTCGGTGAAAAACGTGATCAGTTCACCCAGATCCCCGGCCAGGGTCGGCTCCCCTCCGGTCAGCACGGCCGCGGTCGTCCACTCGGCTTCGAAACGCGTGCAGACCTCGCCCAGGCGTTCCCAGGTCAGGCCTTTCTGGCGGGTCCGCAGCAAGTCGGGATTGTGGCAGAAGCCGCAGCGCATGTTGCACCCGCTGGTGAAGAAGACGGCCGCCATGTGGCCGGGGAAATCCACCAGGGTGGGGTTGGAAAGAAAAGCGTAGATCGAGGTCTCGCCCTGTCGGGCAGGCGCTGCCGGGGATGATGAGTCGGGTGCGGGCGCCTCGTCGACAGCCCGCCCGCCAGTCATGTCAGGAGCGGGCTTCATTGAGCACGCTCGTGATCATCTTGGGGGAAATGACACCCCGGCCCGTACCGGAGTAATCGGTCCGCAGACCCAGGTACTGGTAGAGCCGCGATTTCTTGCAGACCTTGTCGAAGTCCCCCGGGCGGGGATTGGTCAGGGGATCGTAGTGGCCTGAATCCTCGTCCCGTCGGGTCAGGAGCAGGGCCGGAATCTGCTGGGGGTTGATGCACTCGGCGTTGGCAAAGGCGACCAGCCCCTCTTCGGTCTCGACGTCGCAGTACTTCTTCTCGAAATCCTGCCACTCATCCTGTTCCAGCAGGTCGTCGATGCGCTGGTTCAGGATGGTGCATTTGTCGCAACCTGGTTTTCCGAAAACGAGGATTCTGAAGGGCTTGGACATTCCGCCTGCTCCGTTCCTGCCGTAACGAGCGCGCTGTCATCGGCGGTCTCGACCGCATAGCGGCCGTTCTGACGATCCGCCAGTTCGCCGTATCGTTTCGATTTGTTCCAGTTCCGGATCTTGCTGAAGTACCCTACCACGCGGGTTTCGCCGTAGACGTTCTCCGAACCGCACTTGGTACAGGTCTCGATCAGCCCCCGCATGCTGTGGTGGCAGTCCTCGCAGAAGGTGAACTCGGGGCTGATGGTGACCTGCGCGGACTGGGTGCGATAGAAGACATCCTTCATCAGCTCGGCAATGGCGCCGGCCGAGGGGCGCTCCTCGCCCACGAAGGCGTGGGTGATGGCGCCCGATTCGATGAGGCTGTGATACTTGGCCTGCTCGCGGATGCGCTCGACTAAAGAGACAGGAGCGTTGGCCGCCAGATGGACCGAGTTGGTGTAATAGGCATAGTCCTCGGCGTCGCCCTTGACAACCGGCAGGGCTTCGTCGCGGAAATAGACCAGGTCGGTCTTGGCCAGCCGGCGGGCCGCGCTCTCGGCCGGGGACTCCTCGAGGGTGAAGATCAGGTTGTGCTTCTTCGAGAGTTTCTTGGCCTTCAGGAACATGTGGGCGATGACCTTCAGACCCAGTTGACGGGCTTCGGCGCTCTCATGCAGTTCCTTGCCGATCAGGAAGTCGATGGCGTCGTTCAGGCCGATCAGACCGATGATGTAGGTGCTCTGGTCCAGATCGACGTACTGCTTGCTGTCATTGGATTCCTGTCCGATCTGCCAGAGCGGGTGTCCGGGAGCCGACATCATCTCCGCGATCTTGGCCCGCTTCTGCAGGTGCGCCTCGGCGGCCAGTTCCATGGTGCGGTCCAGCTCTTCATACAGCGCGGTCAGGATCTCCTTGTGGCCCGAGCGCGAAGCCCGGTACGCCGCCTGGGGAATGTTGACGGTCACATTCTGGAAGCCGCAGAAGCGCATATTCTCGGGGTGCCGGAGCATCCGGTTGCTCTGGATGGTGGTGCGCAACCGGCAGCAGGCCGAAAGGGTGACCTCGTCGCGGTCAAACACGAAGTAGGTCGAACCGTTCTGGCTGGCCAGTTCGCAGGCGCGGGCGAAGACCAGGTACTGTTCGGGATCCTCGAAGGTCTCCTCGCTGATGTGGAAATCGCACTTCGGGAACTCGAAGACGCGGCCCAGTGAGTCCCCCTCGCTCCAGACCTCGAGCAGAGCCAGACAGAACTGCCGGGCCTCGGTTTCGTAATCGCCGTAGGTGACGATCTCTTCCCCCCGTTCGGCCAGGACCATCGCCACGCTCTCGTCATACACAATACCGGCGTTCGGGTCGTAGAGCTCGCGCAGGACCAGCCGCCGCTCCCCCGGTTCTTCCTCGTAGAACAGATCCATCAGACGGTAACCGTCGGCGTCGGTCTCCGAGCGCAACACCTCGACGAGCGGCACCTTGGTCCCGTCGGCCAGTCGGAGCATGTAGGCCCCGCCCGGGCCGATGGCGGGCACGCTCTTCAGGTAAGAGGGAATGCCGGTGTGGATGTTGAAGTCCAGGAACAGCGTCTGCCCGCCGCGGCTGAAAGCGTTCTGGGAGCCGTTGAAGATCAGTTCCTGGGCGATCTGCTTGTATTCCGTCCAGCTCATTCCCTCCAGCAGAGGGGCATAGAGGATGTTGATGTAGGCGATCCCCAGCGCTCCGGCGTAGTTGGCCTGCATCGAAGCCAGGAAGGTGTTCAGATGGCCGGTCAGAACCGAGGCGGAACGGGCCGGTTTCGAGGTCGTGCTCAGGTTCGCCAGCCCCTGCAGGCCGTACTTCTTCACGTACTCGATCGAATGCGAGGAGCAGTAGACCCGGTGGGGATAACCGAGATCGTGCAGGTGGATGGCCCCGGTATCGTGAGCCCGCTTGATCTCGGGGCTGAAAATGGTGTCCAGGGCCCACTGTTTCAGGATCAACTCGGCCAGACCGAGGTTCACCGCCTCGGGGTTGTTGTTGACGATGTTGGAGTTTTCGGTCGACTTCGTGTTCATCAGGCTTTCGACGAAGTCTTTCGGTACGCCGTAGAGCGAAAGGTCGCGGAGCTGATCCTGATAGCCGCGTTCGGTCAGTTCGTTGTTGACCAGTTCCCGGATCAGGGTGGTGTTGACGGTCCGGATGTTACTGTCGATGATCCGGTTCTCCACACTCTTGGCTACGGCGATGGCGACCTCGGCCGAAAGATCGGTGTTCTGGATGATGGCCTGCACGATCCGGCGGTGATCCCAGGGCAGGGTGATGTTGTCGGAGGTGGATTCGACCAGGAGCAGGCTGGCGTCGGTGACGTCCACTTCGCCGTTCTGGCCCTCGTCGCGGACCCGGATGCGTTTGCGGGCGACCTCGCGCTTGCGCCGATAGCGCTTGTAGGTGGCCACGACCAGGGTCTCGTTGGCCTCGGCCAGCAGAACTTCGACCAGATCCTGGATGTCCTCGATCTTCGGAATGCGCCGGTCGTCCTCATCGGGATAGACGTAGTACTCGCTCTGGCGCAGGTTCATCTGCTCGATGACATCGTCTGTGATCGACACGGGCAGGTCGGCCGCTGGAGAGTAATCGGAATCGCGCGCGACCGCCTCGCAGGCGGCCCGGATGGCATTTTCGATCTTGTCTCTGCGGAAAGGGACGATGAGTCCCGAGCGTTTGCGGAATCCGTCGAAACCACCTTCGCTCATCAAGTTCTCCTTCAGGCTTCCGGATTCGGGTTGCCACGTGCGCAGGCGATGGTGGAACCGAGGTGTCGTGCACGCGGCATGGGAAAGATCCCCCCCTGAAAAGCAACGCGACCGATTGTACGCCCCGCGAATCGGCTTGTCAATTCGCAAACGCAATATTTTGTAGTATTTCGTCTTTTTTCGCCCCATATGTTGATTATTGTGTGTAGAAACATGTTGATAAGTCCTGTGAATAGTCTGTCCGGCATCCTTGAATTCCTATAACTCTTTGTTTACAAACAGATTACGACGATTACGTGAAATCCGGGCGACGGGAGTGTGGCGGTGTTGACAGGTGGACACTGCGTAGGTTGTTCGAGTGTGCCGGCGGGAAAATATCCCGGTGCTTCCCGCTCCGGTGGACCGGGAGCGCCTCACCTTCGCCGGGGTGCTCGAGAAGCACGGGGCGGAGCGAAAAGCGAAGCGGCGGAGAATGACCCGGGAACAGCCCGGTGCCGGACCGGATCTGACGGGGACAGGGTAGTGATGCATATGATGCAATTAATGCAAATTTCTGCAAGATACGCCCCGAATACACTTGACTGATGATGCATATGATGCATTTTTCTTTTATGTCTGCATCAAATGCAACTTAACGATGTACTGAGGGGCTTGCCGTGCAGGATCTGTTGACCACCCGCCAGCTGCAGGACGTTCTCAAGGTCGATCGCACCACGATCTATCGGATCGTGAAGCGGGGGGAACTGCCCGCCATTCGGGTGGGCAATCAGTGGCGCTTCCCGCGTCGCGAGGTCGAGGCCTGGCTGCACGAACACGCCCTTCTCGAAGCTCCGGCCGGGGCGGCCGGTACGGCAGCGAACGGCGCCTTTGCAGAGCTGTCGCCGCCTGATACGGCCGCCGGCAGCGGAGTCGCATGGGACTCCTCAAACGCCCATTTCATCTTTCCGATCGAATGCGTCCAGCGGATCCAGGACGCCTTTGCCGAGATCCTGGGCGTGACCATCCTGGTCACGAATACCGAGGGCGATGAGCTCACCCGCTCGAGTCATTCCGGGGGATTGTGGGATCTGGCTCGGACCGCCCCCGAAGTTCGGGTTGCCTACCGGGCCTTCTGGCGCGACCTCGGCCGGCAGGCCGCTCCCGATGAAGAGCTGCAGGCTGATCCGGTACTGGGTCTGCTCTGGTGCGGAGCTCTGATCCGGACCGGTGACGAGGTCAGAGCGCTGGTCGTGGTCGGAGGGCTCGTTCCCCGCGAGTGGCCGCCGAGCGAGGAGAGAGTCAGCGAACTCGCCGTCAGGATGGCATTGCCCGAAACAACCTTGAGGCGTACAATCGACCAGGTACATCGCCTCGAAGAGGCAGGAACCGCCTACTTATTGCCCTTCAGTCGCCGGCTGGGTGACATCCTCGAACATATCGTGGCCGAGCGGGTGGAGATCGTCGACCGGATGGAGAGCATCGCTGAATTGACTCATCTGGACACGTAGACAGGCATCTGCTCAACAGTATCCCCAACATGATAAAGAGGCTGTCATGAAGAAACTGCTGATCCTCGGCGGTGGAACCGCCGGTACCATGGTCGCCAACCGGCTGGGCCGCGAACTCGATCCCGACGCCTGGCAGATCACCATCGTGGATTCCGATCCGGTCCATTACTACCAGCCGGGTTTCGTTTTCGTTCCGTTCGGGATCTACAAGAAACGCCAGGATGTCATCAAGCCGCGCCAGGGACTGTTCGATCCCAACGTGCGTTTTATCCTCTCGGATATAGAGTTGATCGAACCTGACTCCCGGCAGGTCCGGCTCGCGAAAAACGATCTGGTCCTGACCTACGATTTCCTGGTCATCGCGACCGGAACCCACATGCATCCCGAAGAGACTCCGGGTCTGCTCGGCGATGAATGGCACCGCAGTATTTTCGATTTCTACACCCCCGAGGGAGCTTTCGCGCTGGCCCAGAAGCTGCGTACCTGGGAGGGGGGACGGCTGGTTCTGAACATCGCCGACACACCGATCAAGTGTCCGGTCGCTCCGCTGGAATTCCTCTTTCTGGCTGACTGGTTTCTGCACGAACAGGGTATCCGCGACAAGGTCGAGATCGCTTTTGCCACACCTCTGCCCGGCGCCTTCACCAAGCCGCGCGCCTCGGCCTTTCTCGCCGACCTGCTCGAGGAGCGCCGGATCGAGGTGGTGCCCGAGTTCCTGATCGAGGAAGCCGATTCAGAGAAGAAGATGATCCGCTCCTTCGATGGCCGGGAGGTGCCCTTCGACCTGCTCGTGACCGTTCCGCTCAACATGGGAGCGGAAGTGATCGAACGCTCCGACATGGGCGATGACCTCAATTACGTGCCGACCGAAAAGCATACTCTGCGGCACAAGACCTTCGAGAATATTTTCGTGCTCGGCGACGCCACCGATCTGCCGACCTCGAAGGCCGGCTCGGTGGCTCACTTCCAGTCCGATGTTTTCGTCGAGAACTTCCTGCGTTACATCGACGGCCTCGAACTGCTCGAGACCTTCGACGGTCACTCCAACTGCTACATCGAGACCGGTTACGGCAAGGGCACCCTGATCGATTTCAACTACGATGTCGAACCCCTGCCGGGCCGCTTTCCCCTGCCCGGTCTGGGACCCTTCAGCCTGCTCGAGGAATCCCGGGTCGATCACTGGGGCAAACTGATGTTCCGCTGGATCTACTGGCACCTGCTTCTCAAGGGTACCGAACTCCCCATCCCGGTCCGGATGAGTATGGCCGGCAAGCGGGCCTGAAAGGGGGACGATCATGGTGACCGGAACAACCGAAGAGAGCCTGAAACAGATCCAGATTCAGCTGGCTCGCCTGACCGAGCAGATCGAATACCTGCACGCCGAATCCCGCCGCGATGCCGAGCGCTGGGAGACAGTCGAAGATCTGGCCGCCGATCTCAAACTGGTCGGTCAGGCCGCTTTCGAGGGGGCGGTCGAAGAACTCGCCGCTCTCGATCCGCATACCACCTTTGCCGATGCAACCCGGCTTCTGCGCCGGCTCGTCGAGAACGCCGATAACCTCGACTGGACCCTGCAGCAGCTCGAAAGCGTACGAGATTTCACCCGCGATGCAGCCCCGATCGCGACCTTCGCTTTCGAGACCCTGACCGAACGGCTCGAGGAACTCGATGAGCAGGGAGTCCTGGAATTCGTGAAGGAAGCCTGGCGCATCATGCAGATCATCCTCACCAGCTTCACCCCCGAGGATGTCCGTCTGCTGGGCGACAACATCGTTCTGATCCTGAACACGGTGAAGGAGATGACCCAACCCGAGATGATGCGGATGATGCACAACCTGACCAGTGCCTGGCGTGAGGCCGAGGCCGCGCCCGAGGCCCTGAAGACAGGAACCCTGGCACTTCTCAGGCAGATGAGAGATCCGCAGGTCCGGCGCGGACTGGCTGTGACCATGCAGATGCTCAAGACGGTGGCGGGTAATCGGGAGCTTGCCGCCGAGGTGGAGCAGAGAACCGATTCCTCACCGAATGGTGAATGACGAGGAGACTGAGACAATGGCAAACCTGCAGATCGACACGCGAACACTCGAACTCGACGAGGACCGCTTTCTGATCAACCCCGAGGAGTGGGATCGAGAGGTGGCTGCCGCTCTGGCTGAAGAGGACGACATCGTCCTGACCGATCGGCACTGGGAAGTCATCGAGTTCGTTCGTTCCTACCACGCCGAGAAGGGGGAATCCCCGACCCTGCGCAAGATCACCAAAGTGGGTGGGATCCCGACCAAGGAACTCTATCAGCTCTTCCCCGGCGGTCCCGGCAAGAAAGTCGCCCGCATTTCGGGTACGCCGAAGCCCGAGGGCTGTGTGTGAAAACCGGTGAATCCGGTGAGGATGGCATGGAAAACGGATCCGATGAGGATCTGCACAACGGGAGGAAAACATGGGTGAGAACAACGGCCCCCGAAAGCTCGCCATTATCTGTTCCAAGGGAACCCTCGATATGGCGTACCCCGGTCTGGTGCTGGCCAACGCCGCCCGTCAGGCCGGAATCGAGGCCTTTATCTTCTTCACCTTCTGGGGCATGGACATCATTACGAAAAAGAAGATGAACCGGCTCAAGGTCACCCCGGTCGGCAATCCCGCCATGGGTATGCCGAACCTGGTGGGGATGCTCCCCGGGATGACCCCGATGGCGACGGCGATGATGAAGAAGAAGATCGACGACATCGACATTCCGCCGGTCGATGAATTCCTCGATATGATCCACGATGCCGGCGCGAAACTCTATGCCTGCCGCATGGCGGCCGACATGATGGGGCTCGAAGAAACCGACCTCATCCCGCAGATCGAGGGCATCATCAGCGCCATGGACTTTATGGACCTCTCCGAGGACGCGCAGACGATTTTCATCTAGCCTGTCGGAGTAACCGGTGATCGTGAGGTTTGTGCTGGCGCCGGCCGACAAGGCGACTGAGCCGGAGGCCCGGAAACGTCGTCACTGTGCTATGTTGAGGACATCCGGTGAAAGTCAACGTGTCGGCCGGATGCAAGCGTGGACCGTAGCCGGTGGATTACTCCGACAGGACTCCCAGGAACCGATTACTCCTGAACCGATCGTCGGGCACGGCCGGTATCCCCCCGGCGGGAGTCCCGTGAGCATTATAGTATCATAATGACATTATATAGGTCCCCTAGGGAAACCTTTCCACTTCCTCTACGTTGTATAGCGGGACAACCCGACCTTCGAATCGTGAGAGGAGTTCTGCCGATGAAGATCCCCGGTCGCATTGCCCTCGGGCTGCTCTGCCTGCTCCTGAGCGTGCCTGCTCTTCAGGCCCAGGAGCAGAGCCAGTTCTCGCTGGCTCTCGGCGGCGCCTACAACCTTCCCCTGGGTGTGTTTTCAGAGACCGACGGGGCCATTTACTCCTGCCCCGAAACGGGTTTTGCCACCGATGGTTCCACCTGGCAGGTCAAAGGTTACTTCCATATGAGCGACAAACTGGCCCTCTACGGGTACTATGCCAAACCCCGGTTCAATGTCGACAACGCCGCGGTCGAGGCACAGCTGCTCGAACAGGGCAACCCCTGGTCGTACGAGGCGGAATACAACCTGACGGTCATCGGTTTCGGCGCCCGGCTTACACCGCTCCGGATCGCCATGGTCGCGCCGTACGTGCAGGCCGGTCTGGCCCAGTACACGACCGAGATCGTCCAGCGGGTTGCCGACACCGAGGAAATCATGAAATCCGACGGCGCCAATGCGGTCAATTTCGGTGCCGGCGTGCAGGCCTGGATCGGCCCGGTGGGAGTCGATCTCGGGGCCGTCTATCACTCCGCTCCGCTCGTCATCGAAGGCCATGAGTGGGACTACGAGACAAGCTGGCTCGAGATCGGACTCTCCCTGTTCTATACCTTCGGCGGTTGAGACCGGTTCGTAGTCCCTTCGGCGGCTGAAACCGGTTCTCAGTCGCTCTTGAGAGTATCCACGGGGTCGACCCGGGTGGCCCGCCGGGTCGGCACCCAGCAGGCCGCCGTCGCCACCACCAGGAGCAGGGCCGCCACCGCTGCGAACGTGAGCGAATCGGTCGGCTCGATCCCGAAGAGCAGACCGCTCATGACCCGGGATAGAAACAGCGCCGCGATCAGTCCGAGCCCCAGGCCGATCCCGGCCAGCTGCAGGCCCTCCCACATGAAGAGCCCGACGATACCCGACGGTCCGGCCCCCAGGGCCATGCGGATGCCGATCTCGTGATGGCGCTGGATCACTGCCCGGGAGAGCACTCCGTAGATCCCGACCGCGGCCAGGACCAGGGCGATCCCGGCATAGAGGCTGAACAGGGTCATGGGAAATCGGCGGGCGGTGATCGATCGCTCCAGACCCGTGTCGAGGGGGCGGAAACTGAAGGCCGCTTCGGAGGTGTGCGAACCGACCAGGTCTCGGACCGCTGAGGCGGCGGCGAGCGGATCGTCGCCGGTGCGGATGACGAAGGTCCCGTACGGCCAGGTCTGCTGGGTGCAGGGGACGTACATGCAGGGCAGGGGTGCGGCGTCGAGATCGGAATCGGCCACGTCCCCCACGATCCCGATGATCTCCATCTCGGTCGGATCCAGGGAGGTAATATCCACTTCGGGGTGGATGTGCTGACCGATCGGATCGGAATCGGGCCACCACATCCGGGCCGCGGTCTGGTTGATCAGGATCACGCCGGGTGTCTCCCGGCTTTCATCACCTGTGAACATCCGCCCCCGTATCAGAGGGATCCGCAGGGTTTCGAAGTACGACGGGGTGACCGAGTAGTAGAGGGTGCTCGGCCGCTCGCCCGACGGAATCTCATCCTGGCCGGCTTTCAGGAAGGTCGTGCGGAAGCCTCGCTCCAGGGGGATGTGCGAGCCCGCTCCCGCCGCCCGGATGCCGGGCAGGGCGGCGATCTGTTCGGACATCGAGAGGTAGAATTCCCCCCGGCGGATGACGTGATAATCCTGCCAGCGCTGCGACATCGAGAAAGTGAGTACGTTCTTGGGATCGAACCCGGGATCAACCTCCATCATGTTCCGGAAACTCCGGATCAGCAGGCCGGCGCCGATCAGCAGGATCAGCGCCAGGCCGGTCTCGAGCACGATCAGGCCCCGCCGAGCCAGCCGCTGAACCGGGGCGCTGGTGTGCCGGCCGGCATCGCTCAGGGCGCTCGAGAGGTTCACCCGGGCGAACTGCCAGGCCGGGAGCGACCCGAAGATGAGACCGGTGGCGACCGCGATACCGAGCGAGAAGATCAGGACGGGAGTGTTGACGGCGATCTCCCCCAGACGGGGGAAGTCGGCCGGGATCAGAACGGTCAGGATCCGGGTTCCCCACCAGGCCAGCACGATGCCGAGGACGCCACCGAGCAGGCCGTAGAGGATGCTCTCGGTCAGGACCTGCCGGACGAGGGCGCTGCGACCGGCTCCCAGTGAAGCCCGTACTGCCAGTTCGCCCCTCCGCCCGCTCCGGCTCAGGAGCAGGTTGGCTACGTTGGTGCAGGCGATCAGCAAAACCAGCAGGGTCGCCCCGCCGAGCAGGAAGAGCAGGGTGCGCACCCGGCTCGATGTCTGAGAGTGCAGGCTCACGAGGTTGAAACCATGCTCGGTATTCGTTTCGGGGAACTCCGCGGTGAGCTGTTCGGCGATTGCCTCCATGTGGGTCTGCGCGGTGGCCAGGTCGATTCCCTCGTTCAGGCGGCCGACGGCGAGCAGGACCGGCCATTCCCGGTGCTGGCGTTCGTTCTGTTCCCGGGCGGTGGCTGTCCAGACTTCGGCGCCGGCGACAGCGACGGGGAAATCGAATTCGGGGGGCAGGATCCCGATCACGGCATGAGTGATTCCGTCGAGTTCGACGGTCCGTCCGATCGCATCGGGATCGGCTTGCAGGTAACGTTGCCAGAAGCCATGAGAGACAACGACCACGTCGGCCGCTCCGGCCACGTCGTCTTCTGCGGTCAAGAGGCGTCCCCGGGCGGCCGGAACGCCGAGGATTCGGAAGAACTCGGCGTCGGCCCGGCCGCCGTGAATGCGCTCGGGCAGGTCGATTCCGGTCAGGGTGTGCCGGGTCGGGTGGAAACCGCCGATGCCTGCGAATACCCGGTTCTGCGCCCGCCACTCCTCCAGGTTGGGATAGGAACAGGCACCCTCGGTCATGTTGCGCGTGCGGAAGGTTTCCCAGACCATGACCAGACGGTCGGGATCACCGAAGGGCAGGGGTTTGAGGATGACGGGGTGCAGTACGCTGAAGATCGAGGTCGTGGCCCCGATGCCCAGAGCCAGGCAGGTGATGACCACGAAGGTGTGACCCGGCCGGCGGGCCATGCCGCGCAGGCCGATCCGGACATCTCTGGTCAGGGTGGAGAAGAAGCGGCCGATGCCCTCGCTGCGCAGGCGTTTTTCCCCCAGGTCCCGGCATCCATCGCGGGCCTTTTCGGCATCGCCGAACTGCGCCCGGGCCCGGGCCCGGGCTTCATCTTCGGACAGACCTTCGGCCATGAGCCGGTCGGTGAGTTCCTCGAGGTGAAAGAGGAACTCCTCGCTGATGTTTTCCTCCAGGTGGCGGTGGTTCTCCTCCCGCCGGAAGAGACGTTTCCATCCAGGTGCAGGCGTCATGAGCTGGTTCCCTTTTCATCTCCCCAGGAGATCTCGAGAACTTTGCAGACGGCGCCGGCATGATGTTTCCAGGCTTCAACGGCCCGGGCGAGTTCCTTCCGGCCGGCGGGGGTCAGGTCGTAGAATTTGGCCCGGCGCCGCTTCTCCGAGATCTGCCACTCGCTGGTGAGAAGGCCCTCCTTCTGGAGTCGATGCAGGGCGGGGTAGAGGGCGGCATCTTCGACCTGGAGGTAGTCGTCGCTGCGCTGCCTGATCTCATCGAGGATGGCCAGGCCGTGCAGGGGACCGTGGGAACTGATGATCTTGAGGATCAGCAGGTCGACTGTCCCGTAGAGGTGGCGGGCCATGATGCGGGGCATCCGGGGCTCCTTTTACCTAAGATATTTATATCAATTGTTTAGGCATACGTGCTTTCCCGATCGATGTTCCCGGGGATGACGAGTTTTTCCTGACGGGAGAAATTGTGTCGTAGCAGAGCCCATTGTACATCAGGTGATACCGCTCGGGAGACTGCCGGGAGGGAGCGGGATGATTCGGGGTTGTCACGTCCGGGTCGGCACGGGATACTCGATGCGGTTTGAAGATTGTGACATGGCATGACCTGTGACACGGTATGACTACAAAAGCATCACGGAAAGAGCGTCAGGGCACAGCACGACGGGCAGAGGAGACAGGTCATTCAGATCGGATTCGACAACGACAGATATCTCAGCGAGCAGAGTGCCGCCATCCGCGAGCGGGCCGCGGGATTCGAGAACAAGCTCTATCTCGAATTCGGCGGCAAACTGATCTACGACTTCCATGCCGCCCGGGTTCTCCCCGGCTTCGAGCCCACGGTGAAGATGCAGCTTCTCAACCGGCTCAAGGATCAGGTCGAGGTCCTGCTCTGCATCTATGCCGGTGACATCGAGCGCAAGAAACTCCGGGCCGATTTCGGGGTGACGTACGATCTGGACGCCATGCGTCTGATCGATGAGCTCCGCGAGTGGGAGGTCATGGTCCGAGCGGTGGTCGTGACCCGCTTCGACGGTCAGCCGGCGGCCCAACAGTTCATGAACCGGCTCGAACGGCGCGGCATGAGGGTATATGTCCATGCGGCCACCGAAGGGTATCCGACCGATGTGGACACGATCGTCAGCGAGCGGGGGTACGGCGCCAACGAGTACATCGAGACCGAACGGCCGATCGTGGTCGTCACCGCACCCGGGCCGGGCAGCGGCAAACTGGCTACCTGCCTCTCCCAGCTCTACCACGATCACCTGCGGGGGATCCGGTCGGGGTACGCGAAATTCGAGACTTTCCCGATCTGGAATCTGCCTCTCAAACACCCGGTCAATATCGCCTACGAGGCCGCCACCGCCGATCTGGGCGATTTCAATCAGGTCGATCCCTTCCACCTCGAAACCTACGGGCAGACGGCGATCAACTACAACCGGGATGTCGAGGTCTTTCCGGTTCTCAAGCGGATTCTGGAGAAGATCACCGGCGAACGGTCCCTCTATGCCTCTCCGACCGACATGGGCGTGAACCGGGCCGGCTTCGCGATTTCCGACGACAGTGTCGTCCAGGCCGCCGCCGTTCAGGAAATCATCCGCCGGTACTTCCGGGCCGGGTGCGAGTACGCCATGGGCATCGCCGAGGCCGAGACGGTCCAGCGGGTCGAACTGCTGATGAAGGAGGTCGGGGTCGAGCCCCGCGACCGACCGGTGGTCGTCCCCGCCCGCCGGGCCGCCGAGGAGGGCGAGCAGCAGGAGAGGGGCAGCGAAGGGGTGTATGTCGGAGCGGCACTGGCTCTGCCCGACGGCACCATCGTGACCGGCAAGAACTCCCCCCTGATGCACGCCGCCTCGGCCCTGATCCTGAACGCCATCAAGCAGCTGGCCGGGCTGCCCGACAGCCTGCCCCTGCTGCCCGAGAACGTCATCGCCTCGATCGAACGGCTCAAGTCCGACGCCTTGAACTCAGAGCGTCTCAGTCTCGACCTCGACGAAACCCTCATTGCCCTGAGTATCAGCGCCACCACCAATCCCGCCGCCGAGGTCGCCATGGACAAACTGGGCGAACTGCGGGGCTGCGACATGCATCTGACTCATATGCCGACCCCGGGTGACGAGGCCGGTCTGCGCCAGCTCGGTATCAACCTGACCAGCGACCCCGGCTTCGCTAGCAAGAGTCTGCTGATATCCTGACCGGGATGGGAAGAGTGAGGAATACATCTCTGGCAATCACCGGTCTGCTCCTGATGTGTACGGTTCTGACCGCCTGTCAGGGAGAAGGGGCCATGGAGGAAATCGCCCGGAACATACCCACCGAAGTCGGAGGCTGGACGGCCGCCGGATCCGATCGGACCTATGACCGGGAGACCCTGTTCGATTACATGAACGGCGGGGCGGAGATCTACCTGGCTTTTGATTTCCGCGGCGTGTTGACCAGACGCTATCACGCTGAGGACGCCGGAGATCCGGCCCTGACCGATGAGATCGTCCTCGATATCTACGATATGGGCTCCTCGGCCGAAGCCTTCGGGGTTTTCAGCTGCGATGTCGAAGACGAACCGGCCGGGATCGGTCAGGGTTCGGAGTACGGGTACGGACTGCTCCGCTTCTGGCAGGGAAGGTTCTTTGTTTCGATACTCACCTCGGGTAGTCTCGAAACCGCCGAAGCGGCCATCCTGGAACTGGGACGGACCGTTGCGGACGTCCTCGGCCCGACCGGTCCGGAACCGGAGCTGCTCGCTCTGCTGCCCTCCGTCGGCCGGCTCGACAACCGGACCGGCTACTTCCACGGCAATGTCACGCTGAACGTCCGCTTTTTCATCGCCAGCGATAACATTCTCGGTCTGGACCGTGATACAGATTGCGCCATCGCCGAGTACGAGCGTGGCGAAACCGGGAAAGTCACGCTTCTGATCGTCCGCTATCCGGATCCCGACCGGGCCGCGGCGGCGGAGAGCACGTTCCGGACAATATACCTCTCGGCGGCCGGTGAATCGGGCGAGGAACAGATGGACGACGGTGGCTGGACCCGGGTGATGAGAGAGGAGACCGTTCTCGCCCTGGTCTTTGATGCTCCGACGGTAGAAATCGCCCGGGAGCTGCAGGCAGAAATCCGCTTCCCCTGACAGGGGAAGCGGAATGCAACCCTCGCAACGGGGAGAGCCGCTGATGACTCGCCTGATCGTTCGTCGAGATTTTTTGAAAGAGAGCACCTGCGCCGCACTCGGCACCGCGGTGGGATTGAGCCCGCGTACGGAATCGCGGAACCAGGCTGGAGACACAACCGCCCGGGTGGTTCTGATCAGGCACCCCGAGGCGGTCGTGGCCGGCTCGAATTTCAACGCTCCGGTCATCCGGCAGATGCTCGACGAGGCGGTCGCCGCTCTGCTCGGGGCTCCAGACGGCGCCGCCGCTTTCGGCGCTCTGATCAAGCCTGGCGAGGTGGTGGGGATCAAGACCAACGTCTGGTCGTATCTACCCACCCCGGCCGAGGTTGAGGAGGCGTTGCGCGAGCGGGTGCTGGGCGCCGGTGTGGCCGAGGACGATCTCGCCATCGACGATCACACCTGCCGGACCAATCCCGTCTTCAAGCGGGCCACGGCCCTGATCAACGTGCGTCCGATCCGGACCCACTACCTGGCCGGTATGAGCGGCTGTATCAAGAACTACATCATGTTTGCCGCTTCGCAGCCGGCTTTGCATCCCGACAGCTGTGCCGATCTCGGTTCGACCTTCAACCTGCCGATCGTTCGGGGGAAGACCCGGCTCAATATCCTCTGCTGTCTCACCCCGCAGTTTCATGGACGGGGGCCGCACCATTTCAGCCGCCGCTACGTCTGGGACTACCGGGGTATTCTGGTCGGGCGGGATCCGGTGGCGGTGGATACGATCGGTCTGGAACTGATCAAGGCCAAGCGTCGGGAAGTGCTGGGTCCCGGACAGGAACTGCCACCGGTGCCCAAGCATATCCAGCTGGCCGATACCCGGCACGGGATCGGCACGAGCGATCTGAACCGCATCGAACTCATCCGACTGGGCTGGGAAGAGGGTATTCTGATCTGAGCGGCCCGGCCTCCGGATAATTGCAGGGCAGGCTTGCTGCCGGGAGAGGTGATATGAAGAACCACAGTCGGTTCAAGACCGCCGCCGGCTGTCTGATGGTCGTTCTGCTGACTCTGGGGTCGGTGCCGACCGTCATGAACGCCCAGACTCCATCCGCTCTGACCTATGAGAGTTCCCTGCTCTGGTCGAAGGCCTACGATATCGCCCTGACCGGTGATCTGGCCTGCTGCGCCTTCCTCAACGGGCTGGTGATCCTCGATATCAGCGATCGATCCGATCCGGTTCTGCTCTCCCGGCTCTATCTGGGCGGAGGAAACGCCGTCGCCGTCGAGGGTTCGTACGCCTATCTCGCGGCCGGACGGGAGGGCCTGCAGATCGTGGACATCTC
>CAZNUA010000013.1:63706-72257 GCA_964576115.1 uncultured Gemmatimonadota bacterium
ATCCGACGGCACCGACAGCGGTGGCGACACTGACCACCTCGGGCTATGCCCACGGGATCGCAGCAGCCGGCGACCGGGCGTATGTCGGCGGCCTCTATGACGGCGGGATTCAGCTGGTGGACATCGGCGATCCGGCGGCACCGGTCGAAATCTCGGTCACGAAGTACACCATGTACAACGAGGCCTGGGAGGTGGCGGTCGATGAAACCGATGTCTTCGTGGTGGACTATTTCGCCGGGGTCTTCATCCTCGAGCGGGGCGATCCGGTCCGGCTGCGGACGAGGGGACACTACTTCACTCCCGGATCGATCATCGCGGCCGAAGCGATCGGCGACACGATCTGCGCGGTGGGCGATCTCTCCGGTCTGCAGGTGATCGATCTCGGTACTTCCGACGCACCACGGATCGTCGCTTCGACCGACATCTTCCGCGGCGTGCACGGGCTGACCGTTGCAGCCGGGGCGGCCTTCGTCACCGATCGCTGGGGTCTGCAGGTCTACGATCTCTCCGCCTTGCCCCGGATCCGGCAGACCACGCGGCTGCCGATCCCCGGTGTGGCCCGCCGGCCGGTGGCACGAGGAAATTATGTTTACCTCACCGCCGACCTTTCCGGTTTCCACGTCGTGGATGTGTCCGAAGTCAACGCACCTGAACTGATTGCCTCTTATGAGATGACCGGCTTCGCCTACGGTCTGGCGATTGCGGGTGAGCTGGCCTATCTGGCCAACAGCGACACCGGCCTGCACATCCTCTCGATCGCCGATCCGGCCGCCCCGCACGAACTCGGCTCACTGCCGACGCCGGGTCTGGCAACCGGTGTGGCCGTCAGCGGCGATCTGGTGGGTGTGGCTGACGGCGAGGCCGGCCTGCAGCTGGTGGATGCGAGCCATCCCAGCGCGCCGCTTCTGATCGGTTCCTGCCCGATCGATGGCTTCGCGACCGATCTCGTCATCAGCGGCACGCTCGCCTGTGTGGCCGATGAATCCTTCGGGCTGCGTCTGATCGACATCAGCGATCCCCGCACTCCCGCTCACCTGGCGTCATGGCGCACCCCGGGAGAAACGGCTCAGGTGGCTTTCGGATCGGAGTGCCTGCTGGTGTCGGACGCCTTCTCGCTTATCGTTCTGAGCCTGAAAGGGCGATGAAGAAGCACCCGACTCAATCCCGTCGCAGTTTCCGCAGGGCCTTGCGGGCGAAGGGGTGATGGGGATCGAGTCTCAGGGCGGTCTCATACGAATCTCGGGCGGCCTCGATATCGCCCCGGTGCTCACTAATCATCCCCAGACGCCAGTGCGCGTCGGCGGCCGAGGGAAGATCGTCACTTTCCATGGCGTCGTCGAGATGGTCGAGAAAGTAGTCCAGATAGTCAGTGCCCCGTTCAAGGTTGCGACCTGAGACAGCCGCCGTACGACCCAGCTGGTAGTACGCGAAGAGATCGGACGGTGCCTCGGCGATGATCTCTTCGTACAGTCGGAAGGCGTCTTCCCAGAGTTCCCGGGCATGGTGGATCCGACCGATTGCGACCCGGATCCGGATCTCACCCGGATGATCGGTCAGGTACCGCCGGCATTCGGCCAGTGCCTCATCGTACTCCTCGTCCTCGATCCGGATCTCAACCAGGGCAAGGGTGCCCGCCAGAGGATTGATCCCTTGCAGCTGTTCGATCAGCTCGAAGGCGCGCTCCTTGTCTCCCCCCATCAAACCGGGCAGAAAGTAGTAGAAATCGATCAGCGCCCGGCGTTCTTCGATCGAAGCGGGATCGAGTTCTATGATCGTTTCGAATTCCCGCATCATCTTCCGGGCGATGCTCATCGCCCTGACCGGTCCGACCTCCTGTCCGTAGAGGTTGTAGGCTTCGACCAGCCGGCGGTGGCCTTCGACGTCGCCGGGGTTCTCCTCGATCGCCTCTTCCAACCACTGGATGGCCTCTCTGTATTCCCCGGCCTCGTGACAGGCGATTCCTCTGGCCAGGGCCGTCTGTCCAGAGAGAGAACTCAGGGGGAGCGCGAGCAGGAGCAGGCTCACAGACAATCGGCGGCCGAGGCCGAGTCGGCTGAGCGGGGCGCGACAGGGATCGTCGTGGAGATTCATTTGATGACCTCCTAATCCTGGTGCAGGGCGTCGACCGGGTTGACCGCCGCCGCAGCGCGGGCCGGCCGCCAGGTCGCGACCAGGGTGACGGCCAGGAAGAGAACCGCCACCAGGGTGTAGGTGACCGGGTCGACCGGCACGATTCCGATCAGCATCGAGGTCAGGGCGCCCGAAGCGAGCCAGGCCAATCCCAGCCCGATGACGGTGCCGATCACGACCAGTTTCAGACCGTCGCCGATGATGAGGCGTATGACCTGGACGCGTTGAGCTCCCAGAGACATCCGGATACCCACCTCCCGCACCCGGCGGGAGACGTCGTAGGCGATCACCCCGTAGAGACCGGTCGCGCCGAGGATGAGCGAGAAAAGCCCCAGGCCGCTCAGCAGGGCGGCCAGCAGGCGGGGCATGAAGATCATCAGTTCCATGTGCCGGGCGACCGTGGTGAGATCGAGCAGGGGGATATGGCGGTCGACCGAACGGATCGCCTCGCGTACCGGGCCGAGAAGCTCCAGGCCATCGCGAGCGGCCCGAACGACGAGAAAGCAGATGTACTGATCCTCGCTCCGTTCGGGGAAATAGATATAGGGGCGCGGCTGCTCTCCCAGGCTCCGGTACTTGCCGTTTCCGGTGATGCCGACGATCCGTCGGGGCTCTTCACCGGGATCGCCCACTCGAACGAACTGCCCCAGAGCGTCGCCCGCCGGCCAGTACTCGCTGGCAAAGGCTTCATTCACGATCACGACCGGCTCGCCCTCGCCCTGATCGATGGGGGTGAAGGACCGTCCCGCCCTGATCGGAATCCCCATGGTTCTGAAATAACCGGCCGTGACGCGCGAGAAGTCGGTGCTCACCCCCTCGGCCGCAGCCTCGGTGGCCAGGCCCCGGGGGTAGATGGTAGTCGTCGAGATGCCGTAGCCCAGCGGCATCCGGTCGGTCACGGCGGCCGCTTCAACCCCGGGCAGGTTCGAGACACGGTTAATCAGACGTTCGAAGAAGGCATGACTTTCCGTGCCCGAGAGCCCGCTCTCATGCAGGATGAAGGTTGCCACCACCCCCTGGCGCAGATCGAAACCGGTATCGACCCGGCTGGCCCGCGAGAGTGAACGCAGGAAGAGCCCCGCAGACACCATCAACAGGGCTGACACCGCCACCTGGGCCACGACCAGCGCACTGCGCAGGCCCACCCGGCGAAGGCGGCGGATGGTGAGGCCGTATTCGTCGCGCAGGGCCTGCATGAGTTCGGGGCGGGTCGTCTGCAGGGCCGGCAGGAGACCGAAAATGACACCGGTTACCAGCGAAAGGACGAGGCTGAAACACAGCACCCGGAGGTCCAGGCCGATATCGAGGCTGATGTGGATCGGGACCGGCGGCTGGACCGCGAGCAGGAGCTGGAGCAAACCATGAGCGAGAACCACCCCCGCGGCTCCTCCCAGAAGAGCCAGAAGAATGCTCTCGGTGAGCAACTGCCGAATGAGTCGGAACCGCCCCGCTCCCATCGCCAGCCGGATGCCGATCTCCCGGCGGCGTGCCAGCGCCCGGGCCAGCAGGAGGCTGGCCAGATTGGTGCAGGCGACCAGGAGGACCAGTCCGACCATGGCCATCAGGAAGAGTGTGAAACCGGTGATCAGGCCGTCGAGTTCGGGATGCAGAGTAATGGTGTTCGATGGCACCAGAACGAGTTCTGCGTCGCTGTGGATCTCGGGCCAGGTCTCGGTCAGACGTGTGTTGAGGGCCGCCAGCGCACCGCGGGCCTGCTCGAGGGTCGTCCCCGCCCGCAGACGGGCCTTGATGAAGCTGGAGCGTTCGCCCCGGTAGGTGAGTTCGGTCGAGCGTGGATTGATGAGCGGGCGCAGGGTGATCGGGTACCAGATCTGGGCCTCCATGGGAAAGAGGCCGGTGAATTCGGGAGGCGCGATACCGATGACGGTGAAGTCGGTCCCCGTAAGCGTAATCGTCCGGCCGATGACTCCCGGATCCCGTCCGAAGTGACTCTCCCACAGCTGGTGGCTGATGACCACCGTCGGGGCGGCCCCGACCAGGCCGTCGGTAGCGGGATCGAAAATTCGACCGAAGACCGGTTTGATACCTATGGCCTCGAAGTAGTTGGCGCTCACCACCTCGCCGAAGAGGTACTCGTTGCCCTCGGCCCGTTCGAGGATCGGCATGGTGGTGTTGTAGATGATCACGTCCTCGAAGACATCGGTCAGCTGCTCGCGCACATCGAGATAGTCGGCGTAGGAGGAGAGACCGTGCTCGAGGAAGTCCGTATCTGTCTCCCGGGTGTAGACCTCCACGAAGCGATCGACGTCCTCGATCGGCGAACGCCCCAGCAGGATGCCGCTGTAAATGCTGAAGATGGCGGTGTTGGCTCCGATTCCCAGAGCCAGACTCAGAATGGCGATCAGGGCGAAACCTGGGCGGGCGCGCAGGGTCCGCAGGGCATAGCGGAGGTCCTGGCCGAAGGTGTCCAGCCCGGTTCCCAACCGGATCTCGCGGACTTTTTCCTTGACCTGTTCCACCCCGCCGAGTTCGAGCCGGGCTGCCCGCTCGGCTTCGGCCCGGGTCATTCCCCGGGCCATGTTCTTCTCGATCAGCGAATCCAGAAAATGCTTCAGTTCGTCGTCCAGCTCGACGGCCAGCTCTTCTTTGCCGAAGAGCGTTCGCAGGGTGCTCCTGAAACGGGCGTGCAACGACATCCGGCATCCTCTTTCTCTTCTTGCTGCTCCGGGATCTGCCGGCCGGTTCCGGGGGCTGTCGTCCGGGTTCGCCGGAAGCGTTTCTACCCGGCTTCCAGTACCCGGGTGACCGCCCCCACCGCCCGCGACCAGTTGTCTTTTTCGACTGCGAGCTGGTTGAGGCCCTCGTCGGTAATGCGATAGAACTTGGCCCGGCGTTTGTTCTCCGATTCCCCCCATTCCCCCTCGATCCAGCCCTCCTGCTCAAGCCGGTGCAGGGTGGGGAAGAGAGAGCCAGGCCGGACCTGGAAAGCACCCTCGGTGATCTGCTCGATCCGCTGCATGATCCCGAAGCCGTGCATCGGTTCCAGGGTCACGGTCTTGAGGATGAGCATGCTGAGGGTACCGCGTAGAAGGTCGGCTTTCTGGTCGGACACGAGGCCTCCTATCGGTTTCCGATACGAACTTCTATCGGTTTCCGATACGAGAGATCGGGCAGGGTTGTTTCATTCCGGAGAGGATTTCGTCGTCGGGCGTTACCGGTTTCCCGGCGGACCGCATGTCGCCGGCTTTTCTCCCGGCTCATAGACGATCAGATGGCCCTGTATCCAGGCGCCCTCTTCCCGGTGGTAGAAGCGGTCTTCGAGGGTGCCGTCGGGTGTGACGGTGAAGGTGTACCGGTACTCGGTCACCGGATCGTCATAGTGATTGACGCCCTCCTGGATGATCAGCCCGTTCTCGGCCCGGACGATCCCGGTGCTGATCTGTCCACTGTTGGTCTGGGTCAGGTAGGACACGTTCCCGGCCTGCGGATCCCAGACATAGATGGTTTCCATGCGGAAATCGGCCGCTTCCACATCCTTGACCATACGGATGGCGTGGCCGTCCAGGATCGGCTCCCAGCGGATGACGTGATCGAAGGAGGGGCCGGGGGGTTCGAACCGCCCGGTCCAGGTCGTTCCCAACAGCGGGGACAGAAACTGCAGCTGCTCGACCGGTTCCTGGATTGCTCCATCCGCCTGTCTGAAGGCGCAGAGGAACAGAGCACCCGCAAGCAGGGCGGGCAGGATCAGAACGGGTACGCACCGGAGCGTCGATTGCGGTCGTCTGGCTGGCATGAGCGGGCCTTTGTTCTTGTTCCTGTAGCAGGCAATCGTTCGTGGGGAGTCTGTCTTTTCTATACGTTAGCGATTGAAAGCTGGTTGACTGTTTGATACCCCGATTGCCCCCGAGGGTCTGAAGCAGGTACACTCGAATCAGGTGTCGGCCCGGCTGAAACGCTCGGTTGGATCGGGCCGTGGCAGTTGCATTATCATCTCTGAGGACCGGATACCCGTTCGATGAGCAAACGCCCCCGATCGCGAGCCCTGCGGAGCCTGGACTTCGGCCTGATCAACGCCGAATACCGGCGCATCCGCCGCCGGCTCGAACTGGCCCTGCTGGCCCTGATCCTGATCGTGGCGGTGGGTGTGATCGGGTATACGGTCATCGGCAGCGGCGAGTATTCCCTGATCGATACCCTCTATATGACCATCATCACGCTGACCACCGTCGGTTTCGGCGAGATCATCGATCTCTCCGCCGATCCGGCCGGACGGATCTTCACGATCGTCCTGCTCATCGGCGGTATGGGGATCTTCGCCTACACCATGCTGACCCTGGCGACCTTCGTGATCGAGGGGCACGTCCGCCATATCTTCGCCCGGCGGCAGATGCTCAGGAGGATTGCACGAATGGAGAACCACTACATCATCTGCGGTGACTCGGTAGTGCTCTGGTATATCACCGAAGAGCTGATGAAGACGGGCCGCAGGGTCGTGCTTGTGGCGCCCACCCAGAGCTTTCTCGACGAGTCCGCCGAACGGCTCGGCGACGTGCCGGGGATCGTCGGCGACCCGACCGACGACCACGTCCTGCTGGGGGCCGAACTGCTGCTGGCCGCCGGGATCGTTTTCTGCATGGAGAATGACAAGGACAACATGTTGGGGGTGCTGACCGCCCGCCGTCTGGCCTCCGACGTGCGCATCATCGCTTCGACCGAACTGCCCGAAACGATCGCCAAGCTCAAAGCGGCCGGGGCCGATTCGGTCGTGAGCCCGAGCCATATCGGCGGCCTGCGGATGGCATCCGAACTCATCCGCCCGGCCGCGGTGACCTTCCTTGACCAGATGCTGCGGGTCGGCGGAGGCAGCCTGCGGGTTGAGGAATTGGTGGTACCGGCCGATTCCCCCCGTATCGGTCAGACGATCTCCGCCATCGGAGTGGAGCGGGAATCGGCCGTCCTGCTGGCCCTCAGCCGTCGGGGGGCGCGGGAGCCGGAGTTCAAACCCGACCCCGGGACCGCTCTGGAGGCGGGCATGACCCTGATCGTCATGTCCGATGTCGAGGGACGCACCCGGATCGAAGAGCGATTGCGGACCTGAGAAGGTCCTGCTCAACCCGTTACCGGGGGTAGACGAGATCCTCCGGAATCGGGATGATCTCGTAGATGATGAAACTCACCTCGCCGGTCTCCTCATCCGACTGTTGAGTGAGCAATTTTCCACGTGACACCGTTCCCCTGTGCAACTGGGTGGAATCCCCGAGGTACTCGCCCTCGGGGTTCAGCACCCGGAAGACAGGGTAGTATTTCTTTTCCGGTTCCCAGTCGGCGTATACCTCCGGTTTCCTCAGCCACAGGTAACCGTCTTCATCGACGCTGATGCTCGCCCAGAAGGGATGGTAGTCGGCGAACTCGAGGTTTTTCAGCAACGTCTCCTGGAGTTCCCGCGTCTGCTCGTTCTCGGAGATATCGCGGTAGTATTCATACCGTTGGCGTGTCGTCAGCCGGTCGCTGTCGGTAACCGGCACCCGTTCCCAGTCCAGACGCATGATCCGCGACGGCGAGCCGGTGGTGTCGAACCAGCGCAGTTCGGGGCATGAGGAATCCCAGCAGAGGATACCCCACCCGGATTCGTACTGGACCCGGGCGCGCGAACTGAAGGTGACAGGATTCTGATACAGGATATTCCCGCTCTGTCGCATCCGGCCCTCCTCGTTCCACCCGCCGATGACCGTACCCGCCGTATCCCCGGCAGCACCGAGGATCTGGCAGCGATACCGGGAGCGCAACTGCGTGAGATCGGTACGATCAGTTTCGCGACTGACGACCAGTTTCTTTCCCCCGGGCAGGGGATGGAGGGCTGTTACCGAAAGATCGGTGAAGGTCAGGGAGACGTACTCCCGAAAGATACCATCGAGACCAAAACGGGTGGTCCGCCGGTTGTTACGGTCGAATACCAGAAGACCTTCCTGATCGACGGTCATGATGTGCGGTGATCGGAATTCGCCGGGACCATCCCCGGCCCTTCCAAAGCCGAAGAAGTACTTCCCCTGCGAACCGAACACGGCGATCCGACCGTTCCCGATGTCGGTGACGTAATACCGGCCGTCGGGACCGCAGGTCTGCAGGCTGGCCCGGTAGAGGATCGTCTCCTCGCGCGATTCATCCTGCTCCAGCCGGCAGACCTCCTCGTAGGTGAAGAGCTCCCCCTCATAGAGCGGAGCTCCTTCCGAGAACGAGACCGGGATCCCGTTCTCCGCAAAGGTGGTGAAGCGGTGGGCGGAGGGACCGTCGTCGGAGCGCGAGCAGGCTGGCGCGATATGTGCGATCGCCATCAGGATTGTGAAAAGGAGGGCCTGAAAACGGCGCATGTCATGCCTCCCTGAAATATACGGGGTGAAGAGGTTCGATATCTGACTCAGGGACGAGCGAGGACAGGGGGCGTTTATCCGATCGGGAACAG
>CAZNUA010000014.1:0-1422 GCA_964576115.1 uncultured Gemmatimonadota bacterium
TCCCATTCCTGCATCGCCTTCTCGAGCTGCCGCTGCCCGGCACCGGTGATGCTGTAGTAGCGCGCCCGGCGGTTGTTCTCGCTTCTGCGCCACTCGGCCGTGAGCCAGCCCTTGCGGATCAGGCGCTGCAGGGCCGGGTAGAGCGAGCCCTGATTGACCTGGAAGACCCCGTCGGTAATCTGCTCCAGACGCACCGAGAGGCCCCAGCCGTGCAGGCTCTCCAGGGCCAGGATGCGCAGCACCAGCATGTCGAGCGTTCCCAGCAGCAGGTCCGATTTCTTCTCTGCCATGGTCGGCCTCCTTCAGACCTATAGACGGACTAAAGGACGTCGAGGTTTCGCTAAACTGCATTCACGTATCGAACGTCCGAAAAATACATCAACGCCTATACAGCCCAGGGCAATTCGTTATAATCATATCGTCTGACGACTCGTCACAAACTGTTCGAGGTCGCCATGCCCGTGATCAGATCATTCCTGCTGTTTATCGCAACCTTCACCCTTCTGGCCGCCTGTACGTCCTCCCGCACTCCCGATGAAGGAACGGCGGGGCACTCCTTCTCATCCTTTGTCGAGGACGGAGTGCCGGTCGCGGTTACTTCCGACGTCCCGAAGTATCCCGGTGAGCTCTTCGCATTCGAAGAAGAGGTCCGGCTCCACCAGGATGAAGCAAATCCGGAGTCGCTGCTGAACCGGGCCTTCACATTTGTCCGTGGTGACGACGGTCGCTACTACGTCCCCGACATGGGCGACTGCCGGATCGTCGTCTTCGATGAGACCGGGGAATACGTTCAGTCGATCGGGCGCAAGGGCGAGGGGCCGGGCGAGTTCCGAAGCCTGATCCAGATCACTGTCAGAAATGGCCTGATCATGGCCTACGATCACCAGTTGAACCGCAGTGCGGTCTTTGCGACCGACGGGGAATTCCTGGAACAGCACCGTCTGCCGGTGACGAACTCGCCCGATATTTTTCACATCGTCCAGGGCATCTTCCCCCTGGCCGGAGACTGCCTGCTGATCTACGGCACCGAATATGACATGAGCGACCGCGAGAACCAGCCGATGTGCGATCACATCACCGTGCTCTCAGCCGCCGGCGACACCCTGAGCCGGATGCAGGGAGAGTGGTGGAGTCTCGGCAAACAGGTCAGGGTTGGCACCCGGGGGTCAGCAGCCACCCACTATTACGGGCCGCGCTCGTCCCTGCAGTACTATGAGGATTCCGGGATCTTCGCTTACAACACTGCCGAGCCGGAGATGAAGTGGTATGACCTGGAGGGCAACCTGCAGCGGATCATCCGTATGGACACCGAACCGGAGCCGGTTTCCGACGCCGAGCGCCGGGGGATCGAACGACTGCTCCAACAGCAGGTTGAAGAAAGCGATGACGAATGGCGGGCAGTCAGGGAAGAGGCTCGCCGGC
>CAZNUA010000014.1:1522-32918 GCA_964576115.1 uncultured Gemmatimonadota bacterium
CGCCGGCCGCGTGACCTCTACCGGACGGCCGCGTAGCGCCGGGCGACGTCTTCCCAGTCGACGACCTCCCACCAGGCGGCGATGTAGTCGGTTCGCCGGTTCCGGTACTGCAGGTAATAGGCGTGTTCCCAGACATCGAGCACCAGCAGGGGGATGGCGCCCCACACCGTCAGGTTCTGGTGTTTCTCGGCCTCGAGCACGAGCAGGCGTTCGGCCATCGGATGCCAGGCCAGGATCCCCCAGCCGCTACCCTCCACCTGGGCAGTTGCGGCCGAGAAATGGGCCCGGAAGGCATCACCTCTCCCGAAATCGCGCGCCAGGGCCCGGGCGAGTTCTCCGGCGGGCGAACCGCCCCCATCCGGACTCATGTTCTCCCAGAACACGCTGTGCAGGAAGTGCCCGGAACCGTGGAAGGCCAGCGCCCGGCTCAGGTCCTTCGTTCCGGCAAAGTCTCCCTGTCCGCGCCGGCCGGCCAGGCCGCTCAGGGCGGCATTGAGCCCCCGTACGTACCCGGCATGATGCAGATCGTGGTGCAGATGCATGGTCTCGGCGTCAATGGCGGGTTCCAGGGCGTTGTAGGCATAGGGCAGCGGGGGCAGTTCATACTCGTTGCCGGCGGCTTGCAGACCGGCGGTCAGGTCGCGCAGGGGGCGGAAATCGAAACCGGCTGTGAGGGCGGCTCCACCGAAAAGGGCGGGAGCACTCTCCATGAAGGCTCGTCGGGTCGGCATGGGTGGGCCTCGCAGAGTTTGAGTTCGATCTGCAAAAATATGAGAATACTTCTCATTAGTATACGCCCATCGTTCCTCGCCATCGAACTCCAATCCATCCGTCGCCATCGAACTCCAATCCATCCGTCAGGTCATTTCAGCAAGCAATCGATATCGAACCCTTCAGTTGCAACCTGATGGTTTATCTGCGGGTATGTAGAGATACGGAAGGAAGAGGTCGAATACGGATGATCGAAGTGTACGCCCTGAAGATCCCCACCCTGCTCGAGGACATTCTCGTGGATCGGCTCATGCGGGCTGTCAGTCCGGAACAACGGGAACGCCTGGGCAGGATGCACTCCCGGGACGAAGTCCGGCGGTCGGTCCTGGCCGAACTCCTGTTGCGGGCTCTTGTGGCTGAGCGTCGGGGTGATGGCGGGTCTGTCTTCGCTATCGAGCGGGGAGACTACGGCAAACCGTATCTACGCCACATGCCCGGACTGCAATTCGCCCTCTCGCACGCCGGCCGTTGGGTGGTGTGCGCTCTTGACAATCACCCGGTTGGAGTGGATGTGGAAGAAAAACGCCCTCTGGCTGACGGCTACCCCGAGAACTTCTTCTCACCCCAGGAACGGAGCGAGCTGAACCGCCTTGCGGGAATTCAGCAGCGGGACCGTTTCTTTGCGATGTGGACCCTCAAAGAAAGCGCCGGCAAGGCGACCGGAAAAGGACTGTCTTCGGCGCTGGTTTCCTGGACTCTCCGGTACCTGCCTGGCGGATCTATCAGGCTCGAGGAAAACGGTCTCCTGATTCCACACATGTTCCTGCGCACCTATGATCTGGAAGCCAGCTACAGCCTGGCTGTCTGTGGTGCCCACCCGCACTTCGCCCCGGCAGTGCGTCTGGTTCCGGCGGTTGACATCATCACCCGCTTTGTGGGCGGCATGCGGCATGCCTGACCGGCAAGACGGACACAGGGCAGGCGACTCCGGCGCCATCGCCGTCATTGGTCTGGCGGGACGTTTTCCCGGGGCTGCTTCGATCGACACCTTCTGGGACAACCTCGTGGCCGGCCGGGAAACGATTACCTCTTTCTCGCACCGGGAACTGAAGCGGGCGGGTGAGCACCCCGCCCTGCTGCGCGACCCCGCCTATGTCCGTGCCAAGGGTGTCGTCGAGGACATCGATTCCTTCGACGCTGCCTTCTTCGGCTATACCCCCCGTGAAGCCGAGAAGATGGATCCACAGTTGCGGCTTCTGCACGAATGCTGTTGGGAAGCGCTCGAAAACGCCGGGTACACGCCGGCGGCCGAGAAGGGGCGGATCGGTCTGTATGTCGGAGCCAATGAGAACCAGGAATGGCTGCGCCGGGTGCGGCTGCGCGAGAACGATACCTCCGACGAGTGGGATGGCTTCCTGTACTCGTACCGGGATTATGTCTCGACCCGGATCTCCTGGGCTCTCGACCTCAAGGGACCGGCATTCACCATGCTCTCGGCCTGTTCGACCTCGCTGGTGAGTATCCATCTGGCCTGTCAGGCCCTGCGGGGCGGCGAGTGCGGCCTGGCGCTGGCCGGCGGGGTCTCGCTCTCCCTGCCGCAGATGCGCGGGTATCTCTACCAGGACGGCCTGATGGTGTCCCGTTCGGGCCACTGCCGCACCTTCGATGAACGGGCCGACGGCACCGTTTTCGGTGAAGGGGTCGGAATCGTCGTTCTCAAACCGCTCGAGCGTGCCAAAGCGGATCGCGACTGCATTCGCGCCGTGATCAGGGGCTCGGCCGTTACCAACGACGGCAGCAGCAAGGAGGGTTTCGTCGCGCCCGGCATTGAGGGGCAGGTCGCCAGTATCCGTTCGGCGCTGGAACGGGCCGGCATCGAAGCCGATGATATCGGCTACGTGGAAGCCCACGGTACGGCCGCCCCGCTCGGCGACGCCGTCGAAATGCAGGCCCTGGCCCGGGCCTTCGCCGACCGGCGCAACGGCCGCTGCCGGGTGGGCTCGGTCAAAACCAATATCGGACACGTGAACGTGGCGGCCGGCGTGGCCGCCTTCATCAAGACGGTCCTGACGCTGGAGAACCGCCTCATCCCGCCGAACCTGCACTACCGGCGACCCAATCCCGATATGATCGCCACCAACGGCCGGTTCGAGATCCCGACCGAAGCCGTGGCGTGGAACTCCAACGGCTCTCCCCGGCGGGCGGGGGTGAGCGCCTTCGGGTTCGGCGGCACCAATGCCCATATGATTCTCGAAGAGGCCCCGCGTCGGCGCCGGGCACCGAAGACCCGGACCCACCAGCTTCTGGTTCTCTCGGCCCGCTCCACCCCGGCCGTACAGGAAGCCGCGACCCGTCTGGCAGCCCACCTCGAGGCCCACCCCGACACCCCTCTCGCCGATGCCGCCTGGACTCTGAGTGCCGGCCGACGCGCTTTCGCTTTCCGACGCACCGTCGTCGCCGACGATCACACGGGAGCGATCGCAGCTCTGAACGAACCGGGAACCGTCATCGAAGCAGACGAAGCACAGCGGGCGGTCGCTTTCCTCTTCCCCGGCCAGGGGGCGCAGTATGTCGGGATGGGAGCGGATCTGTACCGCAACGAACCGACCTACCGCCGACACTTCGATCGCTGCTGTGAGATCGTCCGGGATTGTTCGGGCCGGGATCTTCGCCCGGTCCTCTTCCCCGAACCGGGCGAGCAGGAAGCGCCCGCCGCCCGGCTGGCGCAAACCGACCTGGCCCAACCGGCCATCTTCGCGGTCTCGTGGGCGCTCGCAAAACTCTGGGCCGAATGGGGCGTGCAGCCCACGGCCCTGATCGGTCACAGCATCGGAGAACTCACCGCCGCCACCCTGGCGGGCGTTTTCACGTTGACCGACGCGCTGACGATCGTCGCCCGGCGCGGCGAACTGATGGGCCGGCTTCCCCCCGGCGCCATGCTGGCCGTTCCCCTGAGCGAGGCGGAGGTCCAGCCCCTGCTCGACGGCCCAATCGCCCTGGCGGCCGTGAACGGGCCAGCTCTCTGCGTTCTTTCAGGGCCGGTTCACGCCCTCGAGGAAACCAGGCGGCAATTGCGCGAACGCGGCGTGGCAAGCCGCTTCCTGGAAACGTCCCATGCGTTCCACTCGCCGATGATGGATCCGATCCTGGAGGATTTCACCGCCCTGATCGCTTCGGTCAGACGCCGGGCTCCCCGGCTGCCCGTTCGCTCCACGGTCACTGGCCGGTGGGCTCGACCCGACGAACTCACCGATCCGGCTTACTGGGCGCAAAACCTGCGCTCGACAGTCCGTTTCGCCGACGCCCTGACCGGGTTGATGCGGGAATCGGACGCCGCCCTGCTCGAGATCGGGCCCGGACGCACGCTGACCAATCTGGCGAAAATGCAGCCCGACACCGGACCCGGCCGTCCGGCTCTGGCGTCACTGCCCGGGGCCTGCGAGAACCGCGATGACACTGCCTTTATCCTCGCCACCCTCGGGCAGCTCTGGCAGGCAGGAGCCGGCATCGACTTCACCGGTTTCTACCGGGGCCAGCGCCGGAGCCGCGTGCCTCTGCCTGCCTATCCCTTCGAGCGCCGCCGTTTCTGGCTTGGAGCCGAAAAACCCCGCGAGAATGCCCTGCGACGTCTCGGCACCCTGCCGAAGATTCCCGAGATGGCCGACTGGTTCTCGGTCCCGACCTGGGTTCGCACCCCGGCGCTGCCCGCACCGGCTTCGACCGGAACGGGAACCTGGCTGTTGCTGGCCGATTCGACGGGTGTGGCCGACCGTCTCGCGACGACCTTACGGACCGGACGACGCAGTGTGGTTCTCGTCGAGGCAGGATCGGGCTTCGAACGGATCGACGAGCGCCATTTCATCATCGCCCCCGGCAACCGCGAAGATTATGCCCGTCTCTTCGACGAGTTGGCCGCAAGCAACCGGCTGCCCCGCCGGATCCTCCATCTCTGGAGCCTGGAGGGTGAGGTCCCCTCCCCGACCGATCCTCCGGTAACGTCTGTCGGACGCACCGATGACTCAAAGGCGGATGACGAGCGGGTCGACGCCGGGCTGGCGCGGGGATTCCTGAGCCTGCTCTTTCTGGCGCAGATGATCGAACGCGGGAACATCGCCGACGAGGTGAACCTGCTGCTGGTGACCGACGGCCTGCACGAGGTGACCGGCACCGAGGTCCTGAAGCCCGTTACAGCCACAGCTCTGGGTCTGGTGAAGGTCATCCCCCAGGAGTACCCCAACATCCACTGCCGCAATCTCGATCTCGCCCCCGAGCTGGTATCCCGCGGCGGCGACGACCTCACCGGGCTGCTGCTGGCCGAAAGTCTGGGCGCCGTCGTCGACCGCGTTACCGCCCAACGGGGCGAGCACCGCTGGGTGCAGAGCTACGAGGCTCTGCCGCTGGACCGTTCGTGGCAGAAACGCACCTTCCTGCGCTCCGAAGGAACCTATCTGATAACCGGAGGGCTCGGCGGGATCGGACTGGTGCTGGCCGAGAGCCTGGCCCGGGCGGCTCGCGCCCGGCTGGTGCTGACCACCCGGTCGGCCTTCCCGCCGAAGAACCGTTGGGCCGAATGGCTCGACACCCATGCCGAAGACAATCCGGTCAGTCGCCGGATCGCGGTCCTCGAGTCGATCGAAGAAAAGGGGGGCGATGTACTGATCGTCAGGGCCGATGTGGCCGACGCTGCGGCCATGCGCCACGCCGTCGCCCGGGCCGAGAAGCGGTTCGGCCCGATCACGGGCGTCATCCACGCCGCCGGCATACCGGGCGAGGGGATCCTCCAGCTCAAGGAAGCCGAAACGGCCCTGGCGGTACTGCGACCGAAGGTTCACGGCACTCTCGTTCTGGCTGAACTCTTCGCCGGATACGAGCTCGATTTCTTCGTGCTCTGTTCCTCGATAGCGGCCGTGCTGGGGGGGATCGGTCTGGGCGATTACGCTTCGGCCAATAATTTTCTGGACACCTTCGCCGCCGCCCGCCGTCACTCCCCCGGCCTGACCGTCTCGGTGAACTGGGATATGTGGGGGGAAACCGGCATGGGGCTCACGACCGAAATCCCCGACGAACTGCGTGACTGGTTCCGAACCGAACTGACCAACGGCCTGACATCGCGTGAAGGCGTGTCGGCTCTGCAGCGCATCCTCACCCGCGGCCTGAACGGCAATGTCGTCGTTGCCACCCGCGATCTGCAGGAACGTCTCGACATCTGGATCCGCCGCACTTTCATGGAGGAAAAGGAATCACTGCTCACAGAGCAGGCCGAGCAGGTCACCTACACCCGACCGAACCTCTCCACCTCCTACGACGCTCCGCAGACACCGATCGAGAACTCGATCGCCACCATCTGGGGACAGCTCTTCGGGATCGACCGGGTGGGCCGTCACGACAACTTCTACGAACTGGGTGGCCACAGCCTGCTGGCGACGACGATGCTGAACCGGTTGCGCCAGGATTTCGATGTGAGCATCTCGATCCGGAATGTCCTCGATCATCCGACCGTCGTCGAGCTGGCCGACCTGATCGCCGTGGACACCGACGGCGGAGAGTGAACTGATGAGCGTCGATCCATGGTCGGTGGCGGTCGCTTTCGGGGGCGGCGTGCTCGGAGCCGCACTGGGGGCCCTGCCGGCCTTCGTCCTCTGCGGCGCGGCAGTTGTGGCCGGTTCGATCGTCATGGCCGTCACCGGCGATCCGATGTGGCTGAACACCCTCGCCTGGGGGCCGCTGCTCGGCCCGCACGTGGCTTTCGCCGGCGGTGCCGCAGCAGCAGCGTACGCCGGCCGACGCCACGACGCCTTCAGCGGACGCGACGTCCTCACTCCCCTGCTCGGCCTCAATGACGTCCGCGTTCTCACCGTCGGCGGACTCTTCGGCCTCGGCGGCCACCTGCTCTTCCTGCTGCTCTGGCTCATCCCCGATCCGGGGGGCCTCGAGATTCTCAACCGCATGGCGCTGGTGGTGGTGCTGAGCTCAATCGCCGCCCGGTTGCTCTTCGGGACGACCGGCCTGTTCGGACAACCCGCCTCCGGCCGGCGCTGGGATCCGCAGGACCAGGCGGCCCACCTGCCCTGGCACGCCCGTCCCGGAATCGTGCTTCTGCTCGGGCTGGGAACCGGCACGGCAGCCGCCTGGTTGGCAATAGTACTGCCCGCAGTCCGCTTCCTTTCTTTCGGGATCGCCGCCCTGGCCCTTTTTCCCCTTCTCTTCGGCCGGAAGGCTCCGGTTCTGCTGCATATCGTCCTGGCCGCCGAACTGGCCACCCTGGCCAGTGGCAGTATTATCTGGGGAGTGGCGGCGGGCGTGCTGGCGGCCTGGCTGGGCGAGCTGGCCGCCTGTCTGCTGCTCATTCACGGTGACACCCATATCGACCCCCCGGCGACGGCACTGCTCATCAGCTGGGCCGTCAATGCACTATTCACCTCAACCGGGTTCTATACGGCGGGTACCGCCGCGGCCGCAGCCGCGACGGCGATTTTCGCCTTCGGGGGGTACGCTCTCCTGACAGCACTCGGACGCCGGGACCAACGAGAGTAAACGACGTAACTATCCCGCCGCAGGATTCGGTACCCAGAGCACGTTGATGATCTTCCACTCCCCGTCGATACGGGCGCACTGCAGGTAGTCGATGTACTGACTCGAGTACACCTTCACGGTGGCCATATCGTAGGCCACATCATAAACCGTGACCTCGATGTCCCACTCATCGGGCGGCAGTGTCCCCAGACCGATCTCGGTGCCGACGACCAGGTCCCGGGCTCCCATCGGACCGAGAAAATAACGGCCGGTCTGCGGCAGACGGTAGAGCACCACTTTGGTCAGCTCGGGATAAAGCGCCCGTTCCATGCGCTCGGCCGAACCGCTGAAGGAACCCTCGATGTAGTCGAGGGCGCACTGTTCGATCGCGGCTTCATCCGCGGGCGTCCCGCGGTATTCGAGCGAGGAATCGCGCGCGGCCGCATGAGGTGCCCAGAGCACGTTCACGATCTGCCACTCATCTTCGATCTTCGCCAGCTGGAGGTAATCGTAGTAGGCCACGGAAGTTACCGCCGCCACCGCCAGGTCGTGGCCGATGTCGAAAACCCGGACCTCGATGTTGCGCTCTTCGGGCGGGATCTGCGTGACACCGGCCCGAACCAGTTCGACCAGGTAGGTGAAACCGCTCTTGCGCAGGTACTGCCCGCCCCCGTCGGAGTACCGCCTGACCGTCACCTTGGTCAGTTCCACATGCACTCCGCGGGCCACCCGGTCGACATCCGAGGAGAGGGCTCCCTCCATATAGTCCATGGCGGCCTGGATAACCGCCTGCTTGTCGGCTTCGGGCAGGGTATCCTGTTGGGCCCGGGCGGTACCGGCAACCGTAACGACGGTGCCGAGAACGACAGCCATCAGGAAACACGTCTTCTGCATTACAGCTCTCCTTGAAACTCTTACAGGGCCTGAGATCGACCGGGATACTCACTTCTATCCCGGTCCCGATTGCACGTAGTCCGTTTCCTCATAATACGTACTCCCCGCGGGCAGGTTGTTGGGAAGAAAGTACCCATTCCGGCCGCTGAATCCCGGCTGCTCTTTTTCCAGCCCTTTTGAGCTATAGCCGCCAGAGATAGCTGGCCTTGAAGAAAATACCGCGGCTCATTTCCAGGAAACGGTCGGCGGCGATGTAGTTCCCCGCCAGGGCATCCCACTTCGTCTTCTCGTACAGCGAACCGTAGCCCAGGTGGATGACGGTGCCGGGGATCCAGGTGAAGGAGATCAGAAAATCGGTGGTAAGGCTGTCATAGAAGGAATTGTACTCCACGATCGCGCGCAGGAAGAGGTAGCGGTTGATCTGGTAGGTATTGAGGGTGCGCAGGATGGAATAGTCGTATTCCTTGGCACCATCCGATTCCCGGTAGAGATCTTCATAGATCCAGGAATTGGTCGAGTTGAGATGCTCGGAGGGCTGGTAGATGAAGGCCACCGAGGCGGTAGTGCCCCGCCCCTGCCAGGGATCGATCTGAGAGTACCTGATTTTACCCCCATAGCGGTAGTAGACACTGCCGTAGAAGCCCCGGGTGAACTGCCGGTTGGCGTGTAAGCGCAGGTTGCTGGTATCGAAATCCTGCCCGGCAAAGATCTCGTTCGAGAGCACATACCCCACCTGCAGGTAGGTAGTGCGTGGCATCATCAGGCGCAGGTCGAGGGCTCCCCCCCGCTCCCACATGTCGTCGTACTTGTCGTGAGTTCCGAAGAGATGAACCAGCCCGTCAATGCGCTGTATGGCTTCCGGAGCGGGTCGGAGCATCCGCAGCACCCCGAGCTGGAGCCGGGTGATCCCGGTCCGGGTCACGAAGCCGGCCTCGCTCTCGAAGTGCTTCGAAAGATCCTGGGCGATGGCGTTTACCAGCCAGTCACGCGTCGAGTAAGTGTAATCGAATCCAAGGGCGTGTCCCTCTCTGGTGGTATCCACGACCGCATCCTCGGTGCGCGAGTAGAAGCCGTAGAGGCCGACGGTGCTGGAAGGATCAAGCCGAATGAAGGCATCAGGTCCGGCCACGCCGTTGAAGCTGCCGTCGGTATCCCGCACCGTCGCGAAACCCCCAATGAAGCTGTCGCCTCCCAGAGCCTGCTTGGACCGGAAGATGGCAAAGTCGGCGGTCTCGCCGTACGGGTACGGGGCACTGCCGCCGTAGATGGGGAAGAGCTCGTCGCGGGCCACGATGGCGGCGATGGTGTTCCGGTCGCTGACCTTGCCGGTCAACTTCACCCCGTAGTCGGGATTGGCGATGCTGCGGGTGTAGACCACCGAACCGAGCGGATCCCCCGTGTGGGCGCCGGCGTGATTAAAGTTCTCACGCCCTTCGAGGAAGAAGGGACGTTTTTCGGGGTAGTAGAGGGTAAAGCGCTGGTTGAAATCCACCTGACCGGCGTCGGCTTCGACCTGGCTGAAATCGGGATTCACGGTGGCATCGACAATCAGGCGGGAGGTAAGCCCGTATTTCAGGGTCAGGCTCACATCGGCGTCATCATCGAGCGAACCCAGCTCGGGACCGGTGGTGACGTTGCGTACCTGGCTACCCCCCCAGGTCACCGCCGGCAGGATCTCGACCAGAGTGTAGTGCCTGATGTCGTTATAGAGCAGGGTCCGGGTCTGGGTCAGGAAATTGGGACCGTGCCGGGGATCGAGCGGCGGGTAAGTGCCGGCTTCGGTCAGCCGGCTGATATGGCGCTCGAAGATGATCCCCATCTCGACCGGTTCGCGGTGCGAATAGCGGATACTCTTGAAGGGGATCCGGATCTCGACCGTGAAACCCTCGTCGTCGATCACCCCCTTCGAGTACCAGACCACATCCACGCTGAAATCCTCGGCGGTGGTGAAACGGCTGTCCATCTGGATACCGCGGGGATTGACGTAGAAAGCGTAGAGTGACTGGTGGTCGTTGAAGGTGTCGAGATTCAGGCAGATCCAGTCGTCAGGCCTGATCTGATCGCGGGCCGAGATCGAGGACTTGATCTGATCGGGTTCGCCGTCGTAACAGCGGTACGCGAAGTACAGATTCTCCCAATCATAGGCGTACCAGACGATTGTATCGAAGGCCATGTCCTGGCCGTAGTCGGGATTGTAGGTCTGGAAACCGGTTTCGCTCGGAGCCCGCTGCCAGACCTCGTCATCGAGGATGCCGTCGATCACCGGCGGGGTGTCGGTCCGGTACGGCTCGAAGGGTTCGGCGTAGTTCTGGCCGGCAGCCGGGGCCGGTGAAAGCGACAGAGCCAGCATCACGAACAAGGAGCAGATACAGATCGGGAAAGGCGCGGCGGTTCTCTTCACAGGGATTCCCTTTTCACCTGGGCGGAGTGAGCGATGTTGGATGCTACCTGATAAACGGACTGCCGGCCGATGTTGTTTCCGCCGGTTGCCTGATCTCGGGGTATCAGTATCGCCTGAGCAGAGCCTGAAAGCGGGGATTGTCGCGCACCGGATCGAAACGGACGTCGAGTTCGAGCCAGGCGGGGGAGAACCAGGAGGGGATCCGCAGCAGGTGCTCGATCTCGTCCAGGGCCGTTTCGTGATCTCCGAGCTGGGTGTGGATGATGGCCATATCCTGCAGGTAGGAAAGACCGTAGAATCCGTCGGCGGACAGGGGCAGCAGATCGATCGCCTCCTGCCCGTACCGGATCGCTTCTTCCCGCTGCCCCAGGCCGGCCAGAGCGATGCCCAGCGAACTGCGGTAGCGGGGATCCCAGGGATAGCGTTCGACCAGAACGGTCAGTTCCGATCGGGCCTGCTCGAAGCCGAGCCGGGTCGAGTCGGGCTCATCGAGCAGACGGTAACACCAGGCCCGGAGCAGCGCTTCAGGACGGGCCCACATCTTGGTCCGGTTCAGCTCCCCGGGAGTCTGATCGAGCAGAGCGATCGCCTCGCGTAAGCGGCCATCGAAGATGTGCTGCCAGTATCTCGCCCAGTAGGCCCAGCTGCTTGTCTGTGATTCCAGTGCCTCGACTGCGGCCCGGCCTTCCTCGGTCAGCCCCTTCCAGCTCCAGAGGGTGAAAACCTTACACAGGTACGGCCAGAGTTGATCGGGTGCCAGCAGGATGGCCCGATTGTAGTTCTCCCGGGCCTCGGAGTACCGACGCAATGTCCACAGGAGGTTGGACTGGTTGGTATAGAGGGTGGCGTACTGGGGATCGAGCTCTTTGGCCAGTTCATTGGCAGCGACCGCTTCCTCGAAACGGCCCTGGGCGAAATAGACCTCACGCAGGGCGACCGGGATGCGGGCATCCCCCGGCATCTGCGGGGCGGCGGTGGTGATCAGTTCCAACGCCCGTTCGGTATCCCGGAAGGCATAGAGATGATAGAGGCCGAGATCCATGCGGATCTCGGGGGAATTGGGAGCCAGGGAAACAGCGCATTCGGCCGCCTCCCGGGCCAGTTCCCGCTGCTCGGGCGAGGCATCGGTCCAGAGGTAGACCCGCCGGGAGTAGACGACCGCCAGTTCGGCCCAGGCCTGGGCGAAACCGGGATCGAGTTCTACCGCCTGCTGCAGGGCGGCCATACCGCGGTTCCAGTCCTCGGATGTGTAGTGCGGCAGGTTCATGTAGTAGCGACCGCGCATGAAGGCCTGGTAGGCCTCGAGGTTCTCTGTCGGCTGCTCCTGCACCAGGCTGCGTTCCGCTGGGTGCAGCTCGATATCGAGAGCGGCCGCGATCTGTTCGGCCACCTGGCTCTGGATCGTGAAGATCCCGGTCACGTCGGCGGTGCAGGGCTCGGACCAGATCTCGGCCCGATCCGACACCCGGATGAGGTGGGGGGTGATCCGCACCCGGTCGCCATCGGCGGCCCTCTCCCAGCGGGTTGTGCCGGTCAGCAGGTAATCGGCCGCCAGCTCGCGGGCGATCCGGGCATGATCCTTCTCGGTCTGGTCGTATCCCATGACCGATTCCCGGCCGATCGGCACCAGGCCCTGCAAATGGGAGAGGTGCGAGATCAGCTCGTCGGTCAGGCCGGCGGCGAAGTAGTCGTGCTCGGCATCGCCCAGGTTTTCGAAGGGCAGGACCGCCACCCGGGGCACTTCCGGGACGCGCGGGCTGAGCAGGATCAGACCGGCGGCGACCAGCGCGACGAGGAGCGTCCCCGCCAGCGCGATCATACGCGTGCGCCGGGCCCCGGCGGCGCGGCCGGCGGCAGTGCCGCGGGCCAGAACCGTGGTCGTCCCCGGTTCGGGACGCAGGGCCTCGAGATCGACCAGCAGGTCCTCGACGTGCTGGTACCGCTTGCCCGGCTCTTTGTGCAGAGCCTTGGCCAGAAGCCGGTCGAGGTCGATCGGTAACCCGCTCCGGCGGGCGGTGGGCGGTTCGGGATCGTCGTTGAGAATGGCGTAGACGATTCCCTGCTCGTGGTCGCTTTCAAAGGGCGGCCGGCCCGTGATCATTTCATAGACCAGCGCTCCCAGGGCCCAGATGTCGGCCCGGTGATCGACCTGTTCGCCCCGGACCTGTTCGGGGCTCATGTAGGCCACCGTCCCCATCGAGGTGCCGGTGCGGGTCAGGGCCGAGTCGCCGGCCATCCGGGCCAGACCGAAATCGACGATCTTCACCAGCCCCTCGTCGGTGACAATGGCGTTGGCCGGCTTGATGTCGCGGTGGACGATCCCCTCGCGGTGGGCCCGGGCCAGTCCCTGCCCGATCCCGGCCGCGATATCGATCGCCTCGCCCAGCGGCAGGGGACCCCGGGCGATCTTCTCGCGCACCGTTTCCCCCTCGCAGTAGGCCATGGCCAGCCAGGTCCGGCCGTCGTCGGTTTCGCCGATCTCGTGGAGGGTGCAGATATTGGGATGATCCAGAGCCGAGGCGGCCCGGGCCTCGCGCAGCAGGCGGATTCGGCTTTCGGGGTCGTCGGCCATCTCGCGCGGCAGGAACTTCAGGGCCACCCGACGCCCCAGGCGGGTATCCTCGGCCAGCCACACCTCCCCCATCCCGCCGGCGCCGATCTTCTCCTGTATCCGGAAGGAACCGATCTGCTCGCCGATCATAATGACCCGATTGTACTACTCCCCGGCACCCCCGGGAAAGGCTCCCCTCCGGTGGTCCTCTTTCCAGACCGGATCGCGGAGGATGAGAGCGGCGATGGCGACCAGGAAGAGCAGGCCGAAGATCCCCAGACCGAAGGCAATGACGGGATTATCGGGACGCACCACATACGTCCGGACGAATCCATACAGGCTGTTGACCACCCCGTGCAGGAAGACCGCCGACCAGATGCTCTGCGTCTTGAGCACGGCATAGCTCAGGATCAGGCCGAAGAGGATGAAGAAGACCAGCCCGAGCGCGATCCCGCCCGCCGAAGCCGGATACGTGTGAATACCCGAGAGGATGATCGGGATGTGCCAGAGCCCCCAGATGAAGCCGGTCAGCAGGGCGCCGGGGATCCGGCCCAGCCGCATCAGTTCGTTCTGCACGAATCCACGCCAGGCATACTCCTCGCCGAAAGTTACCGCCAGCTGGGCCAGGGGCACGCCGATCAGGGCGATCAGAAAGTAGATCAGCAGTCCCGGGTAGTAGAGTGCGGGCGGAATGGCGAGACCGGCGATGCGATCGAGCCGCCCGACGAAGGGGCCCGTTGCGCAGAGCAGATCGAGAGCGGCCTGAACGACGAAGAAGGCGGCCGTGGCCAGGATGAAGGTCACCGTCGTACCGGCCTCGCCCAGTCCGAGTCCGGCCCGGGTGAACCGCTCGGAGCCGACCTGGGGGTAGATGAAGAGCAGGAGCAGGGTCCAGAGGGTGATGAGCAGCGAGCCCAGACCGCCGAGCAGGTCGGCCCGCACATCGGTGAACAGGAGCAGGGCGGTCGGTACGGCGTAGAGAGCGGTCAGGGCCAGAAAAGCGAACAGAATCAGACGGGGCGTGTCCTGATATGAACTCCGGTGGAGTGGATCGTCACTCAGCAGGAAGAGGCGGAAGACGATGACCACCGCGGCCGGCAGCAGCATCCCGAGCGGCGCCATCCCGCTTTCGAGCAGACCCTGCTGACCGATGGTGGAGTTCACGAGCAGATCGAAACCCCAGGTCAGGCCGAAAACGACAAGCAGGAACAGGGCGGTACGCTGCAGGCGGACAGGCACGGTTGACACCGCACGGCTCCTCCGAAACGGGTTCTGCACACGGGGGCGGGCAATTGTGATACTGTAGATACGCTTTCTATGTTGCGGGGGCAACCGCCCCTGCGACTCGTTTTTTTCGTTCCGGACAACCGGGACGATTCCTCTGCCCACCGGCCGCATTCCTGCGTATCACTTCCTGACAGGATACCTGCGATCGGAGAAACCATGAAGCTGCTTACAGTACTCGGCCCTACTCTGGCCCTCCTCGTCGTTGCCGGTTTTGTCACCGCCCGTATTGCGGCTCACGATCAGGACCGGATCGTCTATGACGCCTGGGTGGAGTTCACCGACAAAGGGATCGAATCCGACGAGCAGCGCCGACAGCTGTTACGCGAACTCGAACGGGAATTCGACCCTCGGTCTCTGGAGCGACGCCGGGCCAGACGCACCCTGCCGGGTCTGTTCGACGAACACGACCTGCCGGTTGTTCCCGCCTACCTCGAGGCCGTGGCCGCCACCGGGGCCGAACTGATGGCCGTCAGCCGCTGGCTCAACGGAGTCGCCGTCCGGGCCACCGCCGACGAAATCGAGCAGATCGAAGCCCTGCCCGGCGTCAGAGCCGTTCATGACGCCCACGTCCCCGATCCCGAAGGCCCCTTCTCCGACCGCCGGGAAGCGGACCATCAGATCGACCGCAGCCGGCTGGCGGGATCAGCCGGTTATTACGGCCGTTCCTCGTCCCAGCTGAGCCAGCTTGGTCTGGATCGTCTCCACCGGGCGGGATTCACCGGACAGGGAGTGATCATCGGGGTGATCGACACCGGTTTCGAGATCGAGCACGAGGTCTTCACCCATCCCGATCACCCGCTCCGCGTACGAGCACAGTGGGATTTCATCTTCAACGACGGCGTCACCTCTTCGGAGCCGGGTGATCCCCCCTTCCACAACCTGCACGGGACCTACGTTCTGGGTACCATGGCCGCCTGTCTGCCGGGGGAACTGGTGGGGAGCGCACCCGAAGCCGAATACATCCTCTGCCGGGCCGAGTACTCGGCCGAGGAGTTCAGTCTCGAAGAGCGCTGGTTCGTGGCCGCCCTCGAATTCGCCGAAGCCCACGGCGCCGACCTGATTACCAGCTCATGTGTTCTCTATACCGGTTACGAACAGGATCAGCTGGACGGGAAAACCTCGATCATGGCCCGGGGGTGGACCCTGGCGGTCGGCAACGGCGTCATCGGACTGCAGGGCGCCGGTAACTGGGGCCATGACGACGATCCCGCAACCTCGACCCTGATGCCGCCCGCCGATGCCTTCGGGGTGATCGCCTGCGGGGCGGTGGACACGACCGGTGCGGCGGCTCCCTTCAGTTCCGACGGTCCGACCGCGGACGGCCGGTCGAAACCGGATGTGCTGGCCTGCGGAGACTTCGTCTGGACCGTTTCCCTGGGCGCCGCCGACGGCTATGTCACAGCTGCCGGAACCTCGATGGCCACTCCGATCATGGCCGGCGGTCTGGCATGTCTGCTGCAGGCGAATCCCGACTGGACCGTCGCCGAACTCAAGGACGCTCTTTTCCAGACCGGCGACTATTACCGCGAGCACGGTCGGACCGATCCGCTCTTTGTCCGCGGTTACGGGATTCCCGACCTGTATCTCGCGGCCGGTCTGGACCGTGAGCGCCGATAGCGGGGAGCGCCCGCCTCAGGTCCAGCTGCGCCCCCCCTTGCGGGTGCCGCACAGGCTGACCCGGATCCCCAGGGCTTCGGCCATGGCGGCCCGGGTCAGCAGAGCCCGGTCGGCCGCCGCGGCATCGGAGGCGTACACACACTGCACGTGATTGGCCTTGTGCCGGGCCATCATCTGATCGCGGGTCACCCCGTAGAGCACGGCGTGCATGATCGGCCACTGCGGAGTGGTCGACTGCCACCGCCGTTCGGTTTCCTTTGCCGGCAGGTCGATCGCCCTGCCCCGCCCGATATCCATATGCAGCCGGTCCCGCTCGACGAAGATGCGCGACCAGATGATCTCGCCGGGTTTGCTCACCCCCTTGATGGTGCTCCCCCCCAGCCGGAAGTACATCGGAGGCTGGCGCTCTCCCGTCGCACCGGCCCAGCCGTCGGCGAAGTGGGCCGGCGGAACCGCCCCGCTGATCTCGAAGACCCAGACATACTCGTCGGTCGTGCCCGAGGCGTCATGGTCGGCCCAGCGCACGTCGTGCAGGGTGTTCTCGACCGGTTGGCCCAGAGCGGTGTGCACCCGGTTGATCAGCAGGGCGTCGAGCCCGGCGCACTCGTCCACCTCGTTGAAATGGGGCAGCGGCCGGTCCTTGTAAAGGATGCGGCCGCGGGCGTCCTCGACCGGAGGACGGTCGGAGTTGTTGAGCATTCCCTCGACGAGGTCGGAAGCCGGCAGGGTGTCCTTGAGACCCTGCTGGTACTGAATCCCTATCAGATCGCAGCCGAACTCATGAGCGATCCGCACCGCTGCCACGTACATCCGGCACTGCTCGAGTACCTGATCCCTGGTGAGATCGGTCTCCGGGTTTTTACCGAATCGGAACTTCATCCCGGCCCGCCGCAGCCAGCGATAGACCTCTTCGGCCTCCTTCTTCGTCACCTGCGAGGCGGCAAAAACCAGGGCCGACTGGCTGAGCCGTTCCTTGAACACCCCGGTCACATTGAGCAGGTGGTCGGGGATGATGGCGTTGAACATGCCCATGCAGCCCTCGTCGAAGACCCCCATGATGGCCTTCCCTCGCTGCAGGTCGGCGGCCAGATTACCCCCCAGGCGTCGGGCTCTCGCCGGCACCTCGATCTGCCGCAGGGGGGTGACATGATCGGCGCGATGGAGCACCCGCCCCCGTTCGAGCCAGCGCTGCAGCTTGTTGCGGAAGGCCGGGGCGGCGAAATCCTCGGCCCAGAGGGTGGAGTATTTCACCCCGGCCTTGGAGAGCGAACCGTTGAGGTTGAGCATTCCCACCAGTCCGGGCCACTGTCCCGACCAGTTGGCTACGGTCAGGATCGGACCCCGGTGGGTCGTCAGACCGGGCAGAACGTGGTGGGAATACTGCCAGACCGCCTCGGCCACGATCAGCGGCGCCTCGGGATCGAGACCGCGGAAGACTTCCATGCCTTCGTGCTGCGAACCGATGAAGCCGTGCCGGCGCGAGCGGCGGTAGGGATGGGCCCGGACGATCTCGTACCCGAGTTCGGCCGCCGCCTTCGTGAGCTCGCGCTCCATATCCCTCTGGGCCGGCCAGCAGACCCGGTTGGCCGATTCGCGCAGATCGCCGCTGGCCACGAGCAGGACCTGCTTGTTTTTCGTCGAGGTCGGCTTACCGGTAGCCTTCGATTTCCGTATCGACGTCCTCTTCTTCGGCATGATCGACTCCCGTCATCCGGTTGAGGTGTCCGGTACCTTTTCAGTATCACCCTCCGGCTCCGATCCGGCAACCGGCCGGTCGGCCCGGCGGTGCCGGAACTGGTCGAGAGCCACCGCCGCGATGATGATCGCGCCGGTGACGATTTCCTGGACCCAGTTCTCGAGCCCGAGCCGGGTACAGCCGTTGTCCACCACGGTCATGATCAGGGCCCCCACCAGCGTGCCCCGGATCGACCCCTCTCCCCCCGAGAGACTGGCCCCGCCGATCACCACCGCCGCGATGACCCGCAGTTCGTAGCCCTCGGCCGTGGTGGGATCGCCCATCGAGAGATAGGCGAACTGCAGCAGGGCGGCCACGCCGGCGCAGCCGATCCCGAGGATATAGACCAGCATTTTGGTCCGGTCGATCCGCACTCCGCAGAGCCGGGCCGTGAGTTCGTTCGAGCCGATGGCGTAGATGTGCCGGCCCAGCCGGGTGTACCGCAGCAGGCCCGCCATCAGGAGGGCCAGCAGGAGCAGGATCCAGACCCCCGGGGCCACGATCGCCCCGAGCCCCCCGGTGGTGTTGGTCATCAGGTCGGTCAGCCAGGCGGCCGAGTCGGGATAGACCGGCTGGTTGTTGCCCAATCCCTTGGCCAGCCCGCGCAGTCCCCCCCACATGCCCAGGGTCACGATAAAGGGTGCGATCGGCACCCGCCCGATCAGGGTTTCGTTCAGGGTCAGGACAGCCGCGGTTCCCGCCGCTCCGGCGAGCAGGGCCGGTATGAGGCCGAGCGGCCCGGTCGTCCAGAGCACGATCAGTCCGCCGACCGTCAGGGCCGCCACCCGCCCCACGTGCCCGACGACCATCGCCCCGACCGCCGCACCGCAGAGCATGCCGGCCGCCACGCCCCCGACCGCAGCCGACAGGGGTGGGATCCCGGCCTTGAGGAGCAGGGCGATGACGACCGTTCCCAGGGCGATGGTCGAACCGACCGAAAGATCGATCCCCCCGGCGATGATGATGAGGGTGGCGCCGAGAGCCGCCGTACCGACCACCGCCGTCTGCAGCAGCATCAGACGCTGGTTATCCCAGCGCATGAAATCGGCCCCCATCAGCACCGCGAACAGGCCCCAGACGAAGATCAGCCCGATCAGGGGGCCGAGCTGCCCGAGCAGCCGGCTCCCGACCTCCCTGGCCCGCTCCGCCCCCGCCCCGTTCGTCAGTTCCTTCACCCGGTTCATGCGGCGGCTCCCGTTCCGGTGGCTTCGAGCATCAGCGTGTGTTCGTCGAATTCGGCGGCCGGACGGGGCCGGCCGAGGCGGCCGCGCCGCATGACCGCGATCCGGTCGCAGATGCCCAGCAGTTCGGGCAGGTAGCTCGAGACCATGACGATGGCCCGGGGTGCTGTGCCGGTATCGGGGTCACCGCCGGCCAGCAGATCGATCAGCCGGTAGATGAGCGCTTTCGAACCCACATCGATCCCTCGGGTGGGTTCGTCGAGCAGGAGCACCTCGCACTCGGCGTGCAGCAGTCGCGCCAGGGCGACCTTCTGCTGGTTGCCCCCCGAGAGCGAATTCACCCGCTGACGGGACGAGGTGCAGCGGATCGGCAGGCGTTCGATCCAGGGTCGGGCGGCCCGGTCCAGACCGGAGGGCGTCACCAGTCCCCCGGGGCCCAGGCCCGCCAGGTGCGGCAGAACCAGATTGTCGGCCAGACTCAGGCCGACCGCCAGACCCTCCCGGGCCCGGTCCTCGCTCACCATGCCGGCGCCCGAGCGCCACCTCTCGGGCGGTCCGCCCCCTACCGCGTACCCGACCCGTACGTCCCCGCGACGGACCGGATCGAGCCCGAAGACCGCCCGGAGCAGTTCGGTGCGCCCCGAACCCACCAGCCCGGCGATTCCCAGCACTTCGCCGCGGTGCAGGTCGAAGGAGACTCCACGGGGCAGAACGTCGCCTTGCAGGTCACGCACCGTCAGCAGGACCTCGCCGGGTTCGCGCCGGGAGTGCGGATAGAGTTCGGCGATCTCGCGTCCCACCATGAGGGCGACGATCTCGTCCAGGGGAGTGCGGGCCGGCTCCCCCCGCCCCGTCACCAGTCCGTCGCGCAGAACCGTGAACCTGTCACCGATCTCCTGTACTTCTTCGAGCACGTGCGAAATGTAGACGACCGCGATCCCCTCGGCACGTAGGCGGCGGATGAGTCCGAAGAGACGGTCGATGTCGGTCCGGGCCAGGCTCGAGGTGGGCTCGTCCAGGACCAGCACCCGGCAGCCGGTCGCCACCGCCCGGGCGATTTCGACCAGCTGCTGTTCGGCGGCCGAGAGCCTGCCGACCGGCGCCTCGAGATCCAGGTCGGGCCGTCCCACCCGTTCCAGCGCTCCGGCCCCCCGGGCGCGCATCTCGCGCCGGCGCACGAAGGGCCCCGTGACCGGTTCCCGGCCCAGAACGATGTTCTCGGCCACGGTCAGGTGCGGAGCCAGCGAGAGTTCCTGGTAGATCATCGCCACACCGGCCGCCCGACCGTCGGCGGGAGAACGGGGCTCGTAGGTCCGGCCGTCGAGCGCCATCGAGCCGGCATCGGGTTCGAGCGCTCCGGAGAGGATTTTCATCAGGGTACTTTTACCGGCCCCGTTCTCCCCGATCAGAGCGTGTACCTCGCCCGGCTCAACGCTCAGATCGACCCCGGCCAGGGCCACGGTGGCGCCGAAACGGCGGTGGATGTTCTCCATCCGGAGCCGGGCAGGTGCAGGGGAAGCGGCGGAGAGAGCGGCAGGGGTACCGACCGTGGCGGAGGGAGGCGACACGTCAGCCGCCCGGTGCGATGAGAGCCCTGATGTCGGGCTCGTCCAGATTCTCGCGCGTAATGAGCGCCACCCCGGTGTCCACCACCGGCGGGACTTCCTGCCCGCGCAGGTGACGCACCAGGGTCGCGACAGCCTCATAACCCATGCGGTCGGGATTCTGGACCACCAGGGCGTCGATCTCGCCCGCTTCGAGCGCCTCGACGAGCGGCGGGGAGGCGTCGAAACCCACGAAGCGGATCTGTCCGGCCAGGCCTTCCTGCCGCAGGGCCAGCAGCATGCCGTAGGTGGAGGGTTCGTTGGAGCAGAAAATGCCGTCGGCCGAACGAACCCGATCGAACATGTTCAGGGCCTGCGTCTTGGCCTCACCGGCCGTGGGTCCGGCATAGCGGTTCTCGACCAGCACCTCGATCCCTCCCCCACCCCGCACGGCGTCCAGAAAGCCCTCCTCGCGCGCCGTGGTGCTGGCCGAGCCGACCAGGTAACGCAGCAGCACCACCCGGCCCCGGCCGTCGAGCAGTTCGGCCAGGTGCTCGCCGCCCAGACGTCCCCCGCGGGCGTTGTCGGTAGCCACGAAACTGACGAAATCCTCGCCCGGCTCACCCTCGAGAGCGGAATCCATGATCACCACCGGGATCCCCCGCTCGGCCGCCTGCCGGACCGGGGCCACCAGGGCGTGCAGGTCGAGCGGAGCCAGGACGATACCATCGACATTCTGGGAGATGAACTGCTGGACGACCTGGATCTGCTGGGCCCGGTCGTTCTCCTTCAGGGGCCCCTTCCAGATGATCTCGACCACCTGTTCATCACCGGCCCGCCTGGCGCCGGCCTCGACCGACTTCCAGAAGACGTGGGTCGTGCCCTTGGGGATGACAGCCAGGGTGTAGGCGGTCTCTGAAACGGTTTGGCCGCCGGCCTCGGCACCGCCTCCGCTTTCCCTGCCGCCGCTCCCGCTGCAGGCGGCGGCGAGCAGAATAGCCGCACCGACCAGACAGAAGCCCACTGTACGCCCGACCCGCCGGCCGTCCGGGTTCGCTGACTGACGTTTCAGGGGATATCGTTCACGCAGGGGGGTGTACTGGGCCACGGTGCACTCCACGGCCGGGATCGGGCTCACCACCCGATGGTTGATGTCCGCCACCGCAACCGGTGGCTATCCTCCCTTCTTGTTATACCCGTCCGCGGGTGAGGCTCCAACCATTCCTTTTCCGTGCTCGATCAGGTCGATGCGGGCGGTATTTTCAACTCCTCGATCGCCTGGCGGGCATGATCAGCCTGGGGCCCCTCCCCAACCATCGCGATGATGCGCTCGTAGCATGCGATCGCTTCGTCCCTGTCTCCCATCGCCTGGTGAACCCGCGCCATCGAAAAGAGCGGGCCGGCGTCCCCGGGCATTCCCAGCGCCCAGAGCCGGCAGATATCCAGGGCCTGCTGGTGGCGTCCGTCAGAGAGGGCTTCCATGTACAACGGCCCCATCACCTCGGAAACGATAAGCTCGGCTTCGGGATCCACGGCCGTGACCTCGCGCCAGACCCGCTCGGCGGCATCGACCCCCTGCTCGAGCAGGATGGCGGCGAACATGTCCCCGGTGGGAGGCTGAGGTAGAGCCGGTTTCACTTCAGCCAGCACCAGCATGCCGGCCGGCGCTCCGTGCTGTGCCGGTGGAGCGGTGAGAAAGGCCCGGCTGTCCCGATCGTCTTTCAGGACGGCATCGAAGAAGTGTCGGACATGCCGGCCCAGGACTCTGGCGAAGGTCTCCAGGTATTCGACCCGGTCCGGGTCGGATTCGAGGAGGTTACGAAGCCGCACATAGCCGGGGCTGAAATCGTCGTGCGAGACACCTTCGAACTGGTACATGTACGCCTCCGAGTACCGAAGCGCGTCCCAGAAACGCAGGTCTTTGGGGCGGAAGCGGGCCGTCTGTGGCGAGACCATGAGCTGCAGACAGGCGGCCCGGACCGACGCGTGATCATACCCGGGTACGGCTTCGATCAGCTCGAGTTCCGCAGGCATCGTGATCGCTCCATCCAGGGTCACCACGGCGTCAACCCGGGCGTTGCGCTGAGCGAACAGGACGTTCGACATCCCCCCCCAGCTCATGCCGGTCGTCCCCACCCGCTCGGGATCGACATACGGCACCAGGCGCATGACAGAGAAGGCAAACTCGAGATCGCGGGCCTGGACATCGAGACTGACCGCCTCGTCGTCGATGCCGCGGGAGTACCGGCCCATATTGGGAACGGCCGCGACCACATACCCATGACTGGCCAGGTACTCGAAGAGGGGTGTGTGATGGGTCGCCGAACCGTTGTAGCCGGGCATGTGCAGGATGAGTGGAAACCTTCCGGCGGCCGGCCGGGCATCCCTGGCCGCTGTCGTCCTGATATCGAAAAGAGAATCGAGAGCGGCCTGTACGCGCGGCCGATCCGGCGGCGCGATCCGCCACTCCACCATCAGGATCTGCTTGTGTTCCTCGACCACGGCCGCGAGCGCTTCGGGCGAAGGCGGCGCAAAGTCGATCTCGGTCGCCAGGGCCTGATAATATTCCTCGAACCGCATTCTCTGCGATCGGGCCGTCACCTCGGCCGGATACCAGATCGAGATCTGAACCGGCCGGGCGATCTCCCCCTCGACCCGCTGGCCGAAGTAGTCGAATTTCTCGCGGAAGGTACGGCTGTAATCGTATTCGTGTCGGACCGTGTACCCCACGGCGTAGGGCCCCGGTTCCAGACCGGGCCAGATTTGTTCCTGAGTCGACTGGGCCGATATTCCGGTCCGGAATGTGCATGTGAGAATCAGGGCGGCGATGACCACCTGCGAGCGCGAGTGCGACATGTCGGATACCCTTTCACACTGATGGTGACGGTCTTTCCTCAAATATTTATCTAAGTTACTTAGTATACAGACGTTCCCTTCCGGAGGTTTCATGATCTTCACCGGAGATTTCACGATCTCCGCTTTTCGAAGCACCGCGGGCACTCTCCTGCAGGTAGCGGGTTGACGGTCTCTTCCTTGACGAAAACCACAAATTCGGTCAAAATACAACACTATCAGACATCGGGATTCGTGCCGACCATGAGGAAAGGTCTCGTGTGACGCCGGACGGAAAGCTACAGAAAGAACGGGCCGCGATCCCCTCGCAGGCAGAGCTCGAGCGCGAGCTGAACAGTTTCGATCCCGACGTGCGCGCCGGGGCCCTGGAACGGCTCCTGACCCTGGCCGAGGCCGGCGGGATCGCGTGCCGGCCCTGGACCGAACGCTCTAATCTGCACGCCCATTCCTTTCACTCCTACAACGCCCGGGGATTCTCCCCCTCTGCCCTGGCCTGGGTCGCCCGGCGGGAGGGGATCGGACTGATGGGGATCGTCGACTTCGACACCCTCGCCGGGACCGAAGAGTTCCTGACGGCCTGCGACCGGGCCGGGGTGCACGGCACGGCCGGAATCGAAACCCGGGTCTGGCTGCCCGCCCTGGCCGGGAAGGTCGTCAACTCCCCCGGCGAACCGGGAGTGGCCTACATGATGGGGATCGGTTTCACCCGTACCCCCCCGCCCCCGCCCGCCCGGGAGGTGCTCGATGAGCTGGGCCGCGGCGCCCGGGCCCGTAACTCGGCCCTGATCGACCGGATCAACGCCCGCCTGCCCGAGGTGGCGATCGACCGGGCCCGGGACGTCGAACCCCTCTCTCCCTCGGGCACGCCGACCGAGCGCCACATCGTGCGGGCCTATGCCGAGCGGGCCGCCGGGGCGAGCGAGGAACCGGCCGCTTTCTGGGCCCGCGCTTTCGACGAACCGGCCGACCGGGTTCCCGATACCGCCGAGCCCGCCTCGCCCGAATTCGGGAACTGGCTGCGCGCCCGGCTCATCAAGCGCGGGGGCATCGGGTACCTGCCGCCCGGACCCGACACCTTCCCTCCCGCGGAGACCTTCATTCGCTTCATCGAAGAGTGTTCGGCCCTGCCCTGTGCGGCCTGGCTCGACGGCACCTCCGCGGGCGAGCGCGATCCCGAGGCTCTGCTCGACCTCTACCTCGACCTGGGCATCCTGGTCATCAATATCATCCCCGACCGCAACTGGAACCTGACCGACAAGCAGGGCCGGGCCGAGAAAATCTATCACCTGCACGCTCTCGTCGCCGCGGCCCGCTGGCGCGGCCTGCCGGTCATCGCCGGCACCGAGATGAACGCTCCGGGGCAGAAGCTGGTCGACGATTTCGTCGCCCCCGCCCTGGCTCCCCTGCGCCGGACCTTGACCGACGGGGCCTGGTTCGTGCGGGGCCACACGATCATGCAGGAGGAGACCGGGCTCGGCTGGTGGAGCGGCTGGGCGGGCCACCACCTGCCCGAGCGGACCGACCGGGTCGCTTTCTATACCCGCCTGGCGCGCGCCCTGCCCCCCGGGGAACTGGGCCTCGAAGTGGTCGCCGGACTCAACGCCGACCTCGAGCCGGCTGCCATGCTCGCCCGAATAGGGCGGAGGGAGATCTGAGTGACCGACGCCTCCTTGAAGAACTGGATCGCTGGCCGTGCCCCTCTGCCCCCCGACTCGCACTGCTGGCCGCTCTACGGCGCCGGGTTCGAGAACCTGGGCCGGGAGGGGCATCCGCTCGTCCGCCCCCGGCCCGAGCCCGGTCCGGAGCAGCTGCTGGTCCGGCACGATGCCTGCGGGCTCTGTTTTTCGGACATCAAGGTCATCCGGGCCGGTCCCGACCACCCCCGGATCTACCGCGACATGCAGAGTGACCCGGTCGTGCTCGGCCACGAGGTCAGCCTGACGGTAGTGGGGGTCGGCCCGGGGCTGGAGGAGCGCTACCGGATCGGCGACCGCTTCACCCTGCAGGCCGACATCTTCGTGCACGGGGTCGGCTACGCCTACGGCTACGAACTGCAGGGCGGTCTCTCGCAATACGCGATTCTCGACGACCGCGTTCTCAACGGCGACGACGGCTGTTACCTGCTGCCGCTGCAGGCCGAAACGGGCTACGCCCAGGCCGCGCTCATCGAACCGTGGGCCTGCGTCATCGCCGCCTACGGTCTGCGTTACAGGACCGGGCTGAAGGCGGGCGGCACGACCTGGATCCATGGCACCGACCGGGCCCGTGGGAGCGGGTACGAGATCTCGCGCGGTTTCGACCGCGCCTCGGCCCCGGCCCGGCTCCTGCTCACCGACGTTCCGGCCGGCTTCACCGAGAGTCTGCGAACCCGCGCCGCCGAACTCGGAATCGAAGTCGTTACGACCGACGAAGAACCGGTCGTGGCCCACGAGAGCGTGGACGATCTTGTCCTGCTCGGTGCCGATGAAGATCTGATCGAAGCTCTCAGTCCCGCCCTGGCCCACGGCGGTATCATGGCCGTCGTCGACTCCGAGCCCCTGCTGCGGCCGGTCGACCTCGATATCGGACGCATTCACTATAACCGCTGGCTCTTCATCGGCGGACCCGGGCCCGACCTGGCCGAGGTCTACGCCGGTCGTCCGGTGCGCTCGGAGCTGCAGCCCGGCGGCCGGGCCCTCTTCGTCGGAGCCGGAGGGCCGATGGGACGCATGCACGTGCAGCGGGCCCTCTCTCTGCCCGGGGGACCGGCGGTGGTGGTCGCCACCGATGTGAGCGGGGCCCGTCTGGCCGAGCTGGAACGCTCCTTTACCGCCGAAGCGACAAAACGCGGGGTGACCCTGCTCTGCCTCGATCCGACCGACCGGGCGGAGTATGAGGCCGGTCTGGAACGGGCCCTGCAGGTGTCCGGTCCGGGAACCTCGGGTTTCGACGACATCATCGTACTGGCCCCGATCCCCGGCCTGATCGAAGAAGCGTCCTTCCTGCTCGCTCCCGGCGGGGTAATGAACGTCTTTGCCGGTCTGGCCCGGGGGACGACCGCCGCCATCGATCTGAGCGAGGCCTGGCTGCGGGGCACCCGTATCATCGGCCATTCGGCCTCGACCATCGCCGACATGCGCCTGATGCTCGAGCGCACCGAAGCCGGCGAGCTGGCGCCGGAAAGAGCGGTGGCGGCCGTGGGCAGCCTCGAGGCGGCCCGCGACGGCCTCGAAGCGGTCCGCGACGCCCGCTTTGCGGGCAAAATCGTCATCTACCCCCACATCCGGCCCTTCCCCCTGACCCCCCTGAGCGAGCTGGCCGACAGCCTGCCCGAGGTCCACGCCCTGCTGCGCGAGGGACGGGAATGGACGGCGGCGGCCGAACGGGAATTCCTGAAACGGATGCTGCCCGGATGACCGGCACGATCTGTACCGGACCGCGCTGAAGGAGAAGGCATGAACGACACCGACATGTCGCCGCCAGAGACTGGCGGATCAGAGCCCGCCGGGCGGGTTGCGCTCGTCACCGGCGCCGCCCAGGGGCTCGGCGAGGCGATCGCCCGGCACCTGGCCGGTGAGGGATGGGCCGTGGCTGCTGCCGATCTGAATGCCGCGGGGGCCGAACGGGTCGCCGCCGGGATCAGAGACGCAACCGGCCTGCCGGCGAGTGGAATCGAAGTGGACGTGACCGACGAAACCGGAGTCGAGGCTATGATCCAACGCACCGTGACCGAACTCGGCGCCCTCGACCTGCTGGTTTCGAACGCCGGCATCCTCATCGCCGGTCCGGTCGAGGAATTCGCAGCCGACGAGTGGCGGGCGGTCATGGAGGTCAACCTCTTCGGGTATTTTCTCTGCGCCCGGGCCGCGGCGCGGGTCATGATCGAACGGGGGGGCGGGGTGATCGTCCAGGTCAACTCCAAGTCGGGCAAGAAGGGCAGTTATCGCAACTCGGCCTATGCCGCCTCGAAGTTCGGCGGTATCGGGCTGACCCAGAGCCTGGCCCTGGAACTGGCCGAGTACGGTATCCGGGTCAATGCCGTCTGCCCCGGCAACCTGCTCGATTCCCCCCTCTGGACCGACTCGCTCTACGCCCAGTACGCCGAACGCTGGGGCATCAGCGAAGCAGAAGTCAGGGAACGCTACATCGAGCAGGTGCCGCTCAAAAGGGGCTGTACCTACGAGGATGTCTGCCGGGTGATTTCCTTCCTGGCCTCGGACGCAGCCGCCTACATGACCGGACAGGCCGTCAACGTCACCGGCGGACAGGAGATGCGCTGATGAGGGACAACGCGACGACCTACCTCGCCTGCGATCTGGGGGCCGAGAGCGGACGGGTGGTGGCCGGCACCATCGCCGGGGGCCGGCTCGAGCTGACCGAAATGCACCGTTTCGCCAACGGCCCGATCGAGCAGGATGGGAGCCTGCGCTGGCACGTCGAAGAGATCTGGCGCCAGATCCAGACCGGCCTGCGCTCGGCGGCCGAACGCTTCGGTGACCGTCTGGCCGGGATCGGCGTGGATACCTGGGGAGTGGATTTCGGTCTGCTCGACGGCGACAATCGTCTGATCGAGAATCCCTGGCACTACCGCGACGCCCGCACCAACGGCATGATGGACGAGGCCTTCAGTATCGTCGAGCGGGCCGATATCTTCGCCCGCACCGGCATCCAGTTCATGCAGCTCAATACCCTCTACCAGCTGCTGGCCATGGTCTGCGCCGATTCCGGGGCCCTGGCCCGGGCCGAACGCCTGCTCTTCATGCCCGACCTGTTCGCCTTCATGCTCTCGGGCCGGGCCGCGAACGAGTTTACCATCGCCACGACCAGCCAGTGCTACGACCCGCGGGCCGGGAGCTGGGCTGCCGGACTGCTCGAAGAGCTGGAGATCCCGACTCATATCTTCGGGCGCATCGTGGAGCCGGGGACCGACCTGGGCGATCTGCTCCCCGAGGTGGCCGCGGCGACCGGCTGCGGCCCGGTACCGGTGATCGCTCCGGGATCCCACGATACCGCTTCGGCCGTGGCCGCGGTTCCCTTCGCCTCGGGGGAGGCGATCTACCTCAGCTCGGGCACCTGGTCGCTGATGGGGGTCGAGGTCGCCGAACCGGTCATCACCGAACGCAGCCTCGACTACAACCTGACCAACGAGGGGGGTGTCGGAAACCGCTTCCGCCTGCTGAAGAACATCATGGGCCTCTGGCTGGTGCAGGAGTGCCGGCGGGAATGGGAACGGGAAGGCCGACCGTACACCTACGGCGAACTCACCGACCTGGCGGCTGCGGCCCCGGCCTTCGGTTCCCTCGTCGACCCCGGCGACGAGCGCTTTCTGCACCCCGGCGACATGCCCGCCCGGATGCGGGCCTTCTGCCGCGAAACGGGTCAGCCCGAACCGGCCGACGAGGGAGCGCTGGTGCGCTGCGCGCTCGAAAGCCTGGCCTGCGAGTACCGCCGGGTGGCCGGGATCCTGGACGAGCTGACCGGCCGGCGGGCCGACACCATCCACATCATCGGCGGCGGCTGCCGCAACCGCCTGCTCAACCGGCTCACGGCCGACGCCACCGGACGGCGGGTGCTGGCCGGACCGGTCGAAGCCACCGCCATGGGCAACATCCTGGTCCAGGCCATGGCCCGCGGCGAGCTGGCCTCGCTGGCCGAGGGGCGCGCGCTCGTCGCCGCCTCGGTCGAACCCGACGCGTACGAGCCGGAGTCCGATCCCGCCTGGGACGAAGCCTGCGAACGTTATCTCGAGATCTGCAACCACACCGACTCAGGAGCCGGCGCATGACCGCCCGAACCGAACCCCCCGCCCTGACCCCGCACGGCCTGGCCCGTGATGAGGCCCTCGAACTGCTGCGGCAGATGTGGGAGATCCGCATGTTCGAAGACCGGGTCTACGATCTGCTGGGACGCAATGTCATCAAGGGCGCTTCGCACCTGTACGCCGGCCAGGAAGCGGTGGCGGTCGGCGCCGTCTCGACCCTGCGCTCAGACGACCTGATTACCAGCACTCATCGCGGCCACGGTCACTGCCACGCCCGGGGGGCCAGCCTGGTGGCCGATGATGACGAGCGTCGGGAGCACTACAACCGCATGATGGCCGAGCTCTGCGGACGCGAAACCGGCTACTGCCGGGGGCGCGGCGGTTCGATGCACATCGCCGACGTCGAGCGCGGCAACCTTGGCGCCACCGGCATCGTGGGGGGCAACATCCCCGTGGCCACCGGGGCCGGAGTGGCCCAGCAGCAGCTGGGTTCGGACCGGGTAGTGCTCTGCTTTTTCGGCGACGGAGCCACCAGTACCGGAAACTTTCACGAGTCGCTGAACCTGGCCGGTCTCTGGGACCTGCCGGTGGTCTACATCATCGAGAACAACCTCTACGGCATGTCGGTTCCCCTCTCGGCCGCCGCGGCGCAGACGGCTCTGTCCGAGCGCGCCGGGATCTATGCCATGCCGGGCGAGGTCGTCGACGGCATGGACGTGCTGGGGGTGCGGGCCGCCGTGGACCGAGCGGTACAACGGGCCCGCTCGGGCCAGGGACCGACCCTGATCGAAGCCCGCACCTACCGCTGGTACGGCCACTCCCGCTCCGACCCGCGCGCCTACCGCACCCGGGAAGAGGAAGCCGAATGGAAGGCCCGCGACCCGATCCCGGCCTTTGCGGCCTGGCTGGTCGAAAACGACGTCGCCGGAACCGAAGAGCTCGATGCCCTCGAAGCCCGCTGCGAGGAAGCCATCGAGGAAGCCACTGCCTTTGCCCTCGATTCCCCCCTCCCCTCCCCCGACGAGGTCGCCGCCGATGTCTTCGCCCCCTCGCCCTGGACCGAGGAGGAGTACGCCATCGAGAAGCGTCTGCGCGAACTCTCCCGCACGGAGGAGTTCGGGGGACGCACCCTGACCTACCGCGACGCCCTGCAGGAGGCGCTGCGCACCGAGATGGAGCGCGACGAGCGGGTCTTCGTCATGGGCGAGGATGTGGGTCTGTACGGCGGAGCCTACGGGGCCACCAAAGGGCTGTTCGAGCAGTTCGGTCCCCAGCGTATCAAGGACACCCCGATCTGCGAAGCCACCATCGGGGGTGCGGCGGTCGGGGCCGCCATGGCCGGCACCCGCCCGGTGGCCGAGATCATGTACGTCGATTTCACCCCCCTGGCCATGGACCAGATCGCCAACCAGGGAGCCAAGAACCGTTACATGTTCGGCGGCAAGACCACTGTGCCCATGGTGATCCGCACCGAGGGGGGTGCCGGGCGCTGCATCGCCGCCCACCACTCGCAGAGTCTCGAGGCCCTCTGGACCCACTTCCCGGGTATCAGGGTCGTCATGCCCGCCACCCCCTTCGACGCCAAGGGTCTGCTCATTGCCGCCATCCGGGACGACAATCCGGTCATGTTCATCGAGCACAAGATGCTCTACGGCATCGAAGGGCCGGTACCAGAGGAGGAGTACCTGATCCCCTTCGGGGTGGCGGACGTCAAGCGAGCGGGCGAAGACGTGACCGTCATCACCTGGTCGCGCATGGTCCACCGGGCCCTGGAGGCGGCCGAGCGGCTGGCCGCCGACGGTCTTTCGGTCGAGGTCATCGACCTGCGCACCCTCGATCCGCTCGACATGGAGACCATCGCAGCTTCGGTCGAAAAAACCGGCCGGGTGGTGGGGGTGACCGAAGCCTGCCGGACCGGCTCCTTTCTCTCCGAGATCTCGGCCCGCATCTCCGAGGAACTCTTCGATATGCTCGACGCTCCGGTGGTGCGGGTGGCCGCGGCCGACGTACCGGTGCCGATGTCAGAAACCCTGGAGGATGCCGCCATACCCGGCACCGAGGCCGTCATCGCCGGCATCAGGGAGGTCGTGAGATGATCAGCGAAGTCATCATGCCCAAACTGGGTCAGACGATGGAAGAGGGCCGGGTGGTGGAGTGGTTCAAGGCCGAGGGGGACGAGATCCGGCGGGGCGACATTCTCTACACCCTCGAGTCGGACAAGGCCGCTCTCGATGTCGAGGCCACCGGACGGGGCTGGCTGCGCCGGATTCTGGTCGCCGAAGACGAAGTCGTACCGGTCCTGACCGTGGTGGCCCTGATCACCACCGAGCCCGACGAGCCGATCGACGACTGGCGCCCGGTGGTACCGG
>CAZNUA010000014.1:33018-71298 GCA_964576115.1 uncultured Gemmatimonadota bacterium
CTGATCACCACCGAGCCCGACGAGCCGATCGACGACTGGCGCCCGGTGGTACCGGGTGCGTCGACTCCGACCACAGGGGAGCCGGGTGAGGTGTCCGAAGAACCCGCTCGATCCCCCGAACGCCTCGCCGCTTCCCCCCGGGCCCGCCGCCTGGCCGCCGACCGGGGTGTGGATCTGAAAACGGTCGCCGGCACGGGGCCGGGAGGCCGGATCGTCGAGGCCGACGTTCTCGCCGCCGCCGTCTCTGCTGCGTCCGGCCCGACTCCGAACGCCGTGACGGACCGAACGGGCCCCGCGACTCCGGGCGACGCCTTTCCCCGGGCCGAGCTGCCGGTGGCCCGGACCGTTCCCCTGACCGGCCGGCGCGGCCTGACCGCCGAGCGGATGACGCAGAGCGCCCGCACCATCCCGCAGGTGACCCTGACGACCGAAGTGGATGCCGACAACCTGCAGGAGCTGCGCGGTCGACTCTCGGACATGGAGGCCGGATGGGGTTTCGCCCCCGGCTACGCCGAGCTGATCGGGTACCTCACGGTGCGGGCTCTGCGCGAGCACCCGGAGCTGAACGCCCGTCTGAGCGCCGACGGCCAGGCGATCGAGATTCTGGCTGACATCAACCTGGGGCTGGCGGTCGACACCGGCCAGGGCCTGCTCGTGCCGGTCGTCACCGGCGCCGACGGAATGGACCTGCGCACCTTCACCACCCGCGCCCGCGAACTCATCACCCGGGCCCGCGAGGGCACCGCCCTGCCCGACGATCTGGCCGGGGGCACCTTCACCATCACCAGCCTGGGGGCGCTGGGCGTCGACGCTTTCACCCCCCTGATCAATCCCCCCGAGGCGGCCATCCTGGGGCTGGGACGCATCCGGGAGAAACCGGCTGTCTTCGCCGGCCGGATCACTCCCCGTCCCCTGCTGACCCTGAGCCTGGTCTTCGACCACCGGATCGTCGACGGCGCTCCGGCCGCCCGCTTCCTGCAGCGACTCGGCGAAATGATCGAGCATCCCGAAGCCGCGATCGCAGACAGCCGCGGGGACGGTCGGGCCACATCGGCCGGGGAGCCGGCATCATGAAAAACGGTATGCTCCCCGTCGAGCGGCAGCGCGAGATCGTCAGCCGGGTCGAGACCGCCGGCAGCGTGCGGACCGTCGAACTGGCCCGGGCCCTGGAGGTGGCCCAGGAAACCATTCGCCGCGATCTCGACAAACTGGCGGCCGAAGGCCGGCTGACACGCATTCACGGCGGAGCGCTGAGCCTGGCGAACGTACGCCGGGAAATCCCCTTCGACGTCCGCGAGGTGGTCAACCTGAAGCAGAAGCGGGCCCTGGCCCGGGCGGCGGCCGGATATGTGCGCGAGGGGGATGTGATCGCTCTGGATGCCAGTTCGACCGTGCGCGAGCTGGCCCGGCTCATTCCCGACGCCCCTCTGACGGTCGTGACCAATTCGATCGCCGTGGCGACGGTCCTGCTCGACCGTCCCCAAGTGCGGGTCGTCTCGACCGGCGGCACTCTCGACGGTCCCTCCCTTTCCTATGTCGGCCCCCCGGCCGAGGAGGCTCTGGAGCGCTATGCCATACGGCGCACCTTCCTGTCGTGCACCGCCATCGATCCCGAGCGGGGCCTGGCCGTCGCCACCGGGGAGCACGCCCGAATCAAGCGCCGTATGATGCAGCTTGCCGACGAGGTCATCCTGCTCGTCGACGCCTCGAAGTTCTCGGCTCAGGGGGTGGAGTTCTTTGCCGCTCCCGACGAGGTGGACGTGCTCGTCACCGATACCGGGGCGCCGGCTGCAGTCGTCAAAGCGCTCAGGAAACTGGGGGTGACGGTTCGTCAGGGTGCTGCAGAGGATGCTGTTCCCGCTCGAACTCCCGGGCCTTGAGCCCGGTCGGGTGCTCGGGCCAGGTGCTTTCCGGCATGATGTGCTGACGCTGCATGGCCAACTTGCACCCCTGCTCTCCGTCACAGTTCACTCCCGGTTCGCAAGGATCAACGTGGATGATCACCTGGCTCTGGGGGATGATTGCCTCCAGGGCGTTCTCGATATGATCGACCAGCCGATGTGATTCCTCCAGAGTGCGGTACCGGCAGACGGTCAGATGGAAGTCGATATGCTTCTCCGGCCCCGCCTGCCTGGTTCGCATGCGATGGTAATCGACATATTCCCCTTTATGCTCAGTCATCTCCTGTTCGATCAGTTTGAGATATTCAGCCGGCAGGCGCCGATCGAGCAGATCGCGCATCGCCTTCCAGGCCAGACCGGCGGATTGCCAGAGGATATAGGCGGCTACAGCGATACTCGCAACGGCGTCGGCAGCCTGCCAGCCGGTCGCAGTTACGATTCCGAGAGCGATCAGCACACCCAGGTGAGTCACCACATCCACGCCGAAGGTCAGCGCGCTGCCCCGGACCGCGATACTGTCGGTCGTACCGGCCGTACGCCGCAGATAGCGGGCGGTCCACCATCCGATGGCGAGCATGAGGACGGTAACGACTGCCGCCCCGAGCGGATTCCCGACCGCCCGTCCCCTTTCAAGATGCTCGACGGCCTGCCAGACGAGAACTCCGGCCGCAGGCAGAAGAAAAGCTACTTGTACCAGAGCTCCGAGGGGCTCGATCTTGCCATGCCCGAAAGGATGGTCGGTATCGGGGGGACGGGATCCCAGTCCGACCGCCAGCCGGGCGATCCCGACATTGAGAAAGTCGCCTACCGAATCAAAGGCGGTGGCGAGCAGAGCCAGCGATCCGGTCACGATACCGGCGGTACCCTTTATGAGGGCCTGGAAGACGGCGGAACAGACTGCAACCCGTAGAGCGGTTTGCTTGGTTTCTCGGGCCGCCTCAGCATCCTCGCGGCGGGCGATATCTCTCTCGAATACAGGCGGTTCGCTCACAGATCGGGATCTCTTCCCACAGGTTCCTGGGTACCTCGAGGAAGATACCCGATTGTCAAATCCCGGACCAGAGCGGGTTCTCTCAGCGCACCACGATCCCGGTTGAAGCCTCCGGCACGGCTTCGAACTGGATCTCCCCGCTGCTGAAGGCGCTGAATATTCCCAGGCCGCCGACGATATTGGTGAGCGGTTCGTTCAGATCGCGCGAGTCCTGCTGCCGGGTGGAATAGAGATCGGCATATTCCTGGTTGATGCGGAACACCCGGATCCGGTGGGTTCCGTAATGGGTCAGGCTCATGGGTCGCAGGAGGTATTCGTTCCGGGCCGTGGGCGGTGAGATGAACATCTGCGGCCCCCTGCCCCCAAAGGGCCGATCGGTCTCGACCGGAACGGGATCGGCCTCGAGATTCTCGAGGACCACGAACCAGAGGGCATCCTCGACCTCATCCCAGGTGATGGTGAGCTCGTCGAACTCCGGTTGCTCACCGAACGTGAAGCTCTCGATCACCTCGACCGTATCGCCGGACGCTGTCACGTTGGCGGGCGGTGAGGGCACGACGGTCTCGGCCTTCGCGGTCCTGCCGCCGGCGGCGACCTCGAGTTCGAAGAGATCGCCGATCTCCACGTTCAGGTCGCTCCCCGGGTAGTGATAGTAACCGCTGTCGCCGGCGCTCGGGACCAGCACGTACTCGAGCCCGTCCCTGTACAGGGAAATCCCGGCGTCATTCACGGGCGCCATGACCGTTTCCTGGCTGCCGAGCGGCAGGGGTTCGGTGAGCCTGATATCAGTCACGGCTTCTCCGGCGTAGAGATAGGCTCTGATGACGACCCCCGTCGTCTCCGGACCGGTGACGGTGCCCCCGGAACACTGCCCCAGCCCGAGCAGGAGAACGACGGCCGTAGCGGGCAGATATAAGCGATGCGACATCATCTCGTCCTCCTTACTTCAGACGGAACTTGACGAAGATCGTGGGTGTGAAGCCCAGCATGAGGGCGTCGGTCACGGTGATCGGGGTGGTGTCGAGCTGGTACTCACGATACCAGACGTTCTTGTGGTTGTAGGCGTTGAACAGACTCACTCCCAGTTCGGTGATCACTTTCTTCCCGATCCACTGGCGGGAGGCACTCACGTCGAGCCGGTGGTAGTCAGGCAGGCGGTTGGCGTTCTTGCCGCTGATATGGATGTAGCTGAGATACTCGCCGTCCAGGAGTTCGACGAAGTACTGGCTCTGTGGTGCGGTATAGGCCCGGCCGGTGGCGTAGGTCCAGGTCGCCGCGAAGGTCCAGTCCCCGACCGTGCGGCGTACGACGGCGTTGATCTCATGCCGTCGGTCGTGATCGGCCGGGAAGGGTTGCCCGTCATTGAACTCGGGGAAGGTGTGCTCCACCTGACCGAGGGTGTATCCCAGCCAGCCGGTCGTGAAACCCCGTTTCTTCTGCAGGAGCAGCTCGACCCCCCGGGCCGTACCGCTGCCGAGATAGAAGAACCGGTCGGGTCGATCGGGCTGTCTGATGCGCCGGGTGTACTCGATGAGGTTGTCCAGATTCTTGTAGTAGGCTTCGGCGCTCAGCAGCCACGAACCGGTCTCGTAACTCACCCCGGCGATGACGTGTTCGGCGAAACCCGGTTCGAGTTCCTCGTCGGCCAGGATCCAGAAATCCCGGCTGCCTTCGAGCACGTTCTCGTTCACGATCCGATTCACGAACTGGCGGTAGTATCCCCAGGCCCCCCGCAGATCGAAGCGGTCGGTCAACGCGTATGTGACCGAGAACCGGGGATCGAGGTACGCCGTGCCGGTTTCTTCGAACCACGCCGCCCGTACCCCGGCGGTCGTTTCGAGCCGCCCGATCCGCCAGGTATCCTGCAGGTAGCCGGAATAGAGTCCGGCGGCCGAGGATCGATCGAGCAGCTTCAGGGTGTCGTTCAGGGTGGTCTGAAAACGGGCTTCGAACCGGGAGGCCTCGAGCCCGAACCCCAGTTCGTGGTTCCGTGACACGTTCCAGGCGGCATCGAGCCGCAGGGTGCGGTCCTCGACCCGGTTTTCTTCCTCCGAGGCCATCGCCAGGCCGCGGACCACGCCGATCGAATCCTGCTGGGCGCCGAACCGTTCGCCCATGTTCGTTCCCTGGTCGAACTCGCTGAAATAGACCGACCCGGCGACCAGCAGGTCGGTGCTGAACCGCTCGTGCCACTGTCGCGTCCAGAGCGCGCTCAGTCCCACATTTCCCCAGCGCTGGATATCGGTGGTCTCCAGGCTCAGTTGCTCCTCGCTGCCGGGGATCGTGAAATCCGTCGAGCCGAAATCCTGCGAGCGATCGAGATTGTCGACCCCGGTATAGAAACTCAGGCTGACGGTGTTGCGGCCGATATCGAGCAGCGAGAGTTTGGCGTTGATGTCGGAGAAATAGAAATCGGGGCGGTAGGAACCGGAGAACATCCCTGCCCCGCCCCCACCCGGACCGCCGCCGGGCGTACCGCCGCGCACCTCCCGCCCCGAAGCTCCACCCTGATCGCCCGTCAGGGTGTCATAGATCTTTTCGTACAAACCGCTCTGCAGGAAATCGGTGAAGGACCGCCGGCCGGCAACCATGAAGGTCAGGTGCTCGTTGAGCGGATATTCCACGGCACCGTTGACGCTCAGCAGGTTGGCGCCCACACTCAGCCGCGGCCGGTAGCGGTCGCCGGTCTTCCCGGTCAGGTTCACCACGCTCGACAGGCGCCCCCCGTAGCGGGCCGGATACCCGCCCTTGTACACCTGCACGTTCTTGACCGCATCGGCGTTAAAAGCACTGAAGAATCCGAAAAAATGATCGACATGGTAGATCGTCATGCCGTCGAAGAGCACCAGGTTCTGATCGGGCGTGCCGCCGCGCACATACAGCCCCGAAGAACCGTCAGTCACTCCGCTGATACCGGGCAGGTACTGCAGGGAGCGGAAGATGTCGATCTCGCCGATACTGGGCAGGGTCGCCAGCTGTTCGGGAGCCACGATGACCATCCCGGGCCGTTCGGTATTCTGCACCATCTCCTCGCGATAGGCCGTCACCGTTACTCCCTCGACTTCGAGCGGACGCGGCTGCAACCTGACGGTCAGAGGGTCCATTTCACCCGGCCGGTTGTTCACTTTCACAAACTGCGTCTCGTACCCGATATAGCTCACCCGCAGCGAGCAGATCCCCGCCGGTACCGCCACCAGCACGAAATAGCCGGCGGCCGTACTCATCGTCCCCTGGGTCGTACCAACCAGGATGACATTGGCGAAGGGGAGTCTTTCCCCGCTCTCATGGTCGGTCACATAACCCCGGATGTCGCCGGTGCCGACGGGTTGCTGGGCGCCGACGGTGGAGAGGGGAACCAGCAGCAGGAGGGTCAGAAGCAAGGCCGGTCCCGAGAATGGTGGTAAGGATGGCAATCGAAATGGGGATGGCAATCGGGATAGAGATGGGAATCGGGATAGAGATGGCAATCGGGATAGAGATGGGAATCGGGAGGGGAATCGTGATGAGAATCGGGCTGGGAAAAGAAAAACAAAGAAGATTGGAGATCGGCGCACAGGTTGAGCCATCGGTACACCACCCGCTCTGTGCTCGCGATCTCTCGGCACCTGAAAACTCTCACTCCTGCTGTACCGACACCACCTCCGGGAAGATCCTTGTGGTGGTTTTTCGAACGGCCTCCCTCAGCAGGTCAGAACAATGAGCAGGGTCAGGTCATCACTCGCCGGGGCATTACCGCGGAAGTCCTTCACGTCACCCAGCAGACCGTCACGGATCTCGGAGGCCGACGCCCCCTGCGCGGTGTCCTCCAGGAAGGCGTAGAGCCGGTCGCGTCCGTACATCTCGCCGAACCGGTTCTCGGCTTCATCGAGCCCGTCCGAATACATGACCAGCACTTCGCCCAGCTGCAGGATCTCGGTCCCGACCTCGTACGGCACCCCGGTTTTCATACCCGCGACCAGGCCGCCGACGGTAAGCTCGTGCAGACGATCACCCCCGGAACCGATCCGCCGGATGACAGGCGGCGAGTGCCCGCAGTTGACGTATTCGAGCTTCCGGGTGCCGGGGTCGAAAACGGCCCAGAAGAGCGTGACGAAGTTATCGGAGGCGGTCTGCCGGACCAGCAGATCGTTGACCCGGGAGACCTGGGCGGCCAGCCCGACTCCGTTACCGTCGGCAACGGTGCGGACCGCACCGTGCAGCAGGGACATGATCAGCGCCGCCGAGATCCCCTTGCCGGAGACATCGCCGAGGATCATGACGACCCGACCGTCCTCGAGCGTGAAAACATCGTAATAGTCACCGGCCACACCGTAGGCCGGAGTGAAGGCGTCGGCGATCTCCAGACCGGGGATCGATGCCAGCCGAACCGGCAGGAGTCGCTGCTGCACCCCCTCGGCCAGGGCGACCTGCTGGGCCAGTTCCTGCCCGCGCAGGTAGGCCCGCAGGCGCAGGGCGGCGATCACCATAGCCAGCAGCAGGGCGGCCGCGGCAGTGATTCCGATAATGAGATTCCGTCGCAGGGGAAGATAGGAATCGGCGGCCTCACTGAGCGAGAGGAAGACTTCACCAACAGGGGTGCGCGGGGCTGCACCCTGGCCCGGCTGGAACCGTGCAGGTATCCGGTCGAAACGCCTGAAGGAATCGGGACTGGCCTCTTCGGTCCGGTCCGGAGCAACTCGGAGTCCCGAACCCGGCATGTCTCCCGGCCCCGGGCGCTGAGCGCGCAGGAAACCGGGTCGAAAGCGGAAGGGGACCAAAACCCGGACGTGACTGCGTCCCCGCCACTGCAGCCGGTTGACCACATACGGATCGGTCGGACCGATGAGGGCCTGGACATCCTCACCTTCGAGCGACGGCAGATCGGGGCCGCCGGCGGTGACCACCAGGCTGTCCTGCTCGGAGATGATCCGGATGCCGGCGATCTCAGGTTGATGTGCGGTCAGGAAGGAATCGAGCAGGGCCTGGAAGGCGGTCAGGTCGTCCGGCTGATTCTCGCGCAGATCGATCTGCAGTTCAGCCAGATGCACGGTTGCGATCCGCCCGAAATGATCCATAAGCAGCTCACCGGTGACATACCGGTAGGTGATCACCGTCCGCGTCAGGAGCAACAGACCGAGCAGAAAGCCCACCAGCAGAGCTGCCTTGAATATGGATTCGCGATGACGCTGCATGACCGTCCTTTCGGGTTTCTTACTTCTTAGACACCGGTTCGGGAGATCGACGTGTGGTGACGGGAGTCAGCCGGGTCCGGTGCGGGAGTCCGGCGGAATGCGGTCTGTTCCTTATCTCAGGCGCGGCGGCGGCTCAGCCGGGCGGGTTCGAGATGGAAGAGAAACCCGGTCCGATTCAGTCAGCCGGAAGTTTTGAACCGGTCTTGTTCTGCAGTCCGGGATAGAGCTTGCGGGCGCATTCGGGGCAGATCGAGTGGCTGAATTCCACCTGCGAGCGTTCCTGGATGTAGATATCCATCCGCTCCCACTCGCCGGTGTCGTTGCGGATCCGATGACAGTTGCTGCAGACCGGAAGCAGTCCCTCGAGCATCTGGACCTGTTTGACCGTTTCCTGCAGTTCTCCGATGAGTTTCTCGCGTTCGGATTCAGCCCGCCGGCGGGCGGTGATGTCGCGCAGTACGATTAGATGCCCACCCATCTGTCCCCCGCCAGTCTCGAACGGCGAGACATCCGCCTCGATCACTCTCGTATTTTCACCGGTCTCTATCTCGATCTCCACGGGCCGGCCGACCGTGTCGGGCAGGGTGGAGATCCGCTCGGCCAGAAGGCTGACAGCCGCATGCCACTTTCCTCCGAGCGGGATCCGGCCGATCCGACCCAGCAGGTCCGGCGCGGCCGGATTGGCATCCACGATCCGCCCTTCGACGTCGACCACGATCATGCCCTCGCGCATGCTTTCGATCAGGGCGGTCCGGGCCACGGGACGCAGCGAGAGCAGGCCGAACCGGAAAATGGCCAGGCCGAGCAGCAGACCGGTCAGGGTAAAGACGGCCGGGGTCCAGTCCATACCGGGAATGGGATTGGCCTCGGAGAGATAGAGGGTGTTGCCGATCCAGGGGCAGAGAGTGGCGGCCAGCAGCATGAAGGACTGCGCCTGAAAGATCCGGCGGTTCTGAAAGGCCGAACGCAGCAACAGCACGGTCCCGGCCAGGACCGTGATGTAGGCCCCGCTTACCCAGACAGGGAAGAAGGGACCGCGGTCGTAGCTGAGCAGGCCGGTCACCGGGTGCAGATCGAGCCCCTGCCAGTGCAGCCCGAGCCAGGTGTTGGTCCAGACCGCCAGAAAGGTCGCCAGCGAGACGGTCCAGGCGAAGAACTGCAGATACCGGGCAAACCGCGTGCGCCAGCCGGTGTAGGCGATCGTGAAGGCGAGGAAGAGCGGGGGCGTGGTGGCGATCCCGAAGTACTCCAGCTTCATCCAGAATTCTTTGCCTTCGACCGTGACGGCGGCCACTTCGAAGGCGCTCATCAGCGCGTATATCGAGACTGCGATCATGAGCAGAGAGAGCTGGCCGGCACCGCTCACACCGCGGATCCGACCCGCTATGACCGCCACGCTCACCGCGATCGCAGCCGTGATCAGGTAGGCGAATGGGATGACACCGAAGAGCATCGGGATTTTCTCCGCTCGGGGGTATCACAGAAAACCGTTCAGGAGCCTGTCGGAGTAATCCACCGGCTGCGGTCTGCGCTGGCGCCGGTTACTCCGACAGGCTCCTGGAGACGGGAAACAGCTATAGTAGACATCGCGGTTACAGATGGCAAGCGGGTGACCGGGCCCGATCCGGGAATGCACCGCTCTGACTCCTGGCGGCGGCGGGATCGACACGGTATTGTATCCGCGCGGGCCGTATAACGGTCCTCGAACCATCAAGCCGCAGACCGGTTTTCACATCCATCCGCAAGGAGCCTCCCATGGTCCGTGCCGCCGTCATGCCAGCCCCCGGAGAAACGATCGAGATCCGGGAGTACCCCGATCCCGTCCTGCAGCCGGGTCAGGTCCTGCTCGAAACCCTGGCCAGCGAGATCTGCGGTACCGACGTGCATCTCTGGCACGGTCGGCTCGAGGGGGTCCCCTACCCCCTCATCCCGGGCCATGTCTCGGTCGGCCGGGTACTCGAAACCGCCGGGGCGGTGACGGACATCGACGGTGCCGTCATCGAACCGGGGCGGATCGTGACCTTCCTCGACGTGCATGAAACCTGTCACGACTGCTGGTACTGCCTGGTGGCCCGCGAAGCCACCCGCTGTCCCGAACGTCAGGTCTACGGTATCACCTACGGCGCCGACGAGGGACTTTTCGGCGGCTGGTCGGAGCGGCTGGTCATGCAGGCGGGCGTGAAGATCATTCCCCTGCCCGAGGGAGTGGAAACGATCGACTACATGGGGGCGGGGTGCGGTCTCTCGACCGCCTTCCACGCCGTGGAGCGGGCCGGGGTGAAGCTGGGCGATACGGTCGTGGTACAGGGAGCCGGCCCGGTCGGACTCTCCTGCGCCGTTTTCGCCCGGCTCAGCGGCGCCGACGACGTCATTGTCATCGGCGGCCCCGAACAGCGCCTGGAGTTCGCCCGCCGCTTCGAGGCCGACTACACCCTCGATATCGGGTCGACCGACCGCGGTGACCGGATCGACCTGGTGCGCTCTGTGACCGGCGGTCGGGGTGCGGATGTCGTAATCGAGGCCAGCGGCAACGTAGCGGCCGTCCCCGAGGGATTCGACCTGGCCCGCGACGGGGGCACCTATGTGATCGTGGGGCAGTATACCGACGCCGGCGAAGCGAGTCTCAATCCGCACACTCAGATCAACCGCAAGCACCTCGATATCAGGGGCTGCTGGGGGACCGCCTTCACTCATGTCTACCGGGGTCTGCAGTTGCTGGCCCGCTACGGCCGGCGTTTTCCCTGGCGCGAGATGGTCACGCACACCTTCAGCCTCGACGATGTCCAGGAGGGGCTCGAGCTGGTCGAGAACTACGGCGCCGTCAAGGCACTGGTGGTGCCGGGTGAGTGGCGACCCTGATCAGCTCACCGCGCGCCGGGTGGGGATGATCTGCGTCACGCCCTCGGCGAACGGGATCTGCGGTTCCCAGTCGAGGCGGCGGCGGGTGCGTTCGTTGCGGTATCGTTTGACCGTTCCGATCCCCAAGACAGCATAGAGGGTGAGTTTCGGCGTCCTGCCGGTCAGACGCGCCCATCCCTGCGAAAGTACGGCCGCCGCCAGCGCGACCGGGAGCGGAAGGTGGACGATGCGGGCTTTCCGGCCCAGGGCGCCGAATCCGATCCGGACCGCTTCTATAACACTCGGACATTCCGGGTCGGAGATCAGAAACCGTTCCCCCGGTTCGGTCTCGACGGTGAGCAGGGCCAATAGAGCCCGGGCCGCATCCTCGACATGAATCAGGTTGGTCGGCTGCAGCCCATCGCCGACGACATAAAACCGCCCGGCCCGGGCCTGGTCGAGCAGCCGTCCGACGATATGGGGATCGCCGGGTCCGTAGACGGCCGAGATCCGGGCCAGCACGGCGGGCAGACCCCGGGTTGCGGCTTCGTCGACAAGGAGTTCCGCGGCGGCTTTGGTCCCCGGGTAGGGATGCCGGACCGGTCGGGGCGGCGCGGTCTCGTCGTATTCGCCCGGGCCGCTGTGGGCCGCGACCGAACTGACGTGCACAAACCGCTGCAGGCGCGGATTCTCCCGGTCCAGCGCCCGGAGAGCAGCCGTAATCACCCGGCGGGTGCCTTCGACGTTGACGCGTTCGTACTCGGCTCGCCGGAGCAGATCCCCGACCGCGGCGGCGGCGTGGATGACGGCGGCACATTCTCCCAGTTCGTCCATCCAGGGACCGTCGGCAGTGATATCACCCTCGACGACCCGCCCCCCCCAGGCCCGAACACGCAGGGCGGCCTGCTTCGAGCGGGCCAGACCGTATACCTCATGTCCGGCTTCGATCAGCCGCCGACCGGTCACCCCGCCGATGAATCCGCTGCCACCTGTCAGAAAGACTCTCATGATTCCCGTCCCCGATACCTGCTTGTGGTAAACCGCCGGCCGACATCCGGCGTCCTATCCATACCATGTCCAGATACGGTCCGGCACTCCTGTTCTGTCTCGAACTTCTCGTGCCGTGCGCCCCGGTCCACGCTCAGATGACCAGTTCTCGGAGCGTGGCGGTCCTGCCCCTGGTCGCCTCATCATCCGACAGCGCACTCGCAGCGGTCCTCGACCAGCGCCTGATCGAGACCATCACCCCCGCTTTACAGCGGCGCGGCCTGCAGCTCGAGCTCGTCGGACAGGATCGCACTCCCCGCCAGATCGCCCGCCTGATCACCCAGCCGATGGATCTGCAGAAATTCACCCGCAGTCACGAGGCGGCCTTTCTGATCGGCGGGGGCCTCCACCGTCTGCCCGAGGGCGATCTACTGGCCACCCTGATCCTTTTCTGCCTCGACGAGCGCAAGATCATCGCCAGCGAGTGGCAGACCTTCAGCACGACCGAGGAAGCGGTCGCCGGAATACGCGAGATGGCCGACCAGATCGCCCGGCCGCGGACTCTCACCCCGACCGACACCCCCATCTTCTACTCCATGGTGGTCCCGGGGATGGGGCAGCTCATGGTCGAGCAGCCGGTTCACGCCATCGCCTGTGCCGGGCTCTTTACCGCCGCCTGGTTCTCGCACCGCGAGATCGATACCCGGGTGCATCCCGCGTATCTGGCACGGCAAAAGAAGGAGCTCAAGCGCAAGCGCATTTTCCTGATCGTCACCACCTGGTTATTCAATGTCGCCGACACCATGGCTCTCTGCCGGTGGCGCTCGCAGCAGGTCGATACGACCGTTTTCTTCTCGATTATGGAATCGCTGCGCCCGGATGTATCGATGGGTCTGCCGTCCGGTTTCTCGATGAACGTCCGGCGTTCTTCCACACCCGGCCTGGCGGTGCGGATCGTCTTCCGCTGACAGCACCGTCCTTCGACTCCATCCCGCCTGAATCTCCTTTTCGCTTCAACTCCCCCGCTGCCCTTCCCTATCTTGAGACAGCCCCATCCGCCGCCCTATCCGGAGGTACCAGATGCCTGTTTCGGTGCCCGTCAATCCATACGTCCTCGACATGGAATACGCCGTCCGGGGCCCCATCCCCCAGCGCGCCGCCGTACTGCAGCGCGAAGGCCGGACGACGATCCCCTGCAATATCGGCAATCCCCAGGCCCTGGGGCAGAAGCCGCTGACATTCCTGCGGCAGGTCCTGGCTCTGATGGAGGAACCGGGCCGTCTGGACCGGGAGAAAAAGATCAGCCGGCTCTGCGCTTCCTCGCACGAGGTCGCCGAGCAGATGCGCGAAGAGGATATCATCCCCGAATACGTGCTCGACTATGTCGCCGACATGTACGAGAACTGGCCCACCGGGATGGGAGCCTACACCGAGAGCAAGGGACCGCTCTTCATCCGCGAGGCGATCGCCCGCTTTATCGATGCGCGTGACGGGATTTCGACCGCCTCGGGCGTGCCGGCCGATCCCGAGAGCATCTTCCTGACCTCGGGAGCCAGTGAGGGCGTGCGCTTCATCCTGGAAATGCTCATCACCGACTCCAGCGACGGGATCATGATCCCGATTCCGCAGTACCCGCTGTATTCGGCCACCATCGTCAAATGCGGCGGCACCCAGATCAATTATTACCCCGACGAAGACGACGACTGGAGTCTGGACCGCTCGATGCTCGATGAGGCCCTGGCCGAGGCGAAGAAGAAAAAGGTCAATGTCCGGGCCATCGTGGTCATCAACCCCGGCAATCCCACCGGCGCGGTGCTCGACGCAAAGAGCGGCCGCGAGGTGGTCTCGTTCGCGCGCGAGAACGGGCTGGCGATCATCGCCGACGAGGTCTATCAGGAAAACCTCTACGGTGCCGACTGGGTCTCGTTCGCGAAGTTGATCGGCGAGGACGACATCGCCCTGTTCAGTCTGCATTCCATTTCAAAGGGCTTTTACGGCGAGTGCGGCCACCGCGGCGGCTACCTCGAAGTGCGCAATCCTCCTGCGGTCGAGAACGCCGAGACCGGATTCATGGATGTGTTACTCAAGCAGGCCTCGGTGCGTCTGAACTCGAACACCGCCGGACAGGTGCTGACCTATGTCATGGTCAATCCGCCCCCCGAAGGTTCGCCGGTCTACGCCCAGTTCGCAGCCGAGCGGGAAGCCATTCTGACCGAGCTGTACGAGAAGGCAGTCATGATCCGGGAAGCCTTTGACAAGATGGAGGGAGTGGAATCATTCGGACGCATCGGCGCTCTCTATCACTTTCCGCGCCTGAACGTGCTGCCGAAGGGGACCGGAGATTACGAATACTGCATGGCCCTGCTCGAGGAGACCGGCATCGTGACCGTCAACGGCGCCGGGTTCGGCCAGAAACCGGGGACCAACCACCTGCGGATTGCCTTCCTGCCGCCCAAGGAGATGATCGAGGCCATGCTCCCCGACTGGATCGCCTTTCACAACACGTACGTGACAGGCTAGCCGGTACCCGACACAGACAGCTTCACCCAGATCGAAAAACGGCTCCGTTCTCACGGAGCCGTTTTCCGTTCCTGCTCAGATAAGGTGCGACGCGAACCCGCCCCTCGCGCCGCCGTACTCTCCTCCACTGATTATCGTAGCCGCTCGAACCGAATCTGTCCAGTGCGGCGCGAGTTGCGCCCATGAACGATCGGACGAAAACCGTCACCTCCGTCCCGGAGCTGGCACAATACGTACCGGCATGATACCGTCGCGATGCCCGTCTTGAGAAGCTATCAACGTTATACGGGAGGAACGATCACTATGATCCGACCAGCCGGTCTCACAGATCTCCTGATACTCATCATTCTCTGCTGTTCCTGCACGACCGACCGGAGCACCGAGCATCGGTTTGCACTACGGACAGAAGACGGAATTTCGACTGCGATCACGACCGGGGGGCCGAAATACAACGAACCGCTCTTCACCTACGAAGAAGTCCTGATCCTGCAGCAATCCGAGGAGCGGGAGGAGAGTCTGCTCTACGAACCCGCCGTTTTCCTGAGGGATGAAGACGGGTATTTTTATATCCAGGATACCGGCAACTACCGGATCGCCGTTTTTTCTCCCGGGGGAGAGTTCAGCCACAGCATCGGACGGGAGGGAGAAGGTCCTGGTGAGTTCCGGTCTCTTCGACTCATCTCGGTTGAGAACTCAAACGTCACCGTTCATGACAACTGGCTTCAGCGCACCCTGATCTTCAGCCCCGACGGCCTTTTCCTGCGGGCGGTTTCCCGCCAGACAACTGCTGGAGGCCGCTATAACATGCTCTATCCCGGTCTGGAAGAGAGCCGGATACTGCTGAGCACCGTATGGGAGGGCGGAGCGAATGAGTATCGCCGGGAAGGTATCCGCATCACGATCGAGAACGCCGCTGGTGATACCCTCGCAACGATCGAGAGCCCGCTGGTGCCGATCGGATATCTATTCCGTGATCAGAATATTCGCAGTTCGGCCCCCATCCATTTCGGAGCCCGGGCCCGGACCGCCATCCGGCCCGAGAAAGGCATCCTCGTCACGACCGGTTCAGAACCCGTCCTTTCCTGGTACGATTTCTCCGGAAACCTTCAGCGGAACATCCGGATCGAACTGGAGCCGGAAGCCGTCTCGCCCGAGGAGAGATCCGCGATCATCAACGAAATCGAGAAACAGTTCAATGAGGCTCCGAGCGATATCCACCGCACACTGGCCCGACTGCAGCGTGATTATCTGCAGATCCCCGATCGCAAAGCCTTCTGGTCAAACCTCCTCGTGGATGAAGCCGGATTCATCTGGCTGCAGAAGCCCCAGGATGCACTCGGTCTCCAGGCCGAAGGCGGTGTCCCCTATCGCTTGATCAGTCCGGACGGTGAGTACCTGGGAGATACCGCGTACCCCCTTGCCGAGGGCAGGGTTTCCCGCGGACACTTCCTGGGGTACCGCGAGAATCCCGAGAGCGGTGCTGTCGAAGCAGTGGTCTTTCGCCTTATTCCGGCGGTCCGAAGCCTGCGCTACCCGTAGCCGCTTATGTACTGAGATCATTCTTCTTTAGTCTGAAATTGAGCCAGGAAGGGCTCGGGCAGGATCACTTCGGTTGTGATCGGCGGAAAATCCTGCGGATTTCTCGTCACCAGGAAATCGGCCTCGACCGCCATGGCACAGACCGCCTGAACGGCATCTTCGAAATCGTCGCCTCCCATGGCCAGGGCCTGCAGCAGACGCTGCCGGTCCACCGGAACGACCTCCACCAGGTCGAAGAGATCGAGCAGCGCGAATCGCGCTACCTCCACACCCGCATCCCGGCTGATCAGATAGAAGATGGTAGTGATGGTATGAGCAGCCACGAAGGCCTGCAGGCGGCCGCGTTCGGCCAGCGCGAGGATACCAGCCGCTGCCTCGGCGAACGGCACCCGGTCAGACAGAAAATCCAGAACGACGTTGGTGTCCAGGAAAACCCTCACCGGCCGTACTTCCCGGCCAGATACCGCCGGTAGGCTTCGCGGTCGGCATCGGGGCCGATGATACCGCGCAGGCGTTCGACCACGGGAGAATCTGCTCCGGAGGCCCGGGTCAAGGCGACCAGATATTTCGTAACGATACTGCTGATACTGATGTCATTCTGCTCGCTGTACCGGCGGGCGGCTTCGATGACATCCTCTTCGATGCTCAGGGTCAGTTTCTTCTTCGCCATGTTTTGCATCCTTATACGTATTAATTACAAAGAGTATACGTATATTTTACCCCGGCCTCAAGCACATTCCTGTATACGACAGCTCTGTTCCCGGATGAGATTGCCTCGGCCTGTATCATCGAACCTGTCATCGGAGAAGGAACAGTCTCACGTCATCGCCTCAAGCCGGTGCAGGGCCCGCCGGTAGGCCGGTTGCGGTTCCCGGATGAAGCGACCGCCCTCGCCCGGTGACTGGATGTTATTCGGGGTACGCCAATCCCCGGGCCAGCGGCCGGATCGCATAGACGCAGAGTTCGACGGCCCCGGTTTCTTCATCCTCCCGACGCAGTAGAAACCGCCCGCGGCAGGATCGCCGGAACTGGTCGCTCGGCGGCACCGTCGTCAAACCGAGGTACTCACCCTCGGGGCTGACGATCCGGTAGGCGACGGCATTGTTACCGGGGATAAAGTCGGAAAAATCGGGCAGCCGCAGCCAGAGATAGCCTGCCTCGTCGAGCTGGATGTTGGTCCAGGCCGCCTTGGCTGCCGGCATGTCGTCGAAGGCCTTTCGCTGAGCCTCGAGCATACCCTGCAGAAGCGGAATATCGCTGGCTTCGATCTGCTCCCGCAGAGCCGTCTGGATCCGTTCTTTTTCTTCAGCAGTCGGCGCTTCGGGCTGCAGCTCGAGCCTGACCCGGCGGGTCACGGCGCCGGTCAGGAGATCGCGGTATTCCAGTTCGGGCCCGGCCCCGCTGCTCATGACCAGTCCGTAGACCGGGCTGAAGGCGGCATCGGGATAGGGCGCGAAGGGGATCGAGGTCATCAGTTCCATCTCCTCCCCCTCCACGGTGACTGTCTCGTAGGTCCAGAGGGGCACGCGCTCGGTGGTATGCGACCAGAGGGTATCACCCCCGGCCGCCCAGACCGTCACGGTCACCGCCGCATCGTCCCCCCGGGCGGGCCAGACGGCGGTATCGAAACGGTGCAGCAGAGAGTGACCCGGGGCCGGTTCGGCGAAACCGCGCACGTTCGAGACCAGATCGCCCCCCGGCAGGCGGCGGTCCTCGAACAGGGTGCCGTCGGTACGGTAGCGCACGACCCGGTGGCGGGAGCCATCGACAGTGGTTACGATTCCGTCTCGGACCACCGGTACCCCCACCGATTCGAACTCGCCGGGTCCCTGCCCCTGCCGACCGAAAGAGCGCTCATAGCGGCCGTCGGGACCAAAGACCGCGATCCGGTCATTGCCCGTATCGGCCACATAGAAACGACCCGCTTCATCCATCGTGAACCCACCCGGCCGGTTGAGCAGCGACTGCTCGCGCTCGTCTTCGCGCAGAATCAGCAGCAGATCGTACGCGAAGAGTTCTTCCGCATAGCGCGGCCCGCCGGTGGAAACAGCAACCGGGATGCCTGCTTCCAATGCGATCGAGAAGGCATGCTTGCCGCTGCGATCGGCGGAACAGGCGCTCAACAACCCTATCGAGAGAACACCTGCCAGAACGGGAAGCAGGATAGGGATCAGAAAGGGAACCAGAACATCAGACAGCGTAGAAACTCTCCGGATCGACACTGCTGTCCTCCTCAGAAGAGATGTCCGAAGTTGAAGTAGAAACCGGTGTTTTTCTCCCCCCAGTCGTCCCGCCCGAAACCGATATCCATCCGCACGACGAAGGTCTCCATGTAGAACCGCAGGCCCAGTGCCAGGTTCCACGCCCAGCCATCGAAGTCGAACTTGCTGGCCATATTCCAGACCTTGCCGGCATCGACTCCAGCCACCGCCCCGAAGCGCCAGACGAGCGGGAACCGGATCTCGGCGTTCACCAGCGCAGAGGCCGAATCGAGGAACCGGTCCTGAGCCATGCCCCGCATGGTGTTGACTCCCCCGATCGGCAACAGTACCTGAACCGGCAGGTCGCCCCCCTCCAGGTCGCGGGCGATGCCCCGGAAGGCGAAAACGACATCGGGGGCGATAAGAGGCCGGTAGTACTGCAGGGTGGCCGTATACCGGGTGTGGGGGACATCGTTGGTTCGAAAGTCGGGGATGTTCTCGACCTCGGCCTGCAGGACGATTCCCCGCGAGGGGTTGATATAACTGTCACGGGTGTCGTAGCGGAAGGTGACGAAGACCGAGGTGTTGGTGACCCGGCCCCGGTGCCGGGGGTGCAGAGTATAGAAGAGACTGTCCTCTTCGAAATTGAAGTTGCGCACCGTGCGAAAGCGCACTCCCACCTGCCCCACCAGCTGCGCGGTGAAGCCCCGGCTCAGAGTCAGCGCCGCTTCCGAAATCTCCTTGGTGTACCGTTCCTCATCACTGAACCGGGACCAGCTCCCGAGCCCGAAGAACTTGTTCTTGATGTACTTGTCGTATTCCAGAGAAAGATCGAGCGACAGGGGGTAAACCGTGCCCTGGCGCAGTTCGAAATCGGGCACTGAGAAAACCAGCTTGTACCAGCGCTCACCGCCGGTGGAGTTGAAGGCGATCAGATCGAACGACTCCTGTCGGCCCAGGGTATTGAGAACGAACACCTTGGCCCCGTACCCGAAGCCGATATCGGTGTCGTACATCGCGATCGGCATGGGTTCGATGCGGGATTGCGGGGCAGCAGCGGTCCGGGCCTGATCACGGATACGGTTGATCGAGTGATCCTGGGCGGTGACCTGCGAGAACGGCAGAAACAGTACCAACAGCAGTGATATCCAGAATCTCGCTGTACGATGGACTGAAGCGGCACTCATGAACCTGTCTCGTTGTTCTCTGTTAAGCTTCGATATTCGGATGAAAAGTCTGAGCTACTGTATCACATGTTTAAACGCGGTCCTATTGTCATCCGTCACTCCCCCTGCTATGCTGCGCTGCGGCCCTCCAGTGTATTGACAGTCCCCCCTGTCACGCCAGATCGAGGAGTATGCCATGCGTACTCTCACCCCTGTGGGACTCTTTTTCTGTCTGCTGTCTTTTCTGACTGGATGTTCTTCAGAACAATCGACTCCCGATGACCGGCATCGGTTCACGGTCACCGCAAAGAACGGAATCGAAACCGCCGTGACGACCGGCGGACCGGCTTTCGACGGTGAACTCTTTCGCTACGAGCACGTTCTGACACTGCAGGAAGATGAAGCGCGGGCAGAATCTCTCTTGAGCCGTCCATCTGTCTTCACACGCGACGAAAACGGCGATCATTACGTCATCGATTCCGCTCAGAAACGGATCGTCGTCTTTGATCGTGAGGGCCGGTATGCCCGCTGCTTCGGCCGGAGGGGAGAGGGTCCGGGTGAATTCCGGTACATGATGCTGCAGTATGTCCGGGGGGGTATCGTATCCATCTGGGACTATATGACCGGCCGCCTGACCCGCCTGCACACCGACGGGACCTTGCACGATATCGTTCGCAAACCGCTCGACTTCGAATATGTGCCGCGGGGAGTCTGGCGGACAGACGAGAACGGCCTGGTGGTCATGCGCCCTTTTCTCGTCGGCTCGGATTCCACCAGTGTCACAGTCGCCTCCTACGACGCCGGGGACCGGTTGATCGCAACGCTCCAGTCGCCTGAACTGTTCGATACTGTCCATCTCATGAGCACCATCGTGGGCCGCACCGTCAGCAACCCCATCCCCTTTGCTCCTTTCCCAACGGCAACCTACCGGCCGGGGCGGGGGATCCTCGTCAGTCCGGCACATCGTCCGGTCCTGCAGTGGTACGATACCCGCGGGGAACTCCTTTCTCTGATCGAGATCGATTGTGAGGACACACTGGTTACTGCTGAGGATCAGAAGAAGTTCACCCGCCTGTGGGCCGACCGCCTGGAGGAACATCCCGAACTGTCAGAAAACATCCGGACCTTTGGCAATACGGCTCTTCTCCCGCAGAAAAAGGCAGCCTGGACGTTCATCCACATCGATGATGCAGGGTATTACTGGCTGCGGTGCAACGATCAGCCCTACCTGGATTATGCCGTCACCGAGGGATACCGTTACTACCTGCTCAGCCCCGAGGGGGAGTATCTGGGTATCACCCGCACTCCACCCGAACAGCTGCCCAACGAAGCCCAGTGCCACCTCATACCGGTCTCGGTGGCTCACGGGTATTACATGGGTATCAGCGATGATCCGGACACCGGCGAGAAACGCCTGCAGGTGTACCGGCTCGTCCCGGAAGCAGAGGGATTCCGGTACCCCTGAGAGATGATCCCGACTGGCCGCGAACCGATACGGACGGTAGAATGGCTCGAACACGTGGACTGTTCTGTGTGCCGCTCATCGCGTTTCCATGAACGGGAGGCCCCCCGTGGCCGACGAGCCGGAGATCCTCTTCACGACAGCCGAGATCGAAGCCGCCGTCAGCCGGATAGCCGGCGAGATCAGCCGGGACTACGCCGGCGGCAAGCCCCTGCTGATCGGGGTGCTCAAGGGCGCCTTCGTCTTTCTTGCCGACCTGGTGCGTCACCTCACCATCGGTGTCGAGATCGATTTCGTGAAACTATCCAGTTACGGCACCGGCATGGAGAGTTCGGGCGAGGTACGTACCGTGGCCGGTCTGGAGCAGTCGCTGGAGGGCCGGGATGTGATCGTGGTCGAAGATATCGTCGACTCGGGGCTGACTCTCAATCATTTCCTCGACGATCTGCGCGCCCGCGGCCCGGCCTCGGTTGCGCTCTGCGTGCTGGTCGACAAACTGGCCCGGCGCGAGTGCGAGGTGACGATCGATTATATGGGCATGCAGATCGACGACGAGTTCGTGGTCGGCTACGGCATCGACTGTAACGAGCAATACCGCTACCTGCCCGACATCCGCTTCGTGCGGGAGATTCCGGAATGAAAGATCTGATCGAGTATGCCCGGGGGACATGGCCGGCAAAGATTCTGCTCACCAATGCCCGGGCCGTGAACGTCTTCACCGGCGAGATCGAGACCGCGAATATTGCCCTGGCCACGGGTTGGATCGTCGGAGTCGGCGATTATACCGAGGGCGAGGAGGTCATCGACCTCGAGGGCGCCTATGTCTATCCCGCCCTGATCAACGGGCATATCCATCCCGAGAGTTCGATGCTGCACCCGGTCACGTACGCCGAAACGGTGGTTCCGCGCGGTGTGGGCGGCATCGTTACCGACCTGCACGAGATCGCCAATGTGGCCGGCCTGAAGGGCATCCGCTGGATGCTGGATGCCTGGAAATACCTGCCGCTCGAAGTGTACTTCATGGTTCCCTCCTGCGTTCCGGCCACCGACCTGGAAACCGCCGGGGCCCGGATCGGCAATCGCCAGATGATCGACGCCTACGGGTGGGATGAAACGACCGGTATCGGTGAAGTGATGAACTTCCCCGGTGTGATCAACTGTGTCGGCGACGTTCTCGGCAAGCTGTATCTCGGCAAAGGTACTATCGACGGGCACGCCCCCGGTCTGTCGGGACGGGATCTGAACGCCTACATCGCGGCCGGGATCGATTCCGATCATGAGTGCACTAGGCTCGAGGAAGCCCGCGAGAAGCTGGCCCGCGGGATGTATATCATGATCAGGGAGGGTTCATCGGAAAAGAACCTCGAGACGCTCCTCCCGCTGGTGAACGACGCCACCTGGCCTCGCTGCCTCTTCGTGGTGGATGACCGCAATTGCACCGATCTCGGAACCGACGGCGACATCGACGCCGTGGTGCGCACAGCGATCGAACTCGGTCTCGATCCGATACGCGCCATCCAGATGGCGACCATCACTCCGGCCCGGCGCTTCCGGCTTTCCGGGCAGGGAGCGATCGCGCCCGGCTACTGCGCCCACCTGGCGGTGACTCATGATCTGGAAACCCTGATCCCCCACCTGGTCTTCCACAGCGGCCGGGTGGTGGCACGTGACGGCGAAGCCTGTTTCCGGGAACTGCCCGAAGAGATCGATGACGCTCCCATGCGCCGGTTCATGTCCGTGGCCCCCTTTACCGTCGAGGATCTGGCGATTCCGGCCGAGAACCGGTACCACCCCGTCATCGGTATCATCCCGGGACAGATCGTGACCGAGAAACGCGAACTCGAGCCCCTGATCGAAAACGGGCAGGTGGTTCCCGATCTCGATCGCGACCTGCTGAAACTGATCGTCGTGGAACGCCACCAGGGAACCGGCAACATCGGCAAGGGACTGGTCCAGGGAGTGGGTCTGAAACGGGGCGCTCTGGCCACCTCGGTCGGGCATGACTCGCACAACATCATCGCCGTGGGAACCACCGATGCCGATCTGTATGCAGCCGTCAAGGAAGTCGAGCGTCTGGGCGGTGGGCTTGTGGCCATGGCCGACGGCGAACCGCTGGCCGCCCTGCCCCTGCCCCTGGCCGGCCTGCTCTCCGATCAACCGCTCGAAGTGGTCACCGATCAGCACAAGCAGGTCGAGGCCGCCGCCCGCGAGCTGGGCGCCGGTCTCGATGCACCCTTCGACACCCTGAGCTTCCTGGCTCTGCCGGTGATCCCCGAACTCAAACTCACCGACCGGGGCCTGGTGGACGTGACCGCATTCCGGCTGCTTGATTGAGGAGGCAACACGTATGAACGTATTTGATGAATTCGATCGCCTTGTTCGAGATCTGGAAGAACAGGGGGTGAGGTATGCTCTCGTTGGAGGTGTTGCCGTGGCATTCTATACCGAACCACGTTTCACAAGGGATATCGACCTCCTTGTCGAACCGGATGACTTTGAAACAACCAGGATCATTCTCGAAACAGCAGGGTATTTCGAATCGTCGTCACCATGGACTTTCTCCAACACACTGATCACCCTCCACCGCTTCCTGAAAACAAGCGATGAGGGGGAGATGATGATCGACATCCTCCTGCCGGGTTCGGACGAAATCAGAGAGATGATATCTCATGCTGTCCTGGCTGAATCAGCCGAGGGTTCTGTCAGGCTGGTGAGCCGGGAGGATCTGATCCAACTCAAGAGAGCCCGTGGTTCGAAACAGGATCAAGCCGATATCGAAAAACTGGAGCAAACAGAGAATGATTGAGATTCTTAAACAACTCAGCGACCTCTATGAATTCAACCGTCGTATCCAGGCTTACACAATCAAGGAGGATGAATCATCTGACGACGGGGAAGAACTTTCTGCTTCCGACCAGGATCGTCAGTGATACATATCGTCTCGCAGCCCAGAACTGCTACGTTATACCCTGTTGAGAGGATATTCGTGCCGGGGTGGCGGAATTGGTAGACGCCGGGGACTTAAAATCGGGCAGAGAGCTCTTTGCCCCTGATCGCTTGAGGCGGCCCGAGGCCCGTAGAATAAGGGTTTCGGGCCGCTTCTTGTTTCGCCCGAGTTGTGCTATAATTGACCCTGTTTGCCCCTGTTTGGGACACATTTGGGGCACATATTTGATATTTGAAGCTACCACTATCGACTGGAGATACTGTGCCTGATCCCTTCGGCATTATCAATTCCGTTGTCTCATGGATATTGTCCATTATCGGCCTTCAGAGGAAGGAGCGTCCACACCCCGGAATTGATATCAACTGGTGGGCACGTGACCAGAATTTCAATAAACGTGGAGATAGCGTTGTTGTTATCAGCCCGTACTTGTATGACGAACCGACAATAGGAGTTAAAGTAACTGTTGAGAATTATGAACCGATCCCCTTCATCGTCGATGCAATTGAAGTTGAAGTATTTTCGATTGACGATCGATCGAACTGTGGTGGTGCTATCTGGCAAGGACCAAGGGAAGTGACGTTGACGAGATCTTGCCAAGAGGTTCTAGAAATCCCAACAAGAACATTTAATACCCCTCTCGACACTCTCCCACATGCCCAGAAAATACGGGGCATTGTACGAGTGTATATTGTTGGATTACGAAAGCCTATTGAGCGCCCATTACCTGTGGAGTGACCGATATGTGGATTGAAATCATAGTAGCACTTATCGGATTACTTGGTGTTCTCATCGGAGCAGAAATATCCATACATTCACAGAAGATTCAGCGACGACAAGCCAGGTATCGGGAACAGCTGGACCAGTTCTATTCACCAATGTTTGCCTGGAGGTCATTCATTGATGCAAAAGGTAGAACAAGGATAAAGATAAACGAGGCGGCTGATTCTACCTGGCGGGATCTTGTCGCTCGATCGAGACCAAATATCGAACAGATGTATGAGTTGACTGAAGAGCGAGGCCCAGAATTTCAACGAATAGAGGACGAGACAAACCGAATATTTAAAGAGGAGATATTCCCTCAATATCAAAAGATGGTTCAGCATTTTATTGATCATTATTCCTTAGCAGAACCAAGCACACAGACACACCTTATTACTCTTGTAGAGTTTGTAGAAATATGGGAAAGGTGGTTGCAGGAAACAATTCCCTGGGATGTAATGAGAAATATTAACAATAATGAAGAAAAATTACTCCCGTTTTACGAAGATCTTCAGACCCAATTGAATCGACTCCAGTGTAAATTGGTGAAGTAGTCTCTTCCAAGAAAGACGGCTCCTGCGCCCCGCCTCAGATCTTTTTCTTCTTTTCTGTTGTCCTGAGTTAGCCTGAGTTATATGCCCCGACTATTTTTCTTCCCTTCTGTCAGAGACCACCCGTAGTATGGCCGCAGAGCCCCGCAGAGGGTTTCCTGATTGTTGACATACAGGGACTGCGCCGAGGCCCTTCCTACCCTCTGCGGGATCCGCCTCGGCGCTATCCCGATCTTGTGTGTGGTACCTCGGTACTGCCGGCTACCCAAGCCGATCTCTCCGTCAGGATGCACAATGACGTGAGTTGATCCTGAGCGAGGCCGACCGTCAGGGCCTAATCTGACTGGAGCAGCAACGTCCCCCATCGAGACGCCCCTTCGATGCGAGCTCAGGACACAACGACCGCCCGCCGCCGGGGCGTTGAATCGGCGCGTCTATGGGAGCCTACCGCCAGGCTTAACAGGCGAGACCAGAGAACGACCAGGCAATCAACCTTGTTCTGGAGGTCTTCCTATGGGCGCTTCAACTACCCTGGAATTACTCGATGCAGAGGAAGTTGCAAAACTCCTTCACGTCTCCCTCGCGACTATCCGCAGTTGGACCAGTGAGGGCCGGATCCCCTTCTACAGAGTTGGCGGCCGTGCTGTTCGGTACGGCCGGGCCGAGATCTTGGACTGGCTGCAGTCTCAGCGTGTCGCGCCGAAAGCAGCGTCATGAATGGCGCGCGCAACCGCAGATACGGCACTGCAGCTGAGCGGCGCACCGTCGAACACTTCCGGTCCAAGGGATATGAGGCGTTCCGACTGGCGAAGGGGACCGCGTTCGACGTGCTGATATTCAATGGCCAGGCTGCGTATCTCTGCGAGGTAAAGGCGAGCGCACGAAAGCCGAGCCCGTCACGCTACAAGCCGTTCTGTGATCTGGTCGCGGAACCGCACTTCGGTAAATTGCTCGTATGGTGGCCACCGAACGCCCGGCAACCCGAGACCTGGGAAGTGCCGGGGTGATGGCCGCTGAACAGACCGACCGCACGGCGAACGCGGAAGCTGAAGACTTCCGGGAGATCTTCGGCCGCACCCGTGACCGAACACCGGCATCACCCGATGAGGCGAGCGCCTGGATCCGATCGATCAGGAGACGGCTCGAGGATCGGACCCGAGAGGAAGAGACGTGACAGCCTCAGCCCGGCAACCGGAAGAGATTGCCCTGGCGGCAGCGATCCGGTCTCCCCTGATCATATCCGCATCAGACATCGATCTATTCAGCACAGATAATCGAGATCTCGCCACTATCCTGCATCGGGCACCACTGAACGGCAATGACCTGGACGGACGGCTGACGGCTCTCCGGGAACTCGGCGCCGATCCCGGCCGCCTGGCCGGACTGTGGGATCTCGGGAAGGATGACCTGATCCATGCCGAAGACGGAGAGCGAGCCCTCCAGGAACTCAGACATAATAGGCGGATAACCCAGCTGCACGCTCTCGGGAAAGAGTTATCCGGGGCTGCTCCTGATCGAGCCGAGGAGCTACTTCTAGAGCTGAGGGAGATCGAAACCGCCGAGCAGGATAACAGCGGACCCCAGTGGCTCACGGCCGCCGAGCTCTCCGATGATGAGGTATCCGGTCCGGATTGGATTCTCAGCCCGCTCTTGGTCCGAGAGACGGTCACAGACCTGACCGCGAAGGTGAAGGTTGGCAAAACGCGTCTGGCCCAGGAGTGTGCCCGTTCTGTGCTGACCGGGGATCCGCTCTTCGGGCACAAATCTACCACAACCGGACCGGTCGTCTACCTAACCGAAGAACGCCGCCAGACCTTCCGGGAATCCCTACGCCGGGTCGGTATTCTCGGAAACCCTGATCTACACCTGCTCTTCCGACACTCTGCGCGGGGCATGTCCTGGCCTTCGATTGTGGCCGCGGTCGGAGCAAAGGCCCGGGAGATCGGCGCGGTCCTGCTGGTGGTGGATACCGTCTCGGACTGGGCTGGACTCGCTGCCGACGAGGAGAATGACGCCGGCGCTGCCCTGGCGGCCGTCAGACCACTACACGCGGTTGCAGCCGAAGGTCTGGCCGTGCTCATGCTCCGCCACGATCGCAAGTCGGGCGGTGAGATTGGGGAATCCGGACGCGGGTCGTCAGCCTGGGCGGGTGCTGCTGACATCTTATGGAACCTGCGCCGGGCGAACGTGGAAGGACACCCGAACCGGCGGCACCTGGTAGGGGTTGGCCGCTTCGAGGATATCCCGGCTGAACTGCTGATCGAACTCAGAGACAGTGAATACGTCAACCTGGGCACAGCCGTCGATGTTGAGCGCCAGGAGGTGCGTGAAGCCGTTTTCGAGATCCTGCCTGGGCCCGAAGAGCAGGGGATATCCGAGACCGACCTCCTGGAGCGCCTGGGCGATAAGGGATCCAGAACTACTCTCCGCAGGGTGCTCGAAGAGCTGATAAAGGGCGAATTGGTCATTAAAGAGCGGGGTGCAGGAAAAACCGGAAGGGCTTTCGGATATCGTCTCTCTAATGATGTGACCACCTATAGTATGACCCCTGGTCAGTTCAATACTGAACCTTCAGTACTTCAGGTCTCTGAAGATGACCTGATTAATGATGTGACCAGCCCCCGTACCCCTGGTCACATGGATAATAGTAATCCAACTGACCAGCCCCCCCCTCTATATGGTCACAACGATAAAGCGCAGGGGGATGACGATGACCTTCCGTTCTGATCCTCTCAGCCTCTCAGGGTGTCCCTTCCTGAATGCTCTCAAAGCTGAAACCGGGGATTCTCCGGGGGCGCTTCGAACGAGCAGTCCGCAGCCTGTCGGCGTCTTCTCTATGTTCCTGAACCGTTTGTGTCCCGCCCGTGTCCCGGGGGGCCTCCGATGAGTCCGAAGGGAACGAATCCTAACTCCCTCGCAAACCTGCGCCAGACGGGCAATCTCACCGTTCACGGCTGGTGGTCCAAGGGCATACAGACAACCGGTATACCGACTCGGGGCGGGTGTCCGCTTCGCCTGCTCGGGAACTGTGACTGTGAGATCCCCGATACCGAGCAATGCCCGATCATGCTGGAGCAATTCGTAGCCCGCGTGATCGAGCTTCAGGAGATCGGTCTGAGCAAGCAGGGAGCGGAGCTGATAACCCGGATGGAGTTCCAATCTCTTCTCGGGCATTACGTCCTAGACCGACAGGGAGCGTTCAGGCGGGACGGTGACGACTCAGCACCGATGAAAGCTCATCGGGTGTGGGTATCCGTCGGTACCGTCGATCACGCCCTGGAGCGGCTGTACAAGGCTGCGGGGATCCTGAGGACTCAGGACCTTTCGGCCCCGAGCCTGGAGGAATACCTGGCGAAGATGTCCCGGGTAGAGATTGAGGATGATGAGGAGTGTTGATGCAAAGATGCAATCCATAAAGAAACAAAGGGCTCACGTCGATGCCGTGACTTTCGCGACGGATCCGCAACTGCTCGGGCTGACGCTCTCACCGGCTCAGGAAGTGGTGATCAGGGCGGCATACGGTCTCCCGATCGAGGGGGACCTGGTCAGCGTGTACTACGAGATCACCGGACGCCTGGACTGGCGCACCCGGACCGAGCCGGTGCATGACCTGACGGTGATCGGGGGGCGTCGGGGAGGGAAGGATTCCCGGATTATCACGGCGATTGCGGCATATGAGGCTTTCTGTGGCGGGCATGAGGCACACCTGGCACCGGGTGAGGAAGGCGTGGTGCTGGTGGTCTCTCAGGTGATCCGACGGGCCCGACAGGCGGCTTTCAGCCTGATACGCGGAGCTATCTTCAATTCCCCGATGTTGCGTAAGAAGGTGATCTCGGATCGGGCCTGGGATCTCGGGCTGGACAACGGCCTGGTGATCAGGTGTGAGCCCTGCAGCTTCCGGAGCATCCGGGGATCAGCCGTGCCGGTGGCGCTCTTCGATGAGGCGGCTTTCTGGTCGTATGAGGGACACAACCCGGACCGTGAAGTAGAGCGGGCGGTACGGCCGGCAATGGCGCAATTCCCGGGCTGGAAGCTGGTGAAGGTATCGACCCCGTGGATCCGGGCCGGGCTGCTCTTCGAGGACTACGAGAAGCACTACGGCGCCGATGAGGATCCGCACCTGGTCATGCAGGCCTCCACGTGGATCCTGAATCCGACCATTCCGCAGTCATTCCTCGATCAGGAACGCCGGAAGGATCCGGAGACCTTCGAGCGGGAGTACGGGGCACGGTTCAGCGATCGGGAGGCATTGTGGCTTCCACATGATTCGATTGAGGCATGCCGTCAGGAGTGGACCGCCCGAAGTCTACCGGAGTATCCCCGGCCCCGGGCTGTTGCCGTGATCGATCCGGCGTACAAGCGGGATAGGTTCGCGGCCGCGATCGGCTGGTACGAGAAGGGCAAGGATGAGATTCCCGGGCGGGTTGTGATCGGCCGGCTGGAAGGCTGGACGCCTCCCCGGGGCGGTGAGCTCTCCCTGAATGCCGTTCTCGATCAGCTCTGTCCGATTCTCGGGCAGTACGACGTGCGGAAGGTTCATGGAGATCAGTACACGGCCGCACCTGTTCGGGAGGCTCTGCGGGCTCGAGGATTCGCTTTCGAGGAACACCCCTTCTCGGCCCCGTTCAAGGCCGAGATCTACTCCGATTTGAAATCCCTGGTGATCGAGGAACGCATTGACCTCCCGGATCATGACCGGGGGATCTCCGAGCTCAAATCCCTGCACGTGACCCACACCCCGGCCGGGACTATGCGAATCGGAGCACCTGAGCGGGCCGGATACCACGACGACTACGCAACCGTCATTGCCCTGGCCGCTCACCTGGTCTTTTCCGAGACACAGACGCTCTGCACACGTGGCGGGCAAATGGTCGATATCTAGGAGACAGTCATGCAGACACACACACCTGCACGGGAAGCCGAGAGCCGGGTGAGGACGGCCGGGAACTGGCAACGCCGGCTGTCCGAGCTCACGGCCGAGTACCGCCAGGCTGACGCCCGGGCCCGGTGCCTGCTCTCTCACGCCGTCCGGGCTCTCGGGGAGTTGAAAGCAGCTGCTGAGGCACCCGTACGGGAGGCCCCGCGCTACTACCGGCAATCCCGGCCCCTGCCTTTCGAGCCGTCCCTGATCATCGAGGAATTTCTGGACGCACTCCGGCTGCAGGGGATCGATCTACACACCGAAACAATCACAACGATTGGAGATGATGAAGATGGTGGCACCACGGACGAGTTATGACAGAGACGAGCTGGTCACGGCTGACGGCCTGTTCCACTTCCACCCGGATCTTGAGGGTCAGGATCTGCAGGCTCAGCTGGCGTACCGGGCGAAGGAACTGCAGTCGATCATCGATGAGACCCGGAAGAGGCATCACGTGATCCGCGGTCAGATCCGGCACACCGAACAGGAGAAAATGACCGCGATCGCGGAGCTCATGGGAGAAGTTGCCGGCGACGTGAGAAGCCGGATCCGGGATCTGCTCGGCCTGGACGCGTTCGAGAAACACACCTCACTGCTTCGCGAACTCCGCTCCCCCGATCGACACCTGGACCTGCCGCCTCAGTTCAAACATGAGAAGCAGACCGGCACGATGGAACGTGAGATCCGCGACGAGGTCCGCAAGCTGCCCGAGATGGATATCCGCGGCACGCTCTATGAGGCCGTCAATGATGATGACCGGATCACGCTGCGTGCTTTCCGGTTCTGTCCTCCCCGGTTCCCGCTGGTGAAGACCGAGGACCTGGAAGACGCCATGGAGAAGCACTCCCGCCGGCTGTTCCCCGAGCAGTGGGGGCTCTGTGACAGCCTGGGGCATCTCTGGAGTCTGTGCCGGACCAACTTCGAGCAGTTCTGCTCGATCCTGTTCGCCCTGGCCGGTCCCGGTGGTGATGCGATCATGGCCCAGCTGCGGGTTGAATCGTTCCTGCCCGAGAGTGTGACGACCGAGCCGAACCGGTACCTCGATCCGGCGCTGGCACGCCCGGCCGGTTGAGAAAGGGGGTACGGATTGATGCAGGAAAATCAAATGGACCGCTCTCAGGCAGTTCGATCGAGCGCAGAAGCGCCGATCTCCAAGCGACCGGCACGGGAACACCCCCGGGGGAAAGATCGGGCCTTAGAAATTCCAAAGGACGTCCTTAACCGCGTCCCGCCTCTCTATCGCCAGATCTACAAGCAGGCCATGACAGGGCGAAGCCGGCGAATGGCCGTGCGTGCTTTCTGTCTGGAATGCATGGGCTGGTCCGCCAATGAGGTGAGGGACTGTACAGCTCCGTACTGCCCGCTGTACCCCTACCGGCTGTTGCAGCCGCCGAGATCCAAACGGGACAAAGTCGAACCTAGCTGACCGACCCGGCTCTTTGACATACCCTCTCACCCCGGGCTCTGGCGCCTTCCTCTGCCGGAGCCGGGTGCTATCCCGGGGTGGGAGAATTCCTGTACATATTATCTACATAACTTTGTAAACAGATGATCATGGCTTTTATTTTTATATACTTTACCTCTAGGTTTATCAATCAAGTATTTATTAGTGAAATCACTCTGCAAATCAACATCACTAGTACACAATATTCTAGCATTCGATGCTTTTGCAAGTGCTAATATATGAGGATCATTAGATATATATTTTTCATTATTAATTATTTGCAATTCTATTCCGTCAATAAGAGAGTCCTTGTATATCTTTGCTTTGCCTGCTTTATCAAGCTGGAGAATCATTCTTAATATTTTTCTATTTGTTTCGTATTCTCTTCTCAATTTGCCACCGCACACAACTTTTATTTTAGTTTTTTTTAGGTCAAATATATTATTGTGAATATTTCTGTATTGTTTGTTGCCACTAATAAACACACTGTGAGCAACGTTATTGTCAATTATTATACACATTAATAGTCAGCTCTTCTTAATATATTTAACTCTTCACTTAAAAAGAATTCACGATAACAAGGTGGAGGATCAATTATATTCGCATTGCTATCTAATTTGATATTATGAATAGTAGATACAGGACCATCTCTACTCATAAATATTAAACTGAAATTGTTTAACTTTAAATTGCCTTTAGCAATAGATTGTCTAATACGATCAATAATGTAATCACTGTGAGTTTCAATAACTAGATTGACACGCCCTAAAGAGGCAATATATGAAAAGAAAGTGCCGAGAGCTGCTTGTGCACGAGGGTGCAAATGCACTTCAGGTTGTTGAACAAGCAGGAATGTACCTCTTGGAGACATTGCAGTTTGAATGATTATTGGTAGTGCTTGGCTCACACCATACCCTACATCAACCAGATTCGCAGGTCTGCCAATACCCTTAACTACAATCTGAAATGGTGAACTTGCTTTTTTCCCGAGTTTCTTCACAGAAATTTCTGAAAATAAACCTGATTCTTGTCCAAAACTGCTAAGTGCTTGATGCACAAAGTCCTTTTCTTGTCGTGAATATTCCCCTTGTTCAAACCGGTCTAATACAAATGGTATATGATCACCTTCAGGCTGAAACACATCCATTATTTCACTATACGTTCTATCTGGTTTTGTCCGGATTGGAGCGAGGGATATCGCACGTGGTAACTGCATTTCGAATCGTCTGAGTTGACTAAAGACACTATCAACAACAAGTCTGTCCTTATCTCGAAGCTGTACTTCTTTCTCACGACGCTTAAAGAACTTTTGCCATATATGCTGAGCAACGAAGTTATAAAAACCCACGCCTTTCATCTGATGTAAGTGCAGTTTTTCAATAATCGGGAAGCAGAATTCATTATTGTCAATAAGTATATCAATCATTCCAAATATCCCGTCCTTGCTCTCTTCGAAAAAATCTACAAAAACAGACATCTTGGATCCTTGATACTCAATCTTTGCAATCTCTACTTTACCGAGATTGCTACGATAAGTGGCCTCAATCTTCTCTGGGCCTTCCTTTGCTCGTTTAGGCAACTGGCAACCAAGAACAAAGTGCTTTGAGCGCCCGAAGCTTCCTCCCTTGTACGTGGCAATTGTATCGAAACTTCCCATACTATAAGGTGACTTATTAAATGCTGGTTGGAGTGGATACTGCTCCTTATCACATATGACAGACAGGACTCCAAGTAGGGTTGATTTACCAGAGCTATTCTCACCTGTCAATACTGTTAATGGTTTCAAGGGAAGAATATGGCGACCAGCAAAAGAACGAATATTCTCAATAATCAGATCCATATAGGTACCTCATCTTTGGTTTCCATGGTCTTAGTGCTAATCGATTATATCTACAACTCCTCTTCCGTTCGAGCGCAATCTCAATCGTATAAGTTTAGACCTTAACAACCGTTTCACCCTTCCGGCGTTCTCAGATTGAGACGTATTACACATTTGGTGGCGAAGTCATTCCTATTGGAGTTATTCGAGCTTCCCTGATGGACGGCACTAACTGACCTGATGACGTTACTTGCTCCAATAATCTGTGAATCTCGAGCAAGAAGTCATGTGCAGCATCTGCTCTCATTGCATCATTTGCTTTGCGATAATCTGCCTCTCTATTGGCTAAGGATACAGCAATATGGCGGATGTAGGCTGCGAGTTGTTTCGGTAGAATCTTCTCTATGATAACACAGAAGAAGATAAATAATACGATCCCTAGAATGCCTAAGTACCAGCGCGAGAGAGATCCACCTACTAAGATCGCCAGGAGACCAACCATCCAGAGAATATTCAACCGGGTCAACCAGGGCGGTGTAATTGCATCCTGTATTCCCTCCGGCATCATGCTTTCATTACCTGCAGGTGAAAGTTTGCGGCTAGCCCATAGGGTTGCCGCTTGCATGTTACCTGCAAACGCGTAAACCGCTCCTACAATTCCTGCAGCAACTACAATCAGCAGCATACAACACTCCCGGAATTCAAATATGCGATTCGTATTGTATTCATACTGCACACCCCTTGACAACCGCCTCGCCGGTCTGGTAATCTCAGGCTGCGTAGACATTTAATCGGAGAGTTTCCTCCATGTTGATTTTGCCAGCCCTGAGTACCAGGTGACTTCCTACCTTCCGGTTGGATGTCTACGCCCCTGGGAAAGGGGCTGGCATCTTTGGAGGCCCCACCGTGCCAACCACAAACGACCAGTTGAAGGACGAGCTGCACTCTGCGAACGGCAAGGCCCATGACATCAGGCTGAAACTCGCCGTCATGGAGTGCGCGCTGAATAACATCCTTGAGTGCGGAGACATTCACGGCCAGAACATGATCGAGCACTGGCAGAATGAATTGAGTGGTCTCCACATTCTCACTCAGGAACTCGGTGCTGAATTGCCGGCGATTGCTGAGACATGCGACGTAGCATCACTGGCGATCGCACAGGCAACGGCGCCTGAAACACCTGCATAACAGAGAAAGGAGGTGATTGATCGTGAGTCTCTACAAACGTGGCGAGACCTGGTGTTATGACGTGAAGGTCGGCCGCAGGAGAGAACGCAGGGCCGTGGGATCCGACAAAGCCGAAGCAAAACGGCAGGAGAAGGAGGCCCGGGCCCGGCTGATCCTCCAGGTCGAGGGTGTGAAGGAGGCCCCGCTCTTCCGGGACTTTGTCATGGTTCCGGAGAAAGTGGATCCGGCCGAGCATGTTCTGCCTACCACGTACCTCGACGGATACGCGAAGCAACATAAGCGATCCTGGCCGCGTGACCTGTCGATGATCCGGAACCATCTTCTCCCCTTCTTCGGGGATATGCTCATGGACCGGATCACGGTCGGTGACGCGAACGCCTACATAGCACTGCGTCAGCGGGAAGGTGCCGCGCCGGCAACGGTGCAGCTGGAGATCAACCTGCTCAAGGCGATCTATCGGTACGCCATGCAGCTGGAATACGTGGACCGGTCCCCGGTTCACAGAAAGAAGCTGGCAACGCGGCCGATCAACAATCGCCGGGAGCGGTATCTGAGCAATGATGAATTCCGGCGCATCTATGAACAGGCCGCAGAGCACCTGAAACCGATCCTGCTGGTAGCCGTGCAGACCGGCATGCGCAAGGGAGAGCTCCTGAGCCTCACGTGGGAGGACCTGGACTTCGGTCAGAACCGGATTCATGTACGCGAATCCAAGAACGGCCGATCCCGGAAGATCCCCATGAGTCCCGAGGTCCGGGAGACGCTACTGGTACTGCAGAACCTCCAGTGGCATCCCGAACGCGTATTCGCCCGAAGAGACGGCCGGGCAGTGGATTGTTATAAGACTGCTTGGTACGCCGCTCTCGATCGGGCGAAGTTCAAAAAGGGTGACGTACGGTTCCATGACGTTCGTCACACCTTCGCGACTCACGCCGCCCAGGCGGGAGCCCCGCCGGAAGTCCTCAAGGAACTCCTGGGGCACTCGACGCTGGCAATGGTCCTTCGATACGCCCACATGACAGATGATCGCATGGAAAAGGCGGTTGAGGGAGCAGCCGGACGGCTGAGTCTGGACAAGATCACTCCCCTGCCCTACGAAATCAGGGACACATCCGGGACACATATGGACTCGCAGCGGAGGGTGTCTTCGCTGTAAGTTATTGATACAGCTTATGTGCCGGGGTGGCGGAACTGGTAGACGCCGGGGACTTAAAATCCCCTGCCCTCTCGGGCGTGCGGGTTCGACTCCCGCCCCCGGCACCAATGTTTATGTGGGTTTGCGACCAATCGGTATTCTGTGATCTCAAGGTAATTCTATCCTTTGCGCCCTGATAAGTGCCGCCGGCTTCAAATACGGGAATCAAGGATGCTACCCGGGATCCAATCCGCTGCCATAACGAGAGTCGGGATGTATCAAGTATCTGGGAGCCAGGCCTTCGATCACCGGTTCCAATCCTCAATCCACGTTGAGGGCCCGGGACGGATCCACTCGGGCTGCCCGCAGAGCTGGGACCAGACTGGCGAGGCCTGTTGCCCCCAAGAGGCTCAGAGTCATCACCGTCAAGGTGATAGGATCAGTGGAACTGACCCCGAACAGGATACCCTCGAAGAGCCGGGTCAGGACCAGGGCGCCCGCCAGCCCCCCCACCATACCCAGACCCGCCAGCAGAAAGCTCCTCCTCAACACCAACCGGTGAATCCGGGCGCTGTCGGCACCAAGAGCTATACGAAGACCCAGCTCCCTTGTCCGCTGGGAAACATCATACGTCACAACCCCGTAGAGTCCCACAGCCGCCAGGAGTAACGCTACTCCCGCGAAGAGGGAGAGAAGCATGGCGACGAACCGCTCCTGGCCGAGAGCGCCGGACACCAAGGATTCCATGGTTGTAGGTTGAGCCAAGGCGAGCTGGTCGTCCATCTCCCCAAGTTCCCGCCGCATCGCGGGCACCAGAGCCTGGGGGTCTTCCATGGAAGTGCGAGCCGTAATGAATAGAACCTGGCCCGGCGCCTGGGCATAGGGGAAGTACGTGGCCACAGGACACTCTCCCCTGATCCCGAAGTTTTTCACATTCTTCACAACTCCCACGATCTCTCGCCATCGTGGGTTTTCCGGATCGTTAAAATTGAGACGTTTCCCAACTGCGCTCTCACCCGGAAAGAACCGATTGGCCAGGGTCTCGTTGACCATGACGACCCGCGCTGCATCATCCCAGCCGTCGGCAGCGGAAAAACTCCTCCCTTCCAGGATGGGAATTTTCATTGTGCTGAGATAACCGGGAGATATCCGTCGGATCCAGGAGATATTCTCCTGTCCAGGCGGAGGGTCAGCCCGTCCCTCGACCTGGAAATCTACATCTGCATTCGCTCCCGAAAGGGGAAGGGTGCTGACCACGCCTACCGATTCCACTCCCGGTAGAGAGACCAACCTGGTCTCCAGTTCATTCACGAAAGCGTTCCGTTCCCCGGCCTCAGGATATTGGTCTTCGTTGAGAGTCACTAAGGCAGCCACTACACCACGGGAATCGTACCCCAAATCCACACGGGTAAGCTCCCGGAAGGTCCTCAGGAGGAGGCCGGCCCCCACCAGGAGTACCAGCGCTGCTCCCATTTGTACCACCACCATGGCGGCCCTGACTCTGAACCCTCCTCCACTCTGAGTTGTCCGGGTTCCGTGGGCCAGGTCGCTCCGAAGATCTACTGCTGAGGAGCGGAGGGCGGGTAACAGTCCGAAGAGAGTCCCGGATCCCAGGGTGGCCGCAATCGCGAAAGACAGAATGCGGCCGTCCACCGTTACTGAAGCCAACCGCGGTGTCCCCGCCGGGGCCAGTGCCAGAAGCAGATCGGTCCCCGCATACGCGAGGAGGATGCCCATCCCCCCGCCCAGGACGGCAAGAATCAGGCTCTCCGTCATCAGTTGTCCAACCAGGCGTCCCCGTCCCGCTCCGAGCGCTGATCGCAGAGCTATCTCGCCGGTTCTCGTGGTCCCCCGAGCCAGCAGGAGGTTGGCCAGGTTGAGACAAACCAGGAGAAGAATGAATCCCACCGCGCCCAGAAGGACCCACAACCCGGTCTTCTGGGCCTGCACCATATTCTCCTTGAGTGGGATTAGACTGTAGGTCACGCCGGTATTGTCAGCCGGATAGGCTTCCTGGAGCCGTGTGCCCAACTCCAGAATCCTCTCCCTCCCGATCTCGAATGACACCTGCTCCCCGAGACGCCCCAGAGTCCGGAAGAGGGCGCTTCCCCGGCTACCGAGCTGGGGGGTGCCCGCCACCTGGAGGGGTCTCCACAGATCCTGCTGGGAATTATCGGCGGAGAACGCGCCACCCAGGACCGGAGCAACAAAACCCGGGCCCATAACCCCAATGATCTCGTGGCTCTCCCCGTTCAGGATCATGGTTCGTCCCACTACCGCCGGATCTCCACCATAGAGACGCTGCCATAGACCGTAGCCGATAAGGACCACCCTCGGAGCCCCGTTCCCTTCGTCCTCCAAGAGGAATCCCCTGCCCAGGACGGGCTCGACCCTCAGGACCTCAGAGAGCGTTCCCCGGGTGACTTGGAGTCCCTGGATGGTCTGCGCGGGTCCATTCCCGGTAAGGGTGGCCTGCCACTCCAGGTAGGCTCCGAGCTCCTTGAAGACACCCGACTCCCGGGCATCCTCGTAATTGGGGAAGGAGAGCCACTCCTGGGTCGGACCACCCCGCTCAGACAGGTCTGCCCAGACCGTTACCAGCTTCCCGGGTTCATCGAAGGGCAAAGGCCTCAGGAGGATCCCGTCCACAAGGCTGTAGATGGCTGTACTGGCACCAATGCCCAGGGCTAGCCTCGATTTCCACGGTGCGGGGTTCTGATAACACGGGGCTGAAGCCTGG
>CAZNUA010000015.1:0-5199 GCA_964576115.1 uncultured Gemmatimonadota bacterium
ATAGCACCTCATTGGCGGCTTCGTTCAACCCGGGATTTGAGGAATGCGAGCTCGTGATACGTTCTTGCCGCTAATCCAGTCCCTCGCCTCGCTCGACTCCTCAAAATCCTACTGGTTCATCCGGTTTTTCCGTACTTCTGAGATTCCCATACCCGCATGAGGAGTTGAAGATCAGGTAGAAAAGGAGTGGACATCGTGGGATGCTTCCGTGTGTTCGCAGTTCTCCAACAACGATACACGGAAGGGAATCCCGCCGATGTCCACCTCCTTACTGTACCATGCCTACTACATCAAAGGATACGATTACGTTCGTACGCACTATGAGGGTGGCAAGATCAGGTTCGTCATCCGACACCGTCGTCAGAGGCTGCGCTGTGCTGTCTGCAACTCACCCAATGTCATCTGCCGCGGTCAGACAGAACGGACGTTTCGAGCTCCGCCGATACACACGATCATTTGAGCGTTATGCCCTTGAGCTGAGTCGCTGCATGACGATCAAGGATGTGGCCAACCACCTGGGTGTAAGCTGGGACGTGATCAAGGATATCCAGAAGCGCTTTCTGAAGCGTCGTTTCTCCAAACCCAAGCTCTCAAAGTTGCAGTTGATCGCCATCGATGAGATCTCGATCGGACGGGGGCATCGGTATATCACAGTGGTATTGGATCTCAAGAGCGGTGCCGTTGTCTATGTAGGACAAGGGAAGGGAGCAGATGCCCTTGATCCTTTCTGGCGACGCCTGAAACGCTCTCGGGCCAAGGTGGAGGCGGTGGCCATAGATATTCTCCGGCCTACATCTCTGCTGTCTCAGAGAATCTGACCCAGGCGGCCATCGTTTTTGACCACTTCCATATCATCAAGCTCTTCAACGAGAGGCTGTCCAATTTCCGGCGATGGCTCCAAAGCACCCTGACCAAAGAACATCAGGCGGTCTTGAAGGGTATCCGCTGGTTGATCCTGAAGAGGCCTGAAAAACTGGACGATGACAAAGGCGAACTCGAACGCCTGGAGAGGGCCCTGCAGCTGAACGAACCACTGGCCATTGCTTACTATATGGGGGATGAGTTGCGCCTGCTCTGGTGTCAAGGGACGGCAAGTTTTACGACCTTAGCGGACGTCTACTTTTACGACCCCCCTGGCTGTAATTTCGCCCTTCCTTCGCCTCTTGCCTGTGATTCTTCTCCTCTCTACGCGCCCTTCAAGATCCGATCCAGGTCGCGGAGCCGGTATGAGCGCCCCTTGATGTTGAGCACATGGCACTTGTGGAGCAACCTGTCCAGCAGTGCCGTTGTCATGATCTCATCGCCGGCCAGGACCTCCAGCCAGTCTTTGACCGCTTTGTTGGTTGTGATCATGATACTGCCCCGCTGGTAGCGGTAGCTGATCAGGCGGACCTCGACTTGTCCAGCTCACCGACCAGGCCCGGCACCCGATCGAGGAAGAGAGCCCGGGCGAACCGTAAGGGACCGGAACATGACATAGACGAAGTTCCTGCCGAAACTTTCACTGCACCCGAGACGTATCAATATATACCTATGTCACCTATGCGTAGGTGATCAAGGACAATGATCGATGTATCAGCCTTCGGCATTCCCCGGGGGCCGAAAGGAGATGTTCTCCATGAGCGGCAGCAATCTGTTCACCGGCACGCTCGACATCCTGATCCTGCGGGCGGTTCAGGTGGGACCGCTGCACGGCTATGCCATCGGTCAGTGGATCAAACGGCAGAGCCGTGATGAACTCCAGATCGAGGAGGGCGTACTCTACCCGGCTCTGCACAGACTGGCGCGCCGGGGATTACTGGCCGCCAAGTGGGGCCGGACCGATACCGGCCGCCGGGCCAGGTTCTATGCCCTGACACCGACCGGCAAAGAAATCCTGGCCCAGGAGCGGGCCCGCTGGACCAGGCATGTGGAAGCCGTGAACGCCGCCCTCGACAGTCCGGAGGTGTGACGCTCCATGTCCGCCTTTCACTTCATCCGCGATGTCTTCCGCATCACCGAGTTCCGGCCCGACGCCCGTCGCGACATCAGGGATGAGATCGATTTCCATCTCGACATGGCCGCGGCCGATATCGTTCAGAGCGGATGCGAACAGGATCAAGCCAGAAGACTGGCTCGAAAGCAGCTCGGCGACCGGAGCCGCATCGAATCGGAATGCGAACAGATAGATACCCTCGACCTCGCCCGGCGTCGTAGGCTCGACATGAAAGACACTCTCGCGCGGGAAATCCGCACCGCCGTACGTTCATTTCTCTCCCGGCCTTTCTGGAGCGGGATCATCATCCTCATGATGGCTCTCGGGATCGCCGGGAACACCGCTGTCTTCAGCCTGATCAACGGGCTCTTCATCACCCCCCTGCCCTACCCGGAAGCCGAACGTCTGGTCGACCTGAACGAAACCGCCCCGGCCTGGGAAATTGACCGGCTCCAGATCACCTATCCCGATTTCGTCGCCTGGCGGGAGAATAGCCGGACCTTCGAGAGCATGGGCGTGTACCACAACTGGTTCGTCACCCTCCTGACCGGGGATGAGGCCTCCCAGCTGCAGGCCCTGAAGACCAGCTGGGACCTGGCCCGGACACTACAGGTCGTTCCGCTGGCCGGGCGACTTTTCGGCCCCGAGGACGACCGCCAGGGGGCACCAAGGGTCGTGCTGCTGCTCGAAGAATTCTGGACCAGTCGCTTCGGACGCGATCCCGACATGATCGGCCGAACCCTGATTCTGGACGATGAGCCCGTCGAGGTGATAGGCATTCTGCCCTCTGAAGCCGCTCCGACCGCCAAGGGAGCACTCTGGCTTCCCCTGCGGGCAGATCCGACCGACCGGGATGCCTATTTCATGTCCGGAATAGGTCGCCTGCGGGCCGGCGACACTCCCGAACAGGCCGGGGAGGATCTGCAGGCCATTCAGCAGGGATTGATCGATTCAGGCATTGCCGACCCCGAGGTCATGCCCGTTCTCTCCGATCTGCGCGAAACGATGATCGGGAACCTGAGCACGGCCGTATTGCTGGTCTGGATCGCGGTCGGGGTGCTGCTGCTCATCGCCTGTGCCAACATCGCCAGCCTCATGCTGGCCCGAGCCTTTGCCCGCAGCCGCGAATTCGCCATCAGGACCGTGTTGGGAGCGGGTCGGGGAGCGATCCTGAGGCAATTGACGGTCGAAGCCCTCATCCTTTCGCTGTGCGGAGGAACTGTCGGCGTGCTGCTGGGGATCGCGGTCGTGCGGAGCATGACCGGCATGTTCGAATTCGGACTGCCCGTCTGGATCACTTTCGGAGTGGATCTGCGCGTCATCCTGTTCTGTCTGTTGTGCTGCACCGCAGCCGCCTTCGTCTTCGGCCTGGCACCGGCTCTTCAGCTCTCCCGACGCAGCAGGACCGGGATCGTGGCCGGTGACACCGCTCGCTCGACCTCCGGCCTGAGACGTCGCTTCCTGCTGAAGGGATTCGTAGTAGCGGAAGTGGCCCTGACGCTGGTGATGATGGTCACGACCGTTCTGCTCCTGCAGACCTTCCTGAAGATCAACCGGGTCGAGCCCGGATTCGGTCCCGAGGGCGTGCTCACATTCTCCCTCGCCCTGCCGGCGAACGGATCGGTAAGCCGGCCGGAGATGCCCTCTTTCTTCACCACGGTCAGCGAAAGACTGGAAACGATTCCCGGAGTCGAGCGGGCTGCGGCCGGATATCCGCTCCCCCTGGGCGGGCATATGGGCTTCTTCTTCGTCGCCGAGAACTCCCCTCTCAGCGAGTCCGGCGAAAAACCCCCGGTCAGCGTCGGCCGGATGGTCACTCCCGGGTATGCCGACGCCCTGGGCCTGCACCTGCTCTCCGGTCGTTTCCTGCAGGAGAATGAAAGCGTTCCGACGATCGTCGTGAACGAGAGCTTCGCCCGGTTCTACTGGGGTGAGGAGGATCCGGTCGGCCGCCGCGTCCGTTACCAGGGCGCTGAATGGTGGTTCGACGTCGTCGGACTGGTCAGGGACGTCAAACACAAGGGCCTCGACCAGGAGATGATCCCCGGTGTCTACCTGCCGCTGGCCGCCTTCCCGATGGAGTTCATGGATTTCGCAGTGAGAACCGCCGGCGATCCGCTCTCCCTGGTAGACGGCGTGCGGGCGGCGATAGCCGACCTCGATTCCCGGTTGCCGGTAGCCAACATCTCGACCATGCAGGAGAAGTTCGACGATTCCCTCGCCTTCCGCCGGGCCTATTCCACGCTGGTCGGTGTTTTCACGTTCATGAGCCTGCTGCTGGCCCTCGGCGGAGTCTACGGAGTCATCTCGCATTCTGTCGGTCTGCGTACCCGGGAGATCGGCGTCAGGATGGCCCTGGGAGCCCGCCGTCCGCAGATGATCGGAATGATCCTCGGTGAAGGTATCCGCCTGGTCGCGGTCGGCTCACTGCTCGGTCTCGGACTGAGCCAGGCCGCTTCGGGTCTGCTCTCCCGGCTCCTCTTCGAGGTCGAAGCCATGAACCCGCCGACTCTGATCGGCGCCGTCACCGCGCTCGCGGTCGTCGCCCTGGGAGCCAACCTGCTCCCGGCCCGCCGGGCGGCCCGGATTCATCCGGTCATCGCCCTCAGAGAGGAGTGACAGCGGCCTCAGAACCCCAGGGCATAGCCCAGCTTGGTGAACACCCTCCGGTCTACCCGAATATCCAGCACGAGCTTGACTTCCTCTCTTCGGAACAATATAACTTTATATAGATAAACTTTATTTGAATAAAGTATGGAGAGGGGTCGTTATGAAGAAACCCGCCGATATCCTGGATCGGGACCGGGAGTGGAACCGGCTCGTGGAACTCTGGAAAGCCGACCAGTCGCAGCTTATCCTGATGGTGGGACGCCGGCGCGTCGGCAAGAGCTGGATTCTGCAACGCTTCGCACATGCTGCAAGAGGGATCTACTTCCAGGCTACCCGCGGAACCCGTGGTGAACAGCTCGGTCGTCTGACACGCGTCGCCGGTCATTTCTTCGACGATCCCGCTCTGAAACAGGGAGCAGAGTTGAACGGTTGGGAAGGTCTCTTCGAGTACGTGACGGAAAAGGCGGCCGAAAAGCCATTCCTTCTCATCCTCGATGAGTTCCCCTATCTGGCTTCTGAAGATCCCGGGCTGACATCCATCCTCCAGTCCATGTGGGACCAGCGGTGGAAGGAGGGGGGTTCCTGCAATCTGATTCTCTGTGGCAGCCACATTA
>CAZNUA010000015.1:5299-71178 GCA_964576115.1 uncultured Gemmatimonadota bacterium
CAGCGGTGGAAGGAGGGGGGTTCCTGCAATCTGATTCTCTGTGGCAGCCACATTACATTCATGCAGCAACTCGAAAGACAGGACCAGCCGCTGCATGGACGCCGGACAGCTCGCCTGCAGGTACTGCCTTTCACCTATCGCGAAATTCCCGCCTTCGTTCCCGACTACTGCCGGCGCGATCACATGCGCACCTATGGGATCTTCGGCGGTCTGCCGGGTCATCTGGATGACCTCGATCCCGGACGAAATCTGGGTGAAAACGTTGCTGCACTGATCCTGGATCCCTCAAGCCGACTCCACGACGAAGCCCTCCACGTGCTGGACAGTTTCGGCCGGGAAGCGGATGTTCCCTACTCAACCCTGTTCGCGATCGCGATGGGAGCCCATACGTGGGGGGAGATCAAGCGCCGCGTCGATCGGTCCGAAGGCGCCCTGTGGCCGGTCATCGAATGGCTCCAGGAAATGGAACTGGCAGGTCGTGAGGTACCGGTGACAAGGGATCGGGTATCGAAATCAAAAGTCTCGCTCTATCGGCTGACGGACCCCTATCTGCGTTTCTGGTACCGGTTCATCCAGCCCCTGTATTCAAGTGGGTCAGCCGGGCTCGTCGAACCCGTCGATCTCTGGGAAAAATCGATCGAACCGGGGCTGGATGACTACATGGGCGCTCTTTTCGAGGACATTTGCAGAGACAGCATCCGGACCGGACTCTCTCTGCCTTTCACACCGCTTCGGGTCGGCCGATGGTGGACGCGGGACGGTCGACACGAGGTGGATGTCGTCGTCCGGGGGATGAATGACGAACTCTTCGTCGGGGAGTGCAAGTGGGGTGGCGTTTCCGCAGCCGACATGAACACTCTGAGAGAGCGCGGACAGCTAATCGCCAGTGAACTCCCAAACGTATCCCGGATCTACTACGGTCTCTTTTCGGCGGCGGACCGTCAGGATCCGATCGTCCGTCAAGCGGTGGACGGGAGAGACATGCTCTCCTTCGGCCCCGACGCACTCTACACGTGAGTTCAGAACCCCAGGGCATATCCCAGCTTGGTGAAGACCGTCCGGTCCGCCCGCGTCAGGCTGTACTGCTCGCTGCCGTAGCCGTTATCGCTGTAGCCCAGGTAGAAGACCGTGCGGGGATTGATGGTGTAGCTGAAGAGCAGCTGGGTGAAGAGGTGCCGGTACTCGGGTGCGATAGCGAAGGTGTAGAGTGCGGTGTTCCGGTCATACGCCACGTACTGGACGATCGCCCGCAGGAAGGTACGGACGGTGAACTGATAGACCGTCCGCAGGTTCGTGACGCCGGCCGTATAGAGCTCGCCGCCCGGGATGGTGAGCTTCTCATGCATATGACTTGCCGAGAGGTGCAGGTGCTCACCGGGATTCCACAGCAGTGAGGGGGCAATCATGATCCCATCGGCCGGGCGGTTGTTGGCGTAGTCGATCCGGTCCCCTGCAGCAATCGAGAGACCCAGACGCAGATCGGCGTGGGGCCGGAAACCGCCGCCGAGGTAGTACTCCGTCAGACTGTACTCCGAACCGCCGTACGCCTCTTCGCTCCGGTTGACTCGCACCATCAGATTCGACTGTAACGGTCCGACATACAAACCCCAGATCTGGCCGCCCCGTTCGAGCCACTGCCCCGATCCCTTTTCGTAGTAATTGAACTCTCCTCCCAACCGGAAGAGCGACCACCAGTCGCCCGGTTCGGGATTCCACGACCAGTTCACCCCCCCTTCGACATTCCGGAATCCGACCCGCGGGATGAAACCCAGGTCGGCCCGGAAATCGTCGCTGACATGGTCGAAATCGAGCCACCAGCCGGCGGTGCGGGTGGTGTGATCGTATTCGAGCGCCAGGTAGTGACCGGTGAAGGTATCGCCCGGCTGATCGAAGCCGGTGTCGATCGAGTCGGGATAGCCGGTACGCGAACCGAGCACCTGGAGCTGGATCTGATCTGAACGGGAGATGCGAACATCGGTGTCCAGACCCACGACCTGGTTCGAATACCCGGCGGCCTGACGGTGAGTGGCGAGCGCCCCGATCGTATGACGGGGTCCCAGATCACGCCGGTACCGCAGGACTCCGGCGGTGGATTCGGTGGCAAGAGAAGTAGATCTCGAGTTCTCGGGGCCGGGGAAGATGAGGTTGGTCAGGTTGTCGCGGACGACGTATCCCCCGATGGTGTTGTCACCCACCTTGCCTGTTAGTTTCAAACCCCACTCGGGATCGCGCATGGTGCGGGTGTAGACGGCATCCTTGAGGGTGTCGAAGAAGTCGTACCCCTCTATAAAGAATGGACGCTGTTCCCGGTAGTAGAGCGCGAAGGGCTGGTTGATGTCCAGCTGCATGGCGTCGGCTTCGACCTGACTGAAATCGGGATTCAGAGTGGCGTTGAGGGTCATGTTGGGAGTGATCCCCCACCCCGCCGTGAGGCCGACCTCGGCGTCCTGGTGGGCACGGTCGAACTCACCGTCGGGCATCGAGGCGCGCTCGTCGGTCCGCACACCGGTCACGGTCGGGTAGAGCTCGATATTGCGCCCCGGCGAAACCCCGGCAAAGCCCTCGATCTTCAGCGCCTGGCTCAGATAGATATTGTTGCTCCGATCGCGCGGGAAAGCCCCGATCAGGTGATTCCGGCTGCGGGGGTAAAAGCGGACGGCGTCGAAGCCCCAGATCTGGCTGCCGGTCGAACGTTGAAAGCGCAGTTGTGTGAAGGGGATCGCCAGCTCGACGGTATATCCCCACGCCGTGGTTCGACCGGCTGAATTCCAGATCGCGTCCCAGCTCCAGTCACGCGGATTGTCGCCCCCCGATTCGGCTTCGATCATATCGCCCTGCACCCCCAGCGGATTGACGAGCAGGGTGTAGCACCGTCGCTCATCATTGAAGGTGTCGAGCACGATCGAGACATAGTCGTCTCCCTCCAGGATGTCCCGATCGGAGAGATGCGCCCGGATCGCCCCGGGATCGGGATCGTGACACCGGAAAGCGGCATAGAGATGGCTCCCGGAATGGATCAGCAGGACCTCGGTCCGCACCGGGGCCGGCACGTTTTCACCCGGCGAGACCTCCACCTCGAGGCTCAGGACCAGCGCCGAGGACCAGACGGCCTCGTCGAGCTCGCCGTCGATTCTGAGACGTTCGTCGGTCCGGGGAATCTGAAGGGGAGCTGCGGTCGTGCCCGGGGTGCGAAACGAAGCGCGGTCGGTCTGGGCCCCGACCGGGACCGGTGAAACCGGCGGGAGCACAAAGACCGGAAGGAGAACGGTCACGATCAAAGCGGGAAGCGGGATCCGTGCGATCCGCGAGTTCTGAATAATCCGCATGATCCGCAGGCGCATCACATTCGAAAAATTTTTTTCATTCCAGTCTGGTCTGATCATGGTTCCGGATCTCCTCATGACTCGGATATCAGATGGTTGTGTCGGCGGCGGTTGTCATCGAGCCGCGGCGAACAGACGGTGGAGAACGGAGCTTGTCCCCCACTGCGAGGGGTTGATCTCGTCGAGCGCCCAGACAGCCATCGCCCGCACCCCGGGATCGGGATCATCCAGGGTGTCGAGCAGAGGATTCACGGCCCGTATCACCCGATGGCTCTCTACGAGGCCGTAGATTCCGAGCTTGCAGGCCGCCAGCCGGCGGATCGAGGACGACGGGATCTTCGATCTCGCCCAGGGCCAGCACGGCCATCTCGCGCAGCCGGGGATCGGAATCGTTTGCGGCCGGCAGCAGTCGCCCGGATCGGACCGGGCTCCGGTCGACGTTGCTATCCATAATCCCGGCAATCCGCTCGCCGAGTCCCGAACCTGCCGCCATGGTCACCGACCCGACCGGCACCGACAGACCGAGCTGGGATCGGGCGATCGCCAGCAGATGACCGGCGTAGGTGGCCGATCGCACGCCCCGACGCAAAGCGAAATCGTCGCAGGCCCGCTCGCGTTCGACCGCCTGGCGCCGGGCGATGAACCAGACCAGGGGATTGGGCCAGTAGAGCGCCCGCACGATCTCGATCACCCGGTGACAGAGATGGTCGTGCCGCACCAGGTGGGCGTATTCGTGCAGCAGAACGCTCCGTTTCCGTGCCCGATCCCAGCTGCGGGCCTCGTCCGGCAGGACGATCGTCGGCCTGAGGATGCCGCAGGAGAACGGAATCGCGGTCTCGGCCGAGATCAGCAGCCTGACCCGCCCGGGCGACGGGATCGGAGTCTTCAGGCGGTCGAAGAGAACGGTGAGTTCAGGATCACCGCCGGCGACCGAGCGGCGCAGAATCCGGCCGGCCACCAGGGCATGCCGAAGCAGTCGCCAGAGCATCGCGGCCAGACCACCCATCCAGATCAGGATGAAGGCCAGGCTGAGGATATCGCCGGTCGTGACCCAGGCACTCTGCGAGGCGGTTGGCTCCGGCTCGAGGTTCCGGTCCGGTTCCTCGCTCCCGGGTACGGCCGGGGTGGGAACTGTCGCCGATCCGGCTTCAAGCACCGGTCCGGTCCCGGATCCGAGCAGCCGGTGATGGCCGAACTGCCACGAGGGGAAGAACACGATATAGAGCGGGATCACGAGCAGGGCGACCAGTCCAAGGCTCCCGGCGGCACACCGGCTGGCCGCCGAGGCCCGAGACAGACATTTCATTGCCAGGCCGGTCAACAGCAGGATGAGGCTGCCCTTGACGAGTATGGTGGCCAACACGACCCCGGCCGCCGGACCGAGCTGCTGCAGCAGGGCGAGAGAGATCACGTCTCCCTCTCCTCCTCGATCAGCCGGCTGATCCGCTCCAGCTCCTCCTCGTTCAACCGTTCGCCGGAGACATCGAGCATGGTCAGGATGGCCTTCGAGGGTGAATTGTCGAAGAAGGTCCGCAGCAGGTTCTGCATGGCGCTGCGTGAGGCTTTCTCGCGCGAGGTCCGGGGGGTGTAGATGTAGCGGCGCCCTTCCCGGTGGTGCACGAGATACCCCTTTTTCTCCAGGATCGAGAGTGTCACCCGCACCGTGTCATAGCTCAGGTCGTCGCTCATTCGCTCGACGACCTCGTGAGCCCCCGCCGAGCCGAGTTCGTAGAGAATGTTCACGATCTCCCGCTCGCGGCGGCTCAGACGATGCAGGGCCGGCTGGCGCCGGGACGAAAACCCCGGGGAGTGACCTGCGGCACCGCCTGCGGATGGACCGGGCATGAAAGTTCCTTAATGAAAAGTTTTTTCCATTGATCAGGAATACGGCTCCCGGCGGGCAAAGTTGCAGCTGTTCTCCCACTGTGTGCTACGATGAATCCTTGAATGTAACACGGATGTCCGGTAGACTCGCTCGGGTACCTGGCTGAGCGCAATCATGTCAGAGGGAGTGCATCGATGTCAGAACTGGTTCGTTTCGGCGTCTCGATCGAGAGCGAACTGCTCGAGGCTTTCGACTCGTACATCGCCGAGAAAAGCTACACCAACCGCTCGGAAGCAATTCGCGATCTGATCCGGCAGAGCCTGGCCGCCGGGAAGTGGGAAGAAGGGGGCGATGTCGCCGGCGGAATCGTCCTGGTATACGACCACCACCAGCGGGATCTGACCGAGAAGTTGATCCACCGTCAGCACCACGCCCTCGATCTCACCATCTCGAACCTGCACGTGCACCTGGACGAGGGTAACTGCCTGGAAGTGATCGTCGTGCGGGGTTCCAGTGACCGGATCACGGCCCTGGCCGATGACATGCGCAGCATGCGAGGCGTACACCACTGCGCCGTAGCCCGGGTGGCCGCCACCTGACGCCCGGCCGGTTTCCGCCGCCGGCCTGACACCCCCCGGTATCTTTACGGGATCGCGATACCGGGGAGGGAGCCGGTTCTACAAATCGACTTCGGTACCGATCCCCGCCTCACGGGCCCGGTCGTACACCAGGCGCGCCGTGGCGGCATCCTGAATCGCCAGACCGTTCGACTTGAAGAGCGTGATCTGCTCCTCCGAGGTCCGTCCCGGCTTCGAGCCGGCCACGATCTCGGCCAGTTCGGCGTGGATGTGGTCGGCGGTGATGACCCCCTCCGAGATCGGAATCATGACGTCGCCGGCCTCGTTCAGGCAGGCCTCGCGAGAGTCGGCGATCAGCACCGAACGTTTGATGATGGCCGAGTCGAGTTCGCGGGCCCCGGGGGAGTGGCTGCCGATACCGTTGAGATGGGTGCCCGACTTGACCGCGGTGCCGTCGAAGATCGGTTCGGCGCTGGAGGTGGCGGTGCAGATGATGTCCGCCTCGAGCATGACACTCGCATCCTCGGCGATCCGGACCGGAATGCCCAGCTTCTCGCTCATCTCGATGACAAAGGTCTCAGCCGCCTCGGGAACGACATCCATGACCCAGGCCAGTTCGATCTCGCGCGCTTCGCAGACCGCCCAGAGCTGCATCCGGGCCTGTACGCCGGCCCCGAAAACGGCTGCCGTCTGCGGCCCCCCTTCCCGTGCCAGGTACTTCGTCGCCAGACCGCTGACCGCCCCGGTGCGGACCGCCGTCAGGTACCCACCGTCCATGATGCAGACGACCTGTCCGGTCGAGGCATCCTGGAGCAGGACCGTTCCCAGAACCGTCGCCAGATCGTGTTTGGCCGGGTTGTCCTTGTAGACCGTAACCACTTTGCAGGCCATGGCGTTCATTTCCTGCAGGTAGGCAGGCATATAGAGGCTGAGCCCGTCGGGAGCTTTGATCACCGTGCGCAGAGGCAGTTCGGCCGTACCGGCGGCCATCTCGGTGAAGGCCGCCTCCAGAATATCGATGCAGTCGGCCATCTCCAGAACCCGGGTGACTTCCTGACGGTTGAGCAACAGGGGCATGTCCTACCTCCTCCGGCGCGGTCCCGGCGGCCGGCTCCCAGCGCCGACCGGGACAATCATTCAACGGGCGTCTGATACGGCGGCAGGATGATACTATGGCACACCGGAGCCGGGGTTTTGAAGTCCTATCTGCGAGGCTTGCGTCTCAACCTGACGGACACCCCGGTTCACACCGGATCATTCGGTTTGAATCGTACGGCGGTCCTGCACTACTCTCGGGCCGGAGAGCTCGGACCTGCATTCGCGGCATTGTTCTTTCTCCTGCGGAAGGCATTTCATGACACGTCTCATTCCCGGCCGCACTCGTTTTCCGCTCTACTCCTTCGCTCTGGTTTTCAACACCATCCGGATCGTGCAGGAGATGATCGAACACTGATGGAACCGGAATACGAATTTCAGGAGGAAAGTCTCGAGCGCTTCCTCGAAGCCAGCACGGTCGAAACCGAACATACGATGGCCCGCCTGCGGGTCGGGATCGGGGTGCTGGCCATCGCCATCAGTCCCTATCTGGTCTCGATGGACCTGCTCGAACTGATCTTCCGCCCGATCCCTTATCTGTTCTTTATTCTCGGGTACCTCCTCTACGCCCTGGGGTACTACTTCTGGGCTCCCTACCGCCATTTCCGACTGGTGGCGGCCACGCGGTGCTCGACATTCATCGACTACGCCGCCGTGACCGTGGTCCTGCTCAACAGCGGCGGGCTGGAAAGCCCCTTCTGGGCCCTCTGGGCCACAGTGGCCCTGACATACGTGATCCGGTTCCGGTTCGGTCTGCGTGAGGGGATCGTTACCGCCCTGCTCTTCCTCGGCACGGTTGAACTCTGCAATCAGGTAATCCCGGCAACCGAACTCCCGGTCCTGACGCTTCTGGTCGGCGTCGGTTTTTCGCTGCTCATCCTCATAGCCGGCGGGCTGCTGATGGTGCGCAGCGAGCGGGCGGCGATCCGCAAGGCTCTGACCGCCGAATATGAAACAATCCACCGTATCGTGAATACGGTTCAGCATTCAGTCAACAACCCGCTGGCCGTTATCAGCGGTAATCTGCAGTTGCTCAAACGCTATCAGACAGGAGAGAAAGAGAAGGAATGGATCGATGCCGCCGAGGAGGCCCTGACCGGTATTGTTGTGGCGGTGGACAAGCTACGCGATCTCGAGGACGAACGGCTCCTGGTCGGTTACGGCCCTCTGAAACAGTATTCGGTCGAAGCCTGGTACGAACTCACGGCCGGTTCACGGCGTTCGGGCGGAGCCCGGGTCGGCGAGGTCCGGGAAACACCGGGATCAGACGATACGGAAACACCCCACCCGCCGGCCGGGGATAAATAATCAGCGCAGGAAGGGTGCGACAAGCGACAGCCTGCCGTCTTCTGCCACCGCCGCGATCCCGAACACCAGTCCGTCGATATCGAGATGGGGCAGAACGACCTGATGGTAGGTCCTGCCGCGCCGCTCGATCTGTTCGGGTATTCCGATCCACCTGAATTCGGTCCAGCGGGGTTCGGTGGTGGCCCGGATCGCCACCACGTACCCGCTCACACCCTCCCCCCCGGCCGGTAAAAAGGACAGGGCGGCATCGTACCCCTCGCCGCGTCCCAGGCGCATCGGTACCGGCGCGGTCGGGCTCAGAGCCAGAGTGGCGGCGGTGGCGGCTTCGATACGGGCATTCCGCATCAGGTAATCGAGATCGAGGTTCTCGAACGTGTCGTTGTAGGAGTGCTGTAGATTGTAATCCTCGTTGGCCTCGGTCATGCGTACTCCCGGGTAACCGAGCCGGTTGAAGGCGGTGTGATCACCGCCTCGGCCGAAACGGTCGTACCGGAAAACCAGATCGACATCCTGTTCGGGCACGTAACGTTCCCCGATCATTTCCATGTAACGGGCGATCTGGCGGCTCGGGGAATCCATCGGATCCTCACTGAAGACCCGGACCGTGTAGGGCCGGCTGGGCGCTCCCCCACCGCGGGTGCTGCAGCCGATCATGTCCATGTTGAGCACGGCCTCGATCTCCAGTCCCTGTTCCTGCGCCCGCTGAGCGAAAAGCGAAGCGCCGACCAGACCGTTTTCCTCGGCGACCACGGCCATGAAGATCAGGGTCTTGGGAAATTCGTACTGCGCGAACACCCGGGCACACTCCATCGCCGTCGCCACCCCGCTGATATCGTCGTTCACCCCGGGGGCCGGACGGTTGGAATCGCGGCGCTCGTACGGATCGCCCTCGCGGGGGGAGTCGAGATTGATCGAATCGTAATGGCCGGTCAGGATGATGTGTTGTTTCGACAGTTCGGGATCGGTGCCGGGCAGAACCGCCACGATGTTCCTGAGCACCGTCCCGGCCGGGAGCCGGCCGGGGGAGTTGTCGTTGACGACGTGAGTGTCGAACCGGACCTGCAGGCGGGGCGAGTAGCTGCGGTACTCACGCAGCAACCACCGCCGGGCCGCACCCACCCCCCTCTCCTCGCTGATCGTATCCGAGAGGGTATGACGGGTTTCGAAGGCCTCCATCGTCTGCAGGATGCGGGTGATGTTCTCGGCGCTCATCTGCCCGACGATGTCCTCCACGAGCGGATCGGTGGCGAAGAAAGGGCCGAGTTCCTGACGGGCTCCGGCGGCACCGACGCAACCTGCCGCACCCGCTCCGAGAAGGGCGAGCAGAAGCAGGAGAGCGGCGGGGGAGTATCCCGGGGAGTGCGATCGCGGGAGCCGGCGGGAACAGCCGGAGCACAGGGAGTGAGGAAACGGCCGGAAAGGCGGGGCGTGGCGTAAACGCATGAGGGTTATCTCCGGGTGCTGAAGCGGTAGATCGTTGTCTGGCTGTAGATCTCGCCGGGCTCGAGGATGACCGGCGGGAAGTCCGGCTGGTTGGGCGAATCGGGATAGTGCTGAGCCTCGAGACAGAAGCCGTGATGCTTGCCGTACACCACTCCTTCCGACCCGGTCAGGGTGCCGTCCAGGAAATTGCCGGTGTAGAACTGCATCCCCGGCTCGGTGGTCAGAACCTCCATCACCCGCCCGCTCCGCCGGTCGTACACGGTCGCGGCCGAAAAGGGCCCGGCCGGGGATTCGGGGACGGTGAGCACATAACAGTGATCGTAACCGCCGGCGAAGTGCTCTCCCTCGATCTCGGCGATCCGCTCGCCGATGGTGTGCGGGGTGCGGAAATCCATGCAGGTTCCGGCCACGCTCCTGACCTCTCCGGTCGGGATGAGGCCGTCATCGGTCGGCAGGAAGGCCCCGGCGTTGATCGTCACCTCGTGCTCGAGGATATCGCCGGCAGCGGGACCGGCCAGGTTGAAGTAGCTGTGATGGGTCAGGTTGACCGGGGTCGGAGCGTCTGTCTCGGCCCGGTAATCGATCCGCAGCTCGTTCTCCGGGGTCAGGGTATAGACGACCTCGACCGAGAGATTGCCGGGGTAGCCTTCTTCTCCGTCGGGACTCAGCAGGGCGAGTCGGAGAGCCTCGCCGCGCTCGCTCACCAGCGGCTCGGCCTTCCAGACCACCTTGTCGAACCCCCTGATCCCGCCGTGCAAGTGGTTGGGACCGTTGTTGCGGGCCAGACTGTACTCCCGCCCCTGCAGCCGGAAGCGTCCGTCGGCGATCCGGTTTCCGTAACGCCCGATCAGGGCGCCGAAGTAGGGGCTGTCATCGACATACTCCTCGAGGGTATCGAAACCCAGGACAACATCCCCGGATACCCCGTCACGGTCGGGCACCTCGAGCGAGACGAGAATGCCGCCGTAATTCGTGATCCGGGCCCGCATGCCGTTCGCATTTTCGAGGGTGTAGAGATGAACGCCGAAGGGCTTCTGCTCGATCATGCTCTCCTCTCCCCGTTCGGAACACGCGGTGACCAGACCTGCCAGCACAAGCCCGCTCAATCCAATCCGCAGCAACGCGCTGGGTCGCAGAATCCGTTCCCCTCTGCTCATGGATGGCAACCTCCCGCAGTGACGATCCGAAACCGTCGGTAACGACACCTGACCGACAGGGTTGCCGGATCAACCGGTTGAGGAACCGGCGGCATTCTCAGGAAGGGTTGAGTTCGACCAACCACCGCCCCACGTCCGCGACGATTTCTTCCCGCTCCTCCCCGTCGAGGAGAGCGACCGCGAGGGCGTTCGTCATCCAGCGCACCAGATCGTCGGGCCGGGCGTTGAGTTCGATGACCATCCGCCCGAGTTCCTCGGTCAGATCCGGGCCAAACCAGATCGCATCGTCGGAATTGATCGTCACGATGACACCCGCCTCCTCGAACCGGCGGGTCGGATGTTCGGGGTAGGTCGGAATGTTCCGCAGCCGTTCGTTCGACGTCGGACAGCATTCCAGCACGACCTGCCGCTCGGCGAGCAGGGCGAGGACTTCGGGATCGTGCTCGGCTGAAAGACCGTGTCCGATCTGGGTCGCGCCGATCTCGACCGCCTCGCGGATATAGTCGGAACCGGCGAATTCTCCGGCATGGATCTTGAGCTTTTTCCCGGCCTCGCAGACCGGAGCGAAAGCGTCGGCGAACAGTGCGGGCGGCCAGCCCGGTTCGTTGCCGTGCAGATCGAAACCGGCGACGACCGGCTCATCGACGAGCCGCCGGACCCAGCCGGAGGCTTCTTCAGGGCCCTCCTCGCGGTTCAGACCGGCGATCCACCTGACATGAGTCCCCGCCGTCCGGGCCCGGGCGGCTTCCTCGGCGAAGAGTTCGAGAATTGTCTCGACCGGCAGCTCGATCCGATTGAACCAGCTCGGGCAGGCGTTGACCTCGGCGTAGCGAATATTCTGGGCGATGAGAGAATCCATGACATCCCGGGTCATCTCGGCGAAACCGCGCTCGGAGGTGAGCCAGGGGGTCAAGTAATCGCGGAAGAGCGCCCTGAACTGCTCGAAGTCGGTGAACCGGAAATCATCTTCGAGCCACCAGGGTATTTCGGGCAGCTGCTCGCCGGCATGCCGGTGATGGGCGTCCCGCAGGGTTGCCAGACGGACCGAGCCCTCCAGATGGAGGTGCAGTTCGGCTTTCGGCATCGATCTGATGTTCACAGTTCCGTCGGTTTCCTTTCGGGCGCGGCGCACAGCCAGATTAGGGCAAATATTACGTGCAGGGAAAGTCCTTTATCGGTCCTGCGATCGCAGGTGTCCGTACGTCTTCTCTGTTCCTTTCCTGCCCGACGCCGCCTTTCACGCCGACAGCCAGTTGCCTATTATTAGTGTTCACCCTCCGGGGAAAGGAGCCGGGCGGCCTTTGATGGACCTGTCACTGTATCTGGTTACCGATCGCTCTCTTTCGCGGGGACGCACTCTCGAAGAGATCGTCCGGGCAGCCATAGCCGGCGGAGTGACCACCATTCAGCTCCGGGAAAAGGAGGCCTCGACCGCCGACTTCCATGCCCTGGGTCTGATCGTGCGCGATCTCACCCGCGCCGCCGGAGTCACCTTCATCGTCAACGACCGGCTCGATATCGCCCTGGCCTGTTCGGCTGACGGGGTGCATGTCGGCCAGGATGACATGCCGGCAGCCGTGGCCCGTCGCCTGATCGGTCCCGACCGCATCCTGGGGGTGACCGCCGCCGATGCCGAACAGGCCCGGCTGGCGGTCGAAGCCGGCGCCGATTACATCGGCTGCAATGCGGTCTGGGCCACTCCGACCAAGACCGATACCGGAGCCCCGCTCGGCACCGCCGGACTGCGGGATCTGGTTGCGGACAGCGAGGCGCCGGTGGTGGCCATCGGCGGGATCAAGGCCGCCAACGCCCCCGATGTGCTGGCCACGGGAGTAGCCGGGATCGCGGTCGTCTCGGCCATCTGCAGCGCTGAGAACCCCGAAGCGGCGGCCCGTGAGCTGCGCCGCGTGGTGGACACAAACCTGAATCCGGACCCGTACCAGAACGAGTCCGGCGCAGGACACAAACCTGTAAGGAAGAGGATAGTGAACGATGCAGGCTGAGGACTTGAAAACCCGCTTCGGGGCCGCCCTGGCCCTGCTGCGCGAGCGCCGGCCGCTCGTGCACCAGATCACCAACTACGTCGTCATGAACGATACCGCCAACGTGACTCTGCACGTGGGAGCCTCGCCGGTCATGGCTCATGCCACCGAAGAGGTCGCCGACATGGTCGCCCTGGCCGGTGCGCTGGTCCTCAATCCCGGCACCCTCGAACCGGACTGGGTCGAGGCGATGCTCATCGCCGGCCGCCGGGCGGGTGAGCTGAAGGTACCGATCGTGCTCGATCCGGTCGGTGCCGGGGCCACCCCCTATCGCACCGAGTCGAACCTGCGCCTGCTGACCGAACTCGACCTGACCATCGTCCGGGGCAACTCGGGCGAGATCGGCGCCCTGTCGGGCGCCGGCGGCGAGGTGGTGGGGGTCGACAGCGTCGCCGGGGTGGATGACCCTGCCGCCGTGGCGGCCGACGCCGCCCGGACCTGGAATTGTACCGTGGCCATCACCGGCGAGCGCGATATCGTATCGGACGGGGAGCGGACCGTAGCGATCGACAACGGCCACCACTGGCTGACCACCCTGACCGGCACCGGTTGCAGCTCGACCACCGTGACCGGCGCCTTCGCCGCGGTGGAGGAGGATCCCCTCGTCGCCGCCGCTGCGGCCCTGGCCTGTTTCGGTCTGGCCGCCGAAGTGGGCGCCGAAGGAGCGGTCGGTCCGGCTTCGTTCAAGACCTGTCTCTACGACGCCCTCTACAACCTGACGCCCGAGAAACTCGAAGCGGGAGCGAAAGTCGTCGTTCTCGACTGAAACCCGCCCCGGCCCCTGCCCCGAAGGGAGAACGCGTTCATGAATCCGGCCCCCCGTTTCCGTTCCGTTCGTTTCGTCCCGGCGATTCTTCTCGCCGTGACGGTTCTCATACCGGTTTCCGTTACACCCGCCGCCGGGCAGGCCCTGCGCACCCCGCTCTCGCAGGACCTCCTCGACCTGCTGACCGACGAGATCTCGGGACAGATGGCCTTCAACAACGAAGTCCTGCTGGCCGGCGCTCCCTGGATCCGGTCCGAAAGCGAGTTCACCGACACCTTCTGGGAATCGGAGCACATCGTCGAGCTGGCCCGGGGGTACGGGGTCGAAGACATCGATCTGATCCGGCAATCGAGCGAGCGGACGTTCGACTACCCCCTCGAGGCCGAATTCTGGCTCGATTCACCGCAGCGGCGGCTCGTGGCCCGTCTGGGAGCCGATGCCGCCCTGGTTGCCCGCGGCACGGTCACCAGCGACGTGGCCGGCGAGCTGATCTACATCCCGCCCCTGGACCAGGAGGAGATCGAGGCGGTCCTGGCCGGGCGGGCCGGGACCGATTGGGCCGGTACAATCGCCCTGATGTGGTCGCACGCCCGAGGCAATGTGGCCCGGGCGCTCGATGCCGCCGGCGTACAGGGCGTGATTTCCTTCTCCTCGCGCGACCGTTATCTCGACCCCGGCCAGGTGGTCTACTCCTCAGGCACCTATGGACAGGAAAACCTGAAGCTCGGCTTCACCGTCTCGTGGCGGCAGTGGTCCGAACTGCTCGAGGATGTCGAGGCCGGCCGGCACCCGATGGCACACTGCACGGCCCGGGTCGAGGAATTCCCCGACAAGTTCGAGACCGTCTGGGCGCGTGTACCCGGTACCGAGCCCGATGCTCCCGGCGTGATCTTCACCGCCCATCTCTTCGAGGGCTATACCAAGCGCGGGGCCAACGACAACATGAGCGGTTGCGTGATCCAGCTCGAGATCCTGCGCGCCCTGACCCATCTGATCGAGAGCGGAGAACTCCCCCGCCCCCGGCGAACGATCCACTTCCTCTGGCCGAACGAGATCTCGGGCACCTACCGCTTCATCGAAACCCATCCCGAACTGGTCGATGCCTGGAGTATCAACATCAACATGGACATGGTCGGGGAGGCCCTGCGCCTGAACAACTCGTGGTTCACCATGAGCGAGTGCCCCAACCACCTGCCCAGCTACCTCGACGGCCTGGCGGCCTCGATCCTGAACTACGTCTGGCGCACCAACGACATCGTCTACCTGCCCGATTCCCCCCACGGCCGCTCCGGCGGGCAGTTCTTCCCCCGCCCGCTGGTCGAGAAAAACGGATCGACCGACGCCTTTCGCTTCTACATCCATCGGGCCACCGGCGGCAGCGACCACCTCTGTTTCAACAACCAGTCGGTCCAGGTACCGGGGATCGAGTTCTTCACATGGCCCGACCAGTGGTACCACGCCGACACCGACACCCCCGACAAGTCCGACCCCACCCAGATGAAGCGGGTGGCTTTCATCGGAGCCGCCTGCGCCTGGGCGGCGGCGCATTGCACCGACGAAGTCCTCGACGGCCTGCTGACCGAGGTGGCCGAATTCGGCTATTCCCGGGTGGCCGACCGGGAACTGCCCCGGGCATTGACCATGATCGAGGAGGCCGGCGCCGGGGAACTCCCGGCGACCTTCGAACGGGCCCTGAACCTGGTCGACTTCGCCGTTCAGAGGGAAATCGAAGCCCTGCTGTCGCTCAGGGAGATCTATTCCGGTTCGCCCCGGGCCGTGTCGGCTGTCGACGCCCGGACCGAGCAGATGCGCCTGTTCGGGCGCGGTCTGCAGGAACAGATTGCCGGCTACGCCGGCGTGCGGGCCGAGGCTCTGGGAACCGCCGCTCCCCGCCAGGCGCGCCCGACCCGGCGCGAACGCGAACTCGAGGCTGTCTTCCCGACCATGACTGAAGCCGTGAAAGGCCGGGTCTTCAGCCTCGGGGACTTCGAGCCCTTCCGGGAGTACACCGAAGCCCACCCCGAGGCTGCCGCAGAGACCGGGATCGACGAACGCACTCTGCGTACCGTTCTCAATTACATCAGCGGCGAGCGTTCGATCACTCGGATCCGTGACAGCGTGGCGGCCGAGAGCGGTCAGGAGATCGACCTCGAGGGCCTCTACCGCCTCTTCGAGATTCTGAAGGAGACCGGCTGGGTCAGCTGGTAGGAGATTCTTCCACAGCTCCGATCAGGGCTGTACAGTCGATCAGTCTGAGGGAGGTCCGGCCAGCCGCCGGCTCTGGGCCCGGCCGAGCCAGAGAGCCACCCCGAGCCAGAGGATGGACAGCGGCACGGCCGTAAAGGCGATGGCCGACATGGTCAGGCCGATGGCGTGCAGGGCTGTCTGGGCCCACCCAGCGATGGCATCAGCCGCCCGGTAGACGGTCGTGTCCATGAAGTTCTTGGCTTTGTAGCGATCCTCGCGCGAAACGACAGTATAGAGGGTCTCGCGGGCCGGACGGGCCACGGCGTAGTTGGTGGCCCGCCGCAGGGTCTGGAAGACCACTAACACGACCAGCGTCTGCCAGAAGCCCAGAGCGGTGAAGCCGATCACACAGAGGATCGGCAGGATCGCCAGGGTCAATCCCACTCCCAGCAGCCTGATGATCCGGCCGGTGAAGAAGAGCTGGGTCAGCAGGGTCAGGGCATTCACGGCCACATCGATGCGGGCGAAGAAGGCGGTCTGGACCGCCCGGTCGGTAAAGGTGACGGCGACTATCGAGGCCTGCTGCATATAGAGGATGGTCGAGATGATGGGGAAAAGCAGCATGTAGGCGCAGATTCCCAGCAGGTAGGGCGAGCGCACCAGGTTGGTGATCCCCGCCAGGATTGAACCTCCGAGCGGTTTCTCTCCAGCGCCGGCTCCCGGACCGGTGCCGGCGTTTTCACCCGCTTCCGCCGCCGGCCGGGGCACCTGCTCGCCGGGATCGGTCGGAACCTCGAGCAGCGGGGTCATCGGGGTGCTCTTGAGAGAGTCCACCACACCGATCAGTCGGCGCATCGCCACCACCCCGCCCTGCAGGACCACCGCCGAGAGCAGCAGCAGACCCACCGGACCCAGGGGTGTGGCCAGCAAGGCGGTCAACCCCGAGCCGGCCAGCCCTCCGAGGGTTCCCCCTGCGCCGATGAAGCCGAAGAGACGCTTGCCCTGGGCGGTTGTGAAGAGGTCGGTCATGACCGACCAGAAAACCGAGACGCTGAAGAGACTGAAGACAGCCGTCCAGATATAGAAAATCCGCCCGACCCAGATATTGGCAGCTTCGGATACCACGGCCAGTATCAGAGCGAAGAGGACCAGGTTGAGGCTGAAGAAGCCGTAGGTCCAGGTCACCGCCCGGCGGCGGGGCAGCTTTGCCACCAGGGCGGCGAAGGGCGGATGAAGGACGAGCATGGCGACGAGCGTGCCGGTGAACAGCCAGGGGATGTTCCACACCCCTCCGGCCACCCCCATTTCCTCGCGCACCGGCCGGATCAGGTAATAAGAGCCGAGGACGAAGAAGAAAAACACACAGGAAATGAACAGGGCCCGCTTCTCTTCCGCCCTGATCTCGACGACGCGCTGTATCAGAGAAGTGCCGCGGGTTTCAGTCGCCGGTGACGTGCCCATGCCCGGGGTGCCGGTCAGGCGTCGGGGTGATCGGCGTGCCAGGCTTCGAGCACTTCGGCCTCGCGTTCGGCGCTCAGCCCGGCGCGCATGTTCTCCTGTTCTTCGGCCGGGCGGGTCCTGTGCCAGGCCACAGTATCGCGGGTGGTCACGGCCAAGGGCCGGAAGGTGAGCCCCTTTTCGAGCGCTCGGGCGATACTGAAGCGGCTGAAGCCCTCCATCCCCTCCACCTCGGGGTACCAGACCGGCATGTGCGACCAGGGCCGCACGCTATGCTCGGCCAGCCACTCGGCATCGGCCCAGGTGAAGACGGCATCCGAATCCAGAGCGTCTTTCATGCCGGTGAGCATGTCCCGCATCGGCAGGGGCTGCTCGGGCCCGGTGGCGTTGTAGATGCCGAAATACCGGTTCTCGGCCACCGAGATCATCCACTGGCCCAGGTCGCGGGCGTCGATGAACTGCACCACGTCACTGCCGTCGCCCGGGGCCAGCACCTCCCCGCCCCGGTCGACCCGCACCGGCCAGTAGGTAAAGCGGTCCGAGGGATCCATCGGGCCGACGATCAACCCCGGGCGCACGATCGTGGTCCGTCCCGGAAAGGCTTTCTCGGCCTCGCCTTCGGCCAGGGCCTTGAGCGGTCCGTAGGTATTCCCGTCCACTACCTCGATGGTGGGATCGTCGATGGTACACAGCTCGCCGGTCTCCTCCTGATCGATGATCGAGTTGTCGGCATAGACCGAAAGGGTCGACACGAAGATGAAATGGTCTGTGGCGTCTTTGAGCACCTCGCCGACGGTACGCACCCAGCGTGGCAGGGTGGTCGGATTGTCGATCACAACATCCCACTCACGCCCCCGGAGAGCCTCGAGATCGTCGTTGCGGTCACCAATCAGCTTTTCGACCTCGGGGAAGAGCTGGGGGTTGGTGCGCCCCCGGTTGAACAGCGTGATGGTATGACCCCGCTCGAGGGCGTACTCGACTTGGGCCGGACCGATGAAACGGGTGCCGCCGAGGATGAGGATCCGCAGGGGATTGCGGGCCCGGCGAACCCGGCTCCCCGAGCCACCGCAGCCCGCCGCTCCCAGGGCCAGGGCCCCGCCGGCCAGGGCGGTGGTCTGCACGAAACGCCGTCTGGTCGTGCTCATCGTCTCATCCTCTCGTCAGGGAGAAGGTGCGTTATCCGACCGGTGAGAAAGTAACCGCGCGCCTAGTACCCGACAAGCGCCCTGTTCACTCCGGCAGGCGGCACAGGACCACCACGGTAATATCGTCGGACTGCATGATACCGGCACTGAATTCGGCCACTGCCTCCATGATCGCATCGCGGAGCGCGGCCGCACTCTCGCCTGCCGCGGCTTCTACAAGATCGTAGAGGCGCTCCTCGCCGAACATGTTCTCTTCCTCGCCCCATCCATCCTCATCGTCATCATCGGCGTCGGTGTCATGTTCGACGGTGGTTTTTTTAACCGGGACGACCATTTCCTCTCCCACACCACTCTCACCACCGACGCCGGGAGTTTCAGCCATGGGGGCCAAAGCGTCTTCGGCCGCCGCCTCTGCCTGCGGTCCGACCGCTTCCGAGACACCGTCGGTATACATCACGATCACGTCGCCTGGATCGAGCTCGACCGTCGCTTCCTCGTAAGCTATCCCGCCCATCATGCCGACCACGATGCCCCCCTCTTCGAGGAACTCGCGGCGGCCGTTGGCCCGCTGCACGATGGGTGGATTGTGCCCGGCATTGCAGTAGGTGAAGCGAGCGGTGGTACGGTCGAGCACCCCATAGAAAAAAGTGGCGTACATGTGCACTTCGGATGATCTGACCAGCAGTTCGTTCACCCGGCCCACCACCGCGGCCACATTGCCGGGATGAATCACCTGCCCCTGCAGGGCCGCCTGCAGGTTGGCCATGAGCAGGGCGGCCGGAATCCCCTTGCCCGACACGTCGGCGATCGCCACCCCCAGGCGGCTTTCACCGGTCTCGATGAAGTCGAAGTAATCCCCTCCCACCTGCCGGCTGGGGATCGAGGTGGCGGCGAACTCGAAGCCGGGCACGGCGGGCATATCGTGCGGCAGGAGCTTCTCCTGGATGCTGCGGGCGGTCTCGAGCTCCTTCTCCAGGCGCTCGCGGGCCAAAGCCTCCTCCCGTCCGTTCTGCACCGCCACCGTCATCTCGTTGAAGCTGGCGGCCAGATCGCCGAACTCGTCCTGGTTGGGGATCTCGATCTGCGTTTCCAGATCCCCTGCGGCCAACCGCAGGGTGCCGGCGTGCAGGACACTCACCGCCGAAGTGACTCCGCGGGTGATGCGGATACCGAGGAAGAGCGCTCCGAGTTCAATGATGAGGAGAATCACTGCGAAAACGATGAGGACCACCAGCAGCGCCTGATCAACCAGTTCCGGGCCGCTGACAGCCGTGGCAAGAAACCGCCACGGCGACGTAGTGAGCAACAGCATCAGGGCATCCGTTTCCAGAACGCCCTCGTCGAGAACCAGGCAGGGAACGAAGGTCATGCCCGGGTTCCAGGTGAGTCCATCAGTTCCAAACTCCGGATCACGCTCTGCGGGTACCGTGAAACCGCGCAGGCTGAGGGGACCGGGCCACCCGCCCGCCCGTGCGACAGCTGCCAGAGAGTCGGGAGGCGATGCATGACCTCCGCGCAGGGATAGATCGGAATCCAGACGCTGCGCGATCCGGTCCATGAAGGCTTCATCGAGCCGCACTCCCCGAACCTGCAGGTCCGGCTCGTACACCCCCTCGAGAAAGAGAACCCAGAGTTCTTCCCCGACCTGGAAGAGGAAGGTGGAATCGGCCGGCGTCCACGCAATACCGCTCAGGGTATCGCTCTCGCCGCCGATGGTGATCGTGAATCCGGTCTGGTCGGGTCGTTGATAGAACACGAGCGGACCGGCGGGATCGCCGCCGCCGCTCGATGAATCGGCCTCCGTCGGCTGAGGGGAGACAGCTGCGGTCAGAGACGTCAACCAGGGAGGTGAAGCCGTACCTGTCAGGCGGGGACCGTCACGTCCGGTCGTCAGTGCGAAATGATCGCTACGGGCCGGGAGCTGGTGGGTCAGCAGGGCGATCGCCTCGGCCTGGAGAATCCGGACGGCGAGCAGAGAACGATCGCGAACGAGAATGGCATTCAAGGACAGAATCGAGAAGAGCAGGATCAGGACGATGGGAACGACCGCCAGGAAGAAGGCCGTCACGGCCAGTTTCGGCTTCAGACGCATGAAGTGCAGGCGCATCGAAAAGAACAGGTGCACGGCCGTAAAAGCGCAGAAGACCTTGAACGACCAGAGCGCCCATAGGCCGCCGGCATAGGCGAAACGCGCCAGCCGCCCTGCTTCCTCCGGTGCCCCGAGCGCTCCCGGCAGGATGATCATGAAGGCCAGACTGCCCAGACCCAGCATGATGCGGCGCTGCGAGGTCAGGTAGCGGTAGGGCCGGTAGAGCCGGAAGGTCAGGAAGGCGATGCTCATGAGCAGGGCGACGACGAAACGGGCCTCGAAATCGCCAAAGATCACCAGCCAGAAGAGAGCCAGCCCGAGCCAGACGATCCAGAAAATCCGCAAGCGGGTTTTTAGAAGGAGCAACCGGATGGCGGCGTACCAGGCCCACCCGGCTGTCAGCAGGGCGGCTGCCCAGGTCAGCATCCGCCCCGGTCCGATGAGTTCCACCGCCAGGGTGGCCACCGCACACCCGACGGCGATATGGATGATCCGGCGCCAGGTCCGGGCGTTCAGCTCGTTCCCGAACGGCACTCCGGCTGTTTCAGCTTGCTTCATTCCACCTCCACCCGGCGGGCCATGATCCACATCACGTGTCCGGCCTTTTCTATACGGGTGGTGAGCCCGTGGCTTTCGAGGATCCTCATGATCCGCTCGCCCCGCAGGAACCGGCTGCCCATCAGAGCCAGGTTCTCGGCCAGGGCCAGGAGCTTGACCGGGAAGCGGCTGATATCGGGTTCCTCGATCACCATCAGGCCGCCGGGAGCCAGTACCCGGGCCAGATCGGCCAGCGCCCCGGTCCGGTTGCAGAAATGATGCAGGGCATCCACGACCACGATCCGCTTGAAGGTGCCGTCGGCGAAAGGGAGGCACTCGACATGGGCGGCGAGCGGCCACAATTCCGTCTTGCGTTGCGCTTCGCGCAACATCGGCAGGGAGAGATCGCTGACCACCACGCTGCGGCACAGCGGCCGAAGCTGTCCGGTGACCCGACCGGTGCCGCCACCGGCATCGAGCAGGCACAGATCCGGGTCGAGTTCGAGAAACGCCGTCAGACGCTCGAGATCGGGTGTTTTGATCACCCGGTCGTAAAAGCGTGCGATGAGATCGAAGTGTCGGTTCATGGTCACCGCAGGATAGCAAAGAGCCGGGAAAATGATACAATGATGTCCCCGGCCTGCGCCTGTGGACTCCGGGCGCAATAATCTGCCAGGGAAGAGAACCGGGGTCCGAGCAGGGTCCGAAACAGGAGGCAGGCCCCCACGTGAACGGAATGTCCGACTACGCCGGAGTCATCGTCTTTGGTTTGATCTTCATCGCCCTGGCGCTCTTCCTGTTCGGTATCTGGCGGAAGATCCGGCGACGGACCGGGAGCGCCACGGTCATGCTCGGGGCCATGCATAATATCCTGAACGAGGACATGCAGCGGGCTGCCGAAGTGCTCGTCGAACGCGAAGCCGGAAAGAAGATGGGGGAGGAAGAGTCGGGAGAAGGGAAAGAGAAGGGAGGGGGAGCGGGAGAGGGAGAGGAAGAGGGAGAAAGGCAGAACGAGGGAAATGAAGATGCTGGCTGATATTCCCGGCCTGCCCTGGATCGTCCTGACCGCCGCGGCGGTGCCGGTCTACCTGATCTTCGAGAAACGGGAGAACCGACCGGGCAAGGCTGTCGTCAAGCCTTTGGCCTCGCTGGGTTTCCTCGGCCTGGCCCTGACGGCCGGAGCGCTCGCAAACCCGTGGGGGATTCTGCTCCTGAGCGGGCTGGCCTTCTGCACCGCGGGCGATCTCTTCCTGCTCAGCCGGGCCCGCAACCTCTTTCTAGCCGGCCTAGTCAGCTTTCTGACCGGACACGTTCTCTACTGCGCCGCGTTCCTGATGCGGGGACCGGCCCCCACCCCGGTGCTCATCGCCGTTGTCGTTCTCGTCCTCCCGGCGGCCTTCGTCTGGCGCTGGCTGCAGCCCCGACTGGCCGCCGGTATGCGCGGCCCGGTGCTGGCGTACGTGATCGTCATCTCGCTCATGTTGGCCCTGTCGATCGGGGCGCCCGGTACGGGCGTGCCCGGGCGGGTCGTTGCCGGAGCCGCGGCTTTCTATCTGTCCGATATCGCCGTAGCCCGCGACCGTTTCGTCGCACCGGGTTTCGGCAACCGCCTGTGGGGACTACCCCTGTACTACCTGGGCCAGCTCCTGATCGCCTCCTGTGCCGGGTGAAGCCGTGCTTCGGGGCCGGAAAACAGAGAGCGGCTGTATCAAGGGGAGAAAAAGGCCTGAACTCCCGATGGGATTCATCCGTCCCACCAGCGGAGTTGCCGTCGTGACCGGCGACCGAACCCCGTCATGACCCGCAACCGAGCAGGAGGGAAAGGAGAAGGACCGATCGTATCCCGTGCTGCCTCCGTCTGCCTCCTGACGGGCCTTCTGCTCGCGGGATCCTGTGCCGGACGACCGGCCGTGGTCGAGGTTCCGGCCGCCGAACGCCCGCCTATTCCCGAAGAACGTCTCCTCGACGCCCGCCTGGCCGGATTTCTGGGCAGTCCGCGCGAGCGGGCCCGCCTGTCCCGCAGCGCCGACCCCCCGGCGGCTCTCGATGCCTTCTGGTCCAAACGCGATCCCACTCCCGACACGCCCGAAAACGAGGCCCTGGCCGTCTATCGCCAGCGGGGAGCCTGGCTCGAAGCCCGTTTTCCCGATACCCCGTTCGGCGAAATGGACATCCGCCGGCAGCTCTTCCTGCGCTACGGCCTGCCCGACATGCAGGGTTACCGGGATCAGCCCTGGGGTGAGTACGATCCGCGGCGGCTGAACCTGCTTCAGGTCACCCCGGCCTTCGGCGAACAGGACCGGTTCTTGCGCTATACCACGCCGCGGGTTTTCACCGTGTTCACCGACGCGCAGGGGGGAACCCGGTATACGGGCAGCTACCCCCCCCTTAATCCTCCCGATCTTGGCCGGGCCTGGACCGATCTGACCCAGCCGGGCAGCTCGGTACGGCGGCGCTGGCGGGCGCTCGACACGATCGCCTGGTACGAACTGCCCGAGGTCATCACCCGGCTGTTGAGCGTGCCGACGGCACAGTTCGCGGGTGTGGAAGAGAAAAGGTCCGAAACCCTCACCCGCCTCGCCCTGCGCTGTGCCTACACCCTGCCGATGCGGGATGCCCGGCGGCTGGCGGCCCTGCGCGCCGCCGGAGGCAGCCCCGATTATCTTCTCTTCCGGGCCCGGGCTCCTCGATATACGGCCGTCGAACTCAGAGAGGATCTGGCCCGACTCGAGTTGAGTCAGGCCGGGCGGTTGCGCCTCGAGAGGTCCCCCGACAGGGGGCCCCACGTCGGGCTCTGGCTCGATGCCGAAAACCTTCTGGACCGGCTGGCATCGCTCTTCCCGTCCGAGGAATCGGTCACCGGGTGGGACTGGAGGGGAGATCTTATCCTGGCCTACGGGCAGCCCGCCTGGTATTCGACCCCCAAGCGGGTCGCCTACTACACCTGGGGCTCGCCCGAAGTGCTCGGCGTCGTCGGCTCGACCTTCGGCTTGGTGGAATGCGCCCGGATTCAGGACACCCTGGGGGATTTCATCGGCATGGCGACCGCCCGGATCGAGAAGAGACGGCGCGAGGGCGACGAGGCCGCCCTGATGCTGGCCGACGGGCTGCGCTCGGGCGACCAGAGCGAGCGGCAGTCGATGCTCGAGCACCTGCACACCTTGGCCCCGGCGCCGATCTACCAGGTCGGCCTGCCCCCCGAGGCAGACGTGCTTCCCATGACGATGGATGTGGTCGCCTTTCCCGCCGCTGCGGATTCGATCGAGGTCCAAGCCTCCTTCGGCACGCCGTCGGAGGCAGTGATCATCTCCTCGGAGCGGCGGGAGTACGTTACCGACCTGAGGACCAGCTTCGTGCTGCTCAACGCCCGGATGCAGGTCGTCCACGCCGAGGTGCGCCGCCGCGGCTACGTCGTAGAGGGAGTGCCCGACCGCGCTGATAAGTTTGTCCTCGACACCTACCGTTTCGGCGCCGTACCCGGTTTTTACATCGCCTATCTCTCGGCCGAGGATCCCGGCACGGGCCGTACCGGCGGCCTGCTGCAGAGCCTGGATTTCGAGTGGCAGAACACTCCGGGGGTGCAGGTCTCGCCGATCATGATCGCGACCGACATCAGCCCGGCCCGCGGAACGGGCAAGTTCATCCGTCACGACCTGCGTATCCTGCCCAGCCCCTCGCGGCACCTCTTCTACGGCACCGATCTCCATTTCTATTACGAGATCGGTAACCTCACCCGTTCCGAATTCGGCGACTATGCCTGGAACGAGTCGTATTACGTCATTCCCACCGACCCTGATGCGGGTATCATCCGGGTCACCCAGCAGCAGGATTTCACCCGGTTGACACCGGGAGCGGTCCGGCAGATGGCGATCGACCTGACCCGTCACGAGGGCTCGTATGCCGGGGCTCTCTTCCTGGTGGCGGTCGTCACCGATCTGGTTTCGGAGCAGCAGGGGGTCGGGGTGACCCGCTTCGAACTCCACAGCCGCCGGAGCGACCCGCCGCGATGACGCACACGAACCGCCGCGTCCCGTCGCCAATCATCGATCCCCGACCTGCCCTTTTCATCCCTTCCCTCCTCTTCATGGCTTTCATCCCCTTCATGTTCCTGCTCGTCGGTATCGCCGCCTGCACCGGCCCACGGAACGACCCACCGGTCCGCCAGCTTGCCCTCGAGGGCCTGCCGGAACGGATCACCGCCCTGGCGGCCGGGGATATCGACGGTGACGGTCGGCCCGAACTCGTGAGCGGCAACGGGCGCTGGTACCGGACCGAACAGCGGACCGTCGCGTACGATCCGGGCCGCCTGATGATCCACGATCTGACCCGGCGCGGATTCGTCGAGATCTGGAGCGATTCAGTGCCCGCCCCGCTGAGTCTGGCCGCGATCGGAGACCTGACCGGTGACGGCCGGGTTGAAGCGGTCGCCGCCCTCGGCTGGGGAACCTATGTCGATTCGGCGGCGGTCCACCTGCGCATCATCCATCCGGCCGAAGGCTACCGGGTCGAGGAACCGCTCACGGCACCCACTCCCCGCAGCCAGGTGACCGACCTGCAGCTCGTCGATCTGGACTCCGACGGCCGGCTCGACGTGCAGGTGAGCTGGTTTGCGAGCAAGTATTTCGTCGCCACGGCCCAGCTCTTCTACCGGGACGGGGAGTGGGAGATTCGCCGCCTGCCCGAGGTGCGCATGGCCATGGGCCGGCATGTCTACCGGGAGACCCCGGGGGCCGAACCGCTGCAGATCGTGGGCCGGATCTACGGGGACGAGATCGGGGACCCGGGCGATCTCTTCATCGCCGCCGACGATGGACGCCGGATGCTCCCCAGCTGGCAGGGAGTGAACGAACTGACCGCCGGAGACGCGGACGGAGACGGACGGGCCGAGCTGGTGCTCTCGGACGGCTGGCACATGAACTACGGCCGCCTGGCCAGAGCCCGCCTGGCCCTGCTCCGGCCCGGTCCCGACGGCTGGGAATACGAACTGATAGAAGACGTGGTGGGCCAGAACCGGCTGGGTCCGATCGCAGTAGCCGATCTGACCGGTGACCGGCACCCCGAGATCATTGCCGCCGGCAATCTCGTCTTCCGGCTCTGGAGCCGGACCCGGCCGGAGGGTATCTGGCAGGCCTATACTCCGCCCGGTATCGACGCTGGGATTTTTACCACCGCCGATCTGGCCGGGGATCATCGCCACGAGCTGATTACGGCCGGTTCACCCCCGGCTGTCTATGCCTTCGCCCACAACCTGCCGCTGACCGCCGAACTGGGCTCAGAGGTCATCCCGCCCGATCGCGCCCCGGAAGACTTGATCAACGTGTCCGCTCCCGAGCTCGAGATCGAAGCCTGGCTCAACACCCCCGCTCTCTCCCTGGCCGATCTGCGCGGCAAGGTCGTCGTGCTCGATTTCTGGGCCACCTGGTGCCGACCGTGCGCCCGGGCCTACCCGGTGCTGTCCGAATGGCAGCGGACCCTGGGCGAGCGCGGTCTGGTGGTGATCGGAATCACCCGCTTCGATGCTCAGCAACGGGAACTTGAGGTCATCAGCGAGTTTGCAGAGGAGAATGGCCTCGATTACCCGCTCGCCGTCGGGCACGGGAATCTGACCCACATCCCCTACGCGGTCGGGGCCATTCCGCACCTGGTAGTGATCGACGGTGCGGGGATCGTGCGCCATGTGAAGATCGGTTCCGCGGAACCGCGCGAAGCCGAAGAGGTGATCCTGCGCCTGCTCGACCTACTCGAACCGCAGGGCTGAAGTCGGATCCTGCCGGGCGGCGCGCAGCGCCGGCTGCAGACTGGCAGCGAGGCCGACACCGGACATGAGCAGGACCACTGCGATCAGAGGCAGGGGTTCGAGGGCCACGACGCCGGTGAAGAGGCTGGTCATGACGAGGCCGGCTCCGATGGAAAGTACCACCCCGATGATCATACCCACCACCACCAGAAGCATCCCCTGCCGCACGACCAGGCTCACCACCCGCCCGGGACGGGCTCCGACCGCCAGGCGGATACCGATCTCGCGGGTGCGCTCGCCGGTGGCGTAGAGCATTACCCCGTATACCCCGAGCATCGCCAGCAGCAGAGCAATGAAGGAGAAGGCTCCAAGCAGCATCATGAAGATGCGCATCCCCCACATCCATTCCTCGAGGACCTGCGGCATCGTGCGCAGCTCGTGGATCGGCAGGGCGGGATCGATTGTCCTGATGGCGCTGCGTACCCCGGCGGCCACCGTGAGCGGATCGGCCGCCGAGCGGGCCACGATCCACATGTTCTCGTGATCGAACAGAGCGTAGGGCAGGTAGAAGCCGGGTTGGATCTCGTTGTCGAGTCCGTGGTGCCGCACACCGGAGACCACGCCGACGATGTCGTACCAGGGCGCGTCCTCGTCCTCGGGCCGCCCGAGTTTGAGCCGGCCGCCCAGGGCATTGCCCTCGGGGTACCAGCGGTGAGCCAGTTCTTCGTTCACGACAACCACCGGAGTCCCCTGCCGCAGTTCGTCGGCGGTGAAATAGCGGCCGGCCAGCAGGGGGATGCGCATGGTCTCCAGATACGGTCCGTGGACCATGCGGAAATTGCCCACGGGCAGCGGTTCGTCGGCTGGGAACTCGGGACCTTCGACCGAGTAGGAATTGCCCCAGTTGCTGCCGGACATCGGCAGGGTCAGCACCGCCGCCGCCGATTCCACGCCGGGCAGGGCCTCGAGTTCAGAGAGGGTCCGGGTGAAAAACTCCCGCCGCTGAGCCGGTTCGGGGTAGCCGGGCCCGGGCAGACTCAAGTGCATGGTGAGAATCCCTTCGGGCTCAAAACCGGGATCGACCTGCTGCATCTCATACCAGGACTGGATGAAGAGCCCGGCGCTGGCCAGGAGCACGAGCGAAAGAGCCGTTTCGCCCACCACGAGCGTGTTGCGCAGCAGGTGGCGGCGGCCTCCACCCGAGCGCGCCCCGCCCGATTTCAGGGCCCGGACAATATCGGTGCGCCGGGCCTGGACCACCGGCGCCAGACCGAAGGTGATCCCGGTCAGCACAGTGATCCCGAACAGGAAGAGGATCACCCGCCAGTCGATCGAAAAATCGAGATAGAAGGGAATCTCGACCGGGACCAGCCCCATGGTCAGGACGATCCCGGCCTGTCCCAGACCGAGGCCGATCAGGCCCCCGGCGAGAGCCAGCAGCAGGCTCTCGGTCAGCAGCTGACGCATCATCCGTCCGCGGCCCGCTCCCAGGGTGCCGCGGATGGCGATCTCGCGGGTGCGCCCCAGGCTGCGGGCCAGGAGCATGTTGGCCACGTTGGCGCAGGCGATCAGGAGTACCAGGGCTACCGCCCCCATCAGGTAGAGGAACTGATCCCGGACGTCGGAGGTCACGAACTCGAGCAGGGGCACGATCCGGACATCGTTGTCCTCGACCTGGTCGGGATACAGCTCTTCGAGGTTCCGCACGACCCGGCGCAGGTCGGCCAGGGCCTGTTCGGCTCCCACCCCGTCCTTCATCCGGCCGACGGCCTGCAGCGAATGCTGACCACGCCGCTCCAGACCATTATAGCGGCTCATCGGAACCCACAGTTCGGTGAACTCGGGATAACGCATCCCGGCCGGCATGATCCCGATAACGGTATGAGGGATGCCGTGCAGGGTGACGGTCGCGCCGACGATGTCGGGATCGGCCCCGAAGTGCCCCTGCCAGAGGGCGTGGCTGAGGATGGTCACATCGGGGGCGCCGGGGATATCGTCTTCAGGGGTAAAATTCCGACCCGCGGCCGGCTCGTAACCCAGTACCCGGAACAGATCGGCCGACGTGCGCAGGGCCTGAACCCGCTTGGGTTCCTCACCCCCGGCCAGGCTCAGACTGGTGCCCTGATAGGCGGCCAGATACTCGAAGGCGGTGTTCTGTTCCTGCCAGTCGTGAAAATTGGGCCAGGCGACTCCCAACCAGGTGAAGCCGCGTTTGGGAGCCGTTTCCATGACCCAGACGATCTCGTCGATATCCTCGTAAGGAAGCGGCCGGATCAGGGCGGCGTTGACGAAAGTGAACATGGTGATCGTCACCCCGATCCCGAGACCCAGGCAGAGGATCGCGGCCACGGTGATGCCGGGTCTTTTGCCGAGCATGCGCAGGCCGTACCGGATGTCGTTCAGCAAACCGCCCATCGTTGATCTGTCCTCTTCCATTCTGTTTCGCGACTCAGGAGCAGCTCTGCCACCCCTATTACTCTTACGTATGTACCGCTGGACGGGTTACGGTCACCTTTCGCCCGATCAGCCTCTGCCCTAGAATGATACCAGGTATGATTCCTTCTTTGACCAACCGATTAACGATCGGATTGCAACATGACTGACAATGCTCTGAATCCGTTCCGGCGTCTGCTCCTGACGGCCGGAGTACCCACTCTGTGTATTCTGCTCGCAGCCTCCAGCTGCCTGGCCCAGACCGATCCCTACCCGCGCGATCCCGATCTGGACGTGCAGCACTATCGGTTCGAGCTGACTCTGAGCGATGACACCGACGTCGTGCAGGGCCGGGCTGCGGTGCGGGTCCGCTTCCGGCAGGCCGGGAAGACATCCTTCACTCTCGACCTGGTGGGCCGTGACCCGGCCGGCGGCCCCGAGGCCACCGGCATGACCGTCAGTGCAGTCGGGGGACCGTCAGGGCCGGTCGGTTTCACGCATGCACGGAACCGGCTGAGAGTCGAACTCGCCACGCCCGCTTCGGTCGATGAGGAGCGTACCTTCACGATCGCCTACGCGGGAGTACCCGCCGACGGGCTCATCATCGCCCGCAACCGTTACGGCGAGCGCACCTTCTTCGGCGACAACTGGCCCGACCGGGCCCGCCACTGGCTCCCCAGCGTCGACCATCCTTCGGACAAGGCCACCTGCGAATTCATCGTCACCGCCCCGGCCCACTACCGGGTGGTGGGCTCGGGCGCCCTGGTCGAAGAGAGCGATCTGGAAGGCGACCGGCGCCGAACCCACTGGCGTACCGCCGCCCCCCTGGCCACCAAGCTGATGGTCATCGGCGCGGCCGATTTCGCGGTCGTCGACCTGGGAGAATTCAACGGTATCCCCCAGCAGTCGTGGACCTATAAAGAGGACCGCGAGGCGGGAGTCAAATCGTTCGCCGTCTCGACCCGGGTCCTCGAGTTCTTTTCGGACCGGTTTGGTCCCTTCGCCTACGCCAAGATGGCTCACGTGCAGTCGAAGACCCGCTACGGGGGCATGGAAAACGCCTCGAACATCTTCTACACCGAGGGTCGGGCCGGTCGCCCGGCGGGCTGGAGCGAGAGCCTGGTAGCGCACGAGATGGCCCACCAGTGGTTCGGGGATGCCGTGAGCGAGGCCGACTGGCATCACATCTGGCTCAGCGAGGGATTTGCCACCTACTTCACGACCGTCTATATGGAACACGTCTACGGGCACGACCGGCTCACCGAGCGGATGGCCGGCGATCGCAACCGGGTCGTGCGGTACTGGCACCGCCAGCCGGCCAGTCCGGTGCTCGACACCACCATCGTGAACCTGAACCGGCTGCTGAGCACCAACTCCTACCAGAAGGGCTCCTGGATCCTGCACATGCTCCGGTTTCAGCTGGGCGAGGAGGTCTGGTGGGAGGGTATCCGGACCTACTACGAGCGCTTCATGAACGGCAACGCTCTCTCTTCAGATTTCCGGACCGTCATGGAAGAAGTTTCGGGGCAGAACCTGGGCCCGTTTTTCAACCAGTGGCTCCGTCTGCCCGGCCACCCGGTGCTGCAGTGGTCGTGGACCTGGAACGAGGATTCGGGCACCCTGAGCCTCTCGATCCGGCAGGTACAGGAGAGCGGTCATCTCTTTTCTTTTCCACTCGAGGTGGGCCTGGGGACCGATCCTTCACAGCCGCTCGAGATCGCGGAGGTCGAGGTGAACGCCGCGGCCGAGGTCTTCGTCTTCGAACTGGATGCCGCTCCGTACTATGTCTCGCTCGACCCGAATGTCCGGCTCCTGATGGAAGCCGAGTTTCTCAGAAACTGAGTGTATTCACAATCCGCTGGAGGCGCGGAATCGATGTCGTTCCGCCCCACGCACACGCGGCCGGGTGCTCTGAGACTGCTGCTGTATCTTCTCTGCGTCTGTCTGCCGCTCGAGGCCCATGCCCAGACCCCGGTCCCCTTCTCCGATCTGACCCTGCGTCTCGGCGGGGTCTTCCCCGGCGGGGGGATAACCCTGCCGGGCGGATGGGATGAACAGACGGGGATCGAAGCAAGCGGGAGTACTCCTTTTTACCTGGGTACGATCGAAGCCTCGCTCCGCCTGACGACCTGGGAACGTCTCGATCCCGACCTGCCCGACTTCGCGTCCCGTTCTCTCGCTCTGGGATGGCACCTGTCCCTGCTCAGTTTTACCGCCCGCACCGGGGTCAGCGTCGGCTGGCGGGTCGGTCTGGTGCAGATGGATTTCGACGATCCCGGCACCACCTGGCACGATCGGGTCGATCACGAGCTGGAAACCGGTCCGGTCCTCGGTTTCACGGTCGGTCTGGGAAACGAGTGGGAGTTTCGGCTCCTGGCCGGACGGACCGTTCTGTGGCTGAGCGAACCAATCGACCGGACCTGGTGCTCGCTGGCGCTGGGGCGGCGCCTGAGAATGCCGCCCTGGCTGCGGGAGTTCCTGCAGTGATCCTCATCCGACGGCACCTACGGCCGAGACCGTCTCTCAGGCAGCTTCACCTCCCGCAATCCCGAGTACCCCTCGCGGTCCTGCCGACGTTCCTGGTGGTGCACGTGACAGTGATCCTGCTCGCGGGATCCGCCGCCGCCCAGTCGACTTCCCTTGTACCTCCCCCCGATCCCCTGCGCCGGGTCATCACCCGGTCGGTGATCGAGCGGACCGGGATCACCCGCCCGGGCGAGATCTTCGATCTGCTCCCGGAGTGGGATTCGTGGTCGACCGACGGTCTGCACGACCGCCACCGGGTCTCGAGCCTGGCCCCGCTGCGGACCGACACCTTTCTGCTCTTCATCGACGGGATGAGGATCGACCACGACCTGCTCGAGACCCGCAGCCTGAACCTGCTGCCCCTCACCGTGGCCGAGATCGACAGCGTCGAGTTCATCGCCTATCCCGCCCTGGTGGCCGGCACCTTCGCTGCCCGGGGAGCGGTACACATCCACACCCGTCGTCCCGGCCGGGGGCCCGAAATGACCGCGGCTCTCTTCGCCGAGAACGAGACCGGCGATACCGGCCCCTGGCGCTACCTCGAGGGCCGCCGGCAGGATGTCGAACACATCGGTCCCGAGGGCGAAATCGTGCTCGGCTGGGGGGGCGAGCGCGCCTGGTTGCGCCTGGCGGGTCTGAACCGCAACCATCCGGTCACCGACGAGAACATCTATTCCCGAACCGTCGCCCTGGCCCGGGAACTGCCCGTCGTCACGACCCGGGCAGCCAACCTGCGTGCCCATGTCGAGATCGGCCCGAGCCGGCACGATGTCTCGGCCTCGACCCAGTGGGGGCACGATTTTCTCTTTCACCGGGGGCCGGGGCAAGAGATCGCTGCCGACACCCGCCTGAGGCAGATCGGCGCCGCCGGCACCATTCCCCTGACCGGTTCGTTCGGCCTGCGCTACCGCCTGGGCCGTTCGGCCGGAACGATCGGCAGCTGGGCGCCGCTCGGCGGACCAAACCGGGAACTGGAACTCGACCGGCGTTATCTGAATATCGAGTTCGGAAACGTCATCCCAGCTGGCGGGCTCTGTTTCGGGCTGACACGGGAAACAAGTACGATCGGGCGGGGTCGTGACGTTCAGAACGACGACCACACCGAATCGACGCTCTACATATCAGCCCACCGGCTTGGCTCTTCCCGCTGGTCGACCGACCTCGATGTGGCCGCCGTTCTCAGAGGACGCGAGACACGTCTATCGACGAACCTGCAGACCTGCCTGCAGGTGATCCCCAATATCTGGATCCGGTTCGCGGCGGCTCAGACACCGGTGTCCTTTTTCAGCGACCACGGCTACCGCTACTGGACGTCCAACCTCGAGTTCGATCTCCTGCCCGTGTCGCTTCCGGGATTCACCTATTACGCTGGGATCACGGACGGATGCGATCATGATGCTCTTCAAAGCCGCCTGGCCGCGATCGATCTTGCCCTGCAGGCGAATCCGACCGCCGGGATGACAATCAGCGGCGGTTTCTTCCATCGTCAGTTCACCGATCTTCGTCTCGAAAGGTATATGTCAACCGATACGACCACGAAATTCGGCTGGGCGGGATGCCTCCCGGAAGCAGGCTGGGATGGCCGGCTTTCGGGAGCGCGTGGTGATCTCGCCCTGGACCTGAACGGGCGGGTATCCCTCAGCCTGGCCGGTGAGTACCGATTGCGAAGGCGGGGATTCACAGCCCGGATGCGTGCCATCCCCCGCCTGATCGTCACCGGACGGATCGAATATGTCATGCATCCCACCATGACGCTGGCCCTGACCGGCCGCTACGCCTCACGGAGCGCCTGGACCGAGTATCCGCCTCAGCCCTACGACGATCCGTATCAGTACAGCGGTATGCTCATTACCCTGCCCGGCATGAACGATCATCCCGTTCTCACCCTGACCGCCGCCAAGTGGTTCTGGGACCGGCGCCTGCGGTTGGTGCTCGTCGGTCGCAACCTTCTCAACCGGACCTATCGGACCCATCCGGCCGGGGCGGGCTTCGACCTGAGCCTGGCCGCCCGCCTGGAACTGTATCTGGGCCGGGACCGCTGATCCCGGTCAGCCGCGCACATAGAGTACACGGTTCCGCAATGACGGTTACGTATCGATAGAGCCGAGATACCCGGGGCCGCTTCCACCTCTTCGTTCTTGCGCCGGCCGGGGTAATTCCTGTTCACTTTCCCCTGATCGCGATTCACACCGGGTCACCCCGATTCCGAGGTCTGCCCTGATGACGAACTCCTCCCCCACCACTCCGCAGCCGACCGAACCGCGGTTCTTCGAACCGGCTTCCGCCTTCTACCGCTGGACGGTCATGGCCGCGGCGGGGCTGATGCTCTTCGGTTCCTACTTCGCCTACGACAGCGTCTCGGCCCTCTCGACCCTGATCATGGAGGGGATGGATGTCGGGGGCACCCAGATCGGCCTGCTCGACTCTTTTTACAGCTGGCCGAACGTGATCATGGTGCTGATCGGCGGCATCATGGTCGACCGCTTCGGAACCCGGATCATGACAATCGTGCTCTCCAGCCTGATCGTGCTGGGAGCGACGGTGACCGCCCTGGCACCGAACCTGACGGTCATGATCATCGGGCGGATCCTGTTGGGAATCGGCTCCGAATCGCTGATCGTCTGCCAGAGCGCGATTCTGGCCAAATGGTTCAAGGGACGGGAATTGGCCCTGTCGTTCGGTTTCGCTCTGACCTTCATGCGGTTGGGCAGCCTGCTCAGCCTCAACGTCCTGGCCACCGCCGCCGATGCCTGGGGCTCATACCGGGCGGGATTCTGGCTGGCAGCGGGGGTATGCGCCATTTCGATGCTCTTCGGGATCTTTTACGTCATCCTCGAGAAGAACGCCCAGGGCAAAACCGCCCTGGCCGAAGCCCCGGTCGAGGACAAGGTCGTTTTCTCCGACATCAAGAAGTTCGACAACCGCTTCTGGTACATCGCCTTGCTCTGCGTAACTTTTTATGCCGCCATCTTCCCCTTCCGCACCCTGGCTCCCGACTTCTTCCTCAACAAATGGGGCGTGACCCTGCAGCAGGGCGGGCGGATCACCAGCATCTTCGTCTTCATGTCGATGATCCTGGCCCCTTTCATCGGCGGCTTCGTCGACAAGATCGGCCGGCGCGGCACCCTGCTCCTCTTCGGAGCCTTTCTGCTCATCCCCAGCCATGCCGTCATGGGGCTGACCACGCTCTCGCCGATCTACTCCATGGTCGTCCTCGGCTTCTCCTTCTCGCTGGTCTCGGCGGTGCTCTGGCCCGCCATCCCGCTGATCGTCGAGGAGAAGATGGTCGGAACCGCCTTCGGGCTGACCTTCATGATCCAGAACATCGGCCTGGCCCTCTTCCCCACATTCAACGGCATGCTTCGTGACGCCACGTCGGGATACACGGCCAGCCAGCTCATGTTCTCCGGGCTCGGCCTGGTCGGACTCGTTTTCGCCATCCTGCTCCTTTCACGCGACCGCCGGAAAGGAGGCGTCCTGGAGCAAGGCAGCACATCCGGGGTCGAGGAATCGACGGCCCCGGCGGCCTGAACTCAGTACCGCCTGCACGACACGCTCGACACCTGTGTCCTGAGTCACGCGTTTGTTGAATAACCGAGGGCTCCGCTGCGCCGCTGCGGCAAGGCGCGGCGACGACGCCATAGCAGTGGCTATGGCGAGGAGGCGCAACGCCGCCGATGCGGATGCAGCGGAGGACGAATGACAACGAATGTGTGACTCAGGGACTAGGGAGGGATACGGTGACAACGTACCGCACGACATCATCTCGACGCACTCTGGCGGGGCTGGCGGCGATACTGCTCCTGCTGCCCCTCTTTCTGGGCGCCTGCGACGACAATCCCAGCGAACCCGACAACGGCAACGGGAACGGCACCCCCGGCACCCTCGAACTGGTGGCCGAGATCGCCGTCGGCTCAGATCCCCTGGGGATCGCCGTAGCCGGGGACTACTACGTGGTCGGCAACCACATGACGGTGGCCGGGGAATCCAATACCCTCATGACCATCGATGCCGCCACCCTGGCGGTCATTGACTCGGTGGAGTTCTCCGGCAATCCCGAGGACATCGTCTGCCCACCCTCGTCTTCTCAGGTCTGGGTCACCGATGATGCCAGCCGCTATGTGCGGGCCTATTCGGTGCCCGACCTCGATCTGGTGGACACCGTCACCCTGCAGGGCGAGGGCGATCCGGGCTGGTACGGCTATCCCGCCGGTCTGGTCTACGATTCCGACTCGGGCGGCCGGCTCTGGGGTATCGAGGAGTTCGGCGGATACGTGACCGCATTCAGCCCGGCGAGCGGGGCCGTACTCGATACGGTGCGCTTCCGTCCCTTCCGCGGCTACGGATCGAGTTTCTCCTATGCGACCGGTCCCTGCGTGGCGGTCGATCCGACCCGCGACCGGCTCTTTGCGGCCAACATCGACGACTACCGGCTCGAGGTTATCTCCACCGCCACCATGACCAAAGTCGATTCGATCGACTGGTCCGGATCGGCCTACCGCGTCAACCTGGTCTTCGCCGATCCGGTCAACGGGCACATCCTGGTCAATGAGCGGATTTCCGCCTTCGGCGAGGGTGAGCTGCATGTCTACGATGCCGACGATCTCAGCCTGGTCGAGGAGGTCGCCATCCCCGACTGGCCCGATTACGGCGGCCTGGCCTGGGTCACCGAGGGCTCGCGTCTGGTGGTGGCCACCGGAAGCACCCTGGTCGAATTCTCGACTCCGGATTATACCAAGCTCACCCAGACGGCTCTGCCGTCGAATCCGGCCCGGGTAGCCTATGACGCCGTCCGCGGCTACTACGTGGTGACCTTCATGAACACCGATATGGTACGGGTATATCAGGTACCGGAGTGATGCTGATAGTCCTCTGACCCTCCCGGGCCGGAGGGATCCGGCCCGGTGGGGTGCCGTACTCAGATCAATCTCCGCAACAGTTGTATCGCTGGTGCGATCCGAATTCCTTCGGGAGTCTGATAGTCTTTCTCCCCTGTCGCCGAGATCTGCCAGGCCTCGGCTTCGGGGAATCTGCGTTTGAGATAACGCAGGCCCCGATCAAGTGTTCTATCGGCCCATTTGCATTCCACCAGGAGCCGGGGGATTGTCTTTTCGATGACCACGAAATCGACCTCCCGGCCGTCGGTGTCGCGAAAGTACCGCAATTCGAGATCGCGGCCCTGGGCGTCTTGTTGGTAGTGAACCCACTTCAGGAGGTGGACGGCGACGAGGTTCTCGAAACGCGCCGCAGTGTCATCGACCAGACTCCAGTCCATGTGGTAGTGCTTCTGTGCCTTCTTGATCGCCCGCAGGCGGGGTGATCCGAAAGGCGGCAGGCGGAAGATGGCATAGAGCCGCTGGAGGATGCTCAACCAACTCTCGACCGTCTTGTGACTCACACCGAGATCCTCACGTAGAGCATTGACCGAAAGAAGTGAGCCGACCAGTTCGGGCAATCTGAGCATGAGGAGCTCGAACCGCCCGAGATCATCCACTTGTTCGAGGCTTGTCAGTTCCTCGCGCACGAGCAGGTTGCGGTATTCACGCGACCACCGGCGGGCCTGTGTCTCCGAGGCACTGAAGAAGGGCTCGGGAAAACCTCCAAGCACGAACAGCGGTTCGAGGTCGGCAGTGCTTTCCAGACCGAGCTCAGCCGCACTCAGGGGGTGAAGCCGGAGCAGGTGGTACCGTCCCTGGAGCGAGTCCCCGGAGTAACGATACCAGTCGAGCCGGGCCGAACCGGTGACCAGGATCCGCTGTCCTTCCAGCCGGCCGTCGAAGATTCCCTTCAGCCAGTTCCGCCAGCCCCGGTACTTGTGGATCTCGTCGAAGATCCAGAGATCACCGACCGGCAGTTCACGTTTCAGAATACGCTCTCTGTCGTGAGCGATATCCCAGTTCAGATAACCCTGCCGGGCGTCCGGGAGAGAGAGGGCCAGGGTGGTCTTGCCAACCTGACGGGCCCCGCTGACGAAGACCATCTTCCGGTCCAGGTCGGCCAGAACCTGCGGGTACAGATATCTTCGGACTGTCATACCTGTCAGGTTACTGACATTTTAACCCCTCGTCAAAAATAACCTCTGATGTTTTTGACATGTGTTGAAATCAGCCGCGCCCTGATTTCAGGTCCGCTTGATGATGGACGTATGTCTCAGGTCGCTGAAGAACGCGTACGCCGCCCCGAACCGGTAGCGACTTCCGACCAGCCGACACGATACACGCAGGGACCATGACCGGACGGGTCACGGCCCCTGAGGTTTCACCAGGTTATCGAGACGTTATCGAAACGCCGGGTAGCGGAGACCCCTCAGCCCCCCTCGAACTGCCGCACCACGTAGGAGTCGATGGCATCCTTGTGGACCATGATGGCCAGCACCCGCAGGGCCATCCAGTCGTCACGCATCCAGACATAGCCCTGGCGCCCCGAGGCGGTGCCGTGCGAGTTCTTGATCAGGTACCAGTCGCGTCCGTCCACGATCCGGTGATCCACCGCGTGCACCAGGTGGTTGTCGGTCGTACGCCGCTCCTCGAAGTCGGTCTGGCGGGTGTCCTGGTTGATCAGCAGACCCGAGGTCATGTTGGGGTGGATCACGGCCAGCCCGTGGTTGCCGAAGCCCGAGCCCACATCGCCCCGGAAGGTGCGGTCCTGACTCGACCACCCGTCGCCCCAGTCGGTGTCGATGGCAACCGAGTAGCCCTGATCCAGCGCCCGGTTGATGATCCGCAGGTAGGCGTCGAGCGGCACGTTGTAGTAGCCGTCGTAGTCCCACCAGTTATCGCCGATGTCGAGTTCGCCGCGGGTATAGAAGGGGAAATCGGTGTAGGAGGTGACCTCCCAGTAGTTGTCGTAGTCGAGCTCGAGGTAGTCGTCGGCCCACTGTTTCGGCGTATAGGCCCGGCCGTCCCACTCGAAGCTCTCGGGGATCGGGGCCAGGTGCCGGTCGAGCACCTCGCGCGCGGCCCGGATGACCGCAGCCTCGTCGAACTCGCTGCTCTCGGCCGTTTCCCGGACCGCGGCCGTCACTTCACGTGACATCAGGCCCGAGTTCTCCGGCTGGGCGAATTCGGATTCGGGCACGATCCCGTACTTGCGGACGAACTCGGTGGTATCGTGAGAGAGCCCCCCATCGCCGAGATTGGCGTTCTCGCCGCGCCGCTTCACATATTCCCGGGCCTTTTCGACCCAGGCCCAGTAGACGACATAGTATTCGGCCAGGTCGAGTTCCATGCGGTTCTCGTTCAGGTAGTTAACGACGTCCTCGTTGGCGCGCAGCACTTCCGATTCGAGAAACGAAACGGTGGCGAAGTTCCAGCAGGTCCCGCCCAACTGTCTCTTGATCTCGGTGTGGGCGATGTCGGTGCCCAGGTAGTTCGGGGCGTGGATGGCGTCGAAGAACGCCTGCTGGCTCGAGATGGTTTTCGGATGCGACTGAACGCGCTGTCGGCCCTGGGCGGCGGCGGGGGCGGCAATGAACGCGATCGCCGCGACGGTGAGCAGAGTGATCTGCAGGGTGCGGAATCTCGGCATCGATACAATCCTCCGGTCGGTGGCACGGCCGGCGCAGCGTAGGCCGCCGGCGCTGTCAGGCTCTTCTCAGTACCCGGTCAGATGACTGGATACCAGGATGCCACCTTCCGGCGCTCGAAACAACAGCCGAGCGTCTTCAGCGCTCCCGAGCGGTCCGGAACCCGATCTCGTCCAGCACGATGAGACCCTTCGGCGAACGGTCGAAGACGAAGCTGATCTCGACCAGGCGGCGAGGATCGAAGCCGGATCCGGCGGCCGCGAACCGCTCCAGGGGAATGGCCACGGTCTGCAGGACCAGCTGGTACGGGGAACCGAAACGCCCCTCCATGTCGTCATGCCGCGTGAAGGTGGCTTTGAGGGGAGGCAGCAGCCGCATGACCTCGCTCAGGGCCAGTTCGGCCGTCCGGCCGACCGCATCGGTCAACCTCAGGGTGAAATCGAGCGGGGTTTGGGGTTTCTCGTCGTCCTCCCCGGACTCCTCCTCCTCTGTACCTCCCTCGTCTTCGCCTTCTTCACCCTCCGCTTCAGCGCCCTGCCGACCGGCGCTTTCCTCCTCTGCAGGCCCGGCACTCTGTTCCTCGCTCTGCTCCTGCTCCACCTGTCGGGCTTCGGCCCGCTCCCGCCGGCGTTCTTCCCGGTCCCGGCGGCGCTTTTCGCGCGGTGTCAGGTCGACCGTGCTGGTATCGGGTCGAGCCGGCGACTCGTCCGACTCGGCCACGGCGAAGACGAACTCGGCGGCGGCGTCGAGGTCCCACGAGCGGGCGAACCCTCCGGGCAGCGAGATGGTGTACACGGCCGGCGCGGTGGAATCGGGTTCGGTGATGACGGTCCCGGCCCTGGATACGTGCTCCTCCTGTCCGCTCTGCTGTCCGTCCCCGCCGGAATCCCCGTCCGCGTCATCGTCTTCCGTGTCATTCTCGTCATCATCCCCCGAACGCCAGCCCAGGTAGACGGCCTGATTCATCCGGTCGCCACGGTCGCCCCGATAGCCGAGATCCTCCTCCCGCCAGTTGGCCAGGTTCTCACCCCTCAGGCCCACCCCGGCCTCGGTGGCCGTCTCCAGATCGATGTCCTCGTCGTAGTCGCAGACATAGCGGGTATGAGCGTCCTCGAAGCGATTGACGTACAGGGTTTCGGGCAGCCACTGCTCACCCGCGCGCCAGTCGCGGAACAGCGGCCGGTAGACGGTCTCGTCCTTCATGGTCAGGTCGAGGAAGGCCCCGATGTAGACCTTCGCAATCCGCCGCTGCTCATCTCCGGGCATGAGCTGGGCACGGTTGAGCATCAGCGCTCCCGGCATACCCCAGTCGGTGTCTCCCCAGACGGTATTGAACTGGCCGTGATTGGCCCGGTAGATGTACAGCGAGGTCTTGAACCGTTCCGACCCCTCGCTGAACGCGATCCGCTTGTACTGCCGGTCGCCCGAGAAAGAGGAGACATCGCCGTCGTGGGAGCCGTGCAGGAGCAGGTAGTTGACATCCTCGAGAGGAGTGGGCTGATCCATCGGGGTGTACTGCCCGTCGACCGGCGCGATCCCGATCACCACCCGCAGATTGAAATCGTAATCGAAGAGGACCGAGGCATCGTCGGGGTAGCGGTTCAGGCGGTTGAAGGCGGCCGCCACGGCCACCGCTTCCCCCCCGCGCGAGTGCCCGATGAGGCCGAGACGGTCCAGATCCACCCGACCGGCGAAAAGATGACCCTCTTCGGCGTTCCATTCCCGCCAGACTTTCAGGTGCTCGAGCAACAGCCAGCCACGGGCGTCGTTCTCACGGCTGTAGTTGGCGCTCCAGTCGCCGTTGATGAAGTTTTCGTCCACCGAGACGAAGATATAACCCTTCGAGGCCAGCAGCTCGCCGAGGTAAGCGTAGCCGGGATCGGAGTAGTCGCGCATGCTGTGATTGCCGTGGACACAGAGTACGAGCGGCCACGGCCCCTCCCCGTCCGGATACCAGACCCGTCCGTTCAGGGCCAGCGCCCGCCGGTCGTAACCCCAGTAGCGGTTGCGCAGGCGTCCCTTCCAGCCCGAGAGCTTGCCGACAAAGGCCTTGCCATCCACGCCGGGAGTGATCAGATCGGCCTCGGCCCCGAACTCGGGGCGCCGGTCCTCGCCGTTGCCGTAGGTCAGCCTCAGAACCCGGTAGGGGCCGGGCAGTGAAGGATCGGCGGCCTCGATTGCGGCTACCGGGTTGTGCACCGGCGGCTCGACCGTGACCAGGCCCTCTTCGGTTCCCCGGCTCGCCAACCAGGCGGCCAGGGCGATCAGACCGGCCGCGGCCGCAACCATCAGGACCGGCACCGCCCACCGTTTCGCCCGTCCCGCACTTCGCCAGTCCGGCGAGGTCAGAACCGCAACTCCCCCACCGATGACACTGCAGCCGAGTATGAGCCCGATGACATGCCAGAACAGAGCCTCGGGAAAGGCGACGTTGAGCAGCACGATGACGCCGGCCGCCAGTGCGGCCGGAAAGATGCGCGGCAGTCGGGCCACCAGACTCGAGGCGGCCAGACCGACCACGATCAGCAGCCAGGTCAGAAACAGGCTGAAGGCAATGACCGCCAGCCCCACCAGGGCGTCCACGACGATCCCGGAACCAAGACGCAGGTCGTTGACGCCGCTGTAGATTCCGTACAGCAGCACGATCGTGAATGCTCCCGCCACCGCCCCCCGCCGGGCCCGCGGCCCGGGCCAGAACCCGAGCAGGCGGGGTTTGGCTTTCAGCCACTGCCGCTCGATCCAGATACCGATCCGTCCCCGCCGCAGACGCTCCACCAGCCGCTTTACCTTCTCCGACATGACCGCCAGCTTCCTTCCGTACGTATTAAGTGCAAGAGTCATGACTCAGGACACCATGATGGGTTATCATGGAACTCCATTCCATCTCCACCGGGGAGAGACGGTCAATGAAAAACACTCTCCTGGAACTCAACAACGGCGTGCCGATCCCCCGCCTCGGGCTGGGATGTTACCAGCTACCTGCGGGCGCGGCGACCCTGCACGCCGTGGATTACGCCCTCGAGGTGGGCTACCGTCACATCGACACAGCCCGTATGTACGGCAACGAGGAAGCGGTCGGCGAGGCGGTCCGCAACTCCTTCGTTCCCCGCGAAGAGATCTTCGTGACGACCAAGCTCTGGAATGACGACCACGGCTACGATCGCGCCATCGCGGCCTGCCGCGAGAGCCTGGCCACCCTCGGTCTCGAATACATCGATCTCTATCTCATCCACTGGCCGGTGGAGGGGAAGCGCCGGGATTCATGGCGGGCGCTGGAAACCCTGACCGAGGACGGTCTCTGCCGATCGATCGGGGTGAGCAATTACACCATCCCGCACCTGGAAGAACTACTCGGAGAGTGCCGGATCATGCCGTCCGTCAACCAGGTCGAGTTCTCGCCTTTCCTCTACCAGACCGAACTGCTCAAGATGTGCCGCCGCGAGCAGATCGCGCTCGAAGCCTACAGCCCGCTGACCAAGGCCCGGCGTCTCGGGGACGAACGCCTGACCGCGATCGCGGCCGAATGCGGGCGCTCTCCGGCGCAGGTCCTGATCACATGGGCGCTGCAGCACGACCTCATCGTCATCCCCAAAGCGTCACGGCCCGAGCATATTCTCGAGAACTTCGAGAGCGGCGATGTCGAACTGACCGCCGACCAGATGCACCGGCTCGACGCTCTCGACGAGGGCCTGCGTACCAGCTGGGATCCGACGTCGCAGAACTGAAACCGTCTTTTTTCCGCTGAGGGGATAAACCCGTCTCTTCACGGTAGACTCACCGCCCGGCGGCATTATCTTGCGTTTGCTGTCCGAGTTCTGCCCCCCATCTACAGGACTTCCGCCAGGAGAACGTACCATGGAAATCGGCGTCCCTCGCGAGACCGATCGCCACGAGCACCGGGTCGGTCTGACTCCGCTGGCTGTATCCCGTCTGACCGAAAGAGGCTTCACCGTCTGGGTGGAGCGCAATGCGGGCCTTGAAGCCCGTTTCCAGGACGGCGATTACGAAGCGGCCGGTGCAACAATCGTCTACGACACCGAGGAGGTCTACCGCCGGGCCGACGTGGTCTGCAAGGTCAACTCGGTTCTCAAAGAAGACCTCGATCTGCTCAAGCGGGGCTCGACCATCTGCGGTTTCCACCACCTGGCCATCTACCCCAAAGAGAAGGTGGAACGGGTGATGGAACTCGAGCTGACCCTCATCGGCTACGAGATCATCCGCGATGCCGCGGGCGAGTTCCCGGTGCTGGTCACATTCAGCGAGATGGCCGGACAGATGCAGGTGCCGATCGCCGCCAACTGCCTGCAGACCGAGGTCGGCGGGCGGGGCATCCTGATGGGCAACGTACCGGGCGTGCCGCCGCCCACGGTGCTGATCTTGGGCGCCGGCAACGTCGGCACCCTGGCAGCCCGTGACGCTCTGCTCGCCGGCGCCCACGTGGTCGTACTCGACGACGACATGGAGAATCTGCGGGCCATCAACCGGGAATTCTCCGGCCGGGTCGTCACCGCAGTCAGCGATACCGAGCGGCTCAGTCGCTACACCGCCATCGCCGATGTCGTCATCGGAGCGATCCTCAAGCCGGGAAGCCTGACGCCCAGGATCATCACCGAGGATATGGTCAGGAACATGCGGGGGGGCAGTGTGATCATCGACGTGTCGATCGACCAGGGCGGCTGTGCCGAAACCAGCCGGCCCACCACCCTCGATCAGCCCACCTTCGTCGTCCACGATGTGGTGCACTACTGCGTCCCCAACATCACCTCGAACATCGCCCGCACCGCCTCGCGCGCCCTGGCCGATTCCTGCGTGCCCTACCTGATGCAGTTGGGTTCTAAGGGACTCGAGGCCGCCCTGGCTTCCGATGCCGGCCTCGGGGCCGGGGTCTATATCTACCAGGGCAGTTTCGTCAATGTCCGGACGGCCGAGGTCTTCGGCCTGCCGGTTTTCCCCCTGGCAAAACTCATGGAAACGGGGGACGTCTCATGAACTGGCTCGATCACTACAAAGCGAAGCTGACCAGCGCCGAAGAGGCGGTCAAACTGGTCACGAGCGGCGACCGGGTATACTACGGCGGCAACGCCGCCATCCCGCAGGCCCTGGTCAACGCCCTGGCCGCGCGACGGGATGAGCTCGAGAACGTGCAGCTCAACCACGTTTTGCTGCTGGGGGACGATCCGCTATCGGCGCCCGAGATGGAGGGTCACTTCAGGCACAATTCCCTCTTCGTGGGACCGGCCGACCGGGCTGCGGTCAACGAGGGGCGGGCCGACTACGTGCCGATCTTCCTGCACAAGATCCCCCAGCTCTTCACCGAGGGGATCATCCCGCTCGATGTCTGCATGATCATGACCTCTCCTCCCGATGAGCACGGTTTCATGAGTTACGGGGTCGAGACCCTGGCCTCGAAAGCGGCCAGCCTGAACGCCAGGACCATCATCATCCAGGTCAACGAGAAGATGCCGCGGGTGCTGGGCGATTCTTTCATCCACGTCAACCGCGCCCATGCCATCGTCGAGCACACCGAACCGCTCCCCACTCTGGAAACCCGCCCGGCAACCGATGTGGAATCCGCCATCGGAGACAACATCCTGCAGCTCATCGAACCGGGTCAGACGATCCAGATGGGTATCGGCGGGATCCCCGACGCCGTCTACGCCGCCATGGACGGATCGCTCGACCTCGGCATCCACACCGAGATGATCTCCGATGGAGCCATGAAGGCGATCGAGCGGGGTGTGGTGACGGGGATGAAGAAGACGCTGCACACCGGCAAGGTCATCATCACCTTTGCCCTGGGATCGGCCGATCTCTACGAGTATCTCGACAACAATCCCCTGATCGAGGCGCACCCGGTCGAGTACGTCAACGATCCCTTCGTCGTCAGCCAGAACGAGAACATGGTGGCCATCAACTCGGCCATCGAGGTCGATCTGACGGGGCAGATCTGTTCTGATTCGATCGGCCCCCGCATCTATTCGGGTTTCGGCGGTCAGGTGGACTTCATCCGCGGCGCCTCGCGCTCGAAGGGGGGTAAGCCGATCATCGCCCTGCCCGCCACCGCCAGGGGCGGCGAGTTCAGCCGTATTGTGCCCTTCCTCAAGCAGGGGGCCGGGGTGGTCACAAGCCGGGCCGACGTGCACTACATCGTGACCGAGTACGGGATCGCCAACCTCTTCGGCAAGAATCTGCAGGAGAGGACCGAAGCCCTGATCGGCATCGCGGCGCCGCAGTTCAGGGACGAACTCACGACCGCGGCTCAGGATCGCATGCTCCTGCCGCGCGAGGTTTAGTGTCCTGAGTCGAAGTAACCGGAAGCAGAGGTGTCAACCGCGCCGGCTCTGCAGCCTCCGGTGCAGGGCGACCGAGAGCAGGTAAAGGGCACCGGCCGACAGGACGATGGCCGATTCGGGTGAGACGCCCGAGCCGTACACCGCGATCCGCGGCACGGTTGTGAGAACGAGGCTCAGGACGATCGCGGCGGCCATCATGCCTGTCAGGCGCCGCATATAATGACCCGCGGTGGCCGCCGGCAGAGTCAGCAGGGCGATGACCAGGATCAGACCCACGATCTGCATCAGGCTCACCACGGTCAGCGCCACCAGCGTGAGCAGCACCAGATGGGTGCGCAGCGTGTTCACCCCCTGCAGGGCCGCGTACTCTTCATCGAGCGTGATCGCCAGCAGCCGTTTGTAGTACCCGGTCACCGCTGCCGCGATCACCAGATCGATGACGGCCAGGCGCCACACGTCGCTCCACTCCACCACCGCGATATTCCCGAAGAGATAACTCATCAGTTCGGTCTGGTACCCGGGGGTGAACTTGACCAGCAGGATCCCGGTGGCCATACCGATCGCCCACATGGCTCCGATCAGGGTATCGATCCGCTCCCGGCTGCGCTCGTGCACCACCCCGATGACGACCGCCCCCCCCACTGCCGCGACCGCCGCCCCGACGAAGGGATCGAGACCGGCGAAGGTGCCCGGGAGGTGGTGACGGAGCCAGATTGCAGCTCCGATCCCCCCGACCGCCATATGGGCGATGGCACCGACCAGGAAGACGATCCGCCGGGTCACGACCCAGGGACCGATGAGACCGCAGGCCACCGCCGCCAGGATGCCCGCTACGAGCCCGGTCAGAAGCAGGGGATTGGAACCCAGGTCGGCGAAGAATCCGCTCACGGCTCGGGCCCCTTTCGCGCCCCGCTTTCATCCGGCCCACGGGAACCGCCGCCGGATGAGTGGCCGGGGTGAGAATCGAGGTCCTCGCAGGTTCCATCCTTGATATGGCTGGCCGGACAATCTCCGCCGTGCTGCAGCTGGACCACGGTGTCGGGATCGGCATACGCCTGGGGGATGAGAGGCACCGCCATCTCGGGAATCCCGTTGCAGACCAGGCGGCGGTTCAGACAGGCGATTGTCTTCAGGTGGGAGGAGACAAAGGCGATGTCGTGGCTCACGACCACGATCGGCAGCTGCTCGCTGAGGCGCTGCAACAGCTCATGGAAGGATCGTTCGGCGGGAGCGTCCACTCCTACGGTCGGTTCGTCGAGCAGCAGAATCTCGGCTTCCGAGGCCAACGCCCGGGCAATCAGGATCCGCTGCCGCTGTCCGCCCGAAAGCTCGTCGAGAGAACGCCGGGCCAGGTTCTGCACCCCGGTCTGGGCCAGCGCCCTGAAACCGATCTCGAGATGCTCGCGCCCGAACCGCACGCCCCAGCCGGCCCGCCCCAGGCGTCCCATCAGAACGATATCGAGCGCCGAGGCGGGAATCGAGGTATCGATGGCGGCGTGCTGGGGTACATACCCGATCCGGTGCCGCACCTCGGCCGGAGGGCGGCTGAAGACCCTGACCGTTCCGCGATCGGGTTTGAGTAGCCCGAGCATGATCCTGAGCAGGGTGGTTTTCCCTCCGCCGTTCGGCCCGACCAGACCCAGGTAATCGTCGGCTTCGACGTCAAGGGTGACATCTTCGAGGACGGGCGGGGCCGACTCCGATCCCGGGTACCGAAAAGTCACACCGCTGAGTTCAACGACCGGCGGAACGGAAGTCATCGCAGAGTTTCGGCCAGCATCGCCGCCACCGCCCCCAGGTTATCGATGACATTCCGGGCCAGCGGATCGAGAACCCGCAGTTCGGCACCGAGAGCGTCGGCCACGATTTCCGCTGTCCGGCTGGAGATCTGAGGCTGCACGAAGATCACGCGTGCTCTTTCCCGACGGGCCAGCTGTTGAAAGGCGGTCAGTTCGGCTTCGCTCGGTTCCTTGCCTTCGATCTCGATCGGAACCTGCCGCAGACCGAACTCGTCGGCAAAGTACCCCCAGGAGGGATGAAAAAGGAACAGGGCGCATCCCCGGACCGGAGCCAGACGGTCGGCGATCGCAACCGCGAGCGAGTCGAGTTCGGCTGCCAGCACCTCTCGATTGGCTCTGAAGATCCCGGCCTGTTCGGGGTACAGCCCGGCCAGCACCCTCTCGACGGTGGCGGCCTGTCTTTTCAGCAATCGGGGAGAAAGCCAGATGTGGGGATCGTGCCCGTCGGCATCGGGGCCGTGCTCGTGGGCCTGACCGGTCCGGGTCGCATGCGCCGGTTCGAGGCCGGTCTCCATCGATCTCATTTCGATGCCTTCGCGCAGATCGGCGATCTGGATCCGGCCGCTGGACTCGATCGCCCGGAACCACTCGCCGGTCTCGAAGGGTACCCCGATTCGGAAATAGACAGCGGCCCGCATGACGCTGGTGATCTGGGCGTCGGTCGGATGATAGGTGGCCGGACTGTCGCCGGGGCTGAGCAGCGGCACGACCTCGACCCGGTCGCCGGCAATCCGCTCCACCAGCCAGACCTGGGGCTGGATACTGACTGCGACCAGATTGCGATCCGGTTCGCGGCCCGATCCGGAGCACGCCGCCGCCAGCCCCAGTCCAGCCAGCGCCACGGTCCGAGCCGTCCGACCGATCACACCTCTGTGCCTGCACCGCCCCATCCGGTTCTCCCGATCCCGAAAAAGACCTCTATTGCCTTATCGCCGTCACCACCGTCCGGGCTCTGTCTGTGCGCCCGGCCGGCCGGGTGCAGCGTCACTGACCGGTAACGATATCTATCACGCTAGTCACTTGCCTCACCGGACGCAACAGAGGAGGCTTGGGGCGCAGCGGCCCGAAAGCGTACACTGTGAATGAGAGCGCCGACCGAGCGCGGCGGTCCGGTCTGTTCATATGCTGCAGGAGGATAACATCCCATGCTGACCCCGGCAGAACTCGCCGACCGGCTCGACACTTTTCCCCACCTCGCCCTGGCTCACCTGCCCACCCCGCTCGAACGACTCGACGGACTCTCGGCCGCACTCGGGAACTGCGAACTCTGGGTCAAGCGGGACGACGCCACCGGACTGGCTTTCGGGGGCAACAAGACCCGCAAGCTCGATTACATCATGGCCGATGCCCGCTCGCAGGGTGCGGACACGATCGTCACCTGGGCGGGAGTACAGTCGAACTGGTGCCGGCAGACGGCGGCGGCAGCGGCCCGGCTCGGCCTGGAGTGTTCCCTCGTTCTCATCAACCGGCCGGGTCACCACGCCGAGAACGACGGCAATCTGCTTCTGGACCGGATTTTCGGTGCCCGGCTGACCATCGTCGAGGCCGGCAGTGACGTGAAGATGCTCGAGCTCGAAGCCGTACACGATCTGCTCGAACCGATCCTGGCCGCCGAAAAGGACGCCGGCCGACGGGTCTACCTGGCTCCGATCGGCGGCTCGCTTATCGAGGGCTCGATGCACCGGCCATGGGGGGCGATCGGATACGTACGCGCCTGTCTGGAGGTCATGCAGCAGGCCGAGGAGCGGGATCTGACATTCGACGCCGTCATCCTGGCGACCGGTTCGGGTTCTACCCAGGCTGGACTCGTCGTGGGCACGAAACTGCTCACCCCCGGCATACCGGTCATCGGCATCAGTGTCAGCGCCGGGCGTGGGGAGATGATCGACTATATTCAGCCGATCGCCGAGGCGACCTGCGAGATGCTCGAGGTCGACGAGACGATCGAGGCGGAGGATCTCATCGTCTTCGACACTTACCTCGAAGCGGGCTACGGCCTCTACACTCCGTCCGTGGCCCGGGCAATCGCCCGGGCGGCCTCGGCCGACGGCCTGCTGCTCGATCCGGTGTACACCGGCAAGGCCATGGCCGGCCTGCTCGACCTGATCGAGACCGGTCACTTCCGCCCCGGGGCCCGGATCCTGTTCATGCACACCGGGGGCACCCCGGCTCTCTTCCCCTACCGGGGCGAGATCATGGAGCATCTCTGAGGGCGGACTTCGTCAGCGCCGATCGGCCAGGTGTTTCACTCCTTCGAGAACGGTGTCGACGTCGCTGTCGCGGTGGAAGATGTGCGTCGAGACGCGCACTCCTCGCGTGCCGGCTCGATCCGAACCGATGGTGCGGATGATCAGGTTGTACTTCTCGTGCAGCCAGTTCACGATCCTTCCCGGCTCCACCCCCTCGACCGAGAACGCCGTCAGCCCTCCGCTCAGATAGGGATCCATGCTAGTGTGCAGGCGCACTCCGGGGATCGAGCGCAGGCCCTCTTTCAGGCGGGTGGCCAGGGTTCGCACCCGGCGCTCGATACGGTCCTTTCCGATCCGGGTTTGGAAATCGATCGCCTCACCCAGAGCGAAGGTCAGAGGCAGGGCCCGCTGGCTCAGGGTCTCCAGCTTGGCCGCGGTCCCTTCTGCCTCCCACCCTCCCGAGGCGATGGTGGGCCAGACCCTGTCGATGACCTCGGGACTGACCCAGAGCACCCCCCGCCCGCAGGGCGCCCCCAGCCACTTGTAGGGGCTCGAGGTGAAGAAATCCACTCCGAGTTGGCGCATGTTCAGGTTGAGCATGCCGAGACCATGGGCGGAGTCGGTCAGCACCAGAATGCCCCGCTCGTGAGCCATTTCGCTCAGCTCCCTGACGGGGAAGATGAGGCCGGAGATGTAGACGGTGTGGCTGATGCTGATGACCCGGGTGCGCGACGTGATGCCTCCCTCGAAGGCGGTCATGAGCTCATCCACGCTGCCCGGCGGCAGGCCGATGGGCACATCGCGCACCTCGATACCATACCGGGCCGCCTTCAGACGCCAGCAGTGAGTACCCCCCGGATGCTCCATCGAGGAGAGCAGAACCTCATCCCCCGGCTCGAGTTCGAGCCCGTTAGCGATGAAGTTCATCCCCTCGGTGGTATTGCGGGTCAGGACGATCTCGTTCGGCTCGGCTCCGATGAACCGGGCCACCTTGCGGCGCACCTCCTCGCGCCGGGCACCGAAGGTATTGTAGACCTCGTACGGATTCTCCACCTGCACCCGGAAAGCCCGCATGAGGGTATTGAAGACCGGTTTCGGCATCGGTCCGACGGTACCGTTGTTCATCATGACGATGTTGTCCTGCAGGTGGTAATGCCGGCGGACCGCTTCCCAGAAAACCCCGTCGGGTGAAGGATCCTGATCGTAATCGGCGAGCAGATCGTCGAGTTCGGAATAGATCGCCGCGTTCAGTTTCTCGAGCGCCACGACCGAGAGCGCCGAGCTGGCGAGTACCGTTTTCACGAAATGCCGGCGGGAACAGCCGGCCGGAGCGATATTCCAGAGACTCATGACGGAACCTTCCCTTTTTTCTGGCTCCCCTCCCGGAGCTGCATTGATTTCACTTCTAACCTATCTGCCGCCGGGGTGTCAACGCACCCCGCCCGGCCCGATCCGTGCCGGTACGCCGCCCGAGGTGGTTCCCGTGACGCAGACAGATGCCACAGATGCTCCACGAATCCTTTGCGAGAGCCTGATCGGCCGGCTCGGAACCTGTCTGGAAAACGAACCGTACGTAGTGCCGATTTCCTTCGTCTGGCACGAGGGGAGCATCTATTTCCACAGCTCGGCCGACGGGCGCAAGTACCGGACTCTCGTAGAGAACCCGCGGGTCTGCCTCGAGGTCGATGAAGCCGAATTCGTACCGGATGAAGATCCCTGCCGGCTGCACTTCGACTACCGCAGCGCCATCGCCTGGGGCCGGGCCCGGGTCGTGTCTGAGGACGACGAACGCCTCAACGCCCTGCGCCGGCTCTGTGAGAAGTACGCTCCGGGCAGCGGCGAACGCCTGAGTGCCGGCAAGGTGGCTGGCTACGACAATCTGGCGGTCATCGCCATCGACGTCGACGCGTTGACGACCCGACAGAACCCGCCCGGCGAATGAAACCGCCCCCTCTCGACCGCCTGCGCAGCCTGTCGCAGAACGAGCAGACCCAGCTCATCGTTCTCTCGGTCGTCATCGGCCTGCTGACCGGCTTTGCTGCCGTTGGTTTCCGGGAACTCGTCGACCTGACCACACGCCTGTTCTGGCGCGGCACCGAGAGCCCCGCCGCCATCGTTGCCGATCTGGCCTGGTGGCGGATCCTGCTCCTGCCGGCTGGGGGGGGACTGCTGGTCGGCCTGCTGACCCGTTTTGCAGCCGGCGAAATCAAGGGGCACGGAGTACCCGAAGTCATGGAAGCGGTGGCCCTGCGCGAGGGACGCCTGCGCACCCGCCTGGCCCCGCTCAAGGCCCTGGCCTCGATGATCACGATCGGTACCGGGGGAAGCGCCGGCCGCGAGGGCCCGATCGTGATGATCGGATCGGCCCTGGGCGCCACCATGGGATCGATCAGTCGCCTGCCCTCGCGCTACTTGAAGATCCTGGTGGCCACCGGTGCCGCCGGGGGCATCGGCGCCACCTTCAATACGCCGATCGCCGGTGCCATCTTCGCCGCCGAAGTGATCCTGGGCGATTTCGGGGTGGCCAACTTCACACCGGTCATCGTCGGCTCGGTGCTCGGCACGGTGGTCAGCCGGACTTTCTACGGCGACATGCCCATCTTCCCCATATCGCCGGGGGCCTTCGAGTTCGTCAGTCCGTGGGAACTCATTCCCTACGCCCTGCTGGGGCTGCTGGCCGCGGTAACTGCTTTCGGCTTCATTCGAACCATGTCGAGTACGACCGAGTTCTTCGACTCCCGCCGCTCGCTTCCGGCCTGGTTCCGGCCCGCCATCGGTGGTCTGTTGCTCGGCGCCCTGGCCCTGGTAGCGCCGCAGGTACTCGGGGTCGGGTACGACAGTGTCCAGGCGATTCTCGGTGACACACACGCCTGGCCCTGGCTGATAATGTTCGGGATCCTGGCCGCCAAGATGGTGGCCACCTCGCTGACCCTCGGATCGGGCGGCTCGGGGGGGATCCTCTCACCGACCCTGCTCATGGGCGCTTTGCTGGGCGGGGGTCTGGGCAGCATCGTGCATGCCATCGCTCCGGCGTCGACGGCCGGACCGGGTGCCTACGCCATGGTCGGTATGGGGGCTCTTCTGGCGGCCAATACCTTCGCCCCACTGAGCGCCATGCTCATGCTCTTCGAGCTGACCGCCAACTACCGCATCATCCTGCCCCTCATGCTGGCCTGCGGTCTGGCCACCCTGATCGCCACCCGGCTTACCAAGGTATCGATTTACACCGAGAAACTCTGGCGGCGGGGAACGGTGCTGTCGCGCGGGCGCGAGATCAACGTGCTGCGCAATATCCCGGTGCACGACTGCGCTCTGCAGCCGGCCGCGACAACCCCCGAAAACACCTCCCTGCCCGAACTGATCCGGCTGATGGCTTCCTCGACCCACTCCCGGATCTTCCTGCTCGATGCCGAGGCCCGGTTGAGCGGCGCCATTGATCTGCAGGATCTGCACCAGGTCATCCCCGAGCAGGAACACCTGCGCAACGTCCTGGTGGCCGAAGATATCGCCACCCATCCGGTTCGTACCGTCACCCCCGAGGAGAGCCTCGACCGGGTCCTGGCCGAATTCGGTCGTAGCCATGTCGACGAGCTACCGGTGGTCGAAACCGGAACAGAAGACCAGTTGCTGGGCGTGATCCGGCGCCAGGACGTCGTGGCCCGGTACAACCGCGAGATCCTGACCCGCGACATGGTCGCGGAGATCAGCCGGGGGGTTGAGGATGTCAGTACCCGCACGATGGTGCCGCTGGGCGATCAGTACCTGCTGGCGGAACTCCCCGTGCCCCGACCCCTCCGGGGTACCCTCCTGCAGGATTCACAGCTGCGCACCCGCTACCGGGTCGAAGTCGTCATGATCCGTCCCCGCGACGGGGGCGAAGCGGTCCTGGCCAGCGGCGAGCACCTGCTCACCGCCGAGGATCTTCTCCTGGTGGTGGGCGAACGGGAAGCCGTACAGCGCCTATATGAGCTCTGAGAGTTCGGCGACAAGGGCGTCGATATCTTCGATCCCCTTGTTGCGGGCGAGTTCCTCGAGCGTCCCCCAATACGCTTCGCCGCAGATCATACAGACAACACGTTTGTGGGCCAGCGGACCGATGAGTTGGGGGTAGAACTGCACCAGATCCTCGACCAGCATGTCTTTTGTCAGGGGCGGCTTCTCCGGCCCCTCACCCGTTCGGGACATGACACCCTTCCCTTCAGGTTCGATTCTGAACGCTTACCGCGCGGTGCCGCCACCGGTACGGATCCCGCCCCGGGGGTGGTGATTGCCGCTCACAGGATAGTGCCTGTACAATCGTCGGGCCATGCTCCACTCATACCGCCCGGAACCGAATCTTACCGCGGGCAGGCACTGCCCGAGAGCCGACACCGGACAACTGCACACTCCCGCTCTGCCGCAAGGAGCCGATCTCATGCCCCGCCTTCTCAGCCTCTTCGCTCTCGCCTTCCTTCTCGGAACCCCGAACGCCGGTGCCCAGGACAGACTCCTGACCTACTGGGATCTCATGACCCTGAACAACACCGGCAGCACCGTCATCTCGCCCGACGGCCGTTTCATCGCCTTTACGGTGAGCCGGCTCGACACCGCCGAGATGGAAAGCGAAACCCACATCTGGCTCGGCCCCGCAGACGGTTCGGCCCCACCCCGGCAGTTCACCAATGGGGCTTCGAGCGAGTCGAGCCCGCGCTTCACACCCGATTCGGGCCGGCTCACCTTCATCGCCACCCGGGGCGAATCGAAACGGCAGGTCTGGGTCATCCCTCTCGACGGCGGCGAAGCGGTCCAGCTTACCGAATTCGAGGACGGTCTGCCCGGCACCCCCGTCTGGAACCGCACCATGACGGCTTTCGCCTACTCCGAGCGCGAAGAGTGGCCCGACGAGGAGGAACGCAAGGCACGTGAGGAGCGAAGAGACGATGTGCGCATCGTCGAAGAAGACCGGGCCCTGCATACCGACCTTTTCGTCTACGATCTGGAGAGTGGAGAAACACTGCCGCTCACCGATGACGAGTTCGACAACTACGGACCGGTCTGGTCGCCCGATGGAGAGTGGATCGCCTTTACGAGCAACCGTTCCGACCGGCCGTGGTACAGCTCGGATACCGACCTCTTCATCGTCCCCGCCAGCGGTGGCGACATCCGGACTCTGGCGGCGAGCGAGGGGGCCGAAAGCGGACCGACCTTCAGCCCCGACTCGCGTTTTGTCGTCTATTCGGCCAACACGTCGAGCGGACGTTCGCACGAAGATTCCGATTACTGGCTCGTACCGGTCGACGGCGGTCAGGCCCGCAACCTGACCGAAAGCTTCGATTATTCGGTCGGCGGCGGGGTTGCCTTTGACCCCGATGGCCGCACATTCTGGTTCACGGCCGGGATGCGGACCGACACACAGCTGTTCCGCTGCGATGTCAGACGCGGACGGGTCGAGCAGATGACATCCGTAGCGGGCAGTGTCTCCGGTTTTTCCTTCAGCGACGACATGACCCGGGCCCTCTGGCGCTACACCGCCCCGCAGTGGCCCGACGAGGTCATGGTGGGAGAGCCGGGAACAGCGGGCAGGCAGGTCACCGATCTCAATCCGCAGCTGCGCGATTTCACCGTCGCGGAGCAGAACGTCATCACCTGGCGCAGCAGCGACGGCCTAGAGATCGAGGCGGTTCTGACCCGGCCAGCAGATCCGGAAGCGGGTGGGGGCTATCCGACGATCTTCGTCATTCATGGCGGACCTCACGGCCGGCACTCCAATACGTTCAATACCCGTATGGCCCAGATGTTCGCCGCCCGCGGTTATCTTGTCGTCGGTCCCAACGTACGCGGCTCGTCGGCTTACGGCACCGCTTTCGGCCAGGCCGACGAGGGCGACTGGGGCGGCATGGATTTCCAGGATATCATGGCCGGGGTTGATTACCTCATCGCCGAGGGACTCGCCGATCCGGAGCGGCTCGGAATCATGGGCGGTTCCTACGGCGGCTTCATGACCTACTGGTCGATTACGCGGACCGACCGCTTTGCGGGGGCCATAGCTCATGCGGGAATCGTCGACTGGTGGTCGTTCTGGGGGCAGACCGATATTCCGACGTACATCGAATACGGTTTTCTCGGCCTGCCCTGGGAGACCAAAGAGATCTACGAACGCTGGTCGGGGATGGAGTATATCACCAACGTCCGGACTCCCCTGCTGATCACCCACGGCGAGGAGGACCGCCGGGTACCGATCGCTCAGGCCGAACAGTTCTGGCGCGGCCTGGACCGTCTCGGCCTGCCGGTCGTCTTTCTACGGTATCCCCGGGAAGGGCACGGGATCGGTGAACCACGTCACCGGATCGACCTGTACCAACGCCAGCTGACCTGGTTCGACTTCTACCTCAAGGGTGAGGGGGAACGCTCTCCGGACGGACGCTACGATCTGCCGGTTTCCAGATAGCGGGAACTTGATTATAATTGCGGCTTGCCACGACCTGCAGTGCTCGGATAGAGTCGCGGGAAGTTCATCGCGGTACGGGGTGAGCATTAGAAACGCGCATACGACTGAAGCTCCAGAGGTGATGCATTGATGCGATCCATTCTGAAAATCGTTGCGGCGGCGGCGGTGGTTCTTCTCATGTCTGAGTGTGCCACCGGTCCGCAAGTTCAGAAATCTCTCGACGGCAATTACTCCGGGTCACTGTCCGGAACGCCGTTCGCCACCATCACCTTCACGATCAGTGGATCGAACATAACCGGTCAGGGGAATGTCACCGATCGCGATCCGCCGCTCTGGCGGGGTCGGGATGAGATCCCGCATATGGACATCACCGGTTCGCTCGATGGGCGTCAGATCTCGACCATGATGGCGACGGTGCGCATGGAACACAACGACGCCCAGAATGTCTTCGACGATCCGCCGATCTGGAACACCGCCGATGCCACCCTTTCCTTCACGGGAATCTTCAACAACCAGGCAGCGGTGGACGGCAGTTTCCAGGGTCAGCTGACCGCCAATCCCAGCACCACACTGGGCGGCACCTGGATCGCCGCCAAGGGCGGTGCTGCCGCCAGCGGCATCCTGAAGCCCTGAAGAACGGGCTCAATCGAATATCCGAGCAATCGGATCCGGGACAGGGATGAGTGACCAACGCCACCAGGGCCTGGCTCACGGTGGCGGGAAGTCCCTCATCCCTTTTCGTCACACCTTTTTTCCCATCATCATCGGAGTCCTGACCGCCGCTGCCTGCGGCGCTCTCTGGACCTTTTTATTGCGTCCGCACCTGTTTCCCGGGACCGGGCCGCGCCCCACCCTGCATATCGTCGAGTTCATCGTCATCGGGCTTCTTGCAACGTTCTCTACCTTTCTGCTGGCCGGGCACGCCCTGGCCGGCAGAAGCGGGCAGATGGCCCTGCTCTCCGGGTTGGTGGAGAACACCACTGCGGGCGTCTGGATCCTGGACCACCAGCTGCGGACAGTCTGGTCCAACACTGCCCTGGCCGAGCTGCTGGGCACCAGGCCCGAACCGGGCTCGAGTCCCCTCCCCTTCCTCGACGCCGAGGGCGAGGAGACGCTGAAACGCAACATTGCTCTGCGTCCCCGCGGCCTGGCAAGTTCCTACGAACTCACTCTCCACCGGCCCGACGGAGAGAAGCGATCGACGCTCGTTCTGGGCAGTCCGGTCCAGGATGAAGCGGGAGAATGGTTGGGTTCCTTCGGATTCTTCATCGACCTGACCGAACAGATCGAGGCCTTCGACCGGACCAGCCGTCGAGAGAAACTCGAGACCCTCGGTGCCGTCATCACCCGTCTGAACCACAGGATCAACAATGCCCTGATGGTCATCCGGGGACAGGCGGAGATTCTGTTGCGTCGCACAGCCGAGGGAGACGATCGCAACGGTCCGGAGCGGATCATCGAATATGTCGATGTCATCTATGCCGAACTGGAAACCATCAGCTCCCTGAAGGAGATCGAAATCGAATCCTACCCCGGGGGACATGCCATGCTTCGCCTGCCCGATGAGGATCATCCGGAAACCGGCGGGTAAGAAGCATCGCTTGTCCCGATATGCTGAACGCATATCTTTGCACTCCATGCCCTGTACAGTGAAGACAAAGCCCGAGCCTCTGCTCGCGAAGGCTCCCGGTCCGGCCGGTCGGGTTCTCCTGTTGTGTCTTCTCACGGCTCTGACCGGCTGCTTCCTGCAGCGCGAAGACGACATCGCCAAGGGTGACCGTCTGCTGGCCGAAGGCGAAATCGCCCGGGCGGTACACTCCTACCACAAGGCCCTGCAGCGCGATCCCGACAACGTCGAACTGCAGTACACCATCGCCCGGATCCAGGACCAGCGCGGTTTCGTGTCCGAAGCGATAGACCGCTACGAAGCCCTGCTCGAGGATGATCCCGCCTATACCGAGGCCCGCCTGCGGCTCGCCGAACTGCTTGTCGGCGAAGGTCTGTGGCGCAGCGGCGAGGCCCAGCTGGCACGGCTGCGGCGCGAGATTCCCACCGACGTGCGGGTCAACAAACTCCAGGCCCGGATTTCCGAACACGACCGGCGCTGGAGCGAAGCTCTCGCCATCTGGCGCACCGTCGAGATCATTTCTCCCGACGATCCCGAGGTGTACCACGGCCTGGGGCGTATTTATCTGCAGCAGGGCCGGTATGAACAGGCCGCCCGCGAACTGCGGAAAGTTGCCCGGGTCGATCCGGAGTATGCCGAGGCCGGTCTCGAACTCGGCCTGGCCCTGATCGAACTCGGTCAGATAGATGAGGCCGAACAGGCATACCGCCGGTACATCGACTCTCACCAGCGCGATGCCGAGGCGTACTACCGGCTGGGGAATGCGTTGTTCAGCAAGAACTACATTTCCCGGGCGATTCAGCAGTACGAGCGGGCGATCAGCATCCGGCCGGGCTTTGCCGGGGCCCAATTCAACCTGGGCATGGCCCTGGTCCAGAAGCAGGAATTCACCCGGGCCCGGCAGGCTTTCGAGCAGGCCGCTTTCTGGTACGATACCGAGGAAGAGAAAGAACAGGCCCGGAGGATGATCAGAGAGTTGATCAGACCGGACTGATACACCGAAGCCGGTCATACCCGATCCACGAGAGGACAGCGGCATGCCCGATCAACCGGTTGAACTCACTCCCGATCAGCTGCGTATCCATTGCGATCCGATGGTGTTCGACGTCGAGAGCACGGCTGAAATGGAACCCGATGTGGGAATTATCGGTCAGCCCCGTGCCGCCCGGGCGATCGAATTCTCCCTGGGAGTCGCCGCCGACGGATACAACCTCTACGTCGCCGGCGAATCGGGGACCGGCCGGAACACGGCAGTGGAGATCGCCGTTCGACGGGCGGCCGAGAACAGACCGACCCCCAACGACTGGTGCTACGTGCACAATTTCGACCGCCCCGATGCTCCCCGTGCCCTCTCCCTGCCGGCCGGGATGGGCTGCGAGCTCGAAACCGGGATGACCGAACTGGTCGAAGAACTCAAAGAAGAAATACCCAAAGCTTTCGAAGGTCGTGTCTACGAGGAACGACGGGCACACCTGATCAAGGACCTGAGCGAGAAGCGCGACGAGCTCTTTGCACGCTTCAAGGCCGAAGCCGACGAACGCGGTTTCAGTGTCGAACAGTCAGGGGGAGGCATCCTGACCCTGCCGACCCGCGACGGCAAGCCGATGTCGAGCCAGGACTGGGAGGAGCTCTCTCCGGAAGAGAAGGAGGACCTGGAAAAGCGCCAGGAGGACCTGCAAAAGGTCATGCGCGACATCACTCGCCAGGTCCGCGATCTGGAAAAAACAGCCAAGGCCAAGCTTAACGATCTGGAAAGGGTCATCGCCACGGTGCCGGTCGCCAATGCGATCGATGAGATGAAGGAGCGCTTTCACTCCCACCGGGAGGTACTGACCTATCTCGACGAAGTCAAAGAGGATATCCTCGCCCATCTCGATGACTTCAAACCCGAGGACGAACAGCAGGGACCGATCCCGGGCATGCGGATGCCCCCGAGCGAAGATCGCCTGCTGCGCTTCTCGGTCAACGTCATCGTGGATCACGGCTGCACCGACGGAACGCCGGTCGTGATCGAATCAAATCCTTCCTTTTACAACCTGATCGGCCGGCTCGAATACCGCTCGACGATGGGCACCATGACGACCGACTTCACCATGATCAAGGCCGGCGCCCTGCACCGCGCCAACGGGGGGTACCTGGTGGTGCAGGCCCTCGACGTGCTGCGCAACCCGATGTCGTGGGAGGCTCTGAAGCGGGCCATCCGCAACCGCGAGGTCGTGCTGGAGGATCTGAACGAGCAGTATCGGGTCATACAGACCCAGGGTCTCAAACCCGAACCGATCCCGCTCGACGTGAAAGTGGTCATGGTCGGCTCGCCCCTGATCGGCATGTTGCTCTATGAGTACGAAGAGGACTTCCGCAAACTCTTCAAGGTCAAGGCCGACTTCAGCCAGATCATGGACCGCGATGACGAAGCGGTGCAGGCGTATGCCGGTTTCATCGCCACCCGCGTCCGGGAAGAGAACCTCCTGCCCTTCGATCGCACCGCCATGGCCCGGATCGTGGAGCATGGCGGCCGGATCACCGACGACCAGGGCAAGCTCACCACCCGCTTCATCGAGATCGCCGACCTGCTGCGCGAGTCCAACTACTGGGCCGAGCAGGAAAAGGCCGACACCGTTGCGGCCGAGCATGTCAAACGCGCTGTCGAGGAAAAGATCTTTCGCTCCAACCGGATCGAGGAGCGGCTGGGTGAGCTCATCGAAGAGGGTACGGTCCTGGTGGATACCGAGGGCGAGGAAACCGGCCAGATCAACGGCCTGGCCGTCCTGAGCCTGGGGGATTACGCCTTCGGCAAACCCTCTCGGCTGACGGCCCGGGTGTACGCCGGCCGCGAAGGGATCATCCAGATCGACCGTGACACCAAAATGGCGGGCCGGATCCACAACAAGGGAGTGATGATCCTGCAGGGATTCTTTGCCTCCCGCTTCGCCCGCGAGCGACCGACTGCCTTCTCTGCCAGCCTGGTGTTCGAACAGCTCTACGACGGGATCGAGGGGGATTCGGCCTCTTCGACCGAACTTTACTGCCTGCTCTCGGCTCTGGCCCGGGTGCCCCTGCGTCAGGACCTGGCCGTGACGGGATCGGTGAATCAGCTCGGCGAAGTACAGGCGATCGGCGGAGTCAACGAGAAGATCGAAGGCTGGTACCACACCTGCAAGCTGCGGGGGCTGACCGGCACGCAGGGGGCTCTCATTCCGGTTGCGAACGTCAAGAACCTCATGCTCAAGGATGAGGTCATCGAGGCGGTCGAAGCCGGACAATTCCACATTTACCCGATCGCCCATATCGACCAGGGCATCGAACTGCTGACCGGAATTCCAGCCGGTGAAGCAGGAGAGGATGGTTCCTATCCGGTCGGTTCCATACATTACCGGGTGCAGAAACGTCTGGAGAACCTGAACCAGGGGATGCTGGAAGCGGCGAGCAGTTCGGCTGAAAACTCCAACAACTCATAGGCCGACACCAGGCAGGGAGTAGAACCATGGAAGACGGTATTGCTGATATTAACTGGGATGAGCTGACATTTGCCGTTACACCCACCCGATCGATGTTCACCGCCACATGTCCCGAAGGAGGCGAGTGGAGCGAGGGAGAGCTCGTTCCCTGGGGTCCGATCACCCTCTCGCCCGCAGCCTGCGTCCTGAATTACGGCCAGGGGCTTTTCGAGGGCATGAAGGCGCATCGCTCCATCAACGACAACATCATCCTCTTCCGGCCCCAGGAGAACGCCCGCCGCGTCAATACCGGCTGCCGCCGACTCTGCATGCCGGACGTACCCGAGGAACTCTTTCTCGAGGCGGTCAGGATGGTGGTACGCGACAACGCCGACTACGTTCCCCCTCACGGCAAGGGGGCCCTGTATCTGCGCCCGCTCGTGTTCGGTTCAGGACCAGTCCTGGGAGTCAAGCCGGCACCCGAATACACCTTTCTGATCTACGTCTCGCCGGTTGGTCCCTATTTCAAAGCCGGATTCTCGGGTATCCACCTCAAGGTCACTGACAGCTTCCACCGGGCCGCCCAGTATGGCACCGGGGGCGTAAAGGCGATCGGCAATTACGCCGGGGGCATGCTGCCCGCCCGCGAAGTCAAGGCCGAGGGATTCGCCGAGGTCGTCTACCTCGACGCCCGCCGGGAGCAGTATCTCGAGGAGGTCGGCGCCGCCAACTTCTTCCTGATCAAAGGCGACGAGCTGGCCACCCCCGAACTCGACGGCTCGATCCTGCCCGGGATCACCCGCAAGTCGATTCTCGAACTGGCCGTCAAGGAATTCGGTTTCACGGCCGTGGAGCGCCAGGTCCACGTCGACGAGATCTTTGAAGCCGACGAGGCCTTCTGCGCCGGCACGGCGGCGGTGATCACACCGATCCTCTCGATGACCTATCACGACCGCCGGGTGGAGTTTGGCGGGGGCGAGGTCGGTCCGAAGACGCGCGAGCTGTACGACGCTCTGACCGGAATCGTCGCCGAGAAACGGGACGATCCCTACGGCTGGATCGAGGTTCTCTGATCTGATCTTCCCCGCAAAGAACTACCAGTGATAACGCCCGTCCGGTCACAACCGGGCGGGCGTTTTTCTTCCGACGCCGGACCGATCTTCTCTGTCCGGCCGGTCCGGGGCTACAGAACCTTCCGGAGCACGGCCGCGACCAGGATCTCGGTCGAGTCGAAGACCGGCCGATCGGGGATGTCGTTCACGCCGATGACCAGCGGGATCTCGGTGCAACCCAGGATGATCCCCTCGGCTCCCCGTTGCCTTAAATCCTCCACGACCTCGAGAGCGGCCCGTTTCGCTTCGGTCGGACGCTGACCGGCTTCGCCCTTGACGGTGTAGATGGACCGGTGTACGGCGTCCTGCCCCTTCTCGTCGGGCACGATCAGTTCGATCTCATCCGACCAGCGTTCGTAGACTCCGCTGCGGGCGGTCCCGGTCGTGGCCAGCAGACCGACCCGTCTGAGGCCCTGCCGACGCACCTCCGCAAAAACCTCGGCGATCATGTTCAGAAAAGGAATGTCGATCCGGGCGGCGACCTCATCGTACCAGTGATGGGCGCTGTTGCAGGGCATGGCCAGCAGGCCGGCGCCGGCGGCTTCGAGCCGCCGGGCCGAGGCGAGCATGGCCTCCCGGACTCCCGGAGATCCTGAAAGTATCGCTTCAGTCCGGTCGGGAGTGCCTGACTGGGAATCGATGATGACGTGCAGGTGATCCTGATCGTACCCGGCCGGAGTACGGGCGGTCAGGCGGGCATAAAACTCCACCGTCGCCTCGGGGCCCATGCCCCCGATCACGCCGACGATCGGGCGGATACCGGTCACGGGTTGTCTCCCTCATAGCGGCCGGTGCCCGGCGCGGCCTCTCCGACCTCAACCACGACCGGCGTTCCCCGCTCGACTCCGAGAATCTGGGCTGCACTGCCGCCGTTGACGGCGATCTCGAGCAGGCCCCCGCTCCCTTCGATCACCGCCGCCTCACCGCGTGGTACGGCCGAGTAGGAACCGCGCAGCCCGGTAACGCGCAGGGGCCCGGCTTCGGGCTCGAGCACGAGAGTCAGCGGCGCCTGCTGATCGAGAACCGCTTCGGGCAGGATCCCCGCCTCGATGGTGGTGATGCAGTTACCGAAGGTGTCGATGTGGACGATACGTCCCTCGCTCTTTTTCTCCCCCGGCTGGCGGAGCAGTTCCAGAACCGGTCCCCCCTCGAGTTCCCCCTCCGGTTCGAAACCGGGATCGAGTTCGGAGCCGAGTTCGGCCGGATCGACGCCCCGGGCCAGGAAGGCCCCGACCGGGGCGAAGATGTCCCGGCCGTGGAAGGTGGCGCTGACCGGATCGAGGTGAAAACGTTCGTCCTCCAGACTCCAGGCTCCGACATCTTCACCCGCCTCTTCGAGCTCGCGCAGCACCCAGGCGAGCACCCCGTTGTCCGGAGCCACGAAGAACTGCCCCACCCCCCTGACCGCGATCGCCTTGCGGCGCCCTCCCACGCCGGGATCAACGACCGCCACATGGACGGTCCCCGGCGGGAAATAGAGCCAGGCGTTGCGGAGCACATAGGCGGCATGCACGATGTCGCCCGGCGGGATACCGTGAGCCAGATCGATGATGCCCGCCTCGGGAGCGATGCCGTGGATCACTCCCTTCATCACGCCGGTGAAACCGTCGGCATCGCGGAAGTCGGTCGTCAGAGTGATGACAGGCATGAAGCACCGGTCCGGAACGGGTTTAAAAAAGAAGAGCCGGGAACGCCGCCAGTGTACCGACGGCGCCCCGGCCCCTGCAAGTCCCGCCCTGCTGTGGGGTGACAGGACCGGACACATGCACATCTGTAAGGTCGCAGAAAGACAAGCGCACATATCATGCCAATTGTCGGGGGCGGTGATCCAGCCACAGCAGAATTTCTCTATCTCATTGTTTCTGAACAAGATAGCCATTCATGCCGCTGACCATCCAGGCACCCGGCCGGATCCGATACGTGTCGTGAAATCCCTTCGCCGTGTCATTCGGACACATTAGGGGGCCACAATATGTCGTCCCCTGACACACACCGGAGCCCAACGCAAGCCTGCATTTATCGGGTGGCCGACTATCTTTCAGCGGTAGGAGCCTGTGCAAGGGAGGCACCCCGTGAAGGCATCCGCCCGGGTCGAGAGCGGTGCACCCGCGCTGCACGACATCATCTGGCTGATCTACTGCCTCGTCATCCTGGCCCTGCTGATTGTTCCGGGCGCCGGATTCGGGCGGGTCGAGCACGCCGGGAGCCTGATCGGGGTGCACCTGGCGATCCTGGCGGCCGGCCTGGGGGCCCGCTTCGGACCCCGCCTGCGGGATAATCCGCTGACCCGCTTCCTGCGCTGGTGGTACCCGACACTCATGATTCTCTTCTGCTTCGAAGCCCTCGGGCACATGATTCACATCATCCGTCCCGAGTTGATCGACGACTGGCTCATGCGGGCCGACCGGTTCGTCTTCGGCGCCTGGCCCACCCTGGTGCTGCAGCGCCTGGCCCGGCCCTGGCTCACCGAACTGAGCTACATCTGCTATACCTCGTTTTACCTGTATATCCCGGCGGTCGGGCTGCCCCTCTGGCTGCGGGCGCAGCGGACCCGCTCGCAGGTGGGTTCGTCACACGGCTCGGTTCAGGATACCGGTCCGCTCCCGGATGCAGGGCCCGAATCCGGATCGGGCCCGGGGATCGCCGGCTCACCCTTCGCCGAGTTCATGGCCGCCGTCACCCTCGTGATGTACGGCTGCTTCCTGCACTTCCTGCTCACTCCGGGCGGCGGCCCCGTCTTCTGGCCCGCCTATCCCGGCGAGGTCCTCCACCTGACGGGGGGACCGGTCACGGCTCTGGAGCAGTGGCTTTTCGACAACGGGACGATCGTGGGGGGCGCCTTCCCCTCGAGCCATGTGGCCCTGGCGGTAACGGCTGCTTTCTACGCCGTCCGGCACCGGATCGTGCCCTGGCTCTTCATACCACTCACCATCGGACTCGGTCTCAGTACCATGTACAACGGCTATCACTACGGGGTGGACGTGCTCTACGGCCTGGTCGTGGCGGTGGTGGTGATCGTTCTGACCCCCCGCCTCATGACCTGGTGGGAGAAATCATTCGAATCGGATCCCGAGTAGCCCGCCGACAGTGCGCCGGTAGATCTCGCCCAGAGCTCCGAGAGCCGCCACATCGACGTACTCGTCGGCGGCATGCGCTCCGGCTCCGGTCGGTCCCAGAATCACCATCGGAATTCCCAGCTTGCGGAACCAGCGGGCGTCGGTGGCCCCGCCCCAGTCGGTATAGAGCGGCGGGCGGTACCCGAGAACGGCCTCGGTTCCCTGCCAGAGAGCTTCGACCAGGGGCTCGCCGGCGTCGGTCATGTTGGCCGGCACGGTCGGGGCCAGGTCCTCGTCGTCGGTCAGCAGTTCGTATGAGACCGGAATCGTGCGCCCGTCGGGCAGGGTCTCCTCCAGGGCGTCGAGGGCGGCCCTGATCTCCGCTTCCACACTTTCGGGTGTTTCCCCCGGCACTGTCCGCCGATCCACGAAGACGGTACAGGAGGCCGGGACCTGGTTGTTGGAGGAACCGGCCTCGATACGGTTGACGCTCAGGACGGGAAAGCCGACCGCAGGGTGAAAGGCATCGATGTGTTTTTCCAGGGCCAGCACTCCCCGGCTGGCCGCGGCGATGGCGTTCAGACCGTCCACCCGGGCCCGGGCAGTGTGGGCCGAGCGGCCGGTGAAGCGGATGCGGAACTGAAAGATCCCCCGCTCGGCGACCCGCACGTGAAACCAGGACAGCTCGCCGGCGATGATGCCGTCGGGCCGGGGCAGCGTGCCCGCTTCGATCGCCCGCGACACGGCTCCCGAGCCCCGGGCGCC